>CAZRFU010000058.1:0-872 GCA_964599475.1 uncultured Thermoanaerobaculia bacterium
CGCGACGCCGCTTCGCACACGACCTCACGCCTTGGCGCTCCGGCTCGACGACCGCAGCGGAGCCCGGCAGGAATGGGTTGACGCTCGTCCTGCCCAAAAGAGGTGCGCGCTGGGACGCTTCGGCTGCCCCTGCACCGGAGCGCCCGGCGCCAACTCCTCCGGCGGATCCCGGGTCCCTGGTCCCCTCCTCATCGACCGCCTGCTGGTCAGCGAGCGGGCGGTGGCGCGAGGAGCTCGCGGATCGGTGGAATGAGGTGTTCCATCACCGCGCCGAGATTGCCAAATCCGCCCAGAAGAACGACCCAAGCAAGGGCCGCCGACGGCTGCAGCGGCACTGAGGCTCACGGACCCGAAGGGGATCGTCGCGCTTCACCAGCCGGGAGGGAGGGGCAGACACCGCAACCACCGCGAATCTTGGCCAACGCTCTGCACCAACGAGCGTCGCTCTTCTCCGAACCATCAGATCTTCTTCCGAGTCCAGGTCTTCTTCCGACTTCGGTTGCGGTTGCCGCGTTGGTCCCCTCTTCCCAGTCCCACATCCCAAATCCGCGATCCCCAGTACCCGGTACCCAGTACCCGGTACCTCCTACAACCACTCCCCCCCATCAACCGGCAACACCACCCCGGTGAGGAACGGATCCTTCAGCAAGTGCACGATATGGCCGGCGACGGCTGCGGCTGAGCCGTGGCGGCGCAGTGGCACGCGGGTCTTGGCGATCTCCTCGAGACGTTCGGGTGGTTCGCCGGGCGCGGGGAGGATGGCGCCGGGGGCGATCATCAGCACGCGGATCCGAGGCGCGAGCTCGACGGCGAGGTTTTTGGTCATCGCCTCGAGCGCGGCTTTGGCGAGGCGGTAGGCGAAGTGGCCGGGC
>CAZRFU010000058.1:882-28266 GCA_964599475.1 uncultured Thermoanaerobaculia bacterium
ATCGACTCGCCCGACCTGGCCATGGCGGGGCATTCGCGCTCGGTCGGCAGCAGCTCGACGAACCGTTGCGAGAGGAGGTAGGGGGCCCGCAAGTTGACCTCGAGATGCTGGTTGAACTGCTCGAGAGGGGTTTCCCGCAGCCCACCGGGCTCGAAGACGGCGGCGCTGTTGACCAGGAGGTCGACCGGGCCGAGGGCGGCGGTGGCGCGATCGACCAAGGCCGTGGTGGCGTCCGGGTCGCGCAGGTCGGCATCGAGCGCAACACTGCGACGGCCGAGGGCTTCGATCTCCTGCACGACGCGCGCCGCTTCACCCGCGGAGCGGCCGTAGTGGATCGCCACGTCGGCCCCGGCGCGCGCCAGCGCCAGGGCGATCTCGCGGCCGAGGCGGACGGCCGATCCGGTCACGAGTGCGGTGCGAAACGGGAAGGCGGTGTGGCTCAAGGAACGGGCTCCACTGCGACCTCGCGGGCGATCGGATGGACGCGGTACCGCTGATCGACGTAGGCTGAACGCTCCGCGAAGAACGCCAGACGCCGCTGCGGATCGTTGCGCAGTGCCTCGTCGGCCGCAAGTGCGGTTTCCCATTCGGCCCGCAGCTCGGGGTCGGCGTCGAGCATCGCTGCCGCCAGCGGTTCGAGCACGTAGGCCTCGAGGTATTCGGTGCGGTGCAGGATCCCAAGGAAGAATCCCCACTGCAGGAACGAATCCGGCGAAGCCGGCTCCAACAGCAGCGCTGCGAGCTCGGCCAGCGGCTGATCGGCGCGCACTCGCACCGAGCCGGCGGGGAAGGTTTCGCGTCGTCGTTCGCTGACGAGCGGCCCGGGTTCGACCCGGGCTCGGGCCTCGAAGGCTCGTGGCGCGAGAGCGGCCTCCGGCAGGCGGACGATCTCGACCTCGACCTCGCGCGGCGCAGGGATGCGCTCCATCTCGATGCCGTGGATTTCGAGCACGGCGATCGCGTCGCCGGCCGATGGCGGCACCCACCACGCCAGCGGCGCATCGACCACCACATCGGGAGTGGTGCTGGTGATCACCGGAACCTCGATCAGCTCCGGCTCGCCGAGCCAGCGCACCACGGGTGCCCCGGTGATCGGCGAGGTTTCGACTTGCCGTCTGATCCCGCGAAAGCTGATGCGGCGCGGCTCACCCTCGTCCCGCCGGTGGGTCAGCACGAAGCGCTCGCGCCCCCGCGCGCGCTCCACACGGGTCGCCTCACGCAGCTCGCGCGCGTGCGCTGCCAGGGTGCGGGCAGTCGCCTCGAGCAACACTCGTGTTCCCAAGACGCGCTGATCGTAGGGTTTGAGCGAGTGGTTTTCGACCAACACCGAGGCGAGGTGCCGGGCGTCGCCGTAGCCGTTCGAGAACCGTGGTGTCGAGGTCCAGTCGGCGATGCCCTTGGTCGGATCGAGGTCGTCGACGGCAAAGATCAGAGGGCCGGGAACGTGTCCGCGTGCCTCGAGTGCGGCGTCGACCTCCGGGCGCAGCCGGCGCTCGAGCCAGCCGGCGATGGCCGGCGAACGACCGTGGTGGCCGTTCCAACCGTAGGTAATGTCGTATTCGTAGTCGATGCCGTCGGTGACGTGGACGTCGAACCACAAGTCGACCGGCCAGTCGCGCAGCACTTCCACGACCGCGCGGGTTTCCGGGGCGTCGAGCTTGGCCCAGTCACGGTTCAAGTTCTGGTTGCGAGCGTTGGTGCGCCAGCCCTGAAGCTCGGGGCCGCGTTGATTCGGCCGGCTCCAGCGCGACGCGCGTTCGTGGCCGTCGATGTTGAGGATCGGCACGATCAGCAGGTTGACCTGCGAGGTCAGGTCGCCAACCCCGTGGCGCCCCAGTACCAGGTCGCGCAGCAGCATCAACGAGGCGTCTTTGCCGTCGATTTCGCCCGCGTGGATGCCGTTTTGGATCAACAGCGTCGGCCGACCGGTGGCGCGCAGGCCGGCAGGGTCGGTGACTCCTTCCTGCGACACCACCAACAGCTCGACCGCGCGGCCCTCGTGCGAGCGGCCGATCTCGATCCGCCGGATGCGAGCATCAGCGGCGACTAGCCGATCGATGAAGGTTCCTGTTGTGGCCGCATCCGGCGTGGCGGTCAGCCCGCTGACCTCGGCCGGAGTTGCCCACGGATCGTCCGCCGCCGCCATCAGCGCACGACTGCTGCCGTCCCATGGCGGGGGCGGTGGCAGCGGGGCCTGGATCGGCGGGGTTGCCAGGAGGGTGGTGAGGATCAGGGGGAGCATTGTTGGGTATTGGGTATTGGGTATTGGGTATTGGGTATTGGGACCCGATTCTTCATCGGCCGAGGGAGCCGGACCCCGCGCGGGAGGTACCGGCCGAGCTCCGGCCAGTACCCGATACCCGATACCCGATACCTTCCTTCAATTCCCCGGTCCCAGCGCCCGCTTGGGGAACGGTGGCCGGGTGGCTTTCTTCGGCGGATTGGCCTCGAGCTCGGCCAACACCACTTCGATGGCCTTCTCGAGCTGTGGATCGCGGCCGGCGATCAGATCCTTCGGCCATTGCTCGACCTCGATGTCCGGCGGCACGCCGACGTTTTCGACGATGAATCCGTCTTCGGTCCAGATGGCGACGTTCGGCGCGGTGACGAACCCGCCGTCCATCAGCACCGGGAAGCCGAGGATGCCGACGAGGCCACCCCAGGTCGGTCGGCCGACGATCGGCCCGAGTTTCATCTGGCGGAACATCCAGGGCAACATGTCGCCACCCGAGCCGGCGGTTTCATCGGCGATCATGACCTTGGGGCCGTGGATCGCGGCGAGCGGGGTGGATGTGTCGGCGCCGTAGCGGGTCGCCCAATACGACTGCAACGGACGCCGCAGCAGATCGACGTAGTAATCGGCGATCTGGCCGCCGCCGTTGTAGCGCTCGTCGACGATGATCGCCTGGCGATCGGACTGCGGGAAGAAGTAGCGCTTGAAGTAGGTGTGGCCGAGCCCGGCGGTGTTGGGCACGTAGACGTAGGCGACGCGGCCGTCGGTCGCGGCAGTGACCTTGGCCAGGTTGCCCTCGACCCAGTCGCGGTTGCGCAGGGCAGCTTCGCTTTCGATCGGGGTGACCGAAATCGTGCGCGAGCCCTTGCCGTCGGCGCTGGGGCCGACCTCGAGCTCGATGCGGCGACCGGCGGTCCGTTCGAAGCGGGCGTAGAGATTTTCGCCCGCGTCGAGCGGCACTCCCTCGACCGCGAGCAGGTACTCCCCGGCGACGACGTTGGCGCCGGGCTCGGTCAGCGGCGCGCGGAGGTCCGGATTCCAGTTCAGGCCGCCGAAGACCTTCTTGAAGCGGTACTTGCCCTCGGCGATCTCGTAGTCGGCACCGAGCAGGCCACCCGGCACTTCGTCGACCTCGTCGCGGCGGTCACCACCACCGAGGTAGCTGTGGCCAACGGCGAGCTCGGAGAGCATGCCGCGGATCACCTTGTTGAGATCGGCGCGGGTGGCGAGATGAGGCAGGAATTGCGCGTACTTCTCGCGCATCGCGGGCCAGTCGGCGCCGTGCATGCCCGGGTCGTAGAAGTAGTCGCGGTTGATGCGCCAGGTCTCGTGGAAGATCTGGCTCCACTCGGCCCGCGGGTCGATCCGCACCGCGATCTTGTCGACGGCGAGCTTGCCCTTACCGGATTCGATCTTCGGTGAGGTGGCGGTGAGGTAGAAGTCGCCGCGGCTGGCGTAGAGGATCTTGGTGGCGTCGGGAGTCAAGGCGAAGTCGGCGACGCCCTCGAGCTCCTTGTTCGCCTCGCGCTTGTCGAGGTCGTAGCTCCATAGCGTGCCGCCGTTTCCAGGCCCGCCGCCGGCCGCCTGCCGTTCGAGGAAGTAGACCTTGCCCTTGGCGGCTGCGGCGAGCTCGGCGAAGTTGGCCGGCGCCACCGAGGTCGCGACGATCCGCGAGGACAGGCCTTCGAGGTCGATCACGACCGGTGCTGGGGCGTCTTCCTTGCCCTTGTCGTCGCCTTTGTCACCCTTGTCGCCCTTGTCACCCTTGTCACCCTTGTCGCCCTTGTCCGGCTTTTCGGCGTCGGCGGGCTTCTCCTCGTCGCTCTTGGGCGCGAGGGGAGAGGCTTCCTTGGCCGACAAGACCGCGAGGTAGAGCGCCGAGGTCGCGCGCATGTCGTTGTTCGACTGCATGAACCACTGCGCCACCGGGCCGGCGTCGGTCGAGGCGAGGAACCACAGGTACTTCCCCGAGGCGTCGAACACCGGCGAGGTGGCGTCGGCGAGGCCGTCGGTCAGCGCGTGGGCGCTGCCGGACGCGAGCGAATAGAGCTTGACCGTCTCGAAGTTGGTACGCCCGAGGGTGGTGTAGGTCAACCACTGGCTATCCGGCGACCAGGAGTGCGGGATCTCCCGGCCGGGGGCGTAGACGATGTCGGCGTCGACCTTGGTGATCTTGCCGCTCGCAACGTCGATCCAGAACAAGGTGCGGGAGTTGTCGACGTAGGAGATCTTCTTGCTGTCGGGAGACCACTTGGGGTTCTCGTAGAAGCCGGCGCCGCCGAGCTCGTAGGACTTGGCCTTGGTACGGCCGTCCTGGGCGACGATCTCGAGGTGGTATTCGCCACCGGCGTCGGAGAAGTAGGCGATGCTCTTGCCGTCGGGCGACCACACCGGCGAACGTTCGTGCACCCCGGGGGTGTTGGTGATGGGACGCGGATCACCCTTCTCGGCCGGAATGGTGATGATCTCTCCGCGCATCTCGACTGCGGCGCGGGCGCCGGACGGCGACGGGTCGAGGCTGCGGACCCACTCCTTGCCTTCGACCCACCGAGGCCGGGTTTCGATCAGGTCCGCCGGTACCCCGAGGGCCAGCGGCCGCGTGCGGCCTTTCTCGGGCTCGAGCAGGTGCAGGCGACCGGCCTGCTCGTAGATCACCAGGCCACCACCGGAGGATGCGCTGGCGACCGGGAAGTCCTCGTGGAAGGTGATCTGGGTGCTGGTGTTGTCCGCCGGATTCCAGCGGAAGACGTTGAACTCGCCGTTGCGATCCGACAGGAAATAGAGCGCTTCGCCAACCCACATCGGCTCCGAATCGTTCGACCGCTCCGGTGGCTGCGCGACGATGGTGACGTCATGGGTTTTGGTGTCGAACACCCACAGGCGCGAATGGGTGCCACCGCGGTAGTGCTTCCACTGGCGGTAGGCGGGATTGAGCGGGTTGTAGGCGATCAGAGCGTCATCGCCGCGCCAGGCGGCGTCGCTCGCGTGGGGCACGATCTGGAGCTCGGGGAATCCCCCGTCGGTCGGCACGGCGTAGAGCTGCCAGTAGCGCCGAGTGTGAACGCTACGCTGTGACCGGAACAAGACCCGCCCATCGGGAGTGAAGCCCACCGGGATGTCGGCATCGGGGTGCCACGTCAGGCGGCGCGGCTCGCCGCCTGCGACCGGCACCACGTAGACGTCGGTGTTGCCGTCGTATTCACCCGAAAACGCGACCCAGACCCCGTCGGGGGAAAAGGTCGGCTGCCCTTCGATGCCTTGGTAGCTCGTCAGGCGGCGCACGTTCTGGCCGTCGCGACCGCTGATCCAGATGTCGTGGTCGTAGACGAAGGCGATGTGAGAGCCGGAGATCGCCGGATCGGCCAGCATGCGGGTGTCCGCGAGGTCGATCGCCACCGCCGGGGCGGCAATCAGGAGCGCAAGCAGCATCGAAGATCGCATCGGTAGAAGAGCTCCTCAGAAGGGAGGGTTGGCGGGTAGGGTGGCGGTGCGGCCGGCGTTCTGCTCGGCGAGCCACCCCTGGAGGGGAGCGAAGTAGGCCAACATCGCCGCAGCGCTCACGTCGGCGCCGAGCTTCTCGCGCATGACCTCACGCCAGGGTTGAGTGGCCCCGAGCTGCAGGATCGAGCCCAGGAAGGCACCGGTTTCCTTGCTGCCGTAGTAGTTGGTGTTGCGCGGGTCCTGCCCCAGGATCTTGGTGGCGACATGGTCGTGGAGCTGGTGCAGGATCGCATAGGAGAGGGCGTAGTCGTAGTACTGGGCGGCGTCGTCGTTGATGTGGGTTTTGGTGGCCGCGTCGCACAGCGATGTCGACCGCTCACCTGGGGGAACGATGCCTTGGAAGGTGGTTACGTGTTTCCACCACACCGAGTTGCATTCGTCGAGCGACATGCCGGTGCGGTAGAGGTCGTGCTCGAAGTGGGTCATGGTGCCGGCCGACCAGGGGATGAACACCACCGAGTCGAGCGCCTCCTTGAGCAGCGCCTGCACCTGGTCGACCGTGGCATCGGCGGGAGCGAGGCCGCGGCCGGCGAGGAAGGCCTGCTGCATCGAGGCGATGCCGAGTTGGCTGCCGACGGCTTCGTGGAAGGCGCGGTTGGCACCCTCGCGCAACACCGGCGGCACCTCGGGGCGGCTGTAGGCCATGAAGTAGTACACGTGGCCGAGCTCGTGGTGGGTGGTCGACCACCACTCGGTGTTGGGTTCCACGCTCATCAACGAGCGGACGTCCTGGTCGAGGTCGATGTGCCAGGCGCTGGCGTGACTGTTCTTGGTGTAGTCGGTGCCTGCCGGCAGCGGGTAGAGCGAGGACTTCTCCCAAAAGCTCGCGGGCATCGGGTCGAAGCCGAGGGAGACGTAGAAGTCCTCGGCCTGCTTGACCACCCACTCGGGGTCGTGCGCCGCGAGCGCACCGTCGAGATCGATGCCCTCGACCTCGACCATCGACGACCAGTCCTGACCCCAGCGGTTGGGCAACCAGTGAGCCGGAAGCATGTCGGGTACCTCCTCGCCGAACTGCTTGGCCAGCTCGTAGCGGGCCCAGGTGTGCAGCTCACGGTAGAGCGGCCAGATGTCCCGCACCAGCTGGCGGTTGAGCTCGACCATCTCGTCGACGCTCATGCCGTAGTCCGAGACCTGGTAGGCGAAGTAGTCGTCGTAGCCGAGGGCCTGGACCGTTTGGTTGCGCAGGTCGCGCAGATTGGCGAGCCCGTCTTTCAGCACCCCGCCGACTTCCTTGGAGCTCTCCCACACCGCGAGGCGTTCGGAGAGTTTGGTCGACTCGCGCAGCTGGCGATCGATGTCGTTGGCCGAAAGCTCCTTGCCGGCGAGCGTGAAGCGGTGACCGAAGAGCTTCTGGGTCTGCTCGACCTCGGCGGCGATGCGGCGGGTGACGAGCTCGGGCACGGTCTGGGGGCTGTCGGCGGCGCGGTAGAGGATGTTCTCGAGCTGGCGCACCTGCAGCGGGTCGAGCAGGTCGCGTTTGGCCAGCAGCGCCTTGGCCTGGTCGATCGTGGCGACCGCACCGACGTGGGCGGCCAGCGCCTCCTTGGCAGCTTTGGCGGCATCGGCGATCGACGTGTCGCCCTCGCGGATTTCGGTGTTGGCCTTCCACTCGGCCTCGTTCGAGGCGGTGACCAGCGTCAGCCAGGTGTTGGTCCACTGGTCGAGGAAAGCCTGCGCTTCGGCCTTGGCGGCGGCAGCGTCGGCGGCGGGATCAGCCTTTGGTGCACAGGCGCCGAGGGTCAGGAGCAGGATGAAGAGGGGAGCGAGTCGACGGATCATTGGGTGCCTCCTTTGGGACTGGTCATCGTACCAGGGGTGGCGGAGGAGAGGACGGAGGGATTAACGCGGCGACCGCAACCGAAGTTGTAAGAAGATCCGGACTCCCCGTTGGCAAAGGCGGCCCGACGGGGTTTCCGTGGCTACCCGATCGCCACCATCGCCTGCTACGGGCCGACCAACCGGTTTGCGTCGAAGGTGGTGGCCGGGATCGTCGTCGCTGAAGGCGAAGCGCCGGTCGTCCTCGAGCGCTGGTTCTCGACCACCAGCGATGTGCGAGTCGATCCTGAGATCGGCCGTCAGGTAGTCGAGCTCGTCCAGGCTCACGACGTGCGCTCTGTGGCGGCGGCTCCACAACTGCTGGGGTGCCCACACGAGGAGGGTGTCGACTACCCGGACGGCGAAGTGTGCCCGCGCTGTCCGTTCTGGGCGACGGTCGACCGCTTCACGCACCAGCCCAAGGCTTGACGCCATCGTCCGGCGCGAGCTGGCCGCAGGGGCACACCAGCGTTGTCGGCTCGTTGTGGAACTGGCATTCCGGGCATTGCCACGGTCGGGCGAGCCGTCGACCTCCCCCGGTGAGCACGAACACGCCCAGGTAGCACAACCCGACCCATCCCCAGGCTACGAGGATGTCGGGCCCGGGGCCGAGGAAGATGCGGCCGGCCGTGCCGAGGACCACGTGGCCAACGACCGTGGCGATCGCGAACAGCCAGCCACCCGAGCCTCGGCGTCGTGCGATCTCGCGGATCGCGGCGGCGCACAGGAGCAGAGCAATCAAAGCCATCATTGGAGAGTCTCCTCGGGTGGAGCCTACCGCAGCGCGCTCGCCCGAGGGCCCGCCGGCCCGCGTTGCGGCCTCCGAGACTCCACCGACAAGACGCGTACGCTGATCTTCCCGCGCTCACCGAGCGCAAGGTGGCGGATCGAAACCCAATTCCGGTGATCCCGAGGGCTTGAACCTGGTAGCGTTCCTGCGATGCTGGTGAGGTTCTTCGCTTTCGCCACCCGCTCGCGAGGCGCCTGGTTGTGGTCGTGGCAGCGCAGCGCAGCCGCGATGGGCTTGTGCCTGGTGTTGTGGGCGCCGGCGTTGACGGCACAGGTCGATGACCCCACCGCCCGCGAGCGCACGATCGGCCGGATGCGAAATCTGGGCACGGCGATGATGGCATGGCTCACGGACGCGGCCCAGGCGAACGACGAGCCCGCGCGAGTGATCGATGTCGACGACTACCGGCCGATCACGTGGCGGCGCTTGGAATCCCTGCTGGTGCCGCGGTACATCCCCGAGATCCCGGAGCAGGACGGCTGGGGCAACGACTTCGAGGTCTACGTCGAGACCAACATCGACCGGGCGCTCCAGCTCCAGTCGGTCATGTTGATTCGAAGCGCCGGCAGCGATGGTCGCTTCGATTCGGACCGGTACGTGCCGGGCGCGATTCCGGAGCTCGAGTACAGCCACGACATCGTGTGGGTGGACGGCTTCTTCGTCCGGGCTCCGGCGAAGCTGCTCGAGCACCGGGCGATCCCGGCCCCGATGCCGGAACCTGTGCCGATCCTCTGTCCCGGTGGGGTCCGTGCCGGCTTGGCCGAACCACTGCCCGGACGCAGCGCAGCAAGCACCAAGCCCTGAGGACTCGCGCAAGATACCTTCCGAATTTCGCATCCATCTCCGGGCCGTCTTCGATCGGTCCTCGCTCGCGAAAACCTCACGTACAGCCCAAGCACGCTCCGGTTTCGCTCGCTGCGGGGCGACCGCGTTCCACGGTTGTGCCGAGGCTCCAGATCTGCGGGGCAGGGGCGGCGCGTGGGCGAGTGCTGCTACGGCGCGCCGGGGGCGCCGGCCGCCGGCGCCTCGCGAATCCACAGGTCACGCTGCGGGAAGGGGATCGAGATGCCTTCGGCACGGAACCGGCGCACGATCTCGAGCAGGAGCTCGTGGGTGATGCGGCCACGCAGCTCCGGCCTTTCGATCCAGCACAACAGCTCGAAGTCGAGGCTCGAGTCGCCGAGGCGGCGCAGGCGTACGACGGCCGGAGGGTCCTGAACGACCTCGGCGGTGTCGCGGGCAATCGCGAGCAGCACCTCCATCACGCGGTCGACGTCGGAGTCGTAGGCGACACCAACCGGCACGCGGATGCGCTCGCGCTCCCAGCGGCCACCACTTTCGTTGACGATCTTGGCGTTGCCGATCACGGCGTTGGGGAGCGTGACCTCGACGTCGTCGCGAGTCAGCAGCCGGGTCGAGCGGATGCCGACGTGGGTGACCATGCCGCGTTCGCCGGTGTCGAGGGTGATGTAGTCCCCGATCTTGTAGGGGGCGTCGGCGATGATGAAGAAGCCCGAAAACAGGTTCGCGAGGGTGTCCTTGGCGGCGAAACCAACGGCGATGCCGATGACTCCGGCGGAGGCCAACCAGGGGGCGGGATTGATGCCCCACACCAGGAACAGGGCGTAGCTTCCGCCGCCGAAGAAGATCAGCTTCGAGGCGATGTCGAGTAGGGGCAGGGTGCGCTCTTCGATCCAAGGAATGCGATGGTGGTGGCGCGCGATCGCGCTGAGCACCAGACGGGCGACCGGCGACAGCGCCAGGAGCCACGACAGCACCAGCACCGTCTGCAGCAGCCGAACCGAGGTGGTGGCCAGGCGCAACGGGAGATCGAGGGACGCAATCGCGAGCGACAGGCCAATCACCAGGATGGTGAGACCCACCGGCCGGCGCAGGCGCGCGAGCACTTCGTCGTCGAGATCGGTGTGGGTGCGTCGGGCGAGCCGGCCGATACCGTGGACCAGGATCAACTCGGCGAGCTTGGCCAGGAGCCAGGCCGCGGTGACCGTCGCGAGGGCCAGCAGCCAGGGGTAGCTCGAGGTGAGCTCCCACAACCGTTCGCCCCACGGCGGCAGCCACGTGGGCGGAGCTGGGAGTGGCCGCGGCTGGAGCGCGAGGAGGCCGCTCATGCCGGCCGGCCTCTTGTCATGACACACATCAGCTGGCCTCGAGGGTGATTCCAGTCGCCCAGCCTCACGGCCTCGAGGCCGACCCGGCCGGCCAGCCACTGCAGCTCGTCGAAGCTTTGGTGGAAGGGGTCGCGGTCGTAGTGGGTGACGATGCCTTCGGGATGGTGCCGGGGCTCGAGCGTCGCGGCGCGGGGGGCTTCGAAGTAGCTCGCGTAGTAATGACCGCCGGGGGCGAGGACGGCGGCGACATTGCTCATGCAGCGCACGATGGTATCCATCGGCAGATGGGTGAAGACCGAGATCGAGATGGCGTAGTCGAATCGGAGTCCGAAAAGCCCCACCCGACACTGGTCGTCGACCGCCAACCGAGGACTCTTGGCGCTCAGCCCGGCGAGCTCGACTTCCCGCTGCCCGGCACGAATGAGACTGGCGTTGACGTCGAGTCCGGCGTAGTGGCCACTTTCGAGGTACTCGATCAGGTGCAGCCCGCCGCGCAACGCGCCGCAGCCGAGATCGAGAAGGTGGTGATGGGGCCGAAGCCCTTGGGCTCGAAGGAAACTCAGTTGGAGCCGGCCGAGCTCGCTCCACAGCCCGCCGACGGCCTCGCGGTGGCGCCCGTCGGCGATCTCCGCATCCGTCAGCTCGAGGCCGTACGAGTTGATGCCAAGCATGCTGTTGGTCGTCGTCATCATCGGTGCCTCGTTGCGCGAGTGTGACGAGGTCGACGACCGAAGGCAAGAGCCGCAGCGCCGAGACCGGCACCAGCTACCCGGTATTCGATACCACAAACATGCTTGACAGAAAAAACACACCGTCGTATGCTCCCCGGCATGTTGGTGGTTCGCACTTCGTTCACGACTGCTCTCGAGATCCCCACCGCGGCGGATCTGCGAGCTCGTGGAGCCGCTGCGGCGCAGGTCTCGGTCATGTGTGGTTGTTGCATGCGCAAGTCCATGCCACGCGGGACCGGAGACTCCATGCGAAGCGCCTGAGCGCACCGCAACATTCGAGAAACCAAGGACCCGCGACGGCTCAGCCGGTGCGGGTCCTGATGTTTTTGGGCCGAACGCCGCGAGCCGTCGCCAGGAGCAGGCGACGATGACTCCCAACAGCAGTTGATCCCAGTGGCGCCCGAGCAGGGCCACTGACCGCCTCGCCTCCGCCACCACGGTGCGGAGTGTCAATGCGACCCGTGTATCGCAATCAATTACGAATTGATTGAAATCGAACCGGTGTGCGAGGGCGGACGTGTGCCCGCCGTGCACCCATCAAGCGGAGACACCTTCCATGAGCAATCCCAGCTGGCGTTTCGAAACTCTGCAGATCCACGCCGGTGCGGCGCCTGCGCCGGGCACCAACGCCCGCGCGACACCGATCTACCAGACGACCTCCTACACCTTCGACGACGCCGCCCACGGCGCGCGGCTGTTTGCGCTGCAGCAGTTCGGCAACATCTACACCCGCATCATGAACCCCACCACCGACGTCTTCGAGCAACGCATCGCGGCCCTCGAAGGTGGGGTCGCCGCGGTGGCGACGGCCTCGGGCCAGGCGGCGCAACTGTTGGCCCTGACCACCCTGGCCGAGGTCGGCGACAACATCGTCGCCTCCAAGGCGCTCTACGGTGGCACCTGGAATCAGCTCAAGGTCAGCCTGCCGCGTCTCGGGATCGAAACCCGCTTCGTCGACCCGGACGACCTGGCCGGGCTCGAGGCGGCGATCGACGACCGCACCAAGGCGATCTACTACGAAACGATCGGCAACCCGGCGTTCCACGTCGCCGATCTCGACGCGATTTCGGCGATCGCGCGACGCCACGGCGTGCCGCTGGTGGTCGACAACACCTTCGGCTGCGCCGGGTACCTCGCGCGGCCGATCGACCACGGTGCCGACGTGGTGGTGGCCTCAGCGACCAAGTGGATCGGCGGGCACGGCACCTCGATCGGCGGGGTGGTGGTCGACGCCGGGCGCTTCGATTGGAGCAACGGCCGGTTCCCCAACTTCACCGAACCTTCGGCGGGCTACCACGGCCTGCGTTTTGCCGAAGTCTTCGGCCCCGGAGGACCGTTCGGCAACATCGCCTTTGCGATCCGGGTGCGGGTCGAAGGCCTGCGCGACCTCGGGCCGTCGTTGTCTCCCTTCAACGCCTTCCAGCTGATTCAGGGGCTCGAGACGCTGTCGCTGAGAGTCCAGCGACACGTCGACAACACCCTGGCGCTGGCCCAGTGGCTCCAGAGCCACCCGGAGGTGGCGTGGGTGTCCTACCCGGGCCTCGCGAGCCATCCGTCCCATCGCCGGGCAGGTAGGTACTTGCGCCACGGCTACGGTGCAGTGTTGAGCTTCGGCGTGCGGGGTGGCCGCGCGGCGGCGGAAGGGTTCATCGACGGACTCGAGCTCGCAAGCCACCTCGCCAACGTCGGCGACGTGCGTACCCTGGTGATCCACCCGGCGAGCACCACCCACCAACAGCTGGCCGAGGCCGAACAGGTGGCGGCGGGGGTGAGCCCGGACCAGATCCGGGTGTCGGTGGGGATCGAGCACATCGACGACATCAAGCTCGACTTCGACCGGGCGCTGACGCGAGCGCGCGAGCGGGTGGCGGCGTGAGCCCGGCGGCGCATGCGGTGGCGGCACGGCCGGCGGTGGCGCCGGTCGTGCCCGCCGCCCTCGCCGCGGCGACACGCTTCACCGAGCTCGGCCCGTTTGTGCTCGAGTCGGGAGTGGTGTTGCCGTCGCTCCGGCTCGCCTGGCGCTCGTGGGGAACCTTGTCGGCCCGGCGCGACAACGTGGTGCTGGTCGAGCACGCCCTGACCGGGTCGGCCGACATCGATCGTTGGTGGCCGCAGCTGTTGGGACCGGGGCTGGCCTTCGACCCCGAGCGCGACTTCGTGGTGGCTGTGGCGGCGCTCGGCAGCTGCAGCGGGTCGACCGGCCCGCTCGATCCGGCCGACGACGGCGCAGCGTGGCTCGGCCGCTTCCCGGCGGTGACGATCCGCGACCAGGTCGCAGCGGAAGCGTTGTTGCTGGCGTCTCTCGGCGTGAGCCGGGTGCTCCACGTCGCCGGGGGCTCGATGGGGGGCATGCGGGCGCTCGAGTGGGTCATCGCTCAGCCCATCCCGGTGGCCGCCGCTTCGGTGGTGGCGGCTCCGGCTGCCCACTCGTCGTGGGCGATCGGGATCTCGGCGGCCCAACGTGCGGCGATCACCGCCGACCCCGAATGGCGTTTCGGCCGGTACCTGCCCGGCGCCGGCCCACACGCCGGGCTGGCGGCGGCCCGGCGGCAGGCGATGCTCTCCTACCGCTCCTGGCCGAGCCTGCAGAAGCGCTTTGGGCGTGAACCGGCGGCCGGTGCGTTTGCGGTCGAGGCCTGGCTCGACCACCACGGCCGCGAGCTCGTGGGACGTTTCGACGCCGCGAGTTACGTCGCTTTGACCCACGTGATGGACAGCCACGACGTCGGCCGCGGGCGCGGTGGGGTGAGTCGTGCCCTCGCGGCCATCCGCACCCCGATCCTGGTGGTGGGGATCACCAGCGATGCCCTGTACCCGCTCGAGGAGGTGCGCGGGTGGGCGGCAGGAGTTGGGCCGGCACACTTCGAGGTGCTGGAATCGTTGCATGGGCACGACGCCTTCCTGATCGACGCCGAGCCGCTCGAGCGGATGGTGTGGTCGTTTCGACGGAGGGTGGCATGCCTCGCGGCGTGAGTGGTGGGCCCGGCGCGGCGGTGGTGGACAAGTTCGGCGGCACCTCGCTCGGCAGCGCGGAGCGCCTTCACACCTCACTCGACGTCTTGCTCGGCGAGGGCACCACGCGCAGTCGGCGCCGGGTGGTGGTGGTCTCGGCGCCGGCGGGCGTGACCGACGCGCTGGTCGAGGTGGTGGACGCCGGCGCTGGGGCGGACTTGGCCGCGGTGAAGGGCCACTGCTTGGGGCTCGCCGAGGCAGTACTCCCCGCCGGGCGCTGGCGGCTCGAGGCGTCTCGGGAGATCCAGCGGGCCTTCGCCTCGGCCCGGCGGGCGCTCGGCCGCGGTGATCGTGACGTGGTGCTGGCCGCAGGCGAACGGGCGTCGCTCGCGCTGGTGACGGCGGCGTTGTGCGCACGGGGCGAGTCGGCCCGTGGCGTCGACGCGACGCGGGTGCTGAAACTCGACGATCAGCTCGAGGCCGATCTGCCGGCGACCCGGCGGGCGCTCGACCGGGAGATCGCAAGCGGCGAGTGGGTGGTGGTGCCGGGTTTCTTCGCCGCCACCTCCAGCGGCCGACTGCGGATCCTGGGCCGAGGGGCTTCGGATCTTTCGGCGACCCTCTTGGGTGCAGCGCTCGAGGCGGAGCTGGTGCGCATCTGGACCGACACCGCCGGCGTCTGGAGCGCCGACCCGCGAGTGGTGCGATCGGCGCTGCCGATCCCGCGGCTGACCTGGGCCGAGGCCGGTCGGATGGCGGCCGCCGGGGCCAAAGTGCTCCATCCCGACACCGTGGAGCCGGTGCGCAAGCGGGGCATCGAGATCGTCGTTGCCGACCCGCGATCGCCACAGGGGCCGGTGACCCGCATCGGCGGTGGCCCCGGGCTCGCGCGGGGGCCCGGCCGGGCGCTGGTCCACCGCGGGGGGGCAGGCGGCCTCGAGGCCACGCTGATCGTGCACGACGGCACCCCCGCGTGGCCCGCTGCCGCCGAGCTGGTGGCGGCGGCCCGCGCCAGCGGGCGAGTGTGCCCGCTCTCGGTCGAGGTCGGCCGCGGGCGGGTCGACTTCCGCCTCCCCGGCTGCGACCTCGAGGGCCTCGACGTGCTCCATCGCGCTCTGATCGCCCGAACGAGCGGCGTCGAGGTCCGCGCCGCGGTGGGTGGTTGAGATCCTACCCGCCGATCCCATGGCGCCGGGTCGCGACGGATTGAGCTGGAGCGCCCCAACATGTACCGTGACCCTGGACATGTCTGGGGTTGCCTCATGGCCATGAGAAGGGGGGATTTCCAAATCCGCCCAGCAAGGCGACCCGAGCAAGCGGCGCTGTCGGCACCCGCGGCACGGACCTTTCGCGGGCCCGATCCAGCTCGTCGCCCTTCACCAGCAAGGGAGGGAGGGGGAACGCTACAACCACCGCAAGAGCCCGATCGACGCTCTGCGGCAACCGTACCGATCTTCTCCGAACCAGAAGATCTTCTTCCGAGTCCGGATCTGCTCCCGACTTCGGTTGCGGTCGCCGCGTTGACTCTGCCTTTTGGTGGGCGTCCTCCGCCGCAAGGTGCCCGTTGCGCCATCACGCCATTACTGCTCAAATCTGAGCCATGGCGATCTTCATCGTGCAGCTGGGTAGTCCACGGGGCGCGGACGAGGGCTTGCGCATCGGGACGGTGCGGCGGCCGCCACGCGGGGTGAAGAAGGAGCACTTCAGCTCGCAGAACTGGTACGACGTATGGTTCCCGACTCTGTCGCCGAGTGCCGAGCTCGTCGCTGCCGGTCTGGGCGCTGAGGACGAGGCCGCCTGGCGCGACTTCGCCAGGCGCTTCCGTCGCGAGATGCAGGAACCCGCCGCAAGCCGCGCCCTCGATCTGCTCGCAGCCCTCTCGCACCAGACCAACATCGCGATCGGCTGTTACTGCGAGAATGAGGGTCGCTGCCACCGTGGCATCCTGCGCGAGCTGCTGCGGGAACGAGGTGCGGCGTTGGCGTGACGCCCTCAGAAGATGGGTACCGGGTACCGGGTACTGGGGATCAGGAGGGCAGGGACCAGGGACGGTTTTTTGTCAGACCGGGGTGCGCCGGGGGCATGGGCACTTGCTCAGAAGATACGTTGGCGCTCCGGCGAGTACCCGATACCCGATACCCAGTACCTTGGCGCCCGCCCGCGGCTGGCTCCCGCTTTCATCAGCCCACGGCGGACCGCGGAGGAATGCAAGGGGAACTGGCCGGCACGAAATTACCGTGTCCCTGCCACTGGCCGGCTTCGCTGAGCGCTCGAAAGCGCAAGGCGGTGAACTCGTGGTGGAAGTCACGGCGCTCGCGCTCGCGCATCGCGTCGGAATGGCGGGCTGGGCTTGGTATCGGGCTCTTGCCGTGGACCATTTCGACCATTTCCCGCTGCGAGCGCCACACCGAAAACGTGCTGACCGTCCGCGGCGGGCGGATGGCCGCAAGCGCCAAGGTCGTGGCCGGATGGTCGCGCACCAGCACTTCGACGGGCCGACCCCAACGCACGAAACGCGGCACCTCGGGGATCTTCAGCCGGGCCAAGGTCACGGCGACCACCGGGTCGTCTGCGCCAAGCTGGCTGCCGCTCACGCCAAAGTCGTCGAACCCTGCCACGCTCCCCCAACGCCGCAGGAGCTCGAGCCGCACGTGCCAGCCGCAGGCCAGCGCCCTGCCGAGAGTGCTCTCCACGAGGAAACGATCGAGCGCGCCGTCGTCCGCCCACGCGGCAAACACCGCGAGGTTTCGAAGCTGCATTCGGGACGGCGACGCAATCGCCGACCCCAACCCATCACCACCATGCACTCCGCACGATGAAGGCCCGGCGCTTGCCTCGGCCTCGCGGATCCGAGAAGCGCGCGCAGGGAGGTGAAAGGCGAAGCTCTGGTGAGATGGAAACTGAAAATCGCCATCGCTTCACACGAGGATTGTTGATCCCTGCCGGAGGAGGGCGCCTCGGGCCCCTTGGACGCCCGTGCGAGAGAGTGCCGCCGCGCTTCGCCGAGCTGCCGATGGGGCAAGGGGGTCACTCATACCAATACGGGGTGTTGGTGGCCCACTCGCTCTTGGGATAGCGGCGATGGAGGCGTTCGAAGGCGCCACGGGAGACCTCGGCGAAGGCGCCGACTCCGCGCCCACAGGCGAATCGGGTGGCGCGCACCAGACGGCTGAGCGCACGGGGGACATCGGCATCGTCGCGGTGGGTGTCCGCCCATTCGAGCAACGGCCGGCCGATTGCGAGGGGCGCGTGCTGGGTGGTGGCCATGCTCCAGGGACTTTCGACGGTCGAGGCGCCACACCACCAGTTGGCGCCGAAGTTTTCGATTTCGTCGAGCGGCAGGATCGTCGGGCGCGACCCACGGCCGAGCCCGCCGTGCAGGATCGGCTCGAGCCCGGGAGCTTCGAGCAGCAGCAGCAGGCCGACGAACTGCCGCCGTTCGGCCTTCGCGTCGAGGAAGGTGGCGATTGCGGCGTCGAGCTCCGGGGCGAAGGGCCGGAGCTCCGCTGCGGCTGCCGTGGCAGCCGGCAGGTCACCGGCCAGGATCAAACGGGTGAGCGCGACACTGAGCAGTTGTTTCGTGACTGCGGCCGGCAGCTGCGGCAGTCGCGCCAGTGCTCGCAGCTCGGCCGGAGGGGCGTCGTCGATGCGGACGGCGGCGCTCGGGTCGAGCAGAGTGCTCCGCGCTCCGGACTCGTCGGCCGGATCGAGGAAACCGCCTCCTTCCCCGTACCACCAGCCCTCCTGCACCGGAGTCATCAAGGAACGCTGGAGGTAGGTAGGCAGGTCGTCGGCGAGCTCGCGCCACAGGGTCGAGAGGCGATTGTGATCCGAAGGCGACAACGGGCCGGCCAGGAGCTCCTCGAGCTTCTGCTGCTCGGCGCGGAGCCCCCCGGTTGTCGCCAACAGGCGCAGGTGGTGGTAGCCAACAGCGAGTGTGCCCGGCCCAGCGGCAGGGGGGACGTGCTCGAGCAGCGCCGCCGCGAGCCCTTCGCGGGCTTCGGTGGGCCAGCGTGGGTGTGACCAGGGATCGTCCTCGGCGACCGCCCGGGCGTGCGCCAAGGCCGCCGCCAACCACCAGCGCGGGTCGGCGCTGGTGGCGGCGCGAGCCGCTGCTGCTGCTGCGCCTTCTTCCTCGCCCACCCAGCCTGCGCGCAGGAACAACACCAGGGGATGCTCGGACTCGAAGCCTCCGCGCACCAACCGGCCGAGGTCGATCAGGTCTTGCCGCGGATCCTCGGGAGCTTCGGGCAAGCTCAGCTTCTGCGCGAGCTCGTCGAGCAGCACGGACGGCTCGTGCCGATGGCGCAGGTGGGTGAGCAGGCGCTCTGCCGCCGGGTGCCACGAGGCCCGACCGGGGTTGGCCAGCAGGCCTCGCAGGTGGTCGATCGCCGCTGCGGTTTCGCCCGCCCGGCCGAGCGCGCGAGCGATGAGGTAGTCGGCGGTTTCGCGCCAGGGCGACTGCGGATCCGCGGCGATGCGGCGAAAGTGCTGTTCGGCTTCGGCGTAGCCGCGCGAGTAGAGGTGCGCTGCGGCGATCTGGTAGGCACGGTCGGCTCGGCGCCAGGCCGCCCAGTCGCCCGGCGCTTCCGGTGGGATCGAGCGACCCCCACCGCAGTTGGCGAAGACCTGGTCCTGCGCCGTGACCCACTCGGGCACGCCCGGGTTGTCGACGCCGCGTTCGGCGATCCGCTGCTCGAGGGTTGTGGCAGCGGTCTCGAAGGCGTCGGCGAGGCAGTTGTCCCAGGCCTCGTAGTGGCGCGATCCGTCGGTGCTGACGGTATCCTCCCAGCGCACCGGGTCGATGTGCTCGGGGTCCGTGGCGACCACCCGGCGGCGGGCTTCGGTCCAGCGTGCGAGCGCCGCCGAGGTGTCTGATGCCGGGGCTTCGATCTCGGCGGCGCAGCCGCGGTCGACCGGCAGGCCTTCGAGAATGCGATAGGCGATCCACAGATCGCGCACCCCGTAGCGGGCGCCGATGGTGCCGAGCTCCCCGGAGCAATAGGCGGCTCGATCGTCGGGTTGCCAGTCGTTCCAGAAGCGGATGACGTAGGGGTAGGGTCCACACGGCCAGGCGGGCGCGGTGGCGAGCAAGGCGGTGGCAAGGATCGTGAGCGTGGCGGTTCGCATGTCAGCGATCTCCCGAAGCCCGAGGGACGAACCGATCGAGGCTGGTGGCACTCCAGCGCTCGGGGTTGAACAGGTACGTGCGGCGGCCGCGGAGCGTGTGGTCGGTTGGCTCGTCGAGGGACAAGCCGAGGCTGCGGCGGCAGTGGGCAAGCCCGAAGTCGCCACCGGCCGCGAGGTGCTCGCGCACAGGCCGGTCGTCGGCACCGAGGCGGAACACCATCGGGATGGCGTCGTCGATCGGCAGGTCGGCGATCCACGGGTCGCCGAGGCACCACGAGGCGAGTGCGGTGATCTCGAGTTGTGTCGTCGCCGGCAAACGCCGTCGCAACTCACGGAGGAGCGAGCGGTAGAAGGTGCGCTCCGAGCGGCGGGCGTCGAAGTCGATCTGCACCGCGCGGGCGCCCAGTCCGGCGCTCCAGGCCTCGATCACCCCTGCGGTGGCGGCGAGGCTTTGGGCACCGAGGTCGGCGTACGGCGTTGCCTCGATGCGGACCACGGCACTCAACGCGGCGCCCTGGGGCCAGCTGGCGGGTTGGCGTCTCCGCTGCGGATCGGCGCCACGGGGCCCGAGGCGGACAGTGCCGACCAACAACGCCACACCGTGGTGCTGAGCGTCGAGGAAGTCGAGTCGCTCCGGGCGCTCCCACACCCACAAGACCAGCGCCGGGTCGGGGATGCCCGTGGCGGATCCGCCCAGGATGGCAGCCGTGGCGAGGAGGATCAGGGTCGAGCGCGAGCGAGGCATGGGTTGGGAGCAAGCGTAGCAGTTGCGATACCCGATACCTCCCATACACTTCCCTAACGATGCTCGACCCAATCATCGTCGACCTCGGCCTCGGCCTCGGCTTGGGGCTGCTGATCGGCTTCGAACGCGAGTGGTCTGCCGACGACGAGGTCGCCGGGGTGCGGACCTTTGCGCTGGTGGCGTTGCTCGGCGTGATCGCCGGGCAACTCGCGCTGACGGCCGGCGCGTGGATCCTCGCCGTGGGCCTTGCTGCGGTGACGACCTTGTTGGTGATCGGCAACCTCGGTCGCTACCGCAAGGGTGACATCGACACCGGCATGACCACCGAGATGGCGGCGCTGGTGGTGTACGGCCTTGCGGCCTTCATCCCTTTTGGCTTCCGGGTGCAGGCGGTTGCAGCGGCCGGGAGTGTGGCGGCGTTGCTGCACCTCAAGCAGACGCTGCACGGCTGGATCCGCGGCCTCGACGCCGGCGGAGTACGGGCGGTGGTGCGGCTCGGCCTGTTGGCGTTGGTGATCGCGCCGCTGCTGCCGGATCGGCCGATGGGGCCGTTCGGGGTGCTCAACCCGTTCAAGATCTGGTTGATGGTGGTGTTGATCGAGGCCATCACCCTGACCGGCTGGATCGTCGCGCGAGCGGTGGGACCCCGTGCCGGGGTGCTGGCTGCCGGCGCGCTCGGTGGGTTGATCTCCAGCACCGCCACCACGGTCTCGGCTTCGAGAAGTGCTCGCCACCAACCACGAGTGGTGGCGGCGTCGGCGCTGATCGTGGCGATGGCATCTGCCGTGGTCTACGCCCGGGTGTCGCTCGAGGTGGTGATCGTCGCCCCGGGGATCGCCCGCACGGTGTTGCCTCCGCTGCTGCTGGCGGGATTGGCGCTGGTGGTTGCGGCGGCGCTGGCCGCTCGTCGAGGGTGGAAGGGCGACCTCCAGGATCAGGGTCTCGAAGCCCCATCGACCCTCGGGGCGGCGATTTCGTTCGGCCTGCTCTACGCTGCGGTTCTGGTGGCGGTCGCCTACGCTCGCAATCATCTGGGCTCAGCCGGCTTGTACGCGGTCGCTGCATTGTCGGGCCTGACCGACATGGACGCGATCACCTTGTCCACTGCCCGCATGAGTGTCGCCGGCCAGATTCCACCGACCGAAGTGTGGCGGCTGATTCTGGTCGGGTCGCTCGCCAACCTGAGCTTCAAAGCCGGCATCGCCGCAGTAGTGGGTGGCCGTGAGGTGTTCGTGGCGGTCGCACGCCTGCTTGCCGTGGGGATGGCTGCCAGCGTGATGTTGCTGTTGCTCTGGCCCTAGTCGCTCGTGCGCCCCCTTGGCGGTGCACCCCGGCTGGATGGGAATCCATCCTCCAGTGCACCACTTGCAAGGTACCGGGTATCGGGTATCAGGTACTTTCCGGAGTGGTGTGCGAGGGTTTCTCTACCCAATACCCAGTACCCAATCACTCCGGCTCGGGAAGCTGCTCCGCCACGATCCGCCCGGCGGCGGGAAAATGCCGGATCATCACCAGCAACAGCACCAAACCCGGCAACGCCGCGATGGTGGTGACGCCGAAGAACCAGGCCCAGCTCATCTGATCGGCAAGCCAGCCGCCGATCGAGGCGAAGACCTGCCGGGCGATGGCGGAGAACGCCGTCAGCAGCGCGTACTGGGTGGCGGTGTAGGCGACCGAGCACAAGGATGAGAGGTAGGCGACGAAGGCGGCAGTGCCCAGGCCGCCGGCGAGGTTTTCGACCGCGATGGTGAGGGTCAGCCACGGCAGCGATGCGCCGGCCAGGGCCAGACCGACGTAGACCAGGTTCGACAGCGCCTGCAGCACGCCGCCGATCAGCAGGGCTCGAAGCAGGCCGGCTTTGGCGACCAACAGCCCGCCGAGGAACACCCCGGTGAGCGTCGCGATCAGGCCCCAGACCTTCGAGATCGCTGCAATTTCGGTCTTGGTGAAGCCGAGGTTCAGGTAGAACGGGTTCGACATCACGTTGATCAGGTAGTCGCCGTACTTGTAGAACAGCACGAAGGCGAGCACCAGCACCCAGCCCGGCCGGCGCAGGAAGTCGGCGAAGGGCTCGAAGATCGCCTCGCGGATCCACACCCACGCCGCCTCGAGCCCGCGCGCGCCGGTGCTGGTGACGATGGGCGCATTCCTGGCTTCGGGCTCGCGCGACAGCAACACGGTGGTGATACCGATTGCCATCGCCGCAGCCATCGCCAGGATGGCGGTGTTCCAGCCGTACCACTCGGCCAACACCAGGCACCCGGCCGAGGACACCAGCCACGAGATGCGGTAGCCGAAGACGACGTTGGCTGCCCCGGCGCCGAGCTCGTGCTCCTCGAGCAGCTCGACCCGGTAGGCGTCGACGACGATGTCCTGGGTCGCCGAGGCAAAGGCGAGGATCACCGCCCACAGCGCGGTCGTCGCGAGGTCGGTGCCGGGTGAGGTGCGCGACAGCCCGACGATCGCACCCGCCACCGCGAGTTGCGCGACCAACATCCACGATCGTCGCCGTCCGAGCAGCCGCCCCAGGATCGGGATCGGGACTCGGTCGACCAGCGGCGACCACAGATACTTGAGCGAATACGCCGTGGCCGCGAGCGACAGCAACCCGATCTCGGTGCGGCTGACGCCCGACTCGGCGAGCCAGGCCGACAGCGTCATGTAGACGAGCGGGAACGGCAGCCCGCTCGAAAAGCCGAGGCCGAAGACCGTCAGCTGGCGGCGGGTGGTGTAGACCCGCAGTGTGTCGATCCAACGGCCGAACGCACCCATCGAGCGGCCGTCAGTCCGGGTACACGAAGTGGACCGGGATATCGATGTCGCTCGAAAGGCTGCGGTGGACCGGACAAGTCAGCGCTGCGCGTTCGAGCTTGGCGCGCTGATCCGGCGACAGCCCGGCGGGCATGTGGAACTCGACCGGCAGTCGCGCAATGCGACGAGGACCTTCGCTCGACATGTGCTTCTCGACCCGGAAGCGCAACGCCGACAGGTCGATGCCGTCACGCGCGGCAACGATGCCCATGATCGTGCTCATACACGCGCCGAGCGAGCTCGCGCAGAGGTCCGAGGGCGAAAACGTGCTGCCGTCACCGTTGTTGTCGACCGGTGCGACGGTGCGCAGGGTCGAACCGGTGGGGCCGTGGGTGAGCTCGACGCGCAGGTCGCCGAGGTAACGTCCGCTGATCTCGATCATGGGAAGGAAGCCCCGCGGGGAGTGGTTGATGAGCGCGCCGGCAGCAGCTCGCGTTGGTCGCCGACGCGTCGAGTGACACCGATCTTGTCGAGGTGCTCGAGCAGGGGCACCGCCCATTTGCGCGAGAGCCCGAAGCGTTCCTTGAAGTCGGGGATCGAGAACACCGTCCAGCCACTCTCGCGCAGGCTGGCGACCAGCTCGGCTACGGCCTTGCCCGAGGTCAACAGCCCGCCGGGCAGGCGTACGACGATGCGACGTTCGACCAGCAGTTTGAGGATGCCCTCGAGGATCGCGGGTTTGGCCGAAAGGCGATTGGCCAGGTCCTGGGGTGACGGTGCGGTCAGCCCGCCGGCCTCGATCGCCCGCTGCACCTTGAAGATCAGCCGATCTTCGTCGCGGGTGGTGTCGGCGCGACGGCCCGGCAGACGGGCGCGGTCGCCCTCGAGCTGGACCAAGCCTTGGCGCGACAGTGCCGTCAGCAGCGGCCCGGCGAGGCTGTGGTCGTCGCCGAGAAGGCGTTGGGTGAGCTCGGCGCGCGGCATGTGATCGGCGAGGCGGTGCTCTTCGAAGTAGGCGGCCAACACCTTGGTGGCGCGGGCGGCGAGCTTCTTCCAGGCGCCGAGGGTGACGTACCGCGGAGGTGAGACCGGAAGCCGCAGGAGCCGCCCTTCGCCGACCAGCGATTCGAGCCACCGCGCGGCTTCGACCGGGGCAAGACCGAGCCGTCGCGCCAGCCGCTCGGCCAGGGCGCCGCGATGGCCGGCTTCTTCCACCCACAAGACCACGGCTTCGTCGTCTCGCCGCAGCGCCGCCAGGGCTTTGGCGCGTGCCCCGGCGCGGCGCGGGCGCCAGTCCGGATCGAGCAGGGTTCCTCCGCCGAGGGTTTCGGCGGGGGAAGGTCGTCGCACCACCAGCAGGTCGCCTCGGGCGGCAGCGATCGGTGCGGCGGTGCGGATCTCGGCCAGGCCCGTGGTGCCGGGCGCGATGGTCTCGGGATCGAGAGCGCGAATGCGCGCAGGAGTTTCCGCGGTGCCGAGGTGGAGCAACACCTCGCGCCATCCGGCCAGCGGGATCGGTGCGGAGGCGAGCCATGTGACCTCACCGACCAGCGACCTCGCCTCGGCGAGGGAGCCGGGGGCGGCGAGGGTGAGTCCGCGACGCAGCTGATCGAGCTCGATGCCGCCCAGGAGCACGGCAACTCGTTCGCCGGCCACCACCCGTTCGCGGGCTTCGCCATGGACCTGGACTGCGCGCACGCGCACCGGCTCGCGTCCCGGAACCAGCTCGAGCTCGTCCCCGGGGTCGATGGTGCCACCGATCAGCGTGCCGGTGACCACCGCCCCGCGCCCGGCAGCGACGAAGGCGCGATCGAGCGGGAGCCGAGCCGGGCGGGCGCTGCGGTCCTGGGCGGTGGCGCGGGCGAGCTCGAGCAAGACGGCGCGCAGCTCGGGGATCCCGCGGCCCTCGAGGCTCGCGACTGCCACCATCGGTGCGTCGGCCAGGAGTGTCGGTGCCAACAACTCGGCGATCTCGAGGCGACGCAGCTCGATCACGTCATCGGTGACGAGATCGGCACGTGTGATCGCCACCACACCGCGGCGGATGCCGAGCAGGGACAAGATCGCAAGGTGCTCGCGGGTCTGGGCGCGGATCCCTTCGTCGGCCGCAACCACCAGCAGCGCCATACCGATGCCGCCGAAGCCGGCGAGCGCGTTGTGGACGAAGCGTTCGTGCCCGGGCACATCGACGAAGCCGAGCTGGACCTCACCATCGACCAACCAGGCGAAGCCGAGGTCGATGGTGATGCCGCGGGCCTTCTCCTCGGCCAGGCGGTCACAGTCCACGCCGGTCAATGCCTTGACCAGGGTGGTCTTACCGTGGTCGACGTGGCCGGCGGTGCCGACGATGGCGCGGCGTGTGATCACGGGAGGACCGTCAAGCGAGAACCGCGCGGACGATCGGTTGGAGGGTCGCACCGTCGGTTTGACCGGCGAAGCGCTCCAGCATGGCCTTCATCACGACGCCGAAGGCTTTGGGACCCGAGAGGCCGTGCTCCGCCAGGTAGGCGCGAATCGCCGCCTCGAGCTCGGCCGGTGTTGCTGCGGTCGGCAGGTAGACCTTCAGCACCTCGGCCTCGCGCTCTTCCTTTTCCGCCAACTCCGGACGGTTGCCCTGACGGTACTGGTCCGCGGCCTCGCGACGCTGTTTGAGCGCGCGCTGGACCAGACGGATGAAGTCGGCGTCGTCGATCTCGCGGCCGAGCTCGATCTTCTCGTTCTTCATCGCCGCCAGGAGCATGCGGATGGTCACCAGGCGCTCTTTTTCGCCGGCGCGCATGGCATCTTTCATGTCGGATTGGATGCGGTCGAGGGGAGTGGCCATGGGGGGAGTATAGAGGCACGCGGCGGTATGGATCGCGGCCGACAGCGCCGCTGCGAGGGGCGCCGGCCGATCGCTCCGGTGTAAGGTTCGCCCATGGTCGAGCAGACGGGGTCTTCGGTGGTGCTGGCAGGCGGTCGGGTGCTCTGCCTCGACGATCAATTCGGCGTGGTCGAGGGCGGCGAGGTCGCGATCGTCGACGGGCGCATCGCCGCGGTCGGCGTCGGCATCGACAGACCCCCAGGTGCGCGGGTCGTCGACGTCAGCGGCTGTGCGGTGTTGCCGGGTTTCGTCCAGGGCCATCTGCACTTGGGACAGACGCTGTTCCGTGGCCTGGCCGAGCGCCGCCGGCTGTTGCCGTGGCTGCAGGAGCGCGTCTGGCCGCTCGAGGCGGCCCACGACCGGGAGAGCGCCTACTGGAGCGCTCGTCTCGGGGCGGCGGAGTGCCTGCTCGGCGGCACCACCACGATCCAAGACATCGGCATCGGTCCGGAGATCGAAGGGCTGGTCGAAGGGGCGATCGAAACCGGCATCCGCGCCTGGATCGGCGCCTGTCTGATGGATGAGGGCGCGACCTTGCCCGAGCGAATGCGCGGGGATACCGATCGAGTGCTGGAGGCCACCGAACGGCTGGGAGCGCGGTACCACGGCTTCGACGACGGGCGGATCGGCTGGCTGCTCAACCCCCGGTTCATCCTCACCTGCAGCGACGCCCTGCATCGCGGCATCGTCGAGCTGTCGCAGCGTCACGGCTGGCCGATCCACACCCACGCGCTCGAGCAGCAGGAGGAGACCGCCGCGGTCCAGGCGGTCAAAGGCGGCCGGGACGAGATTGCCTATTTCGACGACGTGGGATTGCTCGACTGCGATCTGCGCATCGCCCACGGGGTGTGGCTTCAGGACCATCACCTCGAACGCCTCCTCGGCCGCCGCTCGACGTCGCCGTCGGCTTCTTCGGGATCCCAGGTCCCGGGTCCCGGCTCCCGGCTCCCGGCTCCCGGCTCCCGCAACGTCTCGGTGGTCCACTGCCCCAGCGCCAACCTCAAGCTCGGCTCCGGGGTGCTCGATCTGCCTCGTCTTCGCGCGGCCGGGGTGCCATTGTCGCTGGGGTGTGACGGCGGGTGCTGCAACAACGACTACGACGCGCTCGAGGAGTTGCGTCTGGCGTCCCTGCTGCAACACTGGAAGAACGGGCCCGAGAGCTTCGGTGGTCGCGAGACCCTGGCGCTGGCGACCCGCGACGGAGCGCGGGCGTTGGGGCTTGGTGACCGAGTCGGCCGTATCGAGGTTGGCCTCGACGCCGACCTGGTGGTCATCGACCTCGAGCGCCCGGAGCTGGTCGCTGCCGACTGCGTCGATCCCCACGATCTCGTCGCCTTCTCTGCAACCCGCGCTGCGATCCGGGACGTCTTCGTCCGGGGCCGTCAGCTGGTCGATCGAGGGCAGCTGGTCGGCGTCGACACCGTCGAATTGCTGCGAGAAGCACGGCGAGCGATCAACGCGGTGGCGCGCCGCGCGGGGGTTGCATGAGCGAACAATCACCGCGCGGCTCGACTGAGTCGCCATCACCGCCGTCCCCGAGCCGTTTCTCGGGCTTCCACGCCCAGACCTACGAGATGGAGCTGCTGGTCTCTGGCGCGCTGACCTTTGCACTGCTGCAGCTGCCGGGCAAGCTCAATCCGAGCTTCGACCGGGCGATGAGCTTCGTCGACGGCGGCGAGCGCCTGTTCGTGGTCTACGGTTTCGTCTACGTGCTGCTCGCGATCAACGCCCTGATCGTCTT
>CAZRFU010000058.1:28276-33574 GCA_964599475.1 uncultured Thermoanaerobaculia bacterium
CTCGAGAGCGTCTATCCCGGGGGGGTCGATTGGGAGCGCCTCAAGATCGGTCGCCACAGCGTGGGGATCCTGCGCCGGCAGATCCCACCCCTCGGCTCCAGCATCGATCGCCTCGACGACATCTGCAGCCTGGTGTTTTCCCTGGCGTTTTCGATCGTTCTGACCTTCGTCTATTCGATCGCGGTGGTGGTGGTCTGCCTCGGGATTTCCTGGGGCGTCGCCGCCGCCGGTTGGTTCGAGTTCGAGCGGATGTTCTGGATCGCTTTTGCCGGCTGGGTGGTGATCTCCGCCGGCGTGGGGCTGCTCGACCGCTTCGCCGCCTCCCGGCTGCGCGAAGGCGGGGTGGCGGATCGGGCTCTCGCCGCGGCAGTGCGACTGAACATCGCGGTGTCCCCGCTGCGGTTGATCGGCCCGGTGTCTCTGGTGTTGCAGACCCGTCTGAGCGAAAAGCGCGCGAACTTCCTGGTCATCGGATCGATTCTGCTGGTGACCGGCAGCCTCATGCTGGGATTGTTCGCCCGCTCCGGACTGCTGCGGCTCGACAGCTTGCGCTACGTTCCCGAGAGCCCGGGCCAGGAGGGCGTCGAGGCCAAGGCCTACCGGTCGACCTGGACCGATGCCGACTTCGATGAGGCGCGGTGGCGGCCTTCGATCGACACCGACGTAGTGACCGGGCCCTACGTTCGCCTGGTGTTGCCTTACCGTCCGAGCACGCACAACGACCGGATCGCCAAGGCTTGCCCGGAGCTCGAACCGGCACGCGAGGGCGGGTTCAGCTTTGGCAAGTTCGACGGCGACGACCCCCAGACGCGCTCGAGGGCGGCGATCGAGTGCTTCGTGGGCTTGTTCCACATCGAGCTCGATGGGCGGCCGTTGACGGATGTCCGTTTCGACTGGTACACCGAGCCGCGGCACCAGGTTCCGGGTGTCATCGCCTATCTCGATGTGCGGGAGCTGACGCCTGGGCGCCACCAGTTGGTCGTCGATGCGCCGCGCGGTGAGCTGCCGTCGGATCCCCAAGCCGAGGACCGCCGGCGTCAGGTGGTGATCCCCTTCTGGCGGTGATGGTCGAGCCGCGAGCCGTTGCCGCGTTCCTGGCCGACTGTTGGCGCGCCGACAGTCGCGCCGGCGGGATCGGCGATCTGTTCGGTCGCAACGTCGAACAGCTGCGGTGCCTCGGCCGCGATCCGCTGGCGGGGCTCGGCGCTCCGCGAGTGGCTCTCGGCCCGGGGGACCCGTTGATCCCTGCGGCCGAGCTCAGTCGTCGCGAGAAAGCTCCGGTGATCTGGGCACTTGCGATCAGTGGGCCGGTGCGAGGTGCAGAACGTCGTCGCACCCGGGTGGCGGCACCGCTGTGGGTGTGGTCGTCCGAGCTGGTGCGGGGCGCAGATGGCGCCGAGATCGTCGCCGTCGATCCGCAGCCGCGGGTCAACCTCGCGGCAATCGAGCCGTGGTGCAGCGAAGAAGGCCAGGTCGAGGAGCTGGCGCGCAGCCTGGAGCAGCAGCTGCCGACGGCGCCGTGGGGTGCAGGCACGGGTTTCGCCGTGGCGAGTGTGCTCGGCGAGCTGTTGCCGGGCCTTACCTCTTCCGGCCTCGACCACTTCCCCGATCGTCTTGGATCGGAGCCGGACCTGCGCGCAGCGGTCGCAGGCGACACTCTCGTGGTGGTGCCGGTGATGGGGGTGGCCCTGGTACGGCGAGGGGTGGCGACCCGCGGTATCGACGACGAGTTGCGTCAGATCGCGGCCGAGGGCACCGAGCTGTCTCAGCCACTTCGCGTCGTACTCGGTGGTCGAGCGGAGCCGACGCCTGCGCCCCCGCGGCGACGGCGCAGCCCGGCGGTGTTGTCGCGTCCCCAAGTGGCGGCGCTCGCGACCGCGGCGACGGCGCCCCTCAGCGTACTGGTCGGCCCTCCCGGCACGGGCAAGTCCTTCACCATGGCTGCAATCGCTCTCGATGCCGTGGCTCGTGGCGAATCGGTGCTGATTGCCTCCGGCCGCGATCAGGCAGTGACGGTGGTCGAGGCCAAGGCTCGCGAGCTCGCCGGTCCGTGGTTGGTGCCGGTGCGCGCGGGGCGCGGCGAGGTGCACCGTGAGCTCACGGCGACCTTGGACGCTCTGCTGCACGGCGACCTCGGCGCCTTGGGGCCGCCGTCCTCGCGCCGAGCCCGCCAGCTCGAGAGCGAGGTCGCTCGCAGCGAGCGGCGGGTCGCACGCCGCCAGGGTCGGCTCGAGACGCTGCTCGCTCGCGAGGCGGAGGACGATCGTTCGCCGGCCGGACGCCTGCGGGCGCTGTGGCGGCGCGCCCGGACTCTGGGTGCCGGCCCGTTGTGGGAGGAATTCGCCGAGTGGGAGCAGGAGCTGCAGGCCCTTGGGCCCAAGGTCACCGAGTGGTTGCGCGTGGCTCGCCGCGAACGTGTCGAGGCGATGTTGAGTCGCCACCGAGATCAGCTGGTAGCGCTGCGACGTGCGATCGGCGCGCGGCGTTCCGGGGATCAGGAGCGATGGTTCCAGGAGGTCGACGCCGACGTCGTGCACGCGGCGTTCCCCCTGTGGAGCACCACCTTCGCCGACGCCTACCGCGCCCTGCCGTTCGAGCGCGAGCGCTTCGATCTGGTGATCATCGACGAGGCGACGCAGTGTGACAGCGCTTCGGCCCTGCCGATCCTGCAGCGTGGACGGCGGGCCCTGGTGACCGGGGATCCACAGCAGTTGCGCCACGTCTCGTTCCTCGCCGACGCCGCGCAGCTGCAGCTGGCCGAGCGCCATGGGCTCGGACCGGCGGAAGTCGAGCGCTGGGACTACCGTCGCCAGAGCCTGCTCGATGTCGTCGTCGATGCCGTGCCGTCCGCGTCGGCCGTGGTGCGACTCGACGAGCACTTTCGCAGCACACCGGGAATCATCGAGTTCTCCAACCGCCAGTTCTACGGCGGGCGCTTGGCGGTGATGACGCGCCGACCGTCGACCTTGGCGACCAACGGGCTGCGGCTGGTCCGGGCCGACGGCACACGTGCCGATTCCGGCGTCAACACGCGCGAGGTCGAGGTCGCCCTCGCCGAGATCGCCGCCTTGATGAAGGCGGGTCCGTCGACTCGGCCACGCTCGCTCGGCTTGGCGACGCCGTTTCGGGCTCACGCCGACGCGCTCGCGGCGGCATGCGCGGAACGGTTCACCCTGGCCGAGATCGAACGCCACCAGCTCCTCGTCGCCACGGTCTGGGGTTTCCAGGGCGAGGAGCGGGATGTGGTGGTCTTGTCGCTCGCTCTCGACGGCGAAAGCCCCTCGGGAGCATGGCGCTACCTGGGGCGGTCGGATCTGTTCAACGTCGCCGTCACCCGGGCGCGAGAGCTCCAAGTCGTCGTCACCAGCCTGCTCCCGCAGCAGCGGCCGCCGATCGAGCTGTTGGCCAAGTATCTCGACCAGTTCGACTCGGCGGCCACCCCTGTCGCGGCGAGCGCCCCTGTCGACCGCTTCCGCACCGAAATGGCGCAAGCTCTGCGCCGGCGCGCTCTGCGGGTGTGGGAACACTTCGAGGTCGCCGGGACCACGGTCGACCTTCTGGTCGAGACACCACGGGGCGAGGTCGCGCTCGACCTCGTCGGCGGGGCAGGGAGCGCCGCCCCGGCGCTCGAGATCGAGCGCGCGCGCATGATCGGTCGTGCCGGCCTGCGTCTGCTCCCGATCCCGTGGTCGGCGTGGGTGCGGGAGCCTGAACGGGTGCTCGCGGCGGTGACTGCGGCGACGGGTTGATCGGTTCGAGTGGGGGGCGGAGACGGTCGGTCGGCCTTTGGCAGGTATCGGGTATCGGGTATCCGAAGGAAAGGGGAGCTGGTCCGCTCGCTCACCGGCAGCTGGTCGATGAATGGATGGGACCCGGGACCCGGGATCCGCCGGAGGAGGTCGCGGTGCGTGGTCCTGGTGTAGGGGCAGCGGAAGCGCCCCAGCGTGCGCGCTGCGCGCGCACGTCTTCGGCGGCGTGCGTGGCCACGTCGCAACCGTTCAGTCGCCCCGTACGGCCACACCGACGGATCGCCCCGCCGCGTCGAGTCGAATCTCGATGAAGTAGACAGCGTTGAAGTCGACCGCTGAGCTCCGCGAGGTGTCGTCGAGGACGATCCAGGAAAGGAGGGGCCCGGCTTCCGCCGATGGCGGGCCGAGCAGGTCGAGAATGTGCTGCCGGTCCTGCCCGATGAGCAGTTGGTTCGAGTTGGCAAGGAGAGACCTGACCAGGACGTATCGCTGGCCGGCAGCGAGAGCCTTCCATTCGGTGGATACGAAGGCCTGCTCGGGCCACGACGCCACCAGCTGTTCGGAGGACGGGAAGAATCGACTGCAGGCAGCAGCGAGAGTGAGAACGAGACAGCAGCGCCAGGCGTTCACCGCGAACCTCCGACCTCGGGTGGTGGACCACCGGCAGGCGTCTCGCTCGCTTTGCACAGTTCTACGGAATGCAGCAACCCATCCGCCCAGACTTGCAGGACGTCCTCATCGCTGCCGGGAACACCGTCGAACTCGAAGTGGCTGAGGGTCACGCCGCTGACTACCCAGATTGCGTATTGGTTGCCGTGGATTACGAAGCGCGGTTCACCCATTGGCCTGACCCGCAGCTCGTGCAGTGCGTCTATGTGGTGCGCAACTGAGGAAGCGGCGCATGACGACGATCGGGCCGGCAGGCCAGGCCTCGCGACTCGGAGCTGGGCCTGCCAAACCCCGGCGCTGTCGGTGTGGAGCGTCACTTGCTTGAGCACATCAGCACCGTCGAGGAGGCGCAGAGTGATGGCGGCCCCCAACCTCCCCTGGGCGAGAGGGTCCTCGAACCCCAAAGACTCGAAGGTTGGGCTCCTCGAGCTCGAACCGCTCTCGACACCGATGTCCGCCATCCGCGACAGGAGATTCGACTCTTTCACCATCGGGACCCTTGACCTCCCAATCCGCACCTCGTCGAAGAAGCTGGATCGCGGCGCCGACCGTCTGCAGCGAGGTCTCAGCTCCAAGATCGCCGCGAAGGACCACGCGACCGCCGTCAATGTGCCAAGCATCGATCCCTTCGACGACCGGATCGGCCCCCGGGTAGCTGAAGGCGAGCGTTCCCGGCCCGCTCGAATCGAGGACGAGGCGAAAGACGTAGCTTCCAGACGAAGTGTGGCCGACCCAGGCTGCAGCCACAGGAACGAGGAGGCCTGGATTCACGTGATCGACGACCGGGTATGGGGAATTCACGGCACCTCCCGCGAAACCGCGTCGCTAGTGCTTAGCGGCGCAAGTTGGCGATATATCGCTTCGGCGTGACCGGGTGCAC
>CAZRFU010000059.1:0-32998 GCA_964599475.1 uncultured Thermoanaerobaculia bacterium
TCTACCCCATCGACTTCCTCCTCCCAGGCTTTGCCTGGCGCACACCCGGTACCTTGTGTACTCTTCGAGGTATGAGACTGTCGCTCACCATCCCCCTGCTGTTCCTGCTTGGCTCCTCGGCGGGACTCGCGCAGGCGAGCCCGGTTGCCACCGTCAAACCCGGGGGACTGGTCCGCTGGGCGGGGCCCTCGCTCCTCTCGTGCTCGATCGCAGATCGCAGCTGGGCGCCACGCGAGGGCGCCTGCTGGTACCCGATCGACCTCGGCGCATCCGGCCTCGTCGAGCTGGTGCGCCGGTCGACCGGCGGCGTCAACGCACGCACCGTCGCGGTAGGGGACTACCCCTACCCCACCCAACACCTGAAGGTTGCGGATGAGTACGTCGAGCCCCCACTCGAGGCGGTGGCACGAATCGAACGCGAGCGGCTGCTCAACGAGGCCCTCTTTGCGCTCGAGACACCCGGAGGGAGTCCCCTGCCATTGGCATCGCCTCTCGAGAGGCTGCCACCGGGAGGTCGCTTCGGCGCTCGGCGCGTCTTCAACGGCGAGGCGCGCTCACCGCATTCCGGCGCCGACTACGCAGTGCCGACCGGAACCCCGGTCAGAGCCGCAGCCGACGGCGAGGTGGTGCTGGCCGAGGAGCTCTACTTTGCGGGGAACGCGGTGTACCTCGACCACGGCGACGGCCTGCTCTCGATGAGCCTGCACCTTTCCTCGATCGCCGTCACCAAGGGGCAGCGGGTTCGTCGGGGTGAGATCATCGGTCGGGTCGGCGCCACCGGGAGGGTCACCGGGCCCCATCTCCATTTTGGCCTGCGCTGGCATGGCGCCCGCATCGATCCGGCGCTGCTGCTCGGACGGATCGATGCCGTCGACATCCGCTGACGGTGGCGCCGTCTGAGCAGTTCCCATGCACCCCTCCGTGGTGCACCCCGGAGGATGAAAATCACGTCCGCCGTCCGGTCTCCGTTCCGGCCTGGTCCCGGGTCCCGGGTCCCGGGTACCCATTCTGAGCAGTTCCCATGCACCCCTCCATGGTGCACCCCGGAGGATGAAAATCAAGCCCGCCGTCCGGTCTCCGTTCCGGCCTGGTCCCGGGTCCCGGGTCCCGGGTCCCCATTTCTGGGTCCCTGGTCCCGGGTACCCATTTCTGGGTCCCTGGTCCCGGGTCCCCATTTTCTGAGCAGGCCTGGGTTCCCGTTTGGGTTGCGGTCGCCGCGTTGGTCAGGACCGCCCCCGGCGACCCGCGAGAGTCTCGCGGGCAGCCAACACCTCGGGGTGATCGGCGCCGAGCGCCTGCTCCAGGAGGGTGACCGCCTCCCGCCGCCGGCCGGCGGCCCCCTCCTCGTCGCCCAGGCGGCCGGCAAGCTCCGCCGACTCCAGCACCCACCCGGCCAGGCGCGGACTGCTCGGGTCCGTCGTTCGCCGAATCGCAATCGCCCGGTCGAGCTCCTCGAGCCCGGCCGCGAGGTCGCCGGGCTGCTCCCTCGCCGCCAGGTCGAGGGCAATTTCTCGACGTGCGTTGGCAGCTCCCGGATGGTCCGCACCCACTCCGGCTTCGGCGATTGCAAGCGACCTGCGGTGGTGCACGAGCGCGCCGTCGAAGTCTCCCAGGCGACGCTTCGCCTCTCCCAGCGACAGCAGCGGCTGGCGCAGGTCGTCGGCGTGTTGGCCCTGGACCTCCTCGAGACCGGCAATCGCCGTGTCGAGGATCCGCACAGCAGCCTCGGGCGCTCCCTGCTGCACCTTCGCCGTGCCGAGGTTGCCGAGAGCCGCGAGAGTGAGCACGTGGCGGTCGCCGAGACGAGCCTTGAACTGATCGTAGGCCCGCTCGAACCGCACCGCAGCTTCAGCCGGACGTCCCTGCGCCAGCAAGGAATGCCCCAGCATCCGCTCGCAGCTCGCCGCCTCGTAGTGACCGAGCTCGGTGAAGATGGCGCTCGCCTCCTCGAGATCGCGATCGGCTTCCTGTGGTCGGCCTTGGTTGAGGTACAGCAGCGACCGTTTGAGCAGGCTCTGAGCCACCAGCACGTGCCGATCTCCAAACGCTCTCCGGAACGCCGAGATCGCCTGCTCGTAGAGCGCATGGGCTCGATCGCGTTCTCCGAGATATCCGAGGAGCTCGGCGAGACTGAGCCGCGCCTCGTTGCTGCGTGGGTGGTCCGCTCCCAGCGCCTGATCGAGGGTCCCAACGGCCGCTTCCATTTCAATGAGCGCTTGGTCGAACTTGGCATCGAGCGCGAGGATCGTGGCGAGAGCGATTCGCGCACGGGCAGTGTCGGCATGGTCGGCACCGTGAACCCGCCGCGCCCGTTCCAGCACGTCAGTAGCCAACGCCAGGGCCTCGGCCTTTCGTCCGCGCTGGAACTCCGTTTCGGCCAACGCCGCCTTCGCCCTGGCAAGCACGGGGCCATCGACCCCTTGCTCGGCAACGAGCACCCGGACGGCCGCCTCCAAGGCCGCCGCAGCCTCATCCAGCTCGCCTCGAGCGTGAAGCACCTCGCCCAACGTGACCTGCGCCGCGGCGCGCTCGACCGAGGTTCCCCACTGGGCCGAGTGCGCCTCGACTGCCGCGCGTGCCAGCTCCTCGGCCGATTCGTAGCGGCCGATCCGGCGCTCGATCTGGGCCACCGTGTCGAACAGCGCGGCTCGAACCTCGGGCTCCTCGATCAGGCCCCGCTCCAGCTCGGCCACGCCGGCATCGAGCAACTGCCTTGCGGTGACGTCGGCGCCGAGCGAACGATCCGGATCCGCCGCCTCGAACAGGCTCACGAGAAACCGCTGCACCTCGGTGGCGCGCCTGGCCTGGCGCTCGGCCCGCTCGGCCGAAACCAGTGCCGCAACGAAGCCGCCACAAAGAGAGAGAGTGATCAGGACGGCGGCGGTGACGGCAACCCGATGGCGCCCGATGAACTTGCCCAGGCGGTACCGGCGGGTGTCCGGGCGAGCTGCGACCGGTCTCCCATCCAGGTGAGCTCGCAGGTCCTCGGCGAGGTCTGCGGCCGACGGGTAGCGGCGGGCCGGCTCCGCTGCCAGCGCTCGAAGGACGATGGTGTCGAGGTCGCCGGCGAGGCGCTTGGACCGGCGCATGTGATCCTCGCGAGCAAGCCTGAGCACGCGCACCGATGGCCGCTCCACGCGTTGTCGCGTAGCCGCCGAGTCGCCGCGCAGCGGCTCGTCGTCCGGCAGGGTTCCGGTCAACAGCTCGTAGAGCAGGACCCCGAGGGCGTAGACATCGGTTGCCGTGGTGATGGCTTCACCGGCGATCTGCTCCGGCGCGGCGTACGCCGGAGTGAGCGCACGGACCTCCGAACGGGTGAGCCCCGGATCACTGCCGGGGGCGAGCAGCTTGGCGAGGCCGAAGTCGAGCAACTTCGGATCGCCGGCCGCGGTCACCAGAATGTTCGTCGGCTTGAGATCGCGGTGGACGACGAGTGAGCGATGAGCGTACGCGACGGCCTCTGCAACCTCGATCACCAGGTCGAGCCGACGCTCGACCGAAAGGGCGGCGGCTGACGCAAACGTGGTGATTGGTACGCCCTCGACCAGCTCCATGGCAAACCAGGGCCGTCCATCGGGAGCCACCCCTCCGTCCAGCAGACGCGCGATCGCGGGGTGCTCGAGTTGAGCCAGGACCTGGCGCTCGAGTACGAAACGCGCCACGATGGCGTCACTGGCCATCCCCGCGCGGACGATCTTGAGCGCCGCTCGCTGCAGGAAACCTCCCTCCTCGCGCTCTCCCCGGTAGACCTCGCCCATTCCCCCGGCGCCCAAGCGCTCACCGACGCGCCACGCACCGAGACGTTCGGGGACGGCCGTGCCGGCCGCGAGGCCGCGCTGAGTGGCTTCGGCGACGGCCGGGCGAGCTCGTTCGAGCGGGCCGAGCGGCTGTTCGTCGGCTGCGAGCCACTTCTCCAGGCGGCCGGCCAGCGCCGGATCGTCGGCCGCGATCGCCGCCAGCCTGTGCCTGCGCTCCCGACTGGGGAGATCACAGAGCTGGTCGAACAGCTCGGCGACGGCAGCAAGTCCGACAGCAGTTTCGCTCACGACGTCCTCCTCTGACAGAACGCGAGACGAAGCTCGGGGGTGACACTACCCCTCACGTCGCGAGGCGTTCGTGCAGCCAGGCGCGAGCCGCGCGCCAGTCGCGCAGCACCGTGCGCTCCGATCGGCCGGTAGCCTCGGCGATCTCCGGGAAAGTCAGGCCGCCGAAGAAGTGCCACTCGACCGTTTGTGCCAACCGCAGGTCGACCTTCTCGAGGTCGGCCAGGGCGTCGTGAATCGCCAGGACTTCCTCGTAGGGAGCCGATGCGCCGGGCGAGGCCACGGCGACCTCGTCGATCTGGAGATCCTCGCGCCCGCCACCGCGCTTCCCGGCGCTGCGGCTGCGAGCGTCATCGATGACGATCTGCCGCATCGCTCGCGAGGCCACGGCGAAGAAGTGGGTCCGATCCGCGTAGGGCAGCTCGTCATGCCGGCCAAAACGCAAGAAGACCTCGTGGACCAGCGAGGTCGTGGAGGGCCCGTCGGAGCCGCCCCGCAGGTGGCGCGCGGCCAGGTGCCGCAGGTCGGTGTAGACCAGCTCGAAGAGTTGGGCAGATGCGGCAGCTTCGCCCATCCGCGCAGCGGCAAGCAGACGCGTGACCTCTCCGGGCGTCGCGTGGCGTTCACCGTCGATGTCGGCCATGACGGCGCGATTCTAGCGCGCGGCGCAACCCGCTCTCACCAGCCACGCTCGCGCTGCCACTCTCCCACCACCATTCCGCCGCTCGTTACCACGTAGCGGTCGAACTGATCGGCGGTGGCACAGGCATGGTTGGGCAGGATTCGCACCATCGAGCCGTAGGGGAACTGCTCGTCGAGACCCTGCACGCCGGCACTATCGCGGCGTCTGACGATGCCGTGCTCCTGGTTGACCGCGCCGACGATCCAGTCCTGCAGGACCTCTCCAGTCGCCGAGCAGACCTGGCCGTAGCCCTGGTCGACTCGCTGAGTCGAAGTCCCGCGATCGCGACTGAGAGCCGTCCATCCCGCATCGACCAGGACCCAGCCCTTCTCGGCCTGATGCCCGATCACCGTCGCCATCACACTGAGAGCGATGTCGTCGATCCCACACACCCCCAGCCCGGCCATGACCAAGTCTTGCAAGGCGTAGACTCCCGCCCGGATCTCCGTCACACCGTCGGCGCAGCGCGTCGAGAATGCGGTGGGAGTTGAACCGACACTGACCATGCGACAGGGGAAACCCGCCGCGCGCAGCCGCGCGGCCGCTGCGACGCACAGGCTCCGTTCGCGCTCCGCAAAGTCCGCCAGCTCCTCCGGGCTGGTGGTTCCGTAGGAAGCGCCGCCGTGAGTGAGTACTCCGACCAGGTCGACGCCGCCCCCGGTCAGAACCGCGGCGATCTCCAGCAGCCGCGGCGAGCTCGGCTCCACTCCGGCGCGATGGCCGTCGACGTCGATCTCGATCAGTGCCTCGAAGCGGTGCCCGGCCTCCCTCCCGGCTCGAACCGTGGCTCCAGCGGCCTCGACCGAGTCGAGGATGATGCGGAGACTGCAGCCGCGGCGTCGCAGGTCGAGCACCTCGGCGAGTTTCTGCGGCACGATTCCAACGGCGTAGACCACGTCCTCGACGCCCATGTCGAAGCACCAGCGAGCTTCAGCCAGGGTCGAGACGGTGACGCCTCGCGCCCCTGCCGCCAGTTGTCGCAGCAGCACCTCGCGACACTTCGGGGTCTTGACGTGAGGTCGCAGGGCGACCCCGAGCCGGTCGACCTGAGCCTGCATCCGCTGGATGTTGGTTTCGAGTCGATCGAGGTCGAGCAGCGCCGCTGGGGTCCTCGACATCGCCACCCCGCTCATCTGGCTTCTCCCGCCAGAGCACCTCGCTCCGCGACTGCTGCCTCGAAGACTCCAAGCGCAGCGTCGAGCACCCGCGCAGGCGCAACCCGCATCGCTCCGAGATGTCCTGCCGCCTCGACGATCATCGACCTTCCTCCCGCTTCGTGTGCCACCAGCCGTGTCTCGTCCGGGAGCACTCCGCGGTCGAGCTCACCCGAAATCCACAGGCCCCGTTCGACGCCCAGGAAGGGGGCATGAGCCGCGATACCGAGAAACGGCCACGCGCGGGTCAGGAAACGCTCGAAGACCCGATAGAAATGAGCCCACTGGGGCGCCTCGCGATGAGCCCACGTCAGCAGATGAGCGGCGACGTCCTCGAAGACCACCCCTTCGACGCGAGCGCCACTGCTCAGGGCGAAGTGAGCCCAGTACCCTCCCGAGCTGACGCCCCAGAGGAACAGCGGCGCGTCGCCGACCAACTCCGCGGCGTCGGCGATCAGCGCGCTGATCTCGCGGTCGAAGAAGCCCGGGCCACGGCGGCCACGGCGCAGGCCAGGCAAGTCGACCACCAAGGCATCGTAGCCGGCATCGAGTACCGCCTCGACCCGGCCGTGGCGGAAGAACCACGACCCACCCTGCGGGACCCAGGGCGGCAGAAAGACGACCAGGCCACGGCCACCGCCCGGGCGGCGAAACAGATCACCTTCGATGGTTCCGCACCCGCGCCTTCGCGCGGTGACGAACCGTCGCGGCTGTCCCAAGCGCGCGCTGGGAAGCGCCGGAGCCCTGCGACGCAGCGGCGGTGAAGCCGCCAGCAGCAGAAAACGGGCGAGGGATTCCTCCAGCCTGCCCGGCCGAGGGGGGAGAGACGTCATGGCGCGATTCTGACCGATCGGCGACACTGGCTGCACGTCGGCCAACGAGCACGAACGCCGGTGCAGGCCCAGCCAGTCCTGGGATCAGCCCGTCAGCGGGGTACCCAGCAACCGTGGAAACCGGGAGCAAAGGAGGTCCCGAAGTCCACCGACGCGATCGGACCGGACGCAATCTCGCGTGCGCGGAACACCACGAGCCGAGTATGCCTCGTCCCGGCATCGAAAATGGGACACAGAACCAGGTCCTCCTCACCCTGTGGCGACTCGACCACCGCCGGCTCTCCCACCAGGAAATCTCCCTCGGGCGCTTGCCACCGGTCGACGGCGCCAGGCTGCGACCACGTCACTCGTGCCAGTGTGTCGAAGAACTTGCGGTGGGGTTGACGGGCCGCAGACATTCCCAACATCCACACGTCTTCCGCGCGACGGCCTGAGCTCGAGGGCGCGATCACCGGAAAGTCGGGCGCCCAGTCGAAGTGGCAGGAGGTACGATGCACCACCAGACCGCGCTCGAGGTCGACCTCCAGACGTACCGGGCGACCAAGCGGGGCGGCCGCCAGAAGCTCGTCCAGCACGTAACTCGGATACGCAGGCTCATCGAGCTCGATCACGTCGAGCACGATTCGGCCCGGCTCGGGCTCGTACGCGTTGATCGAATGAAGGCTGTAACCCTTCCCCACCGGAACCTCGGCCACCACCTGGCCATCGTCCCGCCTGACCACCAGCAGGCGCGAGCCGATCTCCGGGCACCACTCGAGCGAATCCATCACCGATCCGCCCTCGCGCATCCGCCTGAAGTCGAGCAGATACGGTGAAACCCAGAAAACTGCATGTCCGGCCGACAAGGCGAAGTCGTGAATCGACGCCGGCATCGGCAGCGGTACGCGATCGCGTCGCAGCAGTCCGCCGTCGGCACCGAAGCGATAGAGCTGCAGGGTCGGCTGCGTCGCGGCGAACGACACTCCGAACGTCACCATCTCGCCTGAGCCCGGGTCGAAATGTGGATGGGCCGACAGGGGACTGATCTGATTCAAGGATCCCCCGAAGGTCCACTCCTCGAGTGTTTCGAGCGTCACCGGATCGAGCGACCACGGCAACCCCTGCTCCCCGAAGGCCAGCAGCCGTCCGGCGAACGGATACACGCTGACATTGACCGGCGACTCGAGACCAAGGCCCCGCAGCAACCGATCTCCAGGAAAGGCAGTGCCGAAGGCTCGGAAGAGCGCACCACCGGCGGCAGCCTCCTCCTCCCACTTGCGGGATCGTACGAACCGGCGTACCCCCCGCACCCGGCCGGGCTCGAAGTGGACCGCCACCACCGCACCGTCACCGTCGAGCCAGTGGCGATAGTCGAGGGCCCCGACCCGGAAGCGGCCGGGGCCATTCAGATACCAGCTTCCCCTCAACCAGCCCGGAAGACTTCCCTCCACACGCAACTCCCGATCGAGCTCCTCCGGCTCGAGCGAAAACAGCGGGCGCACCGAAGCCGCGAGATCGATCACATCGCACCCCGATGGGACAGTGCTCCGCTCTCGCAGGGCGAGATCAGGCGCTGAAGCACCAGCGGGTCGTGGCACCACTCGCTCCCGAGCTCGGGAGGTCGGCTGGCGAGGCGTGCGTCGACCCAAGCGTCGACCCAGCGAGCCATCTCGGTGAGCGAGGCCAGCCGCTGCTCGAGGACCTCGCGGCCCTGCTCGACCGAAATTCCGACCTGGTAGAAGGCCCGCTCCGCGTCGCGCAACCATCCAAGCTCCATGAAGTCGAAATGGTGGCCGATCGCCGGCGGCTCACTGCGCCGCAACTTCCACGCGGCCAGCTCGGCAACTCTCTGATGAACACGCCGATTCAACGGCCCGAGGCGGCCGAAGAGCCGCAGAAAGCTCGCGACGAAGCGCCGATCGTCGAAGAAGTCGTTGAGGTACGGGAAGACGTAGAAGCTGAAGTAGACCGCCAGCTCCCACCCGTACTTGAGCGCAAACGACTCCTGATCGCCGAGGGCACCATAGGTCTGCGTGTAGGACGGTTCGTAGGCCTTGAACAGACTCCGCAGCAGCGGCTCCGAGAGGCCGATCCGCTGCTCCAACTCGGTTTGGTCGCGCGCCTGGATCGCCTTGACGATGGCACCGTTGTGCAGCGCGATCAGGTCCGATCCGGGGCTGTAGAGGGGGTCCGAGAAGCGTCCGGCCTCGCCGGTCAGCGCCCACTTGTCTCTCGAAATGACGCGGCTGACGTCGTGGGAGAACGATCGGAAGCCTGCCCACTCCTCGATCGGCCGTTGGCGCAGGGGTTCCTCCAGCAAGGGAAACCGCTCCGCGATCCACCCGGCGGCGCGTTCGGCCGTGCGCACCCGCTCGCGTTCGACGAAGGTCGGGTCGTAGACCAGGCCCAAGCTGGTCCGTCCTCGCAGTGGAATCAACCAGAACCAGAAACCCGGCCCCATCAGGTGGTTGGTCGCGAGCCACAGCGGTGAGTGCCCCAGCCGCTGTCTGCTCGGCCGCAGTCGCCGCTCTCGCGGGGTTTCCGGTCCCAGACGATCGAGGTCGAGGGTGCCGTCGACCCACCAGTAGGTTGATCCGTGATCGATGTCGATTCCGGTGTCGAGGCCGAGTTGGCGGGCCAGGATCCGCCGGCGCCCCGAGGCATCCACCACCCACTCCGGCCGCACCAAAGACCGCAACCCGTTGACCGAAAAGCTGACCCGATGTGGACCGGCGGCGGAAAGCTCGACCGTCAGGTCGCGGACCCCGGTTTCGATGGTGCACCGCGGGTCGGCGGCATTGAGGCGAGCCAGCTCGGCCTCGAGCCGATTGCGGTCGACCTGGTAGCTCGGGAGGTTCGAGAACGGTCGGATGTAGGACTGTGAGTAGTCGCCGATCGTCCTTCCGGAGGTGTCGGGATTGCGCCACACGAAGCGCAGGTTGTACTTGAGGAAATGCTCGTGGAGGAGGTGAATCTCCAGATCGAGCACCCGGGCAAGATAGTCGCCGGCGAGCTGCACGGTCGACTCCCCTACCTTCTGGCGCGGCCCCGGAATCGACTCGCCACGTTCGAGGATCAGCACCGTGCGATCGGTCTCGAGCAGAATCTGCCGCGCGAGACACAGTCCCGCCAGGCCTCCTCCGAGGATCACTACCTGCGGCTCAGGCATCGTCGGTTCCCGGGCCACCGATCACGGCTGCCCAGCTCGCTCCGTCGCGTGCGCGTGCCGTCACCAGGGCGTAGCCCGTCTCCTCGAGGTACCTCGGCTCTCGTACGATGTCGAGATCCTGCCAGGCCCGCTCCGCCCGCTCGAAGCCCCGCACCGGCGGAGCCGGAGCTCCCGCCAGGACCTCGAGCGCAACCACGGTCGCGAGGGCACCGCTGGCGCCGAAAGCCTCGCCGAGAGCACTCTTGATCGCGATCACGGGAGCTTTCACGCCGGCGGCCACCAGCCCCTGTGCCTCGTTGGCGTCGTCGAGGTCTCCTGAGGCGCTGCTGCTGGCCACCACGATCTCCTCCGCGCTGACCCCGGCCTGCTCCAGTGCCAAATGGATCGCGCGCGCCATCGAGGTCGCGGCTGCCGCCGGATCGGCGCCGCGCGTTGGATCGAAGGATCCGGCAACACCACACAAGCTGCCACGCGGCTTGACTCCGCGCATTGCGAGGTGGCCAGCGCTCTCGAGCACTAGGAACGCCGCGCCCTCGCCGAGCGCGATGCCGCTGCGCCCGGCATCGAATGGCCGGGGGCCTTCCGGCCCACAGAGCCGAGCCGCTGCACCAAAAGCGAGGATGGCATCGGCCGCCAGCTCCTCCGCCCCCCCGGCCAGCAGTGGGCCGGGCTCACCTGCCGCCATCAGGTCCCCGGCCCACGCCATCGCCTGCAGCGCCGCCGTGGTGCCCCCACCGATGGTTGCGTTGGGGCCGTCGAGCTTGTGCCAGATCGCCGTCTGACCTGCAGCGGCATTGATCACACTGTTGGCGAAGTCCAGAGGGCTTGCATACATCGGACCCTCGGCCATCGCCCTGCGGTCGAACTCGGCGATGGTCCGGAGGCCTCCAAAAAGCGTCCCCAACACGAGCCCGGCGCCCCCGGCGCTCGGGTCGAAGCACGCGTGCTCGAGTGCCAGACGCGTGGCCGCACAGGCGAGTCGCCCGACCCGGTCGATCGGGCGCATGTTCCCGAAGCCTTCGAGCAGAGCCTCGGGCCAGGGGTCCGGCACCCGCGCCGTCGTGATCTCGCGGCTCGCCGCCAGCTCCTCGTGGCGGTAGACGTCCACACCCTCGGCGAGGGCGGCCGCCAGGGCTTGCCCGCCGCGATCTCCGAGGGGAGAAACCACTCCCCAACCAGCGATCGGAATCGGCTTCACGCGGCGAACCTCCGCAGGATCAGCGAGGCGTTGTTGCCGCCGAACGCGTAGGCATTCGACATCGCCACCTCGACATCGAGCTCCCGCGCGTGGTTGGGAACACAGTCGAGCGAACAGTCGGGATCGGGAGTCTCGAAGTTGATCGTCGGGGGCACCACTCCCTGGTCGATCGCCAGGGCACAGGCCGCGGCCTCGATCGCGGAGGCGGCCCCCATGGTGTGACCGATCATCGACTTGATCGAGCTGATCGGCACGCTCGTGCCACTGCCGAAGACCCTGTGCACCGCGAGCGATTCCAGGCGATCGTTGGTCGGCGTACCGGTGCCGTGGGCGGAGATGTACGAGACGTCCTGCGGCCGCAATCCTGCCATTCGCAGAGCGCCTTCCATCGCTCGCGCCGCGCCCGCTCCCTCACTGTGAGCCGCGGTCATGTGGAAGGCATCACACGAGATGCCGTAGCCGGCAACCTCGGCGTAGATCCGCGCCCCGCGCTCCAGGGCCGAGTCGGCTCGTTCCAGCACCAGCACTCCCGCGCCCTCGCCGGGGATCATGCCCTTGCGGCCCTTGTCGAACGGCTGGCAGCACTCCGGTGCGATCGCTCCGAGGCGGGCAAAGCCGGTCCAGGTGATCCGCGAGAAGCAGTCTGCTCCCCCGGCCAGCATGATCTCCGCCCGGCCGGCGCGGAGCTGATCAGCCGCCCAGGCCACGGCGTAGTTGCCGGCGGCACACGCCGTAGGAATCATGGCGTTCGGCCCGCTCCAGCCGACCTCGGATGCGAGGTGGCCGGAAATCACATGACACGGATAGCGATCAACGAAGCCTTCCTCGCCCCCCTCGCTGCGGCCCGCCAAGCGCCGATCGTTGAAGGACTCGACGAGCTGCGGCTCGCCCGAGGTCGTCCCCATGGCCACCCCGGCACGGTGAGTCTCGACCGCCGACGGATCCAAACCCGCGTCCTCGATAGCGATCCACGCCGCGCAGATCCCGAGCTGCGAGGCTCGGCCCAGCGCCGCTGGATCGAGACGGCGAACCCCGCGGGCGGGGTCGAGGTCGCGAACCTCGGCTCCGCGATGCACGCGGTACCTCGACGTGTCGAACGACACTACCGGGGCGATCCCACTGCGGCCCGCCAACAATGCCTCCCAGGCTGCCCGCCCCACACCGACCGGACACACCATCCCGACGCCGGTGACGACGATCCGGGTTGGTGCTCGGGTCACGCCGGTGCCCCCGCCATCGCCTGCTTCTCCGCCAACAACCGCTCGACCAGCGCCACCATGGATTCGAGACTGTCGATGTCGCGCAACATGTCGTCGAGCTCCGGAATCCCGAGCTTGAAGGCGTAGTCGACGTCGACACCGGCTTCGAGCAGGGACAGGGAGTCGAGGCCGAGGTCGTGGCGGAAGCTCGCCTCGTTGGTGATCCGGGCTGGGTCGATGTTGCCGATACGGGCAACGATCGCGCGAATCTGGTCCGCGATCTGCTGACGATCGATCATGGTACGAAGCCTCCTCGAAGAAATCACGAGCACATCATGCCCAACCGAAGTGGCGTCGAAATCCCCTCGAGTGGGTCACTTCACACTGCCACAGCCGCGGCCGTCTCGCAAGACGACCCCGATTGGACAAACGTGAATCGGGCCCAGCGGGGGCCATTGGACCGCCGGGGACCTCGACGAGGTACCGGGAACTGGGTACCGGGTACTCTCGGGAGGGTATCGTGTACCGGGTATCGGGGGCTCCGGAGGAAGAGCGGCCGAAGCCAGACTCCGGAAGAGTGCCGCTACCTGGTACCCGGTACCCTTCTGCCGAACTGGTACCCGTTGCCTACTCCGGCGGCAGGGCGTCGATGTCGGCTACGCCGCAGTAGTTCCCCGCGGGGTTGGTGTAGACCGCCTCTTCCCCGGTGACGTAGTCGCGGACCGTCACGGTGTACTCGACGTTCGACAAGGCGCCGTAGAACACCCACCACGAGTTGTTGAGCACTCGCCCATCGAGCACCTTGACGATGAGCTCGAGGTTGGTGTCGTTGAAGAACCAGAAGTAGCCGCTGCTGTCGCCGGTCGAGCTTTCGATCGCGGTTCCGACCCCGCTGCCCTCGCTGGTCGTCCAGGTTGCGGTCACGCCGAAGCGGCCATCGACCAGGCACAGCTCAGTGGCACTCGGCGAACAAAGAGTGCCTTTCGCGAGGCCCGCTGCGACCTCTGGCAGCTGGCTGCCGGCAAACACCGGACCGGCCGCAGCGGCCTTCGGCAACGGAGCAAAGCTCCCGCTCGGGTCGCCATCGAAAGCGTCGGTGTCGGGGGTGCCGCAGTACGTACCCGGCGGATTGCGGTAGGTCTTGATGTCGCCCGTGACGACGTCGGTGACGACGATCCAATACTCGACATTCGAGAGAGCGCCGTAGAACAGCCAATACTTGCCGTTGACCGGTCGACCGTCGAGCGCCTTGACGGCGAGCTCGATGTTGTCGGCGCTGAAGAACCAGAAGAATCCGGTCTGAACGGAATCGGGAACCGCCGTACCGTTGCCGGTATCGCCCGAACCCTGCACTCGCCAGAACGACTCGACCTGGAAGCGCTCTTCCAGCAGGCACAAACGGCGCTCGGAGACCCGGCAGTCGATCGGATCGACACCGGCGCGGGTGGTAGCCGTCGCCTCGTTCGAGTAGGCCGAGTCGCCCGCCGCGTTGCGCGCTTTGACGCGAAACCCGTAAATCGTCTCCGGGTCGAGGTTGAACGCCTGACCGCCGGTTTCGTTGGCATCGACCTCGGCCAGCAGCTGCCAGGTGCCACCCTGCCAAACGAAGCCCGTCGGGCCGCGTCGCGCGACCTCGCGGAACTCGACGACGAACGCCGTCTCGTTGTTGGAGCGATCGTTCCAGCGGACTTCGATGGTGGTCGCGCTCGGGTCGTAGGCCGTCATTGCCGACGGCGCGGTCGGCTTGGCCCCGGCGGTCGTCGCCGTGGCGGTGTTCGAGTAGGCCGAGTTGCCGGTGGCGTTGCGCGCTCGCACGCGGAAGTTGTAGGAAGTTGCGGGGCTCAGCCCGAAGACGTCGGCGCCGGTGGTGTTGGCTCCGACCGCACCAATGTCCACGAAACTCTCACCCGGAGCCTGGACCTCGACGCGATATTCGGTCTCGTTGGTGGCGTTGTCGACCCAGGCGAGCCGAATCTCGGTAGTGCTGAGCGGTGTTGCGGTCAGGCCGGTTGGAGCAGCCGGTACCGTGGCGCCGCCGCCCCCTCCTCCACCGCCACCCCCACCCGCCCCGAGATTGCGACCGGCGAGCAGATTCGGCGCCGTGCCGATCGGATCGAGCCAGTCTGACAGCCGGGTCGAGGCGGAACCACCCCCACTCCACGACACCGACAGCTTGCCGTACCAATCGGGATCGTCGTTGCCGCAGGCGGCAAATCCCCCGTGTAGCTGGCCGATCACCCGCTTCGAGGGATCGAAGAGTGGTGACCCGGACGATCCGCCTTCGGTGGTACCGAGGTCCCAGTCCGCGACACGGAAGTGACTTCCGGAGGCATTGGAGGAGTTCGACAGGTAGCTCGTCGTCGAGATCGGGTCGTTCTCGAAGCTGATGCGCTTCTCGTCACCCTGTGGGTGGTGAATCGCGATCGCGCTGTTGGTGTTGATGCCGCGGCGATCCCAACCCGCCCAGTAGACGTTCCAGGCCGCGTTCGGTGCCGCGTCGAGCTCGACCAGGGCGAAGTCCGAGCCGGAGGAATTCGCCAGCAGCGTGGATCCAGACTGGTTCTGCGACAACGAGCCGTTGCCGTCGCTACCGCTGGCCGGCGATCCAGGCTCGCGGCAGGTGGAGTTCTGGTAGTTCCAGTACACCACCACGGTGTGATCGTTGGCGGTCGAGATCCCGCAGTGGTTGGCGGTCAGGAACAACGGCCGGTAGTTTTCCGCGGTGTTGTTGAGCATCACGCCGCTGCAGAGGATCGATCCGCTGCGGGTAAAGCGTGCGACCGAACGAATCACTTCGCGGTACCCGTCACCCTGCGGGCAGACCACATCGACGTTGCACGATCCGCTCTTGTCGGGGCCGGCGCCGGAGCCGAGCTCACGGTAGCCGGCATTGACGAAGGCCAGGGCCAGCTCGGTCTGCGGCACCATATCCTCCGGCACCTCGAGCTCGATCACCAGCCGCGATCCGTCGACGATCGAGGTCCACAGCTCACCGTGAGCACGAACGTCGGCAGCGGTGTAGATCGGTGCGGCGCTCGTGCCATCGGCACTGCGCAGCTGCAGCCGCGCCCCTTCGGGAATGACGAAGCGGCTGAAACCGAGGTTGAGGGAGACCGCTCCCTCGGACTCGACCAGCAGACTCCAGACCATCGTGCCCCGGTCCGTGCGCTCCCAGCGGCCGGCACTCCACAGGTCCACATAGACCTCGCGCGGCATCGCGAAACGCAGGGGAATACCCGGCTCCTCGGCCAACTTGTCCTGGGCCAGGAGCAGCTCGCGGTCGATGCCCTCGACCGCCAACGTGGGCAGATCCTCCACAGCGGAAGGCGACGAAGCCAGCGGGGCGACGCGCAGAGAGCCGGCCTCGGCGCTCGTCGCTCCGATCATGAGCAAGACCATCAAGCCTGGGAATAGACGCATCCTTGTCGAGCTCCTGTGAATCACCAACTCATGCCATTGTAGCATGCACACGACGAGGATAGCGGGTGCGCACGTAATCCTCGACGATCGCTTCGAACGCTGCGGCCAGCTCCGACTCGGTGCCTCGCAACGTGGTGAATTGCCGCCCGTCGACGTACACCGGACAGGTCGGGGCCTCACCGGTGCCCGGCAGCGAGATGCCGACGTGGGCGGCCTTGCTTTCGCCCGGGCCATTGACGACGCAACCCATGACGGCGAGAGCCAGCTCCTCCACTCCGACGAAGTCTCGTCGCCATTCCGGCATGCGCTGCTTGGTCCACGACTCGACTCTCTCGGCGAGGCGCTGGAAGGTCGTGCTGGTCGTCCGGCCGCAGCCCGGACACGCCGTCACCGCCGGTGAGAAGGCCCTCAAGCCGAGCGCCTGGAGGAGGTCGCAGCACGCCCACACCTCCTCACGCCGATCTCCACCCGGCCGTGGCGTCAGCGAGATTCTGATGGTGTCGCCGATCCCTTCCCCAAGCAGAATTGCCATGACGGAGGTCGACCAGATCAGGCCCTTGCGCCCCATCCCGGCCTCGGTCAAGCCAAGGTGCAATGGCTGATCGGTCTGTCGCGAGAGCTCGCGGTAGACCCGCAGCAGCCCGGCTGGACGCGACAACTTGCACGAGATCACGATCTGATCGGGGCGCAGGCCTTGTGCCAACGCCAGCTCGGTCGAGCGCACGGCTGACAGCACCATGCAGTCCTCGTAGACCTCGTCGGCGGACTTGCCGAGATCCAGGTCGGTGTTCTCCTGCATCTTGGCCATCACCAGATCCTGGTCGAGCGAACCCCCGTTGACCCCGATGCGGATCGCCTTGCCCCGCTGCCTCGCGATCTCGCAGATGGCACCGAAACGCTCGTCGCGGCGCGAGCCGCTGCCGACGTTGCCTGGGTTGATGCGGTACTTCGACAGGGCTTCGGCGCACTCCGGGTAGCGCTCGAGCAACGTGTGGCCGTTGTAGTGGAAGTCACCGACCAACGGCACGACACAACCCGCCTCCAGCAGCCTGCGCTTGATGGCCGGGACCGCCGCAGCGGATTCGGGTACGTTGACGGTGATGCGGACCAGCTCGGCACCAGCCTCGGCCAGCGCCAGCGTCTGCGCGGTCGTGCCATCGACATCCGCGGTGTCGGTATTGGTCATGGTTTGGACGACGACTGGGGCCGTTCCCCCAACGACGATCCCGTCGATCGCCACGGCCTGGGTCCGCCGCCGTGGAGCCAACGCGGTGCTGCACGATGTCGAGCTCATCGGCACAGTGTATGCGACTCCCTCGATGCTTCGAACGCTCTATACTCGCCCCACGTGGCAGACCGGTCCGCTCCCCCTGACCCTGTGCCTGCTCGATCCCCCCGGATCCGAGGTCTGGAGGGGTTGCATGCTCCCGACTTGAGCGTGGTCGACAAGCGGCGCTTGCAGCTGTGGGGCATCACTTTGCTGCTGCTCGCGGCCTGCGCGGGCGGCTTGGCCTTGGCGTCGGCCTTCGGTGCGCCTTTTCTTCCCTCGTGGCTTGGAGCCGACACCCTGCGCCTGGCGCTGGTGACGCTCATCGTCCTGTTCAGTCTCTACGCCCTCGACGCCGAGCTGCGGCTGCGTGCGTTGACTCGCCGCCTGGTCGAGGAGCGCGTGCTGACCGCCGCCCTCACCCACCGTCTGGCCGAGGTCGACGCCCTGCTCGAGGTCGGACGCAGCCTCAGCATGGAGCTGCGCCTCGACCGAGTGCTGCAGGCGGTGCTGCGCGCCGCCCGCGAGTTGCTCGACGCTCGTGACAGCTCCCTCCTCCTCGTTCAAGGTGACGAAGAACTGCGAACGGTGGCGGTCGAGGGCGACTCCAACGCCGGTGGGGCGCGAGTGCGCTTCGGGGAGGGCATCGCGGGACGGGTGGCAGCCACGCGGCAGCCCCTGCTGATCGAAGGCACCATCCCCGGGCTGGTCAAGCAGCTTCATCAGGCGCCGCCCGGCAGCGCCATGTCTGCACCCCTGGTCCACGGCGACGCCCTCCTTGGCGTGATCAACGTCAACGCCCGCGACGGGAGCGAGTACAGTCCCCATGACCTTCGAGCCTTCGCCGACTTCGCCCGCCAGGCTGCGATCGCGATCGCCAACGCGCAGATGTTCGAGAGCCAGCGCCATCGAGGCAGTGCCGAGCGGCTCGAGAGCCTGCACGACCCACTCACGGGCCTACCCAATCGCGCCCTGCTCCTGGATCGCCTCGACCACCTGATGGTGCGCCGGCGGCCGGCCGGTCAGGCCGTCGCTCTGCTGGCCGTCGACCTCGACAACTTCCGGCGGATCAACGAGGCACTCGGTCACCATGCCGGAGACGAGCTGCTGGCGGCCTTTGCGGAACGCGTTCGTTCCGTCGTGCGAGCCGGCGACACTCTCGGACGTCTCGGCAGCGACGAGATTGGGGTGGTGACCGACCCCGTTCGCGATCCCGAGGAGGTGCTCGCGACCGCTCGGCGCGTACTGGACCAACTCGCCGAACCGTTCCGGATCGATGGGCGCGATGTCACCGTCACCGCCACCATCGGAGCCGCGCTCGGCGCTGGGCGCAGCATCGACCTCCTTCGCCAAGCCAATCTTGCGCTACGGGCGTCGAAAGCCGCCGGTCCGGGAGAAGTGGTTCTGTTCACGCCCGACCTCGACTCCAGCCCCCACAGCCTGGATTTCGAGGAGGAGCTCCGGCGGGCGGTCGCCGACGCCGCCCTCGAGGTGCACTACCAACCGATCGTTCAGCTCGCAGATCGCCGGCTGGTGGCAGCCGAAGCGCTGATTCGGTGGCCCCACCGTACGCGCGGCCTCCTCGGTGCCGGAACCTTCGTTCCGTTGGCCGAACAGCTGGGCCTGCTGCCGGCGATCGACCGCATCGTGGTTTCCGAAAGCCTCGCGCTGGCCGCAACGGTCGACCGCGAGTATGGGCTCCCGCTGCGGATTGCCGCCAACTTCGCGCCGAGCCGGCTGCGCGAGCCCGGGCTGATCCAGGAGATCCAGGGCTTCCTCGACCGAGCCGAGCTTCCGCCCCAACGCTTCATGCTCGAGGTGACGGAGTCTTCGGTACTCCGTGATGTCCATGCGGCGGCAACCCAGCTGTCGGCACTTCGAGCTCTCGGCGTCTCTCTCAGTCTCGACGACTTCGGTACGGGCTACTCGTCACTGACCCACCTGCAGCGTTTCCCGGTGGACGGCGTGAAGATCGATCGTTCCTTCGTGGTGGGACTGACCGAGCACGCCCCGGCTCGTGACCTGGTCGACGGCATTCTGCGCTTGGCCAAGGGCCTCGGGCTCGCGGTGATCGCGGAAGGTGTCGAGGAAGAGGCCCAGGCCCGGCTTCTGGAAGAGCTGGGATGCCAGTTCGCACAGGGGTTCCACCTCGGCCGCCCCATGCCGGCGGCGCAGTTCCTGCAGGGCATTGCGCGGAGTTGACACGGGTGCCGACTCACCGCGTCGTCAACCAGCCTCCCCCGCTGAGCGCCGACCCATGGGCGCTGGACCTCGTCCTCCAGGCAGCGTTCTCGAAGTGGGGCGGCGAGCGCTCGAGCGCCGCAGTGGAGGTCTGGTCGCAGAGGATTGGATCGACACACGTACGCGAGCTCGGTTTCGAGGCCAACCGCCATCCGCCGACTCTGCTGACCCACGACCGCTTCGGCCACCGCATCGACGAGGTGCACTTCCACCCGGCCTGGCACGAGCTGATGAGGCTGGGGCGCGGCGGCGCCCTCCACGCACTGCCCTGGCGCGACCGAGATCCCGGCGCCCACGTCGAGCGAGCGGCCATGTTCTGCCTCCTCAACCATGCCGAAAACGGCGTCTGCTGCCCCTTGACGATGACCTTTGCCGCCGTCCCGGCACTGAGCGCAGCGCCGGAGCTCGCGGCCGAGGTCGTTCCACGCATCACCAGCCTCGACTACGAGCCGCGCCTGCTCCCCTTCGAACGGAAGCCTACGCTGACCATCGGCATGGCGATGACCGAAAAGCAGGGCGGCTCCGACGTCCGGGCCAATGCGACCGAAGCGCAGCGCACCGACGATCCGCGCTGGTGGCAGCTGCACGGGCACAAGTGGTTCTGTTCCGCACCGATGAGCGACGCGTTCCTCACCCTCGCCCAGGTCGAGGGGGCTGGACTCTCGTGTTTCCTGATTCCTCGGGTCTTGCCGGATGGGTCTCGCAACGCCTTCGCGCTGCAACGACTCAAGGACAAGCTCGGGAATCGTTCCAACGCATCGTCGGAGGTCGAATTCGACCACACCCTGGCTCTGCCGGTCGGCGATCCCGGCCGGGGGATCGCGACGATCATGGAAATGGTGCAACACACCCGACTCGACTGCGCGCTGGGATCGGCCGGAATCATGCGGGCCGCCCTCGCCGAGGCGCTTCACCACGCACACCATCGGCGAGCCTTCGGGGCCCTGCTGGTCGATCAGCCACTGATGCGGGCGGTGCTCGCTGACCTCCACCTCGAGGTCGAGGGGGCCACGGCGTTGGCACTGCGCTTGGCCCATGCGTTCGACCGGGCCCGCGCCGGCGACGAGCAGGAAGCAGCCTTCGCACGCATCGCCACACCCATCGCCAAGTACTGGATCTGCAAGCGCTGCCCCACCGTCGTGGCCGAGTGCCTCGAGTGTCTCGGCGGCTCGGGCTACGTCGAGGAATCCGTGTTGCCACGGCTGTACCGCGAGGCCCCGCTGTCGTCGATTTGGGAAGGGTCGGGCAACGTCATGTGCCTCGATGTCCTGCGTGCGGCAAACCGCCACCCGGACTCGACGGCAGCGGTCTTTGGCCGCCTCGCCGAGGCGGCAGCGACCTTCCCAGCCGTTGCAGCTGCGGCCGGCCGACTGCAGATCGAGCTCGCCGGGGAGGTCGACGTCGCGAGGGCGCGGTGGATCGGCGAGCAACTGGCGCTGTGCCTGGTGGCAGCGGCCCTCTGCGAGCTCGAGAGCCCCGTCGGCGCGGCGTACGTCGACACCCGCCTGACGCAGCCGGCAGCGGCGTTCGGTGCCGCACCGATCGGTGCGGGCGACATCGCCCGGATCCTGCGCCGAGCCTGGCCGATCGACGGCTGAGAACGACTCCCACCTTCTGCCGGATCTCGGGTCCCGGGTCCCAAAAGAAGGGACCCCGTCCCAAAAGAAAGGCCGGCCCGAAGGCCGGCCTCAACGAGTCCCTGAGATGGGCGGTCAGGGAACGGTCGCGCTCCAGGCGCCGGTGTTGCCGCCTTCGAAGCCGTCGGCAAAGATGCTCTCCAGAAGATTCTCCGCCGGGGCGAGACACCACTCGACCAGTGTCCCGGTATCGCCGCCGGCGAAATCCTGGACGGTCATTCTCCAGGTACCAGCGAGTGACTGCCCATCGAACACGCTCAGGGGATTGTTGGGCGTGAACGTCCCGGCGATGGTGGGCGCTGTCGGCTCACACTCATTCTCGACAGGATCACTCGCCTCGTCGTCGAGGGTTGCGTCGATATCGTTGCCAGAGCAACCGAAGCCGGTGGTGGTGCGGCCCGGTCGGTCGATGACCGTAGCCGAAGGTCCGCCGGTCTTCGACAAGGTGAACGCAAGGTCGCCCACGAAGGTGTGCGTAGCCCGGATGATGACGTTCAGGTCCGTCAGCGAACCTCCTGAACCGAGCACCATCTCGTCGAATACCGCGGCACCGGGCGAGTCCGGGATCGCCAGGCCCGGGGAATCGCAGATCAGGTTGACCGTGGTGAACGAAAACACCGTCGACACCGCACCCGACGCACAGGGATTAGCCGGTGTGACACGCCAGAAGTGCTCGGTGTCGGCGGCGAGGTTGCCGGCCAGCTGGTGACTCGTCCCTGTGACCGTGGTCGACGCGACGATGTTGCCGAAGCCCGCATCGGTGGCCACTTCGACGAGGTACTCCGCCGCTCCGGCCGCAGCCGTCCACGACAACGTCGGCTTGGTCGGGACATCCGTGGATCCGTTGGCCGGAGCAGTCAGCCCAGGTGCCGGCGGTGCCCCACTGTAGACCGTAAGGTCGAGATCGAACGTGTTCAGCGACGGAGCGGCATCGTTGCCGTTGACCGTGATGGTGTAGTCACCCGCGCCGAGGCCGCCGGTGTTGCTCACCGTTACCGTGCTGTTGCCGGGAACGCTGTTGACCGGGTTGGTACCGAAGGCGATGTTCGCCGAGCCCGGCGGGGTCGCCGACAGGTTGACCGGCGGCGTGAACGCGTTGCCGAGGGTCACGGTGTAGTTGGCATCGGTGCCGGCGCAGATCTCTGCCGCCGGATTTGGAGATCCGAAGAACGAGCAGGACGCCGGAATCTCGAAGCCGTTGGTGGCGCTGGTGCTGCTCGGCCCGGGAGTCGAGGCGTTCGAGCCCAAGCCGAAGGCGGCAAAGGCCTCCCACAGCAGACAGACATCCTCTCCGCCGAAGTTGTCTGCGGCAGCCTGGATGATGCCGTCGCGGGTGTTGAGGAAAGTGGGGCCACAGGCGGTGTTCTTCAGGCCCTCGGTGACGTAGAAGATCGCACGCTGGTTGCCTGCCGAGCCGGTGCCGTCGTAGAGGTCCGGATCGTGGCCATGCTCAGCCACCAACGCCCAGTAGACCTCCCAGATCGCCTGCGCCCACACGGAACCGAGGCCATGGGGTACCGAAACACCCGTGCCGATGGTGGCGTAGGTGTAGCTGTTGATACCGGGATCGGTGCTGTAGGGCTGCGGACGGATGCCGGGGCCGTTGGCCGGCTGGCCGAAGAGGTAGGTTCCCATGCCGCGCAGCGTGGTGCCGACATCGCCGGCCTGCGCGGTGAGCGCCAAACCGTACCAGTCGCTCCAGCCCTCGCCCGGCTGTTGGGTGTTGCCGAGACAGCTGGTGTTCGACGGGCCACCAACCAGGCGGTTGGAGATGCCATGGCCGTACTCGTGGATGATCACCGCGTGATCGAGGTCGCCGTCACGAGCGGGAGTGGTGTTGGTGCAGTTGAACATCCTCATCCGGGGACGAGAGCCATCCGGGGGCGTTCCGAAGTTGGCGTTGCAGTTCCCCGCGGCCTGGGCGAGAGCCTGAACGTCGTCATTGCCGTTGCCGCCGCGGCCGTAGTTGTTGACCTGGAAGTTGCCGCCCGGCTCGTCGAAGCCGTACTGCCACAGCACGTCGTGGATGATGTTGGTCCAGTAGAACAGGTTCGACACCGAGCCCGGCCGATAGGTGCTCGGCGCCTGGGTCAGGTCGATCGGGAAGTCACAGACCAAGCTGGCGCCACAGTCGGGCTCGGTGCCGGCAGGAGGGGGCGAGTCGTTGCCGTCGCTGTCCTCCCAGGCATGGGTGTTGTTGCCGCGGTGGATGGTGAACTCGGCACCCGCTGCCCCGTTGGTGTCGTGCCAGCCGAACGGCGAAGCGTTGGGGTCATGCGGGTCGACCAGCAGCTGACGCGCGTCGGCCGGCGGCAGCGGCGTGGTGTGGTTGGGGCTCTCGACGTTGAAGGGATAAGCGCGATTCGACGCCTCATCGACCCAGTCGAAGGCCGTCCACAGCTGGCCTGAAACGGCATCGACGTTGACGTCGTACCAGCTCTCACCGTCGAGGGTCTCGAACTGGAAGTTCCACACCAGTCGCGTCTCGCCCGCGCGGATCGGCAACCACATCAGGCGCGCCTCGATCGTCGCGTTGCGCGAGAACGAGCTGCCGTCGACTCGAGTGTGTCGGCCACGGCCGACCGCCTCCGAGAGGGATGCCGGCGTGTAGCTGCCAAGCCCGAGGGCAGCGACGCCGGCTGCCACGGCCTGCTGCGCGGACAACGCCGGCTGCAGCGAGTTGACCGAGGCCGAGATGTTCGGCTGGAAGGCATTGTTGACCGAGAGGATCTTGCCTTCGCGGTTGATGTTGAAATGGAGCTGGCCGTTGTAAACCGGCAGGCCGTCGTGGATCTGGCGCAGGTAGAGATGGGTCGTGCCGCTGTGGCGGGTCACCACCTCGTCGGTCACCTCGAAGCTCGACACGTCGGCCAGGGACAGCCCGAAGAGGTCGAGGTGTTCCTGGACGAACCGGGTCCCGATCTCGAGCGGCGTCCCGAAGGAGGCGCCGGTCAGATAGCCGGTGCGGTTCATCACCGTACGGGCCGCCGGAGCAAACCCGTCGTAACCGACCGCCAATTCGGGGACCGAGGCGCGCAGGGCGTCCTCCGCTCGCAGCTGCGCAGCGCTGGGCTGCTGCTGGACGAGGCTCTCTGCCAGGGCGTTGCGTGCATCGAAGTCCCGTTGGAACTTTCCGAAGTGACTCGGCTGATCGACGGCGATGGCTGCAGCAGCCACCGACCAGACGATGCCGAACATGGAGACCTTGCGCCAATCCAACACTAGGGGGTCCTCCTCATGTGCCTCGAGGGCAGTGATACCGGATCGCCGGAGTATAGACAACCGTGCACGAGTGTCAAGCGGACTCGAACCTCGGACCCAGTGAGCGCCGGTCGATGCCTCGGCGCAACCTCCCGGACCTGGCAAAAACGACCACGACGACGATCTGCACCGCCGCCGCCACGGCAAAGTGGCCCCCGTAGCCGAGCGTGGCGACTGAGTAGCCGCTGGTCGCGGCGGCCAGCAACGGACCGATCGCGGCCAGACTTTGCTGCAGCGTGAAGTCGGTGCCGGCCGTCGAAGGCCTGCTGGCATCCATCGCCACCGTGTAGAGGGCCGCGGTCGCGGCGCCTCCGCCGAAGGCCACCGCGACCGCCGCCGCCACCAGCGCAGGCCAGCCACCGATGTTCGCCGCTGGAATCAACAACACCACGAGGCAGGCGGCCGCAGTCGCACCGGTGCCGAGCAAGGCGCCGACGCGCCCCCACCGTGTAGCGCTCCAGCCGCCGAGCAGCGCTCCGGCCAACGCGCCCGTCGATCCACACATGCCGAGCGTCAGCCCCACTTGCTCCAACGAGAAGCCGCGGTCGACCAGCATCGGGTTGACCATCCACGTCGCCATGGTCTCACCCGCCCGCCACAGCAGCAGCACCACCACCCACGCCCCCATGCCGGGCCGTCCGAAGAACCGCAACAAATCGCCCATGCCGACACGCCTGCCGTCCGTCGACGGCGGTCTCGAGGGCTCGCGCAGCATCGCCACCAGAGGGATCGGCAGGGCCAGCAGACCTGCGATCGCCCCCAGGCCGGCAGCCCAGCCCCAGCGATCGACCACCACCAGGATCAGGCCGCCCCCGACGATCTGCCCAAGGTAGTAGCCCCCGACCTGGATGCCGTTGCCGAAACCCCGATCTTCGGGTTCGAGCAGGCCCACTGCCAAGCCGTCGGTGGCGATGTCCTGGGTGGCGGCCAGGAGCATGAAGGCGGCCCCCGAGATCGCCAGGGCGGCGGTGTCGCCCACCGGATCGATGCTCGCCATCCACCCAACGACCGCAATCGAGAGGAACTGCAGCGGCAGCAGCCAGGACCGATAGTGACCTGCCCGGTGGCCCCAACGATCTACCAGCGGAGCCCAGGCGAACTTGATCAGGAACGGCAGCGCCAGCACCGCCAGCATGCCGATTCGCTCGACTCCCACGCCGCGGGCGCGCAGGATCGCCGGCAGTGCAATGACGAAGAAGCCGAGCGGCAGCGCCTGTGCCATATACAGCAGACCGAGGAGGGCAAAGCGCTGCCATCGACTCATCTGCCAGCCTCGAGCCATGCCGACGGCGCAGGCGCGTCGAGATCGCGGACTTTCGATACACTGACGCTCATACGACTATCGCTCCGAGGGCCCCATGCGCACACTACCCTGCCTCCTGGCCGTTGTCTCCGTCGCCGCTCCGAGCTTTGCACAACTGCCCGCCTTCCCCGGCGCCGAGGGCTTCGGCGCCGTCGCCACCGGTGGCCGCGGCGGTCCGGTGCGGATCGTCACCAACCTCAACGCTTCCGGGCCTGGAAGTCTCCAGGCAGCCCTCGATCAACCGGGCCCCCGGATGGTGGTGTTCCGCGTCTCGGGTGTCATCAACGGCGACGTCGAAATCCCTCACGGCGACGTCACGATTGCGGGTCAGACGGCGCCGGGCGCGGGCATCACGATTCTCGGACATCTCTACACGCCCTACGACGAAGACGACCCGACCTCGAACATCATCATTCGGCACCTGCGGGTACGCCCGCCGGATCCCAACGGATCGTGGCCGCCGAGTCAACACGACTCGATCCAGTTTTCGACCACCCACACGGTGATCCTCGACCACGTCGACGCCTCCCATGGCGCCGACGAGATCATGGACTTCTGGGGCGGCGCCCACACCATCACGCTGCAGTGGTCGATGCTGAGCTACCCGATCTACGACGCCGGCCAGGGCTGGGACCACAACAAGGGCATCCTCAACCACCGCGCCTGCATCGACGGCGACGCGTGCGCCGACAGTGGCCTGCTCGGCGGTCGGATCTCGGTCCACCACAACGTCTTCGCGCATGCCCGCAATCGCACCCCGGCACTCTCGACCGGTCCGGCCGACATCGTCGGCAACGTCGTCTACAACGGCCGCGAGGGTTTCGTGCACCACAACATCGCCGGCGGCTCCGGCTCCACCATCGCCACCGTGGGAGACTTCAACCTGATCGGCAATTGGTACATCGACGGCCCGTCGATAGCGCTCGCGCCGTTCTGGTTCGACCCCGAGAACAGCTCGACACCGATCCCGACGCGTTACTTCGTGTGGGATAACTACGTCGAGGATCCGGGCGACTTCATCGGCCGAGTCGACAACCCCTACACCACTCCCGGCTTCGGCACCGAGTACAGCTTTGCCTGCTGTGGCATCGTCTCGAGCCAATTCACGGCGATCGTGCCCTACGACTTCTCCGCCACCCCGGGGTACCGCCCGATCACCACCGAAGCAGCAACGGCGGTCTACCCCAAGGTCCTGGCCCGCGCGGGGGCCTGGCCGCGCGACATCGTGTCGCGCTGGACCATCGAGGACATCGAAGGCCGAACCGGCGCCTGGGGCAATCGCCGGCCGGCCGACTACCTCGAAGGCCTCACCCCCGGATCGGCACCGGCCGACATCGACAACGACGGCATGGCCGACGCCTGGGAGGCGAGTCGGGGGCTCTCCGCGGCCAACCCCAACGACCACTCGACCATCATGTCCTCCGGCTACACCGCCATCGAGGAGTACATCAACGAGCTCGCCGACCGGCTGGTCGCCCTCTTTGCCGACGGCTTCGAGACCGCCGACACCAGCGCCTGGTCAACCACAGTGCCCTAACAGCCCCGAGGTTGGTCTACAGTTGCGGCATGCGCGCATCGATGCTGTTGCTGCTGTCCACCACCTTCGCCATCACCTCACTCCGGGCCGAGACTCCCTCCTGGCGCCGGTCGGCCCTGTGGGACGACGGCAGAGCGGAGTTCGGCGCCTACCAGATCCAGTGGCCGCGCTACGGCAAGGTCTTCGACGGCGAGGCCAACCTCATCGTGGTCAAGGAACCCTGGGCACCCGATCTCGACGTCAAGGCCGATGTGCCCCGTGCGGACGGTTACGAAGTCCTCAAGCTCAACCACCTGCGCACCGTACCGACCGGGATCTACACCTACCAGCAGATCGCCAGCGCCTTCATCCGCCACGATGACGGATCGCTGGTCAAGCTCGCAACCTCGAGCTTCGAAGCCTGCGGCCTGGCCACCACCGAGATGGTCGACGGGGAGTGGGTCAGCTCCTCCTACTTCGATGGCCAAGGTCGGCGGCGACAGCCCTGGCCCCTCGGCGCCCTTCCCGAGGACGCGCTCCCCTTGATGCTGCGGGACTTCGTCGTGGGCGCGGTGCCCGAGACCATCGAGATCGTGCCTACGCTGTTGACCGGGCGACTGCCGGACCTCACCCCGGCGAGCTACCTGCTCTCGCGCGGACTGCCGCGCCGGCTGACGGTCCCGGCCGGCACCTTCGAGGTCGTGCGGCTTTCGGTCGAAGGCCGACGCAGCAGCCGGCATTTCGACTTCGAGCTGGCGCCCCCCCACCGCCTGATCGCGATGGACCTCGCGGACGGCACCACGTACCGCCTGCTCAAGTCCGAGCGACTGGCCTATTGGGAGCTCAATCAGCCGGGTGACGAGGCGTGGTGGCCCCCTGTGGTCGAGCCTGACGCATCCGGCGTGCAACCCTGAGGGCGAGCTCGAGGGCCTGGTCGGCGTTGAGGCGGGGATCGACCTGGGTGCGGTAGGCACGCTCGAGGTCGCGGTCGTCGAGACCCCGAGCACCACCGACGCACTCCGTCACGTCCTCTCCCGTGAGCTCGATGTGGACCCCACCCAGGCGCGTTCCGACATCGGCATGGACCTCGAAGGCGAGCTCGAGCTCGCTCAGGATGTCCTCGAAGGACCTGGTCTTGAAGCCGGTGCTGGCCGTGCGCGTGTTGCCGTGCATGGGATCACACATCCACAACACCTCGTGCCCCAGGTCGGCCACCTGGCGCAGCAAGGTCGGGAGCACGTCTCCGATCTTGGTCGCGCCGATGCGATGGATCAGGGTCAACCGACCGGGCTCGCGCCGAGGGTCGAGCCGATCGAGCAGTACCCTGAGGGTCGAGAACTCCAGCCCCGGCCCCACCTTCACTCCGATCGGGTTGCGAATCCCCCGCAGATACTCGATGTGGGCTCCCTCGGGATCGACCGTGCGCATTCCGACCCAGGGAAAGTGGGTGGTCAGGTTGTACCAGCCCTCACGCCTCGGTACTCGGCGAGTCTGCGCCTCTTCATAGGCGAGGATCAGCGCCTCGTGGGAGCTGAAGAAATCGACTCGATGGGTGGTCTCGAGCGGACGGCCGGTGAGGGTCTCCATGAAGCGCAGCGCCTCGCCGATGTTGGAGACGATCTCGCGGTACTCGCGCGCGCGCGGTGAGTGCTCGACGAAGCCGAGGTCCCAGTACTCCGGATGGTGCAGGTCGGCAAAGCCGCCGTCGATCAGACCCCGCACGAAGTTGAGCGTCAGGCCGGCGCGTTCGTAGCCCCGAATCAGGCGGGTGGGATCGGGCGTCCGTGCGGCGGCTGAAAACTCGACGTCGTTGACCAGGTCGCCGCGGTAGCAGGGGAGCGTGACGCCCTCCCGGGTCTCGGTGTCCGCCGAGCGGGGCTTGGCGTACTGACCGGCAAACCTCCCGATGCGCGTGACCCGCCGACCACCCCCGTGCACCAGCACCAGGCTCATCTGCAGCAACACCTTCAAAGTGTTGGCGACGATGTCGGAGCGACACTCTTCGAAGCGTTCGGCGCAGTCCCCTCCCTGCAGCACGAACCGCTCGCCGCGGGCCGCCTCGGCGATCTGCTCGCGCAGCGTTTCGATCTCCCACGAGGTGACCAGCGGTGGCAAGGCGGCAACCTCGGCGATGGCGCTGGCAAGCGCGGCCTGGCTCGGCCAAGTCGGTTGCTGGGCGACCGGACGGCTCCTCCAACTTCCCGGAAACCACTCAAGCGTCGGCGTCATGACCAGCTCCCTCGGGTTCGGCGCTGGCGCGTCGCAGACCCGCAAGACTCGATCGCACCTCCCCTGCTGCGATCACGACCGTGACGATGTCGTCGGCCCTGCCGGAGCTCAGCGGTCGAAACTCCGGCCTGCCGTTCTTCCACCCGCACAGCACGGCGATGAGCTCCGGCCAACGCTTGAGCGCGTCGGCAAGCTTCTCGCGCGCCGTGTCGTCCCTGAGGGCTAGGTCCCAGACTTCCGCACTGCCGTCCTCGAGCTCACGCAGCCACCGCGGCAGGTCGAAGCCCTTGCCGCCGAGCAACTCCGCCCAGGCCCGACTGCGCGTGCCAAAGTCGTCGGGGGGCCGCTGCAACGCCACCACCGGATGGTGAACGCCGAGCTCGGTGTGGACCAACTCAGCTGCGAGCAGGTTCAGAGCGTCGTTGGTCGTGGCCGCAACGACGAAAGTGTCGCGTTCCACTCCGGCTTCCTCGTAGGTGGCCACGTCGCGGGCATCCCCCACCAACGCCGTGAACCCTTCGCGCCTGAGCTCGTCGAGCCGGAAGGCCGCCGAATCCACCACCACCACCTGTTCCCCGCGGCGACGCAACACCCTGGCCAACTCGGCCGTCAGAGCGTTGGCACCAACCAGAACCGAGCGTCGACGCGACGGATCGTCGAGGAAGCCGAGCAGTCGCGGCAGGACCAGTGCCCCGACCGTCGCCAGCACACAGGTGACGAGGATCGACACATAGACGAGTCCCTCGAGCTCGGCGGCCCCGTCGAGGCCGGCCTCCCTCAGGCTGATCGCCGACAACGAGGCCACCGCCGCTGCGACGATCCCGCGAGGGGCGGTCAAGCCAAGGGCCACCCGTTGTGCCAGGGGCAGATGCCCCGGCCACACCGAGGCAGCGACGGACAGCGGACGCACCAGGAACACCAGCCCCACGGCCACCGCCACACCTCTCCACCCGAGCTGTCGCACCGCGTCGAGATCGAGCTTGGCCGACAGCAACACGAACAGCAGCGAGATCAGGAAGGTGGTCAGCTGCTCCTTGAAGGTCTTCATCGAAACCAGGTCGGGCACTCGCGACCCCGACAGCGTCAGTCCCATGACCACTGCCGCCAAGATCCCCGACTGCGGCGCGTATTCGTCGGACACCAGGTACAGCACCAGCAGCAGAGCCAGGATGGCGAGATTGCGCAGCTCGCCCGAGATCCAACGAACCCGGGAGATCGACCTGGCGGCCGCCCCGGCGGCAAAGCCCAGCACCGAGCCGATAAACGCGACCTGCACGAGCTCCTTGACCAGAGCCGCGGCTCCGAGGTCCGCGCGGGCGATGGCCTGGAGGACCAGGTAGGCAAGTACCGCCCCGATCGGGTCGATCATCAGCCCCTCTGAGACCAGGATCGTCTTCACCCGGCGCGGGGCGATCATGTGCCGCATCAGCGGCGCGATCACGGTGGGCCCGGTGACGGTCATGATGGAGCCGAACAGCGCCGCTGTCGGCCATGACATTCCGGTCAGCCAGTGTGCCAGCGCCGCCGCGCCGACCCCGGAGACGAGCGCCCCGATGGTCAGGAGATTGCGTACCGAGGCACCAACTCGCGAAAGTTGACCGAGGTCGAGGGACAGCCCCCCTTCGAAGAGGATCACCGCGACCCCGAGGTGCACCAAGACCTCGAGGCCGTGCCCCATGCTCTCGGGGTGAATCAACCCCAACATCGCCGGCCCCGCGATCACGCCACTCGCGAGCAACGGCAGGATCGCCGGCAGGTGCAGACGCTCGGCGATCACCTGGGCGAAGATCCCGAGGCTGACGGCGACGACGAAGGACTCGAGCAACATCAACCTTGCTCCTGCCGAGAGGCCCGGGCGAGGTTCTGCACCATGCCCAGCATCGCCGCGAGCCCGAGGTTCTTCCCCATCGACAGCTCACGGCCGAACACGGCGTAGACGATGTCGGTCGGGATCGCGAGAATCTCCTCGACCGGGCGACCCGAGAGGCCGTCTGCCAGGATCGATGCCCACGCCTTGGCGGTGAGTCCTTGCGGATTGTCGACGGCAAAATGGATGTCGAGGGTCCGATCCGCCCGGGGCACGGCAAACAGAAAGACCTCGGACTCACATCCCGGCACGCGGGCGGCCGGAGGCCACGGCCTCGTCGCCACCAACGGCGGAACCTCGACGAAACGGTCCGACAACGAGATCAGGTAGTCGATCCGCTCTGAGCGGTCCATCGCCGACAGGTCGGCCACCACCTCAGCGAGGTACGGAGGTAACGCTGACCGGTCCACACGTCACCGCTCGATCGGAGCTCCGACGAGGTTGCCCCACTCGGTCCAACTTCCGTCGTAGTTGCGGACGCGCTCGAAGCCCAGGAGGCGCGTGAGCACGAACCAGGTGTGCGCAGAACGCTCGCCGATGCGGCAGTAGACGACGACATCGTCGCTCCGATCGAGACCCACCTCACCCTCGTAGATCGCCCGCAGCTCGGATGCCGAGCGGAAGGTGCCGTCACGCGGGTCGACCGCACGGCCCCACGGCACGTTGGCGGCTCCTGGGATGTGGCCGCCGCGCAGCGCTCCCTCATTGGGATACGCCTCCATATGCAGGCGCTCGCCGCTGTACTCCTCGGGACTGCGTACGTCGATCAGCGGACCGCGATTGCCGACGACGGCCAGGACCTGATCGCGGAAGGCTCGGTCGGTGCTGTCGTCGCGGTCGCGAGCGACGTACTCGCTCGGGGCGAAGGTCGGCACCTCGCGTACCAGCGGTCGCTGCTCGAGCATCCACTTGATCCGGCCGCCGTCCATGATTCTCGCGCGGCGGTGGCCAAAAAGCTGAAACACCCAGTAGGCGTAACACGCCCACCAGTTGTTCTTGTCACCGTAGAACACGATCTCGGTGTCGGGCGTGATCCCATGACGGCGCATCAACGCCTCGAAACCGTCCCGACCCAGGTAGTCGCGCCGCAAGGGGTCATTGAGGTCGCGTGTCCAGTCGATCTCCACCGCCCCGGCAATGTGTCCCGCCGAGTACAGCAGCGGATCCTCGTTGGACTCGACCAGTCGCAGGCTCCCATCGCCGAGCCGCGCCGCAACCTCGTCGGTCGAGATCAGCACGTCCGGCGACACGTAGCCACGTTCTTCGATTCCGGTCATCTCCGCGCCCCGCAGTTCGATGCGTCCATCCGCGAGATTATGTCAGACGCTCGACGGGCCACGGCGTTGGCCGCCACGGCCACTGCTGCCCACTCCCCCGATCAGCCGACGAAGCAACTGCGAGACGCAGGTCCGCCACCCACCTCGTCGCGATCGAACCGGGCGGTTGTCCCAGCGCTCGGATGTTCTACGAACTCGCCACCCCAGTTCGAGTACTCCCTTCGCGCTACCTGCCCCTCGCTCCGAGCATGGCCCATCGCGATGAGCGCGATCTGTGCACCAGACAAGCCGAAACGAGTCAGGCCGCGAGACTGGGCAGCATCAGGCAGCGACACGACCGCTTGGCCTGCAGCGACGGCTGTCTGCGCATGGTCGATGATCTGGGCCCTCGAATCAGGCCTCGGGCCACCTGTCCCCAACGGCCGGTCATTGCACCGGCCCGGACCGCTAGCCCACCCGTACCAGCGCTCGCGGCATTCGCCACCACCAAAGCACCGGTCAGCGCCATGCGCAGTGCGTACTCCTGCCCGTCGATCTTGTTCGTCGCGTACTGATAGGTGTCGTACGCCGCGAAGCCAGCGTCGACGACGAATCCAGCAATCTCCCCCGTCGGATCGCTGAAGTTGACCGGGTTGTTCAACCCGTACTGGTACAGCGACACGGAATCGACGTACCCAAGCGGATCGGTCTGAACAAACCGCCCCATCTCCGGGTCGTAGTCGC
>CAZRFU010000060.1:0-32305 GCA_964599475.1 uncultured Thermoanaerobaculia bacterium
CGGGGGAGACGCTGCCACCACCGCGAAGGCTGGCCAACGATCTGAAGCGACGCGCGTCGCTCTTCTCCGAACGAAAGAACTCTTCTTCCGAGTCCGGGTCTGGGTTCCGTTTGGGTTGCGGCCGCCGCGTTGGTCCCTCAGTGCCTTCTGAGCGCGGCCGACCAGCGCTACTGCCCAATCTGGCAGCCGAAAAGGAGCATGCTCTGAGCTGGCCTGGGATTCAGCCGGTCTCCAGCCCTCGCTCCCTCGCTGAGCCGGGGATGAGGTTGTCGAGCACCAGGCCACACAGGGCTCCGACCGCCATCCCGGTCGAGCCGAGGGTGGTCAACATCTCCGCCAACCAAGGGGCTGCAGGCAAAACGACCTCGAGGGGCGGAGCGCCGATCGCCGGGACACCCTCGAACGCTGCGGGCACGGACAGGCCCATGAACAGCGAAAAGCCCATGATCATCAGGTTGCGTTGGCTCGAGAGGTCGGCACGGGCGCAGGTCTGCAGGCCGATGGCGGCAATCAGCCCGAACAAAGTGCAGTAGAGGCCACCGACGATCGGCGTCGGAATGGTGGCGAGGACCGCGCCGAACTTCGCCACCAGGCCGAGCCCAACCAACATCGCTGCGGCGATGTAGGTGACCGATCTGCTGGCGACACGGGTCAGCGCCACCAGGCCGATGTTCTCGCTGTAACTCGTCGAGGCGAAGCCGCCGAGCACTCCTGTGGCGGCACACCCCAAACCTTCGGCGCCGATCCCGCGGTTGACTTGCGTAGCCGTCGGCTCGGGCTCACCGGCAGCGCGCGCAATCGCGTAGTAGTCGCCGAAGGACTCGATCATCGACACCAGATACCCGGTCAGAACGGCGAGAAAGAACCCCAGATGGAACGTCGGTGGACCCCAGGGGAACACCAGGCCGGCGGGATCGCGCAACCACGGCGCCGCCGCCACCGCCGAAAAGTCGACCCGCCCAGGCGCTCCGGGCGCAATCATGCCGAGCTCCCCCATGACCAGGGCAGCGGCATACCCAACCACGATCGCCAACAGGATCGGGAAGAGCGCCACGAAGCGGGACCGCAAAGACAACACCAGGGCAAAGAGGAAAGCGGCGCCGATGACGATTCCGGAAAGCCGCCAGTCCCGCGCCGCCTGCGGTGCTCCCACGTCGAACAACGCCAAACCGACCAGCGCGATCGTCGGCCCGATCACCACCGGCGAGATGAACCTTCGCAACCTCCCGAACAAGGTCGAAAAGCCGACGACGGTTTCGATCAACGCACCGGCAAGGATCGCCCCAGCGATTGCCTGCATCGTCGCCGCGCCGCCTTCGGTGGCTGCGATGATCACGAAGAATGGACCGAGGAACGCGAAGGAGACCCCCTGAATGATCGGGAGCCGCGTGCCGAACCGCACCTGGAGGAAGGTCGCGATGCCGGAGCAAATCATCACCGAGCTCACCAACAGGGCGATCTGCTGTGCGTCCATCCCCATCGCCGGGCCCAGCAGCAGGGGCACCGCCACGGTTGCCCCCAACATCGTCATGACATGCTGAAAGCCGAGCAGGGCCGCTCGCGCAACCGGCCGCGGCACCTCGTCGACACGGTAGCGCATCGGCGCCGAGCTGGTGGGCGGATGAGGATGAACGGTGGTGTGGGTCATGGCCGCCTTTCTACTTCGAGCGGCCCAGGGCCCAGCCGGTCAGCAGACCGAGGAGGAATACCGCCAGCGTGGCGATCGCCAACCTCTGGTCCTTGGGTACCAGGTCGGCCACGGTTTCGCGCGCCACCGCCAGGGCGAAGGAGGTCTGCGACGGCGGAGGCGGCAGCTCGCGTGGAGCCGCTGCCCCGGTCTCCGCAACCGGCGCGCCGGGCGCCACGGGATTGGCAATCGCCTGCAGCACCCGTTCGAGCCCGGCCAAGCCCTGGCCGGCCACGGCCTTGGCCGAGCTGTCGAGCACCCGCTGGCCCACGCCGGCAAGCTTGCCTCCAACCATCGCCTCGAGGTCGTAGCCCAGCTCGGTGCCGCCCTCGGTCTCCTGCAAGGTCACTCGCCCTTCGCCCTGCATGAAGCCACTCGGCCCTCGACCTTCGAGCTTCATCCGATAGCCGTTGGGCGGATCGATCTCGCTGAGGGCGAGGGTGCCGGCGAAAACACCCCGAACCGGGCCGACCGCGACCATCAGCCGCCCCTGGAACGTCCCCTCGCCGACCTTGGTCAACGACTCGCAGCCGGGCAGCGTGCGCGACAGCACTGCCGGATCGAGCAGGGCCTCCCACACGACCCGGCGTGGGAACGGCAGTTGGTGAGTACCCTTCAAGTTCATCACGACCTCACGTAGGCTGACTGCATCTCGAGTGAAAGCGTCCGCGAGCTTAGCAGCCCAGTCGCCGCGGTGGCCTGGCTTCGCCTACGTCATCCGCAGAGTTCCGCAAGGCGTTCTTCATCAGCCTGCTAGCATCTCCACGATGTTCGCTCCACGCAGCTTCCGCTACGACTTCGATTCGGCGACAGCCGTCGCCACCATCACCCTCGACCGGCCGGATCGCCTCAATGCCCTGACCTTCGAGGTCTACGACGAGCTCCGTGAGGCATTCGTTGCCCTCGACACGGAGCCGGGGGTGCGGGCGATCCTGCTGACCGGCGCCGGACGTGCATTCTGCTCCGGTGGTGACGTCGAGGACATCATCGGCGCGTTGTTCGAACGCGACTTCCGCGGCCTGCTCGACTTCACGCGGCGCACCGGCGCACTGATCCTGGCGATGATTCGTTGTCGGCGGCCGATCGTCGGCGCGCTCAACGGCACCGTCGCCGGTGCCGGCGCGGTGATCGCAAGCGCGTGCGACATCCGAATCGCCTCGGAACGGGCCAAGATCGCCTTCCTGTTCACCAAGGTCGGGCTGTCCGGCGCCGACATGGGTGCCTCATGGCTCTTGCCGCGCCACGTGGGACTCGGCCGGGCGATGGAGATCTTGATGACCGGCGACTTCGTCGACGCCGCCGAAGCCCAGCGCATAGGCCTCTACCACCGGGTCGTGGCCGACAACGCCCTCGCCGGCACCGCGCGCGAGTGGGCCGAACGCCTTGCCGTTGGTCCCGGGCTCGCCCTCGAGACCACCAAGAAGATGCTCTACCGCGAAGCAGCGATGGACCTCGAAGCGGCAATGGCGAACGAGGTCGAGATCCAGGCCGCCTTGATGGAACACCCGGACTTCCGCGAGGCCTACGAGGCCTTCGTCGCCAAACGTCCGGCGGTATTCCTGCCGTGACCGAAGCGGCCTCGCTCCTGCAGGCAATCCGCCCCCTGCTCGATTCTCGTCACGAGGAATGGGCGCGGCGCGCCCGGACGGCTGCGGCCCAGCTGGTGGCCGAGCTCGGCAAGGACCCCGACACCGACGCCGAAGCCCGCGAACGACTGCCGCAGATCACCCGGCGCCTGGGCGAGCGAGGTCTGCTGGCCTGGGGCTACCCTGAGCCCTGGGGGAGCGGGCCCGACATGCGCGCCGGCTGTCTGGTGCGCGAGACCCTGGCCGCCGCGAGCCCCCTCGCCGACGATGCGTGTGCGCTCCAGGCCCTCGGCGCCATGCCGATCGTCCTCGGGGGAACCGCCGAGCAGCGGGCACGGTGGCTGCCGCTGATCGCCAACGGCAGAGCCGTCGCCGCCTTTGCGATGACCGAGCCCGAAGCCGGGTCCGACGTCGCCGCCATCGCCACCCGTGCAACACGCAGCGGCGACGGCTGGCGGCTCGACGGCGTCAAACACCTCATCTCGAACGCCGGGATTGCCGACGTCGTGGTGGTCTTTGCCTCGACCAACGCCGAAGCGGGAGCCAAGGGGATCTCGGCTTTCGTGATCGACACGAGGACCTCGGGGTGCCACTTTGATGGCGCCCAAGTGATGGCCGCCCCCCATCCACTCGGTATCCTGCGCTTCGAGAGCTGCTACGCCGGACCCGAGGCGCTGCTGGGCGAGGTCCACCGGGGTTTTCGACTTGGGCTTGCCAGCCTCGAGCGGCTGCGGGTCACCGTCGCAGCTGCTGCCTGTGGCATGGCGCGGCGGGCGCTCGAGGAGAGCATCGCCAGACTCCAGGCACGCCGTCAGTTCGGCCGCCCGCTGGCCGAGCTCGACGTCGTTCGTTCGACGCTTGCGACCATGGCGATCGAGCTCGACGCGGCCCGCCTTCTGACCTTCCGGGCCGCCGCCGCCATCGACCACGGGGAAGAGCGCCCGGCTCGGCTGGTCGCCAGCGCCAAAGCCTTCGCCACCGAAGCCGCCCAGCGCATCGTCGACCAAGCCGTCCAACTGCACGGCGGTTCCGGAGTGCTCCTCGGCAACCCCGTCGAGCGCCTCTACCGCGCCGTCCGGGCGTTGCGGATCTACGAAGGCGCCACCGCGGTGCAGCACCTCGTCGTCGGGAGAGAGTTGCTGCGCTGAGACAGGGACCGGGGACCGATGTCATCGGCCGGGATGCACCACGGAGGGGCGCATGAGGACCCGCTCAGAGAATGGGGACCCGGGACCTGGGACCCGGGACCAGGCCGGAACGGAGACCGGACGGCGGGCTTGATTTTCATCCCCCGGGATGCACCACGGAGGGGTGCATGGGAACTGCTCGGAGAATGCCTCTGGCGCTCCGGCCGGTACCCGGTACCCAGTACCCGGTACCTTGCATCGGCATTCCTACGACTCCCGCCGGATCAAGCTTCGGGCCTCGACGCGCACTAGGGCGTGCTCCGGACGCACGCCACCACGGCGTTCGACCAGCTCGCGGCGGGCGCGCTCGAGCGCCTCGTCGACCTCCTGGCGCATGCGGTCGAGCTGTTCGCGCATGTTGAGGATCACCTCGACCCCGGCGAGATTGACCCCGAGCTCACGGGTCAGGAACAAGATGGTCTCGAGCCGCTTGATCGACTCCTCGTCGTAGAGGCGCGTGTTGCCTTCGCTGCGGTGCGGGCGAATCAGCCCCTCGCGCTCGTAGACCCGGAGCGTCTGCGGGTGGATCTCGAAGCGCTCGGCCACCGCACTGATGAACAGGTACTTTCTCTTCTCCCGCCCTTTGCGCTCGACCATGACGTGATCCTAACGCGGGTCGGCCGGGTGGAGCTTCGCCCCACCCGGCCTGCCGCCTCAATTCTTCTTGTCTTCGACGTACTCGGCGTCGATCACTTCACCCTCGGCCGCGGCTCCGGGCTCGGCCCCGGGAGCGGGACCAGCCTGAGCCCCGGCATCGGCGCCCGCGTACATGTGCTGCGCCAGCGCGTGGGAAGCCTGGATGAGCTGCTTTTCCGCCGACTCCATCCCGGCGAGATCACCGGCCTCGAGAGCTTTCTTCGCCGCCTCGATGGCGCTGTTGAGCGTCCCGAGGTCGCCCGCCGAGAGCTTCTCCTTGTGCTCCTCGAACGACTTCTCCGTCGAGTAGATCAAGGCCTCCAGACGGTTGTGCACCTCGACCTTCTTGCGCCGTTCCTGGTCTTCCGAGCGATGCGCCTCGGCGTCCTGCACCATCTTCTCGATGTCGCTGTCCGAAAGCCCGCTCGAAGCGGTGATGGTGATGCGCTGCTCCTTGCCGGTGCCGCGATCCTTGGCCGAAACGTTGACGATGCCGTTGGCGTCGATGTCGAAGGTCACCTCGATCTGCGGTACCCCACGCGGCGCCGGCGGGATGCCGACGAGGTGGAAGCGACCGAGCGTGCGGTTGGCGTCGGCCATCTCGCGTTCGCCCTGGAGCACGTGGACCTCGACTTGGTTCTGATTGTCTGCCGCCGTCGAAAAGATCTCGCTCTTGCGGGTCGGGATGCGGGTGTTGCGCTCGATCAACCGAGTGAACACACCACCCAAGGTCTCGATGCCGAGGGAAAGCGGGGTCACGTCGAGCAGGAGCACGTCGGTGACCGAACCACTGAGGACACCACCCTGGATCGCCGCGCCGAGTGCGACGACCTCGTCGGGGTTGACACCGCGGTTCGGCTCCTTGCCGAAGAACTCCTTGACCGCGTTCTGGATCATCGGCATGCGGGTCTGGCCACCAACCAGCACCACCTCGTCGATCTGGGCCGCCGAGAGGCCGGCGTCCTTGAGCGCCTGCTTGCACGGCTCGAGCGACCGCTTGACGATGTCGCCGACGAGCTGTTCGAGCTTGCTGCGAGTCAAGGTGAGGTTGAGGTGCTTCGGACCCGACGCATCCGCCGAAATGAACGGCAGGTTGATTTCGGTCGACTGAGCGCTCGAGAGCTCGATCTTGGCCTTCTCGGCCTCTCCCTTGAGGCGCTGCACCGCCATCGGGTCCTTGGACAGGTCGATGCCGTGCTCTTTCTTGAACTCGTCGAGCAGCCACTCGATGATGCGCTGGTCGATGTTGTCGCCACCGAGATGGGTGTCGCCGTTGGTGGAGCGCACCTCGACCACACCTTCGGCGACCTCGAGGATCGAGATGTCGAAGGTACCACCGCCGAAGTCGTAGACCGCAATGGTCTGGTCCTTCTTCTTGTCGAGCCCGTAGGCCAGTGCCGCCGCGGTCGGCTCGTTGACCAGGCGCTCGACCTCGAGCCCGGCGATCTTGCCGGCGTCCTTGGTGGCCTGGCGCTGGGCATCGTTGAAGTACGCCGGCACGGTGATCACCGCACGCGTCACCTTCTCGCCGAGGTAGTCCTCGGCCGCCTGCTTGAGCTTGCCGAGCACCATCGCCGAGATCTCCGGCGGAGAGTACTTGCGATCGCCGATCGAAACGCGGGCGTCGCCCTGTTCGCCTTTGGCCACCTCGTAGGGCACCAGACGCTTTTCCTCGCCGATCTCATCGAATCGGCGGCCCATGAACCGCTTGATCGAAAACACCGTGTTCTGCGGGTTGGTGACCGCCTGGCGCTTGGCGACCTGGCCCACCAGCCGCTCACCGCCCTTGGTGAAGGCGACGATCGACGGGGTCGTCCGAGCGCCTTCGGCGTTGGGAATGACACGGGGTTCCGACCCCTCCATGACGGCGACGACGCTGTTGGTCGTGCCGAGATCGATACCAATGATCTTGCTCATCGAGATCCTCCTCGCTTGGTTGATCGGCAGACCGGAGCACCGGCGGCCTCACCTGTTCATAACGAGGATACGGATCTTAGTATTCCCGTGTCAAGTATCCCGCTGCCGCAATCTGCGCGTCCGACACTCATTTTCTGCGGACTACCGTCCGCGACCTTGCGGTGCCGCGCGACCCAGCAAGGTCGATCGGGTGAAGCAGCGCCTGCCGAGTGTGACAGCGAGAGCTTCGCGTGGCGCAGGTCGTGCAAGCGGCGAGGCTTCGCCCAGTCAACCCGCGAGTGGCTTTCCCGTATCGATGAGTATGCCAACCCGCACCTGTTCGCCCGGCCCGCTCGTGATGGCCCTCGCGATGTTCGCTCTTGCTGTACCCGCAGCGGCTTCGGTCGAGGTGGTAGTTCTCGCCAACCAAGGTGTCTTGCTCCGCTCTGCCGACGCCGCGGTTCTCATCGATGCCGCGGTGATCGAGCCCTACGCCGGCTACGATCCGGTGCCGACCGACGCCTGGCGCCGTCTCCTGGCCGCGGAAGCTCCCTTCGAACGGCTGGATCTGGTGTTGGTCTCGCACGCTCACCGCGACCACTTCCAGGTCGAAGCAGCCCGGCAGCTGCTGCTGCAGAGGCCCGGCGCCCGCTGGGTCGTCCACCGCGAGGTCGCTGACCTGCTCGCCGACTCGTGGCTGCCGTGGGCGGAGGTCTCATCACGAGTCCAAAGCGTCTCTCCCACCGCCGCCGAGGTCGTCACCGCCAGCGGAACGGGCTGGAGCGTCGACATCCGGCGCCTTCCCCACGGCCGCGCCCGCACCGAGCCGGAAAACCTCGCCCACGTCATCCACCTGGGAGGCCTCGCTTTCGCTCACGTCGGCGACGCCGCAGCCTCCGCACTGGACCTCGATCAGGCCGATCTGGTCCAGGAGCGGATCGATGTGGGCCTGCTGCCGTACTGGTTCTGGCTTGGCGAGAACTTCCGCCCCGCGCTCGAAGCCCTCGGTGGTCGGCTCGGCAACGTCGCCCTGCATCTCCCCTGGCACGAGGTCGCCGCAACCAGGCAGAAGCTCGGCAGCGCAGCGAACGTGGATCTCGCCGAAGGGACCCTGGCGGCCTTCCGTTTCAGCGCTGAGCAGGTCCGCGCCCCCGTGCAACAGCGGGATCCGCCGGCCGATGGCCCATGATCGCCGAGCTGCCCTCGCGGCGCGCCGCTACCCTCGCCGGCGCCGGCGAGCTCGCTGCCGATCTTCCAGGAGGCCTCTCAGGTCCGAAATGGCCTGTTCGGCCAGAGCGCGAGCAGGCTTACCGAAGCCGCGTGCTCGACTCGCCAACGTTCGAGACGGTCGCGCCACCAGCCTCGGTCATCACAGGATCCACCACCACGGGACCGCGAGGACATCGGCAGTCAGCCACGACCCGGTGGTGCCGGCGTGGAGCAGGATCCCGGCTCGGCTGTGATCGGGGTAGTCGGCGCGGAAGCTCCGGAGGTGACGCACATCCCGCAGCGACGGCCTCGCCGTTGCCTTGACCTCGATCGGCAACAACGCACCCGCGGTCTCGACCACGAAGTCGACCTCTTCGCCGCTCGCGGTGCGCCAATAGGACAGCTCGGCCCGATCGAGACGGCTGTCGCGCCACGCCAAGAGATCAGCCAGCACGAGGTTCTCGAGGCACGCGCCGTGTGGCTCGGCGCCGGCAAGGTGCAGCGCCAGCCCGGTATCGGCCCAGTAGAGCTTGGGCGTCTTGATCAAACGTTTGGTCCGGTTGATCGCAAACGTCGGCAGGCGCACGATCAGGTACGAGGTCTCGAGCAGGTTGAGCCAGCGGTGGATGGTCGGCTGCGGCACGCCGATGTCCCTGCCGATCTCAGTTTGATTGAGCAGCTGTCCGAGGCGCAGCGCGGCGGCTCGCATGAGTCGACGGAAATCGGGCAGTGCGCTGATCGAGGCCAAGTCCTGGAGGTCGCGTTCGAGGTAGGTGCGGGAATAACCCTCGAACCACACGGCTCGCTCCTCGGCGCCGGCCAGATGGACCGCGGGCGTTGGATACCCGCCGCGACGGGCCAGCTGCGTCCAGTCTTCCGGTATCGGGCGTTGGTCCTGCAGGGCTTCGAGCCAGCGCTCCTCCGGCAGCCGCAGGAGCTCGTCCCAGCAGCCGGCGCTGCCCTGACCGAGCTGCTCGCGGCGGGTCATCGGCCAGAGCGTCAAGTAGCTCGCGCGACCGGCGAGCGACTCCGACACCTGGCGCATCAGCAGCAGGTTGGCCGAGCCGGTCAACAGGAACCTCCCGGCGACGCGCTCGCGGTCGATCGCCCGCTTGATCGCGAGCAGAAGGTTCGGCTCACGTTGGACTTCGTCGAGCGCGACCGGGAACCGCCCCCCAACCAAGGCCTCGGGATCTCTGCGCGCGGCGTCGAGCACGTCCAGGTCGTCCAGCGTCGCATACCGCCTCGAGCCCGACACCCGCTCAGTCGCGAGCGTGCTCTTTCCCGTCTGCCGAGCACCGGTCACGACGACCGCAGGCATGATTTCCAGCGCTTGGGACAGCGTGCCCTCGACCGCTCTCGGCAGAACATCCACGCCGCGGATGATAATCATTCACGATGCGATTAACAAACTCGAACTTGCGCTCGCGCGCGAGCAACCAATCGAGGTTCTCGATCGATCGGCGCGAGCGCGGATCCGCCGCCAGGGCGGCCTCGAAATCCGTCTGCGCCTCCTCCCAGCGCTCGGCCCGCAGCAACGCACGGATCATCCGGGACTTCCGCGCGTGCCTTCTCGATCGCCTCGACCGCCTCGCTTAGCTTCCCTTCCCGTCGCAAGATCGGAGCATACGTGTCGTTTGCCTCCGGATCGGCGGGATCTTGCGCCAGGGCGTCCCCGACCCACGCTGTAGCCCTTTGGAAATCCCGCTCGCCCTCCGCCACATCGGCTCGATCGAGGGCGGCACGACTTCGAAGCCGAGCCGCGGCACCCTTTTTGCCCGCGTCATCGCCAGGCTCGCCCACCTGTCCATGAGCTCGTAGCTCCCTCCCCAACGCGGGCGGAGGAAGTTCATGGCCATGCTGCGCACGCGATGGCTGTCGGGACGATTTCGATCGCCATCGCTCCTCCGGGCAAGCGGAAACGGAACAGAGTTGCGGACGAGCCCTCAATCGTCAAGGCGCAACCGGCTCCGGATCGACCAGCCTTCCCGGCATGTCGGCCAACACGTAACCCATCACCGCCAGCGCCGCGATGGCTCGGCGGACGTTTTCGGGGTCGACCTTGTCGAGGGTGTCGGCTTCGGTGTGGTGCCAGTCGAAGTAGTGCTCGCCGACGGTGCTGAGGTGCATGCCGGGAACGCCATCGCGCATCAGCGGCCCGATGTCGGCACCGCCGCCGCCACGCTTCGCGCCGATCTCGAGGTCGGCAAGCAGCGCCGAAATAGCCTCGACCTTGGCGTAGGCCGCCTCATAACGCGGATCGGTGCCGTCGGTCGGCACCTCGTGCATGCCGAAGCCGAAATGCGCCGGTCGTTCGATGCCGCCATCCATCTCGATCGCGGCGACGTGGTTGCCGACCGCTTCGCCGAGGGCCTCACGGTAGTGCCGTGCGCCGCGCAGGCCGTTCTCCTCGTTGGTCCACAACACCGCTCGCAAGGTGCGCCGAGGCTGCAGACCGAGTTGTTTGAGCAGCGTCAGCGCCTGCCACGCCGCGACACAGGGCCCGCCGTCGTCGTGCACTCCTTGACCGACGTCCCAGGAGTCGATGTGCCCGCCCATGACGACGATCTCCTCGGGCAGCTCGCGGCCGAGGATCTCGGCGATGACGTTGGCCGACGGGGCATCGGGCAGGGTTTTGGCCGACATCACGAGGCGCAGCCTGATCTTCTCGCCGCGAGCCTGAGCGCGCTTCATCCACTCGCTGTCCTCGGGTGCAATCGCCGCCGCCGGGATCTTCGGCGCCGCCTCGTCGTAACGCATCGCGCCGGTATGGGGCAGCTTGACCGCAAGCCCGGTCGCCGATCGCACCAGCGCCGCCACGGCACCCTTCGCGGCCGCTCGCGATGCCCCGAGCCCGCGGTAGGCAACCGTTCCGCCGTAGCCGACCCACGGTACGGCGTAGACCACGATCTTGCCTTCGACCTGCTCGCGCGGCAGCGCCTCGAGCTCCTCGAACGAGGTCACCACCACGGCTTCGGCTTCGATGCCTTCCTGGGGTGTCGCGATGCTGCCACCCAAACCCAGCATCGGAATCGAGCGCGGGCGCGGCGCCAGCAACTCGAGCGACTCATGGCCTCGCACCCAGTGCGGCACCATCACCGACTGCGCCTGGACGTTCTCCAGACCGTCGGCCTTCATGCCTGCCACCGCCCACTCGATCGCCTGGTCGAGCGCCGGCGAACCGGACAACCGCGGCCCGATCACGTCGGCGAGGTATTCGATGCGTTGCCAGGCCTGCTCGTCGGCCATCGCCGCCGCGACGATGCGCTCCGCCGTCTCGCGCCAGGTCTCGGCGGCGAACGCCTCCTCATCCGCTGCGAGTGCCGGCGTGGCCGCGAGTGCCACTGCCATCAAGCCGAATCCAAGTCCCTTCACCACCGTGTCTCCTGGTTGTAGCCCGTTCGAAAAGCGATCTTACGTCGCGAGATCCGCAGCGAGCCGCCTGCTGATCTCCTCCAGCACCACGAGGGCGAGGTCGATGGTCTCCCGGTGGGTGCGATGTGCCAGAGCCGCCATCCGGAGGGTGAAGCGCCCGTCGAGTTAGGTCGAGGAAAGAAAGATCCGGCCGTCTCGACGAATCGCCTCGAGCAGCCGCTGATTGGCTGCATCCTCGGCCTCGGGCGAGCTCACCGGCGGGCGCCACCGAAAGGTCACCACCGAGAGGTCCGGCTCGGGACCGACCTCGAATCCAAGCGCCTGCACCCGGGTCCAGAAGAAGCGCGCCAGCAACATCTTCTCTTCGAGCGCGGCGGTAAACGGCGCCGTACCGAGCAGCATCAACGGCAGCCAGATCCCGAGCGCACGAAACGGTTTGGTCAGCTCGGGCGAAACCTCCGCCGGCGAGGTTCCACCTACGTCACGCGCGTCCTGCAGGTAGTGGCCGCTGTCGTCGAAGCTGGCGCGGAGATGGCCCACATCGCGCACCACGGCGACCCCACTGCCCCACGGCAGGAACAGGCTCTTGTGCGGATCGAGCACCACCGAGTCGGACGTTTCTATCCCTCGCAGCACCTCGCGACCGAGCTCGGTGAGCAGGAAGAAGCCGCCGTATGCCGCATCGACGTGGAACCAACACCCTTCGCGGTGCGCGATGGCGCCGATCGCCGCGAGCGGATCGACGGCACCGGTGTCGGTGGTGCCGGCGTTGGCCACCACCAACCACGGCCGCAGGCCTGCCTCCCGGTCGCGTTCGATCCGCCGCGCCAGCTCCTCGGCACTCATGCGACCGCGAGCGTCGAGGGCGATCGTGCGCACCCCAGCCTCCGCAAGTCCAAGGATCGCCAACGCCTTGCGGACGGCGTGGTGGGTCTGCTCGGTCAGGTAGACCACCAGCCGGGGCACGTCGGCGCTGCGGATCCCGTGCGCCGCCCGAGCGGCCGCAAGTGCGGTGAGGTTCGCCAGGCTTCCCCCCGACAAGATCGCCCCACCAGCTTGCTGCGGATATCCAACCAGATCGGCGACCCACCGCACGACTTGGTTTTCCATTGCCACCGGGCCCGGACCGGTGTAGGCGATGCCGGCGTATTTGTTCGTCGCCGCCGCCACAAAGTCGGCCAGGGCCGTGTGGTAGAGCCCACCTCCGCTCAGGTAGGCCAGGTGCCTGGCGGCCGCCGGGTGCCCACCCGGCTGGAGAACGTGCCGCTCCAAGACCGCAGCCACCTCGCCCGCCTCGCGACCCGCGCTCTCGATCGTTGGAAGCGCTCCCTCACCCGAGCCGGATTCGACATACCCGGCCTGGTTCGCAAGCCCGCCAGCGTACCGCTCGGCGACACCGACGAACGTCTCGAGCAGTCGCCGCCGCTCCCCCGCGTCCGGCTCGAGGATCTTGGTAGCCTCCTCGAGCTCGGCCAGGCGTTGGTCCAACCCCAACGGATCGAGGGCAGCAGTCGTCCACGGCGCCATTCCGGCAACTCTAAGCCAGGCCACGGCTCAGCGGCGGCTGGACGGAGATCCGTTCATCCGCCGCCCCGGCCGAGCTCGCCGCCCACTCCGAGTCTCAGCGCTGGCGCAGAGTGAGAGCTGCTGCCGCGGCAATCAACAGTGCCAGCGCAGCCAGCCCCCATCCCCCTGCAGTCGGAATCTCGAGGACTCCAGGGCCACCCAACACCGAGATCGTGGCTCCGTCGCTGTTGTTGGTCGCATTCGGATCGCTGTTGTCGGCAACCACGGTTGCGGCGTTCACCAAATTGCCGACCGCGTCCACATCAACAGTCACGCTGACGTTGCAGATTGCCGAGGCACCGTTGGCGAGGGGCCCGATGTTCCAGGTCACGGTCGGGTCGACGAAGGAAGCGCCACAGTCGTTGCTGAGGTAGGTGACGCCTGCCGGAAGGGTGTCGGTGACCGTCACACCCGTGGCGTCTCCCGGGCCGGCGTTGCTGGCGGTTAGGGTGTATGTCACCGGGTCGCCCGGTGCAGCCGTGGCTGCGTCGGCAACTTTCGCGATCGCGACGTCGGCATCCGCTGCGGCGCAGTAGGTGATGGCGACATCGTCGACGTACCAGCCGGCGCGATTGACAACCGTCGTGGCAAACAGGCGGAAGTCGATCGTGACGGCTGCGTTCCCGGCAAGTGCGGAGAGGTCGGCAGTCTGCTCGACGTACACGCCGGTCGGAGCCGTGGTCGTCACCTCGAACACGAGGGCGTCGTTGACGAGAACTTCGCCCATGTCGAACGTCACGAAGACCTCGTACCAGTTCCACCAGGAAAGTTGGATGGGAGGTGCCAACGCACTGAAGTCGAAGGTCTGCGAGAGCAGGCTCTCCGCGCCGGCGTTGGCGTAGCAACCATTGAGGTTGGTGGCCCAGACATTGGAGCCGGAGAACGGCCCGGCGGGCTCATCCTCCGGCACGGTGTCACATCCCTCGAAGACTCCGAGGATGGGCGCCCCCCATTCCCACGCCCCGGCTCCACTGCCCGACCACCCTCCATCGTCGGCCTCGAAGTCGCTGAAGTAGAAGTTCGTCTCCACCGTGCCGATCGGGCAAGCGAGGCCGACGCCATTGCCGAACGGTGGAACGCCACCTGCGTCCGCAGCAGCGGCGGTGATCTCGGCCTGCTCGGCGGCGGACTGGGACAGGGCGGGGCTAGCGGCAACGGCGAGCAACGCCGCGACGAGCAACGCAAGACGACGAAATGGCATGCAGACCTCCCTTGGATTGTTCGTGAGTCTCCCCGACTGTACCAAAGCTGGTCCAGCCCTGCCGGCCGGCTTTCGCGGGTGGGCGGCTCTGGTCCAACCTGTGCGACGCACTCGGCGCAAGCTGCCAATGAGCTCCGCCGCCGGTGCGCCGCCGCCAGGGGCGTCCCACCGAAGTCCGAGGTTCGTGGTGGCGATGAGCCACAGACGGGCCGCTCTGCGCGTAGTGGGCATGCGAAAGACACACTCGTGTTTCCGTCAAACGCTCTGTGCCAACCGGCCGCTGCGCCGGAGGTGGCTTGTCGGTCCAAGGGCAGCCGCGGCTGCGATGCTTCTGGGGGGCGCGGTCGCCGGCGCCGCGACGATCCCGGTGGACACTTCCGCGGACGAAGTGGTGATGACCAACGGCAACTGCACCTTGCGCGAGGCTCTGGCAGCCGCCGATGAAAACGTGGCAGTGGACGCCTGCCCGGCCGGGTCGCCGACCGATCCGGATGTGATCCTGCTGCTCGATGCCTCTCACGCCTGGAGTGTGACCTTCGGGTTCGTCAGTGGCGGTGGCCCGGTGGTGCTGCGCGGGCCGGATCCGCCCGGCAAGGGCTGCTACATCATCATCAACGGAGCCAGCGCGCAGCGTTTCCTCAGGCTGCTCAACGGCGCCGACCTCACGATCGAAAACGTCGAGATCCGCGAAGGCGACGCCTCGGGTGATCCGAACGTGCCTTTGGGCGGCGCCATCGCGGTGGATGACCTCAACGACGTCAAGCTGACCCTGCGCAATGTGCGGTTCACGCTCAATCGCGCTCGCTCCGGGGGAGCGCTCTTCTTCGAGACCGGTTCAGGGTGCTCCGGGTGCTCGCTCACCATCGAACGTTCGGCTTTCGAGCAGAACGCCGCCGAGTACCATGGCGGCCTCACGACCGTAAGCGGCGGCGCGGCATTCCTTCAGCTTCGCGGCGACACGACTGCCCGCATCGTCGACACGGTGTTCCAGTGGAACGAGGCCCGGAGCAATGTGGCCGGAGGCTCGCCGCAAGCGGGTGCCCTCTACGCGGGACTTTCCGACACTGCGAGCCTCGAGATCCGCCGCAGTGGCATCTCTTCGAACTCGGCGATAGCGGGTGTAGGCGCGAGCGCGGCAAACGGTGGTGCCTCGGTCTGGCCTTTCGGCAGCTCGACCCTGGTGATGGAGGACGTGTGGTTCGCGGGCAACCAGCTCGTCGGGCCTGGCGCCGGCGTCTGGTCGGCGACCGCCCTCGAGATCAACACCGGATTCTCCGGGACCTTTGCGCTCGACCGGCTGGACTTCTACGGCAACGACTGGAGCGAGGACTGTGTCGATCTGCGCATCACGCACAATTCCCCGAGCCCGGCATCGGCACACAACCTCTTGCTCGCCGCAGGCGCGCGGCGCGGCGCCGATGTCGCCACCCTGGGCACCGGGTCGATCGCCTTGTCTCACTGGACGGTGACCCAACACGTCGAGCGGGGACTATGGTTGCAGCGCGACATCGGAACCGGCGAGCTCCGGGTCGACAACTCGATCGTCTGGCAGAACGGGACCGAGCTGGTGACCGTGGGCACACCGAGTGTCGATCCGGACACCAACCTGATCGGCGTGGACCCGATGTTCGAGGCCCCGAGCTTGGGTGGGTTTCGCCTCCATCCGCTCTCGCCGGCGATCGACGTCGGCGACGCTGCGGGCAGCGGCGGTCCCTACGACCTCGGCCACCAGCCGCGGCTGGTTGGCGCCGCTCCCGACGCCGGAGCCTTCGAGCATGGAGGTTTGTTCGGGGACGGCTTCGAAAGCGGCGACACCGGAGCGTGGAGCGCGGCGGTACCTGGCGGATCGTGAGGCGGGCCCCGCAGGTGGGAGAAGGCCCTTCCCGTTGAGCTGCGAGCCCCGTGATCTGCTGCTAGAGCATTTCCCCTGGGAGAGCATGGCCGCTCCTCGAGATTCCGGCACCACGTGTTCTCAATCCAAGGCTTCTCACCCTGGTTGGCACCGTCATTCAGAGAGACTCACAAGCATCGGAAACACGATCCCGACCCAGACGGACATGGCGAGCAGCGCCGACAGGCCAACCGCCAGGCTGGCGTAGTCCTTCGCAACCTTCGACAGCGGGTGGAGATCTTCAGAGATTCGATCAACCGTGGCCTCGATCGAGGAATTCACCAGTTCCACCACCAGCACCTGCGTCACCGAGTAGATCAGCAGCACACGCTCGATCGCCGAAACAGGGAGGAATGCCGCTACGACCACGAGCACCAAAACCGCCAGCGACACCTGTCGCACGGCGGGATCACATTCCCAGGCGTGCCTGAGGCCGTCGCGCTGATGCCCGAGCGCCGCGCGGAGCCTGGCGAACCCACTGCGCTTGTGGCCCTGGTGCATCTCGCTCACTACTTCAGCTCGATTTCGACCAACTCGATGGTTTCCGTTCCGCGGTTCTCGAGCGCGCGGGTCACGCCGACTGCTTGGACGGCAAAGTCTCCGGGCTGCAGCGCCAGGTGCTGGTCCTGCAGACCTGGGGAGATGGTCGTCAACAGACCACCGCGAACGACCACCCGGATGCCTTTGTTGGAGGGAGTAATCGCGGGAACCGATTGACCCGGCTCCAGGATCAGCCGCCACGCCCGCAAAAGCGGATTGTCGAAGATCTGCGCGTACTGTGGCGCGGCATCGCGGGACGAGACGGTATCGCCCACGGGTGTTGGGCGGCGCATCTCGACCACCACGAGGTGCAGGACCCCCTGGTCACCGTTGACCACCCGGTGGACTCGCGGTTCGCCACCAACGGCGCTGTACCCCGCTGCTCCCGCCGACAACGTCGGCGAGGCGACGAGCGGCTTGCCCAAACTCTGCCCACTCGAAGGGGCAGCCTGGATGGCGACATAGAACAGGTCACGATAGTGCGCGTGGAACCCTGAATCACCCGACGGCGGGTAGCGGTTGTTCAGGATTGCGATGTCCTCATCAGCAAAGACCAGCTGATGGAATGAGGCGTGTTCCACTGGAACGAAAGTCTCAGCCGGTGGCTGATCGGCCAGGGCACAATGCGGTGCGGCAACGACCAGACAGAACCCACATGCGACTGCTCCACCGATCGAAAGAGCTCCCCTCATGCGTCCTCCATTCGCTGACGATTCCCACCGAGCCGGCGCCACACTACGCCACTTTCCTCGCGATCCGCTGCGACCGGAGGTCAACCGCCCCAGAAAATGGGGACCCGGGACCAAGGACCTGGGGCCCGAATGGGAGCCAGACGGATTCGGACTGGACGGAACCGACCCGCGCTCCGAACCGCGATGACTCATTCAGATGGGTGGCGAGGTGGGGTTTCTCTGCGCTAGCCGAGAAATGCTATCGGGCGCGCTCGCTCCTGGTGGCCCCCTATGGCTGGCCTTCCGAGTGGTACTCCCTCTACTTTCGAGATCCTTTCCCGATGACGCTGGCGCGGGACAGTCTCTACATTTGGCGTTCCGATCTCGGCCCGGAGCAGGTGGAGTCCGCCCTCTCGCAGCTCGGCTTTGGCGACTCCCGCGTCATCGCCGGAAACTCGGGTGCATACTTCGTATGCCTCCCTTCGATGACTGAAGGCCTGCGCGGTATACCACTGCGCACCTTGATGAAGCGGGTCGCCAGGGCGGGAATCGGCGTGCCATCTCCCACCTTCGAATCCGGCCTGCATCGACTGTTCTTTCGGAACAGGGCCATCGTGAGCTTTCCCGACGGGACGTCCGACCTCGATCGGATCCAGATCCTGGAGACGGTCGGTGAGGTCGAGACGTTGGCCTGGGCCTTTGACTGGTCCAGGATCAATCTGTACGGTGAAACCGGTGTCGAAGTGCTCCAAGCAGCCAACCTCTTCGGACTCCATCCCGACATCGAGTGGGCCACCTTGTCGATCACCTCGTTCGGACCGGGCCCGAGCGACGACCCGACCAGTCCGCAGATCACGCCGTGCGAAGTGCCGTAACCCAGAAGACCGAGGCGGGCAGATGATGGTGGCGCCGCAGTACCCGGTCCGATACCGTGGGCGCGGGGTCAGCAGCCCACATCACTCGCCGATGATCTTGACCAGCACCCGCTTGCGGCGCCGGCCGTCGAACTCGCCGTAGAAGATCTGCTCCCAGGTGCCGAGGTCGAGCGCCCCGTTGGTCACCGCCACCACCACTTCACGTCCCATGATCTGGCGTTTGAGGTGGGCGTCGGCATTGTCTTCGCCGGTGCGGTTGTGGTGGTAGCCGCCGCGCTCAGAGGTTGCTTCAGGTCGGCAACTCGATCATGAGCTCGTATGCCGCGCAAGACCGTGGCCACCAATCGGCCTCGTCTCGGTGAATTGCTCGAACGACGCGATCAGCGGCTTGCCGCGGGTGATCGCCTCCCGGACCGCGGGGAGCTCGAGCGAGGCCTTGTGGCTCACCTGGCTGTCCCACACCTCCGTGACCCAGATGGCGTCAGGGTCGCTCGGGTCGCTCGCGACGACATAGCTCAGGTTACCCGGCATCTCGGAGACACCCTCGAGCAGGATCGAGGCGAGCGCATCACGCTGTCCGGGAACCGCCTTGATCTTGCCAATCAGTCCATACATGACACGTGCTCCGCTGGAAGTCGCACGAACGGGAACGGCAGCGGCCACGACACCTGCCGCCGCGGCCCCGAGGAAATGACGTCTCGTGATCACGGTGCAACCGTACCTCAGGAGCGTGGTCTGAGGCGAACAGGTTCTGTACCTCGCCCAAAGGAGTCGGCGCCGAGCCGGTGAAGCCGCACCAAACGCCCTGCCGCGTTTCCCCGTACACTCACTTCGTGAAGCCTGCCTTGGTCTTGCTCCTGGTGCCTTGCCTGGCGGTCTGCCTCGCCTGCGGATCAGCCGAGGCCGGAGGCCCGCCCGCGCTCGAGGTCACACAAGGGACGTTTGCGCCGGTGGTCTTGCTGACCGGCGAGGTGGTGGCCGAGGATGCCCTGCCCTTGGTCGCCCCCAACGTCGGGGTCTGGCCGCTGCAGATTCGCTGGATGGTCGAGGACGGCACCGCGGTGGCGACGGGCGACCTGGTGGTCGAGCTCGACAGCACGCAGCTGACCTCCAACCTCGAGGGGCTCGAGAACGCCGTGGTGCAGTCAGAGCAGGGCCTGACCTCGACCCGTGCGCGCGCCGACAGCGAGCTGGCAGCCGCCGCACTGGCGGTCGAAACAGCGGAGGCACGACTCGCAAAGGCGATCCTCGAAGCGGACTTGCCGCTCGAGATCTTCGCTGCACGCGAAGCCGACCGACGCGAGGCCGAACGCGCCAAGGCCGAGCTCGAGCTGACCGCCGCGCGCGCGCGCCTCGAAGCGGCGACGACCTCGGGCGCCGCCGACCTGCAGCTCGCTTCGGCGACCCTGGCGCAGGCGCGGGAACGGGTCGCGCGGGTCGAGGCCGACCTCGAGCGCGTGAGCCTGCGTGCCGGGCGTAGCGGCATCGCGGTGTTGACCGAAATGCCCTGGGAGGGCCGCTCCCCGCGCATCGGCGACAGCGTCTGGCCCGGCCAGACCATCGCCACCCTGCCCGACCTCGCGACCGTGGTGATCGAAGGGCGTCTGTTCGACGTCGACGAGGGGGCGATCGCCGCCGGCCTTCCCGCCACCATCACCCTCGACGCCTTCCCCGAGCGCACCTACGCGGCCCACGTCCGATCGGTCGATGCGACCGCCCGCGAGCTCGGCCGCAGCCCGCTGCGGCGCGCCTTTCGGGTGGTGTTGACCCTCGACGCACCGGATCCGGAGGTGCTCCGCCCGGGGATGTCGGCACGGGTCGAAGTCGCCGTGCCGCCCGTCGACGATGCCGTGTTGGTGCCGCGCGAGGCGATCTCCTGGCAGCACGCCGAGGCCTGGGTCACACCGCTCGGCGCCAAGCCCACTCCCGTCGAGCTCGAACGGTGTGACGCGCACACGTGCCTGGTGCACTCGGGCCCACCGGTCGGCACCCGGCTGGCGCCCGCGGAGGTCACCCGGTGACGCGTGCGATCCTCGCCGCAGGCGCGGCCCTGTCGGTTGTTGGCGTCGGCGGCTGGTGGCTGGTCGACAGGGACTCGCCCGAGGTCGTCCGCGTGGAGCGGCTGCCGCTGGTGTTCACCGTCGACGTCGAGGGTCAGCTCGAATCGATCTCGACCACCACCCTCGGCCCACCACCGGTCCAGAGCATGTGGAACTTCAAGATCTCCTTCCTCGCTCCCGAAGGCAAGGAAGTCCAGGTGGGCGAACCGGTCCTGCGCTTCGAGACCAGCGAGCTCGAACGGCGCCGCGCCGATGCGGCGTCCGAGCTCGATCGCACGCGAGCCGACCTCGAGAAAAAGAGCACCGATCTCGAGATCAGCCAACGCCGCATCGAGTTGCGCCTCGCCGAGGCGCGGGCAACCCTACGTCGCGCGGAGCTCGCGCTCTCGGTCCCACCCGAGCTGATCGGCCGGCGCGAGCTCGATGCCGCCCGCGTCGATCACGACCTGGCGACACGGCAGATCGCCGGCATCGAAGCGGAGCTTGCGGCGCAGCTGCGCGCGAGCAGCGCCGAACGAGCCGCGCTCGAAGCCCAGGCGACCCGCGCCCAGAGCCTCGTACAGCAGCTCGATCGCGAGATCGCGAGCCTCACCGTCAAGGCTCCGAGCAGCGGAACCATCGTCTACGTCAGCGAGGCCGGCCGCGAGAAGCCCAAGGTCGGGGACTCGACGTGGCGCGCCGGCAAGCTGATCGAAATCCCCGACCTTTCGACGATGCGGGTGCGCGCCGAAGTCGACGAGTCGAGCCTCGGCCGGGTCGAGGTGGGCCAGACCGCCACGCTGCGGCTCGACGCCCATCTCGATCTCGAGCTGCGTGGCACCGTCTCGCAGATCCGCCGTTCGGTGCAGTCGCGTTCGGCGCGCGAGCCGCGGCGCATCGCACGCCTGTGGATCGACCTCGAGAGCACCGATCGCGAACGCATGCGGCCCGGCATGCGCGTGCGGGGCAAGCTCGAGGTCGGCCGCACCGAAGCGGTTCCGGCCGTCCCGCTGACAGTGGTCACTCCAACCGCAGCGGGGCCGACGGTGCGCCGCCTGGGCTGGCTCGGGCGCAGCCGCGAGGTGGCGGTCGAGCTCGGTCGCCGCGACTCCGAACGGGTCGAGATCCGCGGTGGGGTCGCGGTGGGTGATCGGCTGCTGGCAGGAGGCGCGCCGTGAGCGCCCGACCAGCTCGTCTGCAGGCCGGCGCCGTGCTCGGCGTGGCCCTCGTCGTGGGTTGTGGCGACGCGACCCGTCCGCTCGAGACCATCCGAGTCGAGGCTCAGGCCTTTCGCCACGAGGTCGGCGCGGACGGGCTGCTCGAAGCCTCGAAGCAGACCCCGGTCACCGTGCCCAGCGAGGTGCGCGGCAGCGTGCGGATCGCCTGGCTTGCGCCCGAGGGTGCAGTCGAAGAGGGCGAGCTGGTCGCCCGGTTCGACGGCAGACCCTTTCGCGAGCGCCTCGCCGATGCCCGCCACGACCTCGAGGACACCACCCTCGAGACCACCAAAACCCGCGCCGGTGCGACTTCGCGCCGCGCCGACACCGAAAAAGAGCGTCAGGTCGCCGAGATCGAGCTCGAACGGGCCGAGACCTACGGCGCGAGTGACGACGAGATCTTCTCGCGCCGGGAGATCATCGAGTCCGAGATCGACGCCGAGCTGGCGCGCGAGCGCCAGCGTCAGGCCGTCGCCGGCGCGGCGACCGACGAACGCCTCGCCGGCGCCGAGCTCGCGATCCTCTCGGTCCGGGAACGTGATGCCACCCGACGCGGCAGCGAGGCCGAGCAGAGCCTCGCCGCCCTCGAGGTGCGAGCGCCCCACGGCGGCGTGTTCGTCCCGGCGCGCAACTGGCGCGGCGAACCGCTGCAGGTGGGTCACGAGGTCTGGCAGAGCCAACCGATCGGCGAGATCCCCGACCTCGCCGCGGTGCGGGCCCGGGTCTACGTGCTCGAGGCCGACGCCGGTGGCATCAAGCCGGGAGCCGCCGCCGACGTCGTGGTCGAAGCTCGGCCCGAGCGGGTCCTGGCAGCGACGGTCGAGTCGATCGAACCGGTCGCCAAACCGAGACTCCGCGGTTCCCCGGTGCAATTCTTCGGGGTGGTGCTGACCTTCGACGACCCCGCCGACGTCGGCCGACCGGGGCAGCGGGTCCGCGCGCGCCTGAAGCTTGCCGAGGTCGAGGACGCCATCGCCGTGCCACGGCAGGCGATCGAGCGTGAGGGCGACCAGGCGTTCGTGTGGGTGCTCGAGGGATCCGCGCCGGCTCGCCGGACGGTCACGCTCGGCGCGGCGTCGCTCGGGCGTGTGGTGATCACCGACGGGCTGGCCGCCGGCGAACAGGTGCTGCTCGAGCCACCATCGCGGACCGGCGAGGTCACTCGAGACGACGCGGAGGACCAGCCCTGATGGAGCTGCGCGAAGCGATCCAGCTGTCTCTCGCGAGTCTTGCGACCCACCGGCTGCGCACCGGCCTCGCGACCCTCGGCATCGTCTTCGGCGTCGGCGCGGTGATCGCGATGTTGTCGATCGGCGCCGGTGCCGAACGCGAAGCCCTGGCGACGATCGCACGCCTCGGCCTGCACAACGTCGTGATCAAGGCCAAGGATCTGCGCGACGAAGAAGCGCAGGAGCTGCGGGCCAAGTCGGCCGGCTTGTCGCCGCGCGACGGCGAGGCGATCCTCGAGGGCGTGCCGGGAGCCGCAGCCGTCGTCGGCGTCCTCGAGGTCGAGCCATGGCGCGTGCTGGCGGGTACTGCATCGACCTCGGCGAAGGTCCTCGGAGTCGATGCGGGCTATCGCGAGCTGGTGACGGTCGAGCTCGCCGAGGGCCGTTTCCTCGATGCCGAAGATCAACGCCGTCACGCCCAGGTTGCGGTCATCGGCGCCGACGTCCGCCGCTCGCTGTTCGGTGCCGAGGGCGCGCTCGGGCAGTTTCTCAAGGTCGACGATCTGTGGCTCGAGGTCATCGGCGTGCTCGCGCCGGTGGCCACCGGGGGCAAAGAGCTCGAGGGCGTCGACTTGGGCTCGGCGTCGACGGCGATCTACGCCCCACTGTCGACCGTGCAGCGCAAGCTCGAGCACGATCCCCTCGATGCTCCCCTCTCCGAGCTGATCGTCCGACTCGCCGACGACACCTCGCCCCGCACCGCCGCCGCTCACATCGCCACCATCCTCGACACCCTTCACGGCGGCGTCGACGACACCGAAATGGTCGTCCCGGAGGCACTCTTGGCGGAAAGCCAACGCACGCAGCGGCTGTTCAACCTGGTCATGGGGTGCATCGCCGGAATCTCCCTGCTGGTCGGCGGGATCGGCATCATGAACATCATGCTCGCCTCGGTGCTCGAGCGCACCGAGGAGATCGGCGTGCGCCGTGCCGTCGGCGCGCGGCGCGAGGACATCCGCTTCCAGTTCCTGGTCGAGTCCTTCGCCCTGTCGAGCTTCGGCGGCCTCGCCGGCGTGGTGATGGGGGTGGTGATCGCACGCGTGGTCGCCGCCTCGGCGGGATGGCCCACGGTCGTGACCATGGGATCGGTGGTGCTCGCGGCAGGGGTCGCCCTGGTGGTCGGCGTCACCTCGGGGCTGTATCCGGCGATCCGCGCGGCCAACCTCGACCCGATCGAATCCCTGCGCGCCGAGTAACGGCGAAACCTGTCAGGATCGACCCATGCACCGTCGCGCTGTCGACTCGGTCGCTCCGTGGGTTGCTGCCGGAGCGAGCCGATGCTGATCCCGATCGGCCACGAACGTGGCGAGGTGATGCGCTGGCCGTGGGTCACGCTGTCGTTGATCGCGGTCACGGTAGTGGTGTTCCTGTGGCAAGGCGGTGCGGAACACGCGTGGAAGCGGCAGGCCGACGAGATCCTCAGCGAAGCCGCCGCGCTGGCGGACCGCTACCCCACTCTCGAGGTTCCACCGACCCTGGCGGAGGTGCTGGAGTGGGTGCCGAACAGCGAGGAGCGCGAGCTCGACCCCCAGGCGCTCGAGACCATCGATCCGCAGGAGATCGTTTCGCGCCTGTTCGAGGCCGGCCGGGGCGATGCCCCATCCCGGCCGCAGCCGGCTGACCCGCCCTCCGCGGCACGCGAACGAATCGTGGTCCTCGACCAGCAGTGGCAGACCGCTCTGACCAACCGGCCGGCGCAACGATGGGGCCTCCCGGGCGAGAACCACGGCACCGTTCAGCTCTTTACCTACGCCTTCCTCCACGCCGGCTGGCTGCACCTGATCGGCAACCTGCTGATCCTCTACCTCGCCGGTCCCACCCTAGAGGACACCTGGGGACGACCGCTGTTTCTGGCGTTCTACCTCGCTGCTGCCGCCTTCGCCGGCTTCGGCTGGACCACCACCCTCGACTCGACCATCCCCTGTATCGGAGCGTCAGGAGCGGTGGCCGGGGCGATGGGGGCGTTCCTGATGCGGTGGTGGAAGGTCAAGATCCGGTTCGCCTACTTCTTCTTGCTGTTCTTCCGACCGGTTTTCGGCACCTTCGAGGCGCCGGCGTACCTGATGTTGCCACTGTGGTTCCTAGGCCAGTTCGTGTCGGCCACGGGCACCGACAGCGCCACCGGCGGCGTCGCCTTCTGGGCCCACGTGTGGGGGTTCGTGTTCGGGGTCGGCGTCGCCGGCATGATTCGGTTCGTCGGTGTCGAGGAGCGGATCCGACCAAAGCTCGAGGCGGCCGCCGGAGTCAGTGAGAACCGCCCTCTCGCTGCGGCTACCGAAGCCCTCGACGCGGGCGACCTGCCCAAGGCCCGGTTGATCCTCGAGCGTGCACTGGTCGAGCAGCCCGGCGACCGCGATATCGCCGCGATGGCCTGGGACCTGGCCATGCGCGCCGGCGCCCCGGCCGAGGGGGCTCCCGTGCTGATTCGCCTGATCGGCGAGGAGCTGCGTGCCGGAGAGCACGAGCTTGCCATCGGTCACTTCTCCGAGCTGCGCCACGGCGTGCCCGAGGCGACCCTGCCGCTTGCCCTACACGTGCGGGTCGTGGAGGCCCTGGCCGCCGGTCACCACCAGGCGCTGGCCGAAGAGGAAGCCGAACGGCTGCTCCCGGGTGCCATCGCTCCACCCCTCGCCCTGCGGCTGGCGCGCAGCGTCGGCGAGTGGAACGGCGGCCTTGCTGCGCGCATCGCTACGCGCGGGCTGGAAGGAACCGAGATCGATCCCGAGGTCCGCGACGCCCTCGACGAGCTCGCGTCCGCCGCCCTGGCGCCGGCAGCCGTCCCGGATATCCCCGCTGGCACGGTGGCACCGGTCGAGCTGCAGGTGACGATTGCCACGCTCGAACAGATCGCCGCCGACCGGCTGGTGTTGCAGCTCGCGGACCGCCGCCGAGTCGGCCTTGGCTTCGCGAAGATCCACGGCATGCTCGCCGTCGCAGTGGCGGACCGGAACCTCGTCGATCTGCTGCTCGACCCACCCGAGCCGATCCGGACCAGCGCCAGGATCGCCCGCATCGAGCTCCACCCTCGTCAGCTCGCCGAGCTCCGCGTCGACGATCCCGAGGCGGTCATCGCGGCCGTCGCCGAGCGGCTCGGGATTCCCGCCCCGCGATGGACCTGGTGCGCCGACGAGCACGCGCACGCTGCCGCGGTCGGCGAGCTGGCGCGAGGGTTTGAGGGAAGGGACTGAGGGAGAAAGGGCTGAGACTGAGGAGCCCCGGACTCAGGCACTCAGGGTGGGTAGCCCGCGGGCCTCTGGATCCCGGATCCCAGGTCCCCCACCTACGAGCCGCCGCTGCCCGCCTCGAGCCGCGTTCGCAGCGCAACCCACCGCGGCGACCCGGCCCGGCGCAGCGGTTCGAGATCGGCGTCTGCATCGAGGTGAGCGAGATCGGCAAAGCCGCGATCGACTGCCGTCTCGAGGGCTTCGAGCGCACCCTCGAGGTCGCCCAGGGTGGTGCGCAAGCAGGCGAGGTTGTAGGGAGTGACCCAGTTCGTCGGCCGGATCCGCACCGCCAGGCGCAGCAGCACCTCGGCCTCGCGGTGGCGCTTGGCCGCCACCAACTCCCGATGGAGGTAGAAGGCGCACTGGCTCGCGAGCTCGTCGAGCAGGCGTCGTGCGACGACCGCGGTTGGTCCTTTGCCCTGCCGCTCGCGCTCGAGCCGCTCGACCTCGAGCGACGACACCAGTGTTTCGTAGCTCAGCAAGCCTCCCGGCGCGAGCGCGTTGGTCAGCCGCGGCCACACGTCCCGTTCCCAGCGCCGACCGGCGGCATCGGCGCGTTCGAGCGCTTTGGCGGCACTGCGGTAGTCCTTCGATCCCCGGATCCGCGCCGCCTCCCGCTCGGCCTCGCCGATGTCGCGGAGGCCCTCGAAGGTTCGCGCGATTGCTGCCCACCGACGCCCCGCCTCGGGCACCCTGCCGGCGGCCTCGAGGTGACGCGCCGCGGCCGTGTCGGCCAGCCATGCAGCCTCGATCACGTCCTGATCGCGGGCACGCAAACTCGCGCGCATCGCCTGCAGCTCCATCCACACCACCGCCTCGCTCGCGAGGTCCACGTCGACCCAGCTGTGTGGTCCCTCGAACAGCTCGAGCCGATGCGGTCGGCCCCGCCTGGCGACGAGCTCGTCCATCGCGTGCATCTCGTCGTAGTTGAAGTCCCACCAGCCGGCTGCCCCGAAGTGGGCGAAGTGGATCGTCTTGGTGGGAATCTCCGGCGGTAGCCGCCCGCCGACAGAGATGACCCCTGCAATCTCGTTGGTTGCTTGCGCCAGAAACCACGACACGATCGCGCCGCCCGAAAAGCCCGTCGCATACATCCGCCGCCGGTCGATGCGAAACCGCCCGAGCTCCGGCCACAGTGCATCGATCGCCTTCTGATTGGGCTCCCAGGGCCCGTCGCTGCGGCTGTCGTGCGAGGAAATCAGGATCCAGCCGAAACGATCCGCCGCCGGCTGGAACAACTCCGCCGCGAGTCGCGCTTGCCCCCGCGGATCGAAGATCAGCAACACCGGCGCCGCCGCGCTCTTCGCTGCCGCCTGGGACACGTACAGCGTGTAGGTCGCAGTGGGGTCCACGGCGGCCGGCAGGCCCTCGACCATCTCGCCGATCGGGATCTGCCGCTCGGCGGGTTGCGCCGGCGGGGAAAGGAGCTCCGCCAGGAACAGCACAGCCAGAGCTCCACGCCTCATCGAGAACCTCCTTCACGACCTCGGCGAGAGCAGATTCGCACTTCCGACTCACCTGCTCGCCGAGCCTGGAAGAGAGAACGTCTCGGCGCGGCCGAGGGTTGCAGCGCGCTCCCAGCTGCAGCCCGGCCTCGCTGCCGTGCGCGCCGCAGCTGATTGCGGCCTGGCCGCGGCGGCGGTCCTGGGGGCTCGGCGGTGGGCGCTCCTCGCGGGCGGGGTCAGGAGACAGACCGGGCGGTCGAGGCCCGGCTCACGGGTTGGTCTCCCGGCGTTGGTTTTCGCGAATCACCGCGACGATGGCTTCGGCCAGGGTCTGGCTGCCTCGGTTGTCGAGGTGGCAGCACTCGTCGACGTAGAGGTCTCGGCGGTCGTTCTCGAACAGCATCGAAAGGTCGTGGAAGCGAGGACCGGCTACCGCGCACAAGCCAGCCGCGCTCGCGAACCGGGAAACTGCGGCTCAACCTTCGAAGTTCGTGCTCCCGACTCACCTGCTCGCTGAGCCGTCAGCCGGGTGACCCTCGGGGCGCTGAAACCGCCGGCGGATCCATTCGGTCACCTGGTTCAGAACCTCAGGCGACATGGTCTCCTCGATCGACCCGTATTCATCCACTCCTCCGGTGTCGGCGCGCTGGAACAGGTGGTTGAGGCCGGGCAGGATATGGACCTCGACATCCGTGTTGACGGCTTCGGCAAGGGCCGCCCGGAGCGCGACCGCATTCTCGTCGGCAGCCACCTGGAGGTCTTTGGCGCCAAACAGCGCCAGCACCGGCACCCTAGTGCGTCGCAGGTACGACGCCGGGTCGATGCGCATCAAGGAGCGGAACCAGGGAGTGGCGGCGAGGGCGATCGACTGCTCAACGGCACCCTCGTCGAGGCCCAGCGCCCGGCGTGCAGGACCGTCGAGCTCAGCCATCACCTCGGCAGACGACGCCCGCAGCTGCTCGACCAGCTGGTCACGATCGACGCTCGAATCCTTCACCAGCTCGAGGTCGCGAACCTGCCGGGCCACGGCGGCCGCGGCCAGCGAGTCCTGCACGCCGCGCTGGCGCAGCAGGTCTGCGGTCTGGCGAGTCATCAGGCGATCGAGGGGCACCCCAGGTGGCGCGAGCAGAACCAGAAAGCCGAGGTCCTTCCTCGCCACGGCAGCAAGCGGACCACTGACACCACCCTCGCTGTGGCCGAGGATCCCCACGGATTGGCGGTCGACCTCGGGCTGCGCGAGCAGGAACGCCAGCCCGGCCTCGACGTCGGTCGCGAAGTCGGCCACGGTCGACCCCATGTGGTCACCTTCTGATTCCCCGAACCCTCGATCGTCGAAGCGCAGTGAGGCGATACCGTGCCGGGCCAGGTGATCGGCGAGCACCAGGAACGGTCGATGGCCCATGATCAGCTCGTCGCGGTCCTGCGGACCCGAACCACTGACGAACAGCACCGCCGGGAACGGGCCGGAGCCATCCGGAACCACGAACGTACCCGCGAGGCTCAGCCCGGCGGCCCGATTGCGAAAAGAGACATCGCGCGCGATGTAGGGAAACGGAGCGACCGGCTGCTGCGGTCGGCGCAGGACGACGCGCTCGCCCTGACGAAGAAACGTCAACGGCAGCAACCGTCCCGCCTGCTCCCAGGTGCCTTCGATGGACTCGCCGTCCGGACTCAACGATCCACGGTAGGAGGCTCCCGCGGCCGGCACATCGAGCCGCACCACGCGCCCTTCGACCTCGACCCCTGCCACCGGCACCTCCGTCGCCTGGTCGAGGCTGTCGAGCTTCGCTCTCAGCCCGGAGCCGTCGACGGCTTGGATCTGCAGCGCCAGCCGCAGCTTCATCGAACCGGCGGTCAGCACCCCGAGCCAGTGCCCAACGGCGTCATTGCCGGACGTCGCCTTCGGCATCGATGGTTGGTCGGCGACCGCATCCTGAGCCTCCAGGCGCGACAGCACGAAGGGAAAGGTCTGCCCTCCCTGGCGGAACGTGCCGACGATCTCGCCCGCGGCCGCAGCGAGGGTGCCGTGGAAGGTCGGCAGTCCCGGCACGCCGGCCATCTCGAAGTGGATCTCGTCGCCCGCGACGGTCACGTTCGAGAGGGCGAAGCCTGCCAGCCCCTGGGCGGGAATGTCGATCGACCCCGACCAGGTGTCCGTGGTCCGCGATAGCGACACGACGATGTCGAGCTGCGTCCCGGGTAGCTCGATAGCTCCCTGCCACCGCCCGGTGGCATCGGGTGGGGCGCCGGAATCGGCGTGGACACCGCCGGCGATCAGGAGCGAGAGCCCGATGAGGGCGGTTCGGAGCAAATGGTTCATGGTGTTTCTCCTGAGGATCGATGTGGTCAACGAAGAGCTCAGCCGCGGAGCGGCGCCTCGTCGTCGGGGATGAAAACGTCTTCGACGGCGAGCCCAAACAGCCGCGCGATCCGAAAGGCGAGCGGCAGGCTGGGGTCGTACTTGCCGGTTTCGATCGCATTGACGGTCTGGCGCGAGACCTCGAGGCGCTCGGCCAGGTCCGCCTGGGTCCAGTCGCGCTCGGCGCGCAGCACCTTCAGCCGATTCCTCACGAGTACCTCCGGCGCCCGAGCACAACTCCCAGCGGGTGGACCAGCAACATCAGCGCCACCAGGAACGACACGTCGGCCTTCTCGATCACACCGGCGACCTCGAGCAACCAGTAGCTCAAGCCGCCAACCACTCCGACCGAATAGGCCAAGGCCAAGGCTTCGACCTCGATCTTCGAGCGCAGCTCATCGGCGCGGCGCAGAAAGCTGCGGTACGACCACGCGGTGGCGACTCCGAGCGAAGTCGGCACCATCACGGCTAGGGCCGCCCCTGCGGTCCCTCCCAACCACGCGGTCTTGGTCAGCACGAAGGCCGCAACCAGGATCGCGGCAGCCCAGCCGAGACTCCAGAAGATGATGCGCCGCTGGGCGTCGCGGTCTCGCGGGGATTCCTCACAGTGGGTCCTGGACATGTTCGATGCTCCTTCTTCAGACGCAGGCGATACTGGTTTTGGTCAAGCTTGCTTGACTTTCATTAATGTAACGCGTGTGCGTCTTTTTGTCAAGCCTACTTGTCTTGTGGATGTCGATCCGCTCGTGCGTCACATCGCGGAAATGAGCGCGGGCTGCTTGGAGCGACAGCGGATCGCACGGAGACCTGCGACCTTTTGTGGGGATGCCCGTCTTCTCAAGTGAAAGGAGGACTCACCATGAGCCCACATGACCAGACGCCCGACCCAACCGCCGTTCGTTCCACCGTCCGCGACACCTACGCCGCCATCGCCCGCTCGGGCGCCGGGGGCTGCGGCCCCAGCTGCTGCAGCGCGCCCGCCGACGCTGCCACCACTACGATCGGGCCGGAGATCTCGGCCCGACTCGGCTATTCGAGCGCAGAGCTCGAGGCTGTGCCCGAAGGCGCCAACCTCGGCCTCGGCTGTGGCAATCCGCAGGCGATTGCGGCCCTGCTCCCCGGCGAAACCGTGCTCGACCTCGGCAGCGGCGCCGGTTTCGACGTGTTCCTGGCGGCGCGGGCGGTGGGGCCCACCGGCAGGGTGATCGGGGTCGACATGACGCCCGAAATGATCGAACGCGCCCGCGCCAACGCTCTCCGGATCGGCGCCGACACCGTCGACTTCCGCCTTGGCGAGATCGAGCGCCTGCCGGTCGCCGACGCCAGTGTCGATGTCGTGATCTCCAACTGTGTGATCAACTTGTCACCGGAGAAGCAACGGGTGTTCGCAGAGGTCCAGCGTGTGCTCAAACCCGGCGGCCGACTGGCCATCGCCGACGTGGTGCAGCTCGAGACGCTGCCGCCCGCGCTCGCCGCCAAGGCGGAGGCGATCTCCGGTTGTATCGCTGGAGCTGCCGGTCCGGACACGGTCGCCGAGATGCTGCGTGAGCTCGGCTTCGAGCAGATTCGGGTCGATGTCGACCAAGCCAGTCGCGACGTGATTCGCGATTGGTTCCCCGGCAGCGGGGCCGAGCGGTACGTGGCCTCGGCGCGAATCGAAGCGGTCAAGCCCGGCGGAGTGTCGGCCTGCTGCGGCCCGACCTGCTGCGGAGCCGACGCCCGATGATCACGACGCAGGAGCACCCGTCCTGGGAGACGCTCGCCCGCGAGCTGCGCCCCTTCGTCGCGCGCCGGCTCGGCGACCGCGAGCACGAGGTCGACGACGTCCTCCAGGAGGTGCTCCTGCGCGTCCACCGCGGCCTGCCCAAGCTTCAGCACCGCGATCGCTTCCATGGCTGGGTGCTACAGATCGCGCGGAATGCGATCAACGACCAACTGCGCCAGCGGCAACGCTTTCCTCTGGCCGATGCGGAACCGGCGGAGTCTGCCGCTCCCGAGTCGGAGGAGCAGGCCGACCGTGCGGTCGCAGCAGCACTCGCGCAGTCACTGAGTTTCTTCGTTGCGGTGTTGCCCGGGCCCTACCGCGAAACTCTGCAACTGGTCGAGCTGGATGGGGTTTCGTATCAGGACGCCGCCGACCGGCTGGGAGTCTCCCTCTCCGCGATCAAGTCGCGCGTGTCGCGTGGCCGGACCAAGCTACGCAGCTACCTCGAAGCCTGCTGCGAGATCGCGCTCGACGCCCGGGGCACGGTCCGCCGCTGCGAACCGCGCACGAAGGTGGTGATGCCCGAGGATTGCTGTCGGTAGGGGGTGCACCACGCAGGGGTGCATGGGGAACTGCTCAGAAAATGGGGACCCGGGACCAGGGACCCGGGACCAGGCCGGAACGGAGACCGGCCGGCGGATCCGATTTTCATGGTAGCGTCCGGAAAGTTCTGCAAAAAGGAGAGGGCCAAGGTGCCTCCGTTAGAT
>CAZRFU010000061.1:0-3711 GCA_964599475.1 uncultured Thermoanaerobaculia bacterium
ATCTTGTGCATGCCGAGGATGCCGCTCTGGGGCGGGTTGACGATCGGCGTCGACAACAACGAACCGTAGATCCCGCCGTTGGTGATGGTGAAGGTTCCGCCCTGGAGCTCCTCCAAAGTGAGCGTGCTCTTCTTGGCCTTCTCTGCCAGTGCCGCGATCGCCTTTTCGGTCTCGGCGAACGACAGCCGCTCGGCGTTGCGCACGATCGGCACCACCAAGCCCTTGCCACCGCCCACGGCGATGCCGATGTCGTAGTAGTTGCGGTAGACGATCTCCTCGCCGCGGATTTCGGCATTGAGCTCGGGCACTTGCTTGAGCCCCTCGATCACCGCTTTGACGAAGAAGGACATGAAACCGAGCTTGATGCCGTGGGTGGCGACGAAGCTGTCCTGATGGCGCTTGCGCAGCTCCATCACCGCCGACATGTCGATCTCGTTGAAGGTGGTGAGCAGCGCCGCGTTGTGCTGGGACTCGACCAGGCGCTCCGCGACACGCTTGCGCAGCGGCGTCATCTTCACCGCGCGCTCCTCGCGCGATCCACCAGCGGGCGCCGGCGCTGTCGTCGCGGCGGGCTTCGGTGCCGGCGTTGGGGCAGGCTTGGCCGCCGGAGCCTCTGCCGCCTTGGCGACATCCTCCTTGAGGATCCGTCCGCCCTTGCCGGTGCCCTCGACGCTCGCCGGGTCGATGCCCTTCTGCGCCATCTCCTTGGCCGCCGCCGGCATCGCCACCTTCTCGGTCGCGGTCGCTTCGGCCTTGGGCTCAGACTTCGGCGCGGGCTCGGCAGCCGACTTCGCTGCGGGTGCAGCTCCTGCCTCCATCTCCCCCACCACCTCGTCGATCGCTACGGTCTCGCCGGCTGCCTTGAGGATCTTGGTCAGGGTGCCTGCGGCAGGCGCCGGCAGCTCTACGTTGACCTTGTCGGTTTCGATCACCACCAGCGGTTCGTCCGCTTCGAAGTGGTCGCCAACCTGCTTCAACCACTCGGCGATCACACCTTCGGTGATCGACTCGCCGACTGGGGGTACTCTGAGCTCCGTCGCCATCTCGTTCCTCCGGTGGAGGATCCTAACGCACGGGAAGGGACCAGGGACCGGGTACCGGGTACCGGGTACCGGGTACCGGGTACCGGGTACTCAAGAAGGTATTGGGTATTGGGTATTGGGTATTGGGTATTGGGTATTGGGTATTGGGTACTCAGGAAGGTACCGGGCACCGGGTACTGGGATCAGGGATCAGGGAGCGGGATCCGCCGGAGGATCTCGCGAAAGGCGTTCTGGTGTACGGGCCGCGGGAGCGCCCCAGGTGCGCGTGGCAGCGCGCACTTCTCCGGGTGTGCCCGCAGTCACGGTCGCGGCAGCAGAGCTCAGCGAGCCAGCTGTTCAGCGGAAAGAGCGGTGTCCCGGGCCCAGGCGCGGAGCTCGCCACTCTCGAAGCCGTCGGCGAAGAGGGGACCGACATCGAGGATCCAAGGCTCTCTCCCAAACTGCGGATCCGGTAGCGTGAGCCACAGGGAGTCGCCTGAGAGAACGAGTGGGCTCATCGCATCGAAGGGCTCGTCGACCGGGAACTCCTCGACCGCCGCCGGCAGGTCCGCCAGAGTAGTCCACTCACCCGTCGTCAGCGACAGCCGCTCGACCCGTTCGCGAGACTCCTTCGAGTGTCGCCAGAGCACCTCGTCAGTCGCCATGAGACTCTCGGCCCTGCGGTCGAGCGACCCCGTAGCCAGTATGTAGGTCCCTTCGGTAGTGCCGTCACAGCGCCACCAGGCACGATGCCCCGACGAGGGGTCAACGCCGACCAGAACCGCAATGTCGTCCGTAGATCGTGGCACCGCGAACCAGTCTATCCACGGCGTTTGTGCCAGAAGCTCACTCTCGCCGCTCCGCAAGTCCAGCCGTAGGAGACCGTTGGTGGACCACGCGCAGGTCCACGTTGCTGTTGGCGATGCAGCGACGGCCCCCGAAAGTTGGTCCGAGAGCTCTCGTGTGCCAGCCAGGGTGCCGTCCGTCAGCCACGAGCTCGCCCCGACCGTCAGGAGCATCCGACCGCCGGCCTCGACAGGGATACCCGCCGCGAGGGGCAGCGCCATGGAACCAGCGGGAGTACCGTCGGTCGACCAGGTGCCGGTTGGGCAGCCGGCGAGGACCCGATCGCCGGCCCGAGCCAGCCACCAGCAGCCACCCGGACCCAGGACCTCCACTCCCTGCTCCCGTAGGCTCTGCCCGACGAGAGCGTATTCCCCATCGTAGTAACCGGCGTAGACGAGGCCAGCTCCGAGTTGGGCGACCCTCACCGGGGTGGGACCGGTGAAGAGCGTCGGCTGTGGGCGGATCCTCAGCTCCATGGCGACCGGCGTGTCGACACCGAGGAACCACGCCGTCGCCAAACCGTCCTCTCGCACACAGTCGATGATGAAATCCGCCAGCAACTGCGGGCGATCCTGTGGAAAACTCGCCAGACACGCGCTGGGGAAGGCTCGCGAGGTCGTCGCCGCAGTCCCGCGCGAGCGCCAGATCGCTCCTCCCTCGCTGGTCGCGGCCCAAAACCACGTCTCGTCGCCCCGCGCGCCGAGTAAAGAAGGCCTCGAGCTTGCGGTAGCCGTCAGGTCCAGACCGTCGAACGGCACAATCGAGCCACTGGCTGAAACCCGACCCGCACGAGCAGTGCCGGCGCCGTCGGTCCACGCAACGAGAGGCGCCTGACCGGCTGGGGCGGGAGACAGCACCGGACCGGAAGGTGGATAGTCCCAACTCGCACCGGCAATTCGCGTCAGCTTGCGGGCGGGTGCGTCGACGAGCCACGTCTCGAAGCGCGAGGAGTTCGGTGTGCGTACCAATACGACGGCTTGATCGGCGGCCTCAACCCCGATCATCGGCGCGACCGGCATCCCGGGAAGAGCACCAATCTGGGCGAATGCCTCCCCTTCGAGCGCCCAGAGTTCCCAGCTGGAGCCAATGGGTCTGCCAAAGTAGAGCCGCCCGCCAATCGGGCGGACGCTCAAACTCTCGGCGTAGAATGGCAGTTCCTGCACGACCCGGGGCTCGACTCCGCCACCCGCCCAGAGGCGACAGCTCACGCCGTCGCAGCCCACCCAAGCGATCTCCCCCGACAACTCGAAGGCCGGCCCGGCCAGGCCCTCGGCGATCAACCGGGTACCGGGGACGCTACCGTCCGACGCCACGAGTCCCCAGCCTCCAAGCGTGGTGAGATAGGAAAGGCCTGCGAGCTCGAGGGGCACGCGGTGGTCATCCAGGAACACTGGCAAAGCAACCTCAGCCGTGGAACCGAAGCCATTCGCAAGCCACAGTCCCTGCGGACTGGCGCAGAAAAGGAAGCCGTTTGGAACCGGCCAGACTCCTGTGCACAGGAGCTCCCAGCCGCTGTCGAAGATCGCTCCGGGGCCGAGTAGCACCGGCTCGAGCCCAGGGCCCAACCGCCAGAGGTCTCCTGCCGACGGCCAACCTCCCCAGCGCCACTGCTTGACCAGGAAGTCATCGCCTTGCCGAGCGACGGGGCCGACCCGCGAGAACGTCGGCGGTGCCAAACGACGCACGCTCGAACCATCGATCAGCCACATCCCTCGTTCTTCGTCCGGGCCCAGTCCCCATGCCACCAGGTCTCCGTCGAGCTGCTGAACCTCCGAGGGTACGACCTGTCGGAGCAACAGCGTCGGTGGTTCCTCCCCTTCCGGATCGACCTTCCACAGTCCGT
>CAZRFU010000061.1:3811-32266 GCA_964599475.1 uncultured Thermoanaerobaculia bacterium
CAGAACCAGCCCTTGCGGTGCCGACCAAGCCCAGCCGCCGAAGGCCGGCCGCGCGAGTCGGTCGCCCTCGACGTCGGCGACCAAGCGAAAACCGCCCGGAAGGGTTTGGGCTCCAGCGCTCCAGGTCGCCACCAGCCCGATCAGAACCACCGTTCGAGCTCTAGACATCTCCACCTCCCGAAGGTGCCTCTCCACCGCGGAGCCCGCCGCCCCCGGCCACATGGCTCTGCAGCAGGCTCGCAGCTGGGCCCATCCGATCCTTCGAATCCTGCGCCCAAGCGGCAAGGTCACCGCTCTCGAAGCCGTCGGCGAAGATCGGACCAACGTCGAGCACCCACGGCTCCCGGCCGAAGTCAGGGTGAGGCAATGTCACCCACAGCGATGCACCGTCGACGACGATAGCGTCGATGAAGTCCCAGGGATTGAACACCGGAAACTCCTCGACTGCGGCCGGGAGATCGACCAACCTCGACCAGGCTCCCGTCGAGAGGGACAGGCGCCGTATCTGCTCGCGAGAAGCACGCGTGTATCGCCAGACGGACCGCCCGTCGGTCGCGAGACGCTCGGGGATCCAGTCACGAGGTTCGACCAGCACTTCCCGCGTTCCCCCGACGCTCCCGTCACACCGCCACCAGTGGCGCTCTCCCGAGGTCCAATAGTCGTTCACCAACACCTGGGCTTCTCGCGACGAGCCCGGTACTGCCGACCAGCCGGCCTGGACCTGCGCCAACACCTCGACCTTCCCCGAAGGCAGATCGAGCCGGACCAGCGCATCCGCAGTCCACCCACAGGTCCACGCCGCGTCGGCCGGCGCCGGCGCGAGACCATGCAATCTCGCCGAAAGTGGTCTCGTTCCAACCAGCGTTCCATCCGTAATCCAGGAGGCCTCGGAGCCCACGACGACCCGCCCTCCAGCCTCTGTCAGGGCCCAAACGGGAGCCGGCAAGAGCATCTCTGCGGAGCTGCCGTCGGTCCCCCACAGCACCGAACCACACTGGGCCACCGCACGGCTCGCCGCCCGCGCGAGTCGCCAGCACGAGGTTTCGACCAGAACGCGGGGCTCGGCGTCGGCGGCGGCGTCGCGGGCGAGCAGGGCACGCACGCCCTGGTGAACGCCGGAGTAGACCAGCGTGCGACCCAGCGCAACCACCGGTGGCGGTCGATCGAATCCCAAGGGTGGCACGCCAACGCTCAAATCGACCCGAGTTTGGGTGTCGTCTCCGAGGAACCATACCGCTGCTTGGCCATCGCTCCGCACGCAGTCGACGATCAGATCTCCGACCAGCGTCGGGGTGACGTCGGCAAAGCGTCGCGGGCAGGCAGTCGGCGCGATCGAGCGGGTACCCGCGCTCGAGCCGTCGGAACGCCAGATGGTAGCTCCCTCCGCTCCGGTCGAGGCCGAGAACCACACCTCGCCTTCTCGAGCGCCGAGGAACCTGGTGCGCGAGCTCGCGGTGCCGGCGAGATCGAGACCATCAAAAGGCACGATGGCGCTTTCCTCGACTCGGCCGGGCCGGGCCACGCCCGCCTCGTCGACCCAAGGAACGAGGGGCTCCAGCCCGGGGCCCAGACCCGCCAGCACCGGGCTGTAGTACGGGAATTCCAAGCCGGGGCCGGTGATCCTTTCGAGGGTACCGGCGCCTGCGTCGGCCTGCCAGGTCTCGTACCCCGCCTCGGCCGGGGCGCGAACCAGCATCAGCACTCGGTCGGGGTTCCCGTCCGCGACCAGCGGCCCGGCCGGGACGCCGGGAAACGATCCAACGATCTCGAGAGTCTCCCCGTCGAACGCCCAAAGCTCCTGGGGCGACGATCCGTACTGGACGAAGTACAGGCGACCGCCGATCGGTTTCGGCGTAACGCTCTCGCTCCACGGCGGCAGCTCCCGTACGAGTCGAGCTCCGACAGCCCCCTCGGCCCACAGACCACAGCCATCGGTGTCGCACTCGACCCAGCCGATCTCGCCCCAGAGGTCAAACGGCGGCCCGGCAGTCTCTCCACCCACGAATCGGGTGCCGGCAGCAGTTCCGTCCGACGCCAGCAGAGCTTGATAGCCGACCGTAAACCACACCTCACCGGCGATTTCGATCGGGTTCTGGGGGTCGTCGGGCTGTGCCCAGAGACCCACCTCTTCCACGGCGCCGTAGCCATCGGTCAGCCGTATTGCGAACTGTTGGCCGAAGACTCCGCAGTCGAGGAACCTGCCTGGGACCGCCCAAACACCGCCGCAGAGCAGGGCGAAACCGGTGTCGAACACGCCGCCGGCGCCGAGCGAGACGGGCTCTGCGCCCGGGCCCAACCTCCACAGCTCCCCTCCAAACGTATCGCCGAGCTGCTTGACCAGAAAGTCATCGCCCTGGCGTGCTACCGAGCCAATCCTGCGAAACGACGCCGGCGCCAAGCGGTGCACGGCCGCACCATCGGTCAGCCACAAGCCTCGTTCGCCGTCCGGACCCAGTCCCCAGGCCACCAGGTCTCCGTCGAGCTGCTGAACCTCCGAGGGTACGACCTGCCGGAGCAACAGCGTCGGTGGTTCCTCCCCTTCCGGATCGACCTTCCACAGTCCGTCCCCTCCGGCCAGAACCAGCCCTTGCGGTGCCGACCAAGCCCAGCCGCCGAAGGCCGGCCGCGCGGGGCGGTCGTCCTCGACGTCGGCGACCAAGCGAAAACCGCCCGGCAGAGCCTGAGCCCATGCACCCCCAGTTGCCGCCAGCACGATCAGAACCAGACTTGAATGCTTCATGGCAATTTCAGCCTCTTTGCAATGTCTTCACAGCATACACGATCACACATGAGATCGGCGCCGCTCTTCGTTGTCACCCGCTGGACTAAAATCCGCCGATGCTGACCTTGCTTCTGGCTACTCTCGTCTCGACGCCGTCGGCGCTCCCGGCTGAGCCGGAGGCTTGGACCTTGCGTGGTGACGCGCAACGCGGGAAGGCTCGTTTCCTGAAGACCTGCGCGCTCTGTCACGGCGCAGACGGCGGTGGCAAGGGGAAGATCGCGCTCGATCCCCCCGCCCGAGATCTTCGGGACCCAGCCGCGCGAGCGTACCCGAGCGACTGGGGAGCCTACGTCGTCGTGCGTGACGGCGGCGCCAAGGTCGGACTCTCGCCGCGGATGATCGCCTACGGCAAGAGCCTCGACGAGGACGACCTCCACGACGTCGTGCGGTTCGTTCAGGAGCTCGCACACCCGCAGCAGTAGGCCAGCCGAGCAGGCCGCCGCGGAGCCCGGCTGCTCGGCTCCATTCCCTGATGGAATGAGCTGCTGGAGGAGTCCTTGATCGGCCCCGCTGCCCGCCTCCCCCGCCAGCCGGTCGTCGAGGGCTTCCCGAACGGCCACCGCTCCCGCGGCCTCCAGCAGCCTTCGCCGGCGGGGTGCACGCACCTGTTAGGCTCGCGGCTTACGACGACCGGAGGCGACGTCACGATGCGCAAGCGAGGACTTCCGTTGCACCTTTTCCTGCGGACTGGCTTGATCGCCGCGGCGCTCGGGCTGATGACACCAGGCCAGGCGGCCTTCGGCGATGACGCGCGCGCTGCCCGTGCGGCGGCGATCCGGGCCAACTACAGCAAGTTCGAAGCGCAGATCCCGATGCGCGACGGCGTGCGGCTGTTCACCACCATCTACGTTCCCAACCGCCTCGAAGGTGGACCCTGGCCACTGTTGATGCTGCGCACGCCCTACAGCGCCGGCCCCTACGGCGCCGATCGCTACCGCGAGACCCTGGGACCGAGTCGGTTGTTCGAGGACGCCGGGTTCATCTTCGTGTTCCAGGACGTTCGTGGCAAATACATGTCGGAGGGCGAGTTCGTCGACATGCGACCGATCCTGCCGAAGAAAAAGCCGGCGGATGTCGATGAGAGCACCGACACCTACGACACGATCGAGTGGCTGCTGGCCAACGTCGAGCGCAACAACGGCAAAGTGGGCCTGTGGGGGGTGTCCTACCCCGGCTTCTACGCTGCCGCCGGCACGATCAACTCCCATCCGGCTCTGGAGGCGGTATCCCCGCAGGCCCCGATCGCCGACTGGTTCATCGGCGACGACATGCATCACCACGGCGCCTTCACCCTGGGCATGGCCTTCAACTTCTTCTCCGGCTTCGGCAAACCCCGTCCCAAGCCGACGACCGAACGTCCGGAACGCTTTGACATGAAGAACGCCGACGGCTACGACTTCTTCCTCGACGTCGGCCCGCTCGCCAATCTCAACTCGGCCGAGTACCTCAACGGCGAAATTGCCTTCTGGAACCAAGCCACCGCTCACCCGAACTACGACGAGTTCTGGCAGGCGCGCAACCTGCTCCCCCACCTGCGTGGCGTGGGGGCCGCGGTGATGACGGTCGGCGGTTGGTACGACATGGAGGATCTCTACGGCCCGCTGCACATCTACCGCTCGATCGAGGAGCGCAACCCCAAGGCCTGGAACATTCTGGTGATGGGGCCATGGCGCCACGGGCGCTGGAACTCCGAGGACACCCAGGTCCTCGGGGACGCCGACTTCGGCTTCAACGCGGCCGCCTGGTATCGCGACAACGTCGACCTGCCGTTCTTCGAGCACTTCCTCAAGGGCAAAGCCAAGCCCAGCCTTCCCGAGGCCCTGGTGTACGAGACCGGCGCCGACCGCTGGCGCAGCTTCGATTCCTGGCCGCCTCGACAGGCACGGCCCAAGACGCTCTACCTGGCGAACGAGGGCTCCCTGGCCTGGACCGCTCCTGCAACCGCGCCTGCACAGTCGGTGCAGGCCGACTCCTACGTGTCCGATCCCGCCAAACCGGTCCCGTACACTCGCGAGATCAACGTCGGCTGGAATCCCAACTACATGACCGAGGACCAGCGCCTGTTCGGGCGGCGACCTGATGTGTTGGTGTACCAGACGGAGGTGCTCGAGGCCGACCTGACGCTTGCCGGCCCGATCCTCGCCGACCTCTGGGTCTCGACGACCGGTCAGGACGCCGACTGGGTGGTCAAGCTCATCGATGTCTTCCCGCCCGAACACCCCGACGCCGAGTCCGGCCGCGAGCCCAGCGAGATCGCCTGGAAGGGCAACATGCAGCAACTGGTCAGGGGCGAGATCTTCCGCGGTCGCTTCCGGGAAAGCTACGAGGTCCCCAAGCCCTTCGAGCCTGGTGTGCCGACCAAGGTCGCGGTACCGCTCCAGGACGTCTTCCACACCTTCAAGCGCGGCCACCGCATCATGGTACAGGTGCAGTCCACCTGGTTCCCGCTCTTCGATCGCAACCCTCAGAGCTGGGTCGACAACATCTTCGAGGCCAAGGCCGAGGACTTCATCAAGGCAACCCACACGGTGCACCGCTCGGCGGAACATCCGAGCCGCATCGAGGTGCGGGTACTGGAAGCCCCGTAAGGGTCGCGCTGGACGGAGGACGCCAAGCGCCCGTCGTGGGAGCTGGCGTGCTCAGTGGCCGCGTCAGGGCGCTGCAGCCCGCGCCGCTTCGACGTCACGCACCAGGGCCACGAATGCCGGCGAGAAAGCGCGCTCGACGAGGGTGGGCATGCGCGTTCTCGCGAAACATTCCTCGACCACCTGGCGGCCGGCGCTGTCGGAAGCACCGGCTTGGCGATCCCGCCCCCAGGTCGCGGCAGCCCGAAGCAGGCAAGCATGACCTTCGGCGCGGGGTTCGGCAAACGTGGCGGCAGCAAGGCGCTCGAGAGCCTCCTCGTAGCGACCACCGAGGACCGATTCGGCGATCTGGCGCAGGTCTTCGGGAGGTTGTCGAGCCTCGCGGCGCAGGCTGCCGAGCTCCTTGCGAATGGCCTCGACGACCGCCTCGACCTCTTCCTCCGGGGTGCCGAGCTCGACGCCTGCGGCCCGCTCCAGAGCGGCCTCGAGGTTGCGCGTCGCCTCCACCAGCCGGGGTGAGGACACGCCGAGGCCGGCGACGAATCGCACGTCACGCTGCGCCGTCGACACGAGGGACTGCAGGTCGGCCATGCGTTGATCGGCGGCGGCACGGACCTCGTCGAAAAGCTGCTGCGCTTCCTTGCGCAGGGCGACGACCGAGTCCTTCTGGGTCTTGGATTCCTCCAGGGTGCGCTCGAGCAACTCGAGATCGGGCAGACGCCGGCCGTTTGCCAGGTTCTCGCGCAGGCCGGCGACCTTGGTCCGCGCCGTGGTCTGCCGCTCGGCGTACGAGGGCCGCCCCTTGCGCCAGGCGGTCCGCAGCACCGGGGCACGGGCCAGACTCTCGATCGTGTCGAGGGCGGCGTTGGCCGCGTCGAGCTCGTCCTCGATCCGCACGACCAGACCGTCACCACGCTCGACCACCGCCTCACACCGAGAACGCGCCGCTTGCATCGTCTGGAGCTCGCGGTCGCGGGTGTTCTTGCCCTGGCGGCGGCTTTCGTCGAACGAGGCCACCGCCGCCCGGCAGTCGCCGAGGGCCGCCTGGGAGATGCCGAGGTGATAGTGGGGCAAGTAGCGCCGAAAGACCGTGGAGCTCTCCTCGCCCTTCTCCGCAATCGCCCGCTGCAACAGGCGCACGGCGGCAGCGTGGTCGCCCCGCTCCTGGGCCTCGACACCGGCCTTGAAGTCGTCCCAGGAATCGCCCGCGGCCGGCGTCCACGACAGCGCCACCGCAGCGAAAGCCACGGCGACCACTTGGAAGACCTTCATCGCCACCACCCCGCATCGCGGAAGTACTGATTGACGTCCATCGCAGCGGTGGCGACCTCACACCTCACGTCGCCCGCCGCCGGGACCACCACGTCACACTGCACCGCCTCGGGCAGCTCGGGATGGCTCACCTCGATCCGGTAGGAGCCTGCCGGCACTTCGATTCGCACCGGTGTGGGACCAAACGGTGCCCCGATGACCTCGGTACCGTCGTCGGCAACGACTCGCTCGACCATTCCCCACGGCGCGGCGACGATCACCACGACGCCGGTCGCCGCCGCGGCAGGGCGCGGCGCAGCCACCGGCGCCGGAGCGGGAGCAGCGGTCACCACCGGGGGTTGCTGCACCTCACGTCGGCCGAGCACATACCAGCCCGCCGCGATCAGGCCGACCAGCACGATCAGGCCGGCGAAGGCGACGACCAGCACCCGCCCGATTCCGATTCCACCGTCGGAGCTCGGCGCCACACCGCCGATGACGTTGGCCGCCTCGGGCGGCGTCTCGGCCTCAGCCGTGCCGTCCGCGGCCGGCGGCGGTGCCGGGAGGGGCGGCGGCGCAAAGCCCGACATCGAGAGATCGGGATCCGGCGGCGGCAAAGCTTCGACTGACGGCGCGCCGGGAACCACTCGAGGCCCAGACCCGGCGGTCGTGCCCGTCGCCGGCGCCGGGTGAATCGGTGCCGCCCGCGGCACGGGGGTCGGCTCCGGCGGGGGCGCCGACGACCGAGGTCGCCCATCGAGGTGATCGAGCTCGGCCTCGACATCGCGCGAGATGGCGACCAGCTCCTCGGGAATCAGGACGGGGCGGGTGTCCTCGAAAACCGACTTCGCTTCCTCGGGCGGAGCCGATCCCGACGCTGCCTCGACCGCTCTCGAACCGGCTTCCGCTGCTGCAACTGCCGAAGCCGGCGCCGGCGTGGGCATCGCGGCTACCGCCGGTGCGGGCGCCCTCGCAGGTGCGTCCGCCGTGCTGAGGCGAACGGTCTGCTCGACGACGTCTCCGGGCAGTGCCGCAGCCAGCTGAGCCTCCGAGAGGATTCCACCGAGCTCGTCGATCACCTCCTCGAACGAGGGATAGCGCTCAGCGGGATTCTTCGCCAAGCAGCGACCGATGACGGCATCGAGTGCGGGCGGCGCATCGACGACCAGCGTCGATACCGGCGGCGGCTCCTCCTTCATGATGCGGGGAATCAGCTCGCCCAGAGTCCGGCCGCGGAAGGGTCGCCGATAGGTCAGGAACTCGTAGGCCAGCACCCCGAAGCCAAAGATGTCGGTGCGCTGAGTCACCTCACCGTCACTGACCTGCTCGGGCGCGAGGTACCCAACGGTGCCGACCGTCATGCCCTTCTGCGTCAGCTGCGTGCGCGCGGTGATCAGCTTGGCGATGCCGAAGTCCATGATCTTGACTTTGGCGTCCTCGAGCACGCGGATGTTCCCCGGCTTGACGTCGCGATGGATGACACCCTGGGAGTGGGCGTATCCGAGCCCCTGAGCCACCTGCAGCAGGATCTCGAGCTTCTCGCTCAGCTCGAGAGCGCGTTTCTCGCGGATCTTGGCCAGCAGGTCTTCGCCTGAAAGGTACTCCTGGACCAAGTAGGCGAAGTCGCCTTCGACGCCGAAGTCGTGGACGATGGTGATGTTCGGGTGCTTGAGGTTGCCGACGATTTCCGCTTCCCGAAAGAAGCGATTGCGCAGATCCTCGTTGTCGGCCGGACAGGTCTTGATCGCCACCAACCGCTTGATGAACGGATCCCGAGCCTTGTACACGACGCCAAAGCCACCGGCCGCGATCTGGCCGAGGATCTCGTACTTGCCGATTTTCTCGAGCTTCGCCAAAACGCCTGAATCCTAACATCGACACCCATCTTTGAGAATCAGGGCTACCGTCTGCCGGCTGCCGGCACACCGCGCCGGGGTATGCTCCGGTTGCCACGCGCCGCGTTTTGGTGGTAGGAACCTTGGATGAGATCCGTTCAGTTCCTCCTCGCCGCCTGCGTGACCTCGACCGTCGGATGCGCTCCCCGAGTGACTCCGGAGTCGCCGCTCCAGCACATTGCGGTGCTCGAAGACCAGCGCGCGGGCGGGTCCGGGGAGCTCGCCGCACTGACCCGGCACCCCGATCCGGCCGTCCGCGCCCGCGCCGTTCTCGCCGTGGCGAGGATTCAGGATCCCGCAGATCTCGCGGTGCTGCGGCAGGCCCAGTCCGACGCCGACGAGGAAGTGGCGCAGCTCGCGGTCTGGGGCATCGGCCAGCTCGGGCTCGCCGTCGGCAACCGGATTCCCGGCGCCGCCGTCGAGGCCGTGGCCGCGTGGCTGCCCAGTGACGATCCCACGCGCGTCGTCGTCGCGGTCGAGGCCCTGGGGAAGTTGGCTACCGTCGCCGCCGAGACGGCCATTCTGTCGGTCGCCGAAGCGCCCAGCGCCGAAGTCCGGGCCGCCGTCGCCGACGCGCTGTTCCGGCGCCGCTTCGCGCCTCGCTGGCGGCGCGAGGTCGCGGCCGAGCCCGATGCCTCGCCGGCCGCGGCTGCCGCGCTTCGCGCTCTGCTGGGCGACATCGAGGCCGGGCCACGGCGCGCCGCTGCGCACGCACTATCCCGGCTGGCCGACCCGGTTGCCGTCGACTCGCTGGTACCGCTGTTGGCCGATTCGGACGAGTGGACTCGCTTTTTCACTGCTCGGGCCATCGCCCGCGCCGGTTCCGCAGTGATGCCGGCCACGCTCGACGCTCTCGCCATCGCCGCCCAGGACGTCTCACCGCGGGTGCGACGCGAGGCCGTCGCCGCGCTGGTCGAGCTCGGCGCCGTCGACCGCCTGCCACTCGTGGTGGCCAACGATGCCGCCGCCCCGGTCCGGTCCGCCTTCGCCACCGGCCTTGGATCACACCGCGATCCCGAGGCCGAGAGTCTGCTGGTTCGCCTCGAAGCGGAGGACCCGGCGCCGAGCGTTCGCACCGCGGCGTTGGCAGCCCTTGCCCGCCGCGGAGGCGCCACCGCGGAGGAACGCCTGCGCGCGCGGCTCGCGGATCCACTCGCCGCCATTCGCAGCTCGGCCGTCGCCGCCCTGGCCGGCCTGCCTCCGGCCCAACGCGAGCAGCTCGGGGCCCCAGCATTGGCCGACCCGGATCGCAGCGTCAGGCTGCGGGCCTTGGAAACCCTCGGCGATTTGCCCATGGCGGCCGGCGCCGTCACCGCAGCGCTCGCATCGGGCGACATCGCGGAGAGGGGTACGGCCGTCGACCTGATTGCAGCCGGCACCGACGAGCACCGCGCCGAGCGCCTTCGCCAGGTCTTCGCGAACAGCACCGGGGCCGAGTGGATCGAGCTGCGGGAGGCCATCGTCGAAGCCTTGGCCGAAGATCCCGAGCTGCTGCTCGAAGCCGGCAGCGATCCGGCTCCGGCGGTCCGCATGCGGGCGCTCGCCGCGCTGCGTCGCGCCGGCCACCCGGAGCCCTCGACCTCGCCCACCGAGCTGAACGAACCCTCGCCCTTCCTCGACTCCGCCCTACCGCGCCGCCCCCGGGTCGAGTTTCAAACCTCTCGGGGCGGCTTCGTGATCGAGGGCCTCGACGAGGTCGCGCCACTACACGTGGCGAGCCTGCTGGCACTGGTCGACCGAGGCTTCTACGACGGATTGACGATCCATCGCGTCGTCCCGGGTTTCGTGGTCCAGGGTGGCGATCCCCGCGGCGACGGCTGGGGCGGACCGGAGTTCCAGTTGCGTGACGAGGTCTCGCGAGTTCCCCTCGACCGCGGCATGGTGGGTATGGCCAAGGCCGGCAAGGACACCGGCGGGTCACAGTTCTTCGTGACCCTTGCGCCCACGCCCCACCTCGACGGCAACTACACCGTCTACGGTCGCATCGTGCAGGGGATGGAGGTGATCGACCAACTCGAAGTGGGCGATCGGATCGAGCGGGCGCGGCGACTCACGACACCGGACTGAAGGCGTGGCGGCGCATCTTCAGCGCCAACCCATTGCGCGACAGACCCAGGAGCCGAGCGGCCTCGGAGCGATTGCCGCGGGTCCGCCGCAAGGCCTCACGGATGGCTGCGATCTCACACGCCGCCGTGATGCGTTCGAGGTCGAGCTCGCTGTCGGAGTCCTGCAGATCGAGCTGGTGCAGCTCGGCGCTGCGAACCTGCTGGGGGAGGTGCTCGACGGCGATCGGCTGGCCTTCCGGGCACAGGGCCACCGCTTGCCGCACCACGGCTTCGAGCTCCAGCAGATTCCCCGGCCAGCCGTAGCGGGTCAGCAGCCCCATCGCCCTCAGACCGATGCCCTGCACCCGCTTGCCGGTGGCGTGGCAGAAGCGATTGATCGCGGCCTGCAGCAGCAGCGGCAGGTCTTCTCGGCGGTCGCGCAGCGGCGGCACGTGGACCGCAACCTGCGCCAACCGGTAGGCGAGATCGCCGCGGAAGCTACCGTTGGCGACCAAGGGATCGAGTGGCGACGTGCTGGTTGCGATGATGCGGGCCGTCGAGCTCTCGGCGGAAAGCGAGCCCGTCGCCTCGACCTCGCCGGTGCGCAGAAAGCGCACCATCCGGCCCTGCAACACCAGAGGAAGTTGGTCGACGTCCTGGAGCAACAGCGTGCCGCCGGCGGCGAGGGTGAGCTTGCCTTCGCGCCGCAGTGGCCGCCCGTCACGCCCCGGAACCTCGGCGCCAAAGAGGTCGACCTCGATCTGGCGCAACTCGGCCCCGCCACAGCTCGCCGTGAGGAACGGCCCGGTCGCGCGATCCGACGACTGGTGCAACGACCGGGCCACGAGCTCCCGGCCACTTCCCGGCTCACCCACCAGCAACACCGCCACACTCGGGTCGAGCGCGGTGTCGAGCTGATCGAGCAGGCTCCGCATCGCCCGCGACTCCCCGGCCACCAGGCCGGCATGGAGGCGCAGCCCCGGACGGGCCTCCTTGCCAGGCAAGAGGGGTTCGTAACGCCCGACGTGGTGGATCAAGCCCATCGCGATCAGACGACCGAGAGCGCTCAACCCCGGTCCGGGATTCCACTCCCCGGCCGCGCGCGGCGGCAGCACCACAAAGAAGCGATGCCGGCGGGTCACGGCTTCGAAGGAGCTCGCATGCACCCAGGCAGCAGGCCGGTCGCCTGCGGCGGTCAGCGTCAGCTCCCCCTCGTCCCGATCGCCGAGCGCCGTGCGCAACTCTTCGCCGATGCCGAGCCAGCGCGCGTCGGTCGTGGCGGTGAACCGCACGCTCTCACCCTCGGCTGCGCGCTGCAGCAGCACTGCGGCTCCCCCACCGAACTCACGCAGCAGTGCGGTGACGAGCGACTCGAGCGTGCGGCGGCTGGCCGCATCCTCGAGCACCCACCTGGACACCGTCGACAGATGGTCGAGCAGGATCTCCGGGCGCACCTCACCCGTCGGCTCGGACACCACCTGGGGCTCGACGGCGACGGCTTCGCCCTCGACCTCCTCCAGGAGCAGCGAGACCGTCCCGACTTTGAGCTCGTCGAGCTGCCGCATCCTGGCGAGCTTCACGCGTTCGCCGTTGACTACCACACCTCGACGGGAGCCCAAGTCCTCGACTTCGACTTCCTCGCCGCGCACGCGAACCATGGCGTGTCGATCGGCTACGCCGTGGTACGGCAGGCAGATCTCGCAGCGCGGATCCCGGCCCACGACCATCTCGTCCCGCACCAGCGGAAAACGGCGAGCGCCGTCCTCGACGTAAGCGATGAGCCGAAGCACCCCCGGATCGTACTAGAGCACGAGCCCGCTGCGCGTCCCCCGAAAGGGGGAGATTGCGGTGACAGAAAAGGACCGACTACAGGGTGAACCGCACCATCGCGCCGACCGTCCACAGATCACCGTCGAGCTCCACCTCTTCGAGATCCGCGAACGCGTCGACCCGGTAGTCGGCGTGCACGTCGATGTGGATTCGCGGTGCCGGGTGTAGGTCGATGCCCAGGCGACCGGTCCAATACGGATCGGAGACGTCATCGGCAAAATCACTCGACACCGCGACGCCGACACCCGCGCCGGCGTAGAAGGTTCCGGTGCCGAGCAACACGAACACACTCGGCGCCACGGTGGTGTCGTCAGATCCGGCGTAGCCGTCGGGGTGTACTTCCAGGTCGACCTCGAATCGGACCAACCAGTCGGCCACGTATTGCCACGAGATCACGGCCCCGACGCCGTCATCCGAAACGTCGGGAAGGCCGTCCGCCACGACATCATCGAGATCCCCGCCCCAGTAGTGCAGACCCAGCCCCAGACGGTGTTCTCCCGCCGCGGCGGCCGGGCCGGCCATCAGGGCGAAGAGCAAAAGAATCGGCACAGTGCGCATGAGCTTCCTCCGCGGGCGAGCATACCAGGGAGGAGGGGACCGGGGACCGGGGATTGGGAATTGGGGATTGGGGGTCGGGGATCGGATCCCGGGTCCCCGACGAGGCTTTCCCGGGCCGGCTCGTTCCGATACGCTTGACCCAGTCGTCGCGACACACCGACGCGACGCAGCCAGGAGGAAGGCAGATGAAGCTGACGACCATCGAGGGAATCGGTCCGACGTTCGCCGCCAAGCTCGGCGAGTGCAAGATCAAGAGCTGCGAAGGGCTCCTGAGTCACGCTGCCGGCAAGAAGGCCCGCCTCAAGCTCGCCGAGGACACCGGCATCGACGAAGCCCGCATCCTCAAGTGGGTCAATCACGCCGACTTGATGCGGATCAAGGGCATTGGCGGCGAATACGCCGAGTTGCTCGAGGCCGCCGGAGTCGACAGCGTGCCAGAGCTCTCGAAGAGACGAGCCGACAACCTCCATGCCAAGATGGTCGAGGTCAATACGACCAAGAAGCTGGTCCGCCAAGTGGCCAGCGAAAAGCAGGTGGCCGGCTGGATCGACCAGGCCAAGGCCCTGCCGAAAGTCGTCACCCACTGATCCCGTCACCTTGCCCGTGAGGAGCCGCGCCGGGAGCGCGGCTCCACCGGCCACCCGCGTCACCAGGCGGCGAACGCAAAGAGGCTCGAGCTCTTGCCCCGCTTCGTCGCAGCGCGAGCCGCATCCACCGGGACGCACCCGGTCCCCACTTGGGTATCCTTCTCGCCATGAGTACGTCATCGGCGCCGCCCTCGCTCTACGAAGAAGCCCTCGCCGCCGCGGCCGGCACGCCGCTGGTGGCGATGCGGCCACCGCGCCCTTCAGCCGCGGTGGTGCCGTGGCGAGTCTCGACTCGCGGCGTCGAAGTGTTCTGGATCGAACGCTCTCCCACCGCCGCGTTCATGCCCGGATGGCACGCCTTTCCCGGTGGCGGCATCGCTCGCAACGACGCCGAGCTGCCCCTCTCGGGCCGGGTCGTAGGCCCGCAGTGGACCCACTCCCCGTTGCCGGAGGCACTGCGCGCCGGCGATCTCGGACCGGATCTGAGCCCGGCCGTGGTTGCCGGCGCTCTGCGGGAGTTGCTCGAGGAGTGCCACCTCGCCATCGTCGACCGCCCCCTCGACCAGGCCGCTCGCTCGCGCCTGATCGCCGCCGCCGACCGCAACGAGCTCGGCGCAGCCCTGGCCGACCTCGGTGCCGCCCTCGACGCCGGCCGTCTCCGGTTCGGCGGGCGGTGGCTGACACCCCCGTTTGCGCCGATCCGCTTCGACAACCGCTTCTTCCTGCTCGAGTGGCCGGCCGACGCCGCGGATCAGCCGGCTGTCCCGCGCGGCGGTGAGCTGCAGCACGGCGAATGGGTGCTTGCAGCCGAGGCGCTGGAGCGTTGGCGCCACGGCCTGGTGCTGGTAGCGCCGCCGATTCTCCACATCCTCGAGGTCTTGGCGAGCGACGGACCGGTCGCCGGGGCCGAACGGTTGTGGCAGCCCGAGGAAGCGGATCTCGGACCGATGCGCCGCATCGAGTTTCGACCCGGTGTGATCCTGTTCCCGCTGGCGACACCGACCCTGCCACCTGCAGCGACCACCAACTGCTATCTGGTCGGCACCGGTACCGGCTGCGCACTGGTCGACCCGGGCTCCCCATTCCCGGCTGAGCTGGCGGACCTCGAGCGAGCCCTCGACGCTGCCGAGCACAAGATGGGGCGTCGCGCCAGCGAAATTTGGCTGACCCACCACCACCCCGACCACATCGGCGGCGTCGAATCCTTGCGTCATCGCCGCGGCCTGCTGGTCCGAGCCCACCCCCGCACGCGAGAGATCCTGGCCCGCCGGGGTCTGACCGTCGACGCCGTCTTCGCCGAGGGCGACCGCTTCGACCTCGGCACACCCGGAGCGCCAATGGAGGTCGAGGTGATCGAATGCCCCGGCCACGCCAGCGGTCACGTCGCCTTCTGGATCGAGGGCGACCGCACCCTGGTGTGCGGTGACGTCATGTCGGCGATCAGCACGATCGTCATCGACCCGCCGGACGGCCACATGGGCACCTATCTCGCAAGCCTCGAGCGCCTCGCCGATCTCGGGCCTCGCACGTTGCTTCCGGGCCACGGCCCGGCAGTGCTCGACGGGGCCGCGCGCCTGCGTGCGCTGATCGCCCATCGGCTCGAACGTGAAGGGCGGATTCGCGCGGCCTGGGATGCCGGCTATCGCGATGCCGCCGCGATCTTCCCCTTCGCCTATGCCGAGGACGAAGTGCCACCGGCCGCCAAGCCCCTGGCGCTGCGCCAGATTCGCGCCCACCTCGAGCACCTGGGGCGGTCCTGATCGCCGACCGGCCGGAATGGAGTACCACCGCCTCACTCCACTTCCCCCAAACCCGGATCCGCGAACCCCGCTATCATCACCCACCATTGCATCAGTGCCTGAGGCACAAGGAGTGGTGTGGCCATGGCCGAGCAGCGGCAACACTGGGGTTCACGGTTCGGATTCGTCCTCGCCGCCGCCGGCAGTGCGGTGGGTCTCGGAAACATCTGGCGCTTTCCCTACATCACCGGCGAAAACGGCGGCGGCCTGTTCGTCCTGATCTACCTGATCTGCATCGCGCTCGTCGGGCTGCCGATCCTGATCGGCGAGATCATGCTCGGACGCATGACCCAGTCATCGGTGGTCGGGGCGTTCCGAGTCCTGAACGGTGGGATCTTCCGCACCATCGGCTACCTCGGCGTGGGGGGCGCGTTCCTCATCTTGTCGTTCTATTCGGTCGTCGCGGGCTGGGCGATGCACTACGTGTACCTGTCGGTCACCGGCCGGCTGTCCGGACGTTCGGCGGACGAGATCGGGTCGACCTTCGGCGCCGTCGCCGGGAGCGCACCCCTCAGCCTCTTCTGGCATGGGGTGGTGATGGCGGTGACCGTCGCCGTCGTGCTCGGGGGTGTCCAGAAGGGGCTCGAGCGCTGGTCGAAGATCCTCATGCCGGCGCTCCTGCTGATGCTCCTGGCCCTTCTCGCCAAGGCCCTCACCATGAGCGGCTTCGGTCCCGGGTTCGACTTCGTGTTCGGGCTGCACGCCGAGGACCTCACCTCCAGTGGTGTGCTGGAGGCCCTGGGGCACTCCTTCTTCACCCTCAGTCTCGGCATGGGGGCGATGTTGACCTACGGCAGCTATCTCGACCGCGACCGGGACATCCCGGCCAACGCGCTGGTGATTGCCGGGCTCGACACCTTGATCGCCCTGCTCGCCTGTCTCGTCCTGTTTCCGATCATCTTCACTGCCGGCCAGGCTCCCGCGCAGGGACCCGGCCTGGTCTTCGCCAACATTCCGATCGCCTTCTCCACCATGCCGGGCAGTGCGGTCCTGGGCACGGTGTTCTTCGTCCTCCTGGTGTTCGCCGCCGTGACCAGCACCATGTCCCTGCTCGAGGTCGCCGCGACGTACTTCATCGACGAACACGGGGTTTCGCGCACGAAGGCGACGCTCGGAACCGGTCTTGCCATCACCCTGATGGGGATCCCCGCTGCCCTCGCCAACGGCGCCAATCCCTGGTTGTCCGGCCAGAACTTCTTCGGCAAGAACTGGTTCGACTTCGTCGCCGACACTACGTCGAACGTGTTCCTGCCGATCGGGGGCTTCGGCATCGCGCTGTTCGTGGGCTGGCGCCTGAAGGACGCCGACCGCCGCGCACAGTTCGACGCGGCGGGCTGGCGCGGCCAGCTCTACCGCGGCTGGCTGGAGGTGATTCGGATCGTCGTTCCGATCGCGGTGCTGGTGGTGTTCCTGCGCAAGATGGAGCTGCTGTGAGGGGTCTCGCCGCAACCCTTGCGGCTGTTGCTGGCACCGCCCGGTGACCCGCGATCGCGACCCGACCCTGCCGTGGGAGGTCCTGCTCTACGAGGGAGAGCAGGCAACGGCGATCGAGGACCGGGCGGTCGTCGAAGAGCCGCTCGAGATCGCTCTTCGCCGCCCCGGCGAAGCCGCCCGTGCGGCGTTCACCACACTCAGGACGCCCGGCATGGACTCCGAGCTCGCGCTCGGCTGGTTGCTGTCGGAGGGTGTGATCGCTTCGGCTGCTGCGGTCCGGTCGATCGCTACCGTGGTCGATCCCGCCCGCCCGCAGCACCAACGTCTCGAAGTCGAGCTCGCCGAAACCCTCGACCTGTCGCCACTCGAGCGGCTGAGCTGGTCGTCGTCCGCCTGCGGAACCTGCGGTCGCACGGCGATCGCCACGGCGATCGACAACGCGCGATGCCCGGCGATCGATGGGGCGTTGGTGGCGACCTCCACCCTCTACGGGCTCGTCGCGACGCTCGGCGCACGCCAGCGCGTCTTCGCGGCAACCGGTGGCCTCCACGCCGCCGCCCTCTTCACCCCCGACGGTCGCCTGATCGCAGCAGCCGAGGACGTTGGGCGCCACAATGCCGTCGACAAGGTCATCGGCCTCACCGCCGACACCGAGGCCGGCCATCAGCTGCTCCTGGTCAGCGGCAGGGTCGGCTACGAGATTGCGGCCAAAGCGGTCCGCCGTGGCTACCCGCTGTTGGCGGCGGTTGGTGCTCCCTCGAGCCTGGCGATTCGCGTCGCCGCCGCCGCCGGGCTGACGCTGGTCGGCTTCCTGCGCGATCGCCGCGCCAACGTCTACACCCATCCGCAGCGGATCGAGCCATGAGCGACGCGCTGCGCGCCCTGCTCGAACGCCTGCTCGCCGAACATCGGGCCACGATCCGACGGGCGATCCAGCGCACCCTGCCGGCGCCCCTGACCAACGACCTCGACGACATCGAACAGGAGGTGATCCTGCGGCTCTGGCGGGTGCTCGAGAGTGAGAAGGAAATCACCTCACCTGCGTCCTACCTGCATATGACTGCGGTCAACGCCACCATCGATGCGATTCGCCGACGCCGAGCGCGCCCCGAGGTGGCGCTCGACCTCGAGAACGAAGCAGAACCGACCGCCAGAATCCGGGCGGCCACCGCGTCGCCGGAGGACCAGGCGACGCGACGCCAGCAGCTGGCGCGAGCCCGCCAGGCTCTCGGCTCGATCGCCCCGAACCGGGCCAGAGCAGTCAAACTGCACCTGCAGGGCTTCACCACCCAGGAGGTCGGCGATCTCCTCGGTTGGACGGAGGCCAAGGCGCGCAACCTGGTCTACCGCGGGCTCGACGACCTGCGGCGCGCACTTGCGGAGAACTGAAACGATGGAATCCGACGACCTCTCGCAGGTTTGGCGCGAAGGCACGCGGCACCCGGCCGGTGTCACCTGTGTCGAGCGCGTCGCCGTGGTCCGTGCGGCGCGCGAACCCTCGCTGCCGGCGCGCGAGCGCGAGCGGCTGGCCGACCACATCGGCCAGTGTGCGGAGTGCGCCGATGCCTGGCGGCTCGCTCGCGACCTGGCCCCCGCCTTCTCGGCACCGGCTCCGCAGCGGGCCCAGTGGCGGCGGTGGCTCCCGGCGGCAGCCCTGGTGGCGCTGACCACGGGCCTTGCCCTGTGGTCGCGCTTCCCCGCACCCGAGCCCACCTCGGAGGTACGAGGTGGGCGCTCCGCGATCGTCACCGAACCGGCGGATGGCGCGATCCTGACGAGGCAGCCATCGACTCTGGCCATCACCGGGGCGCTGCCCGCCGAGTTGGGATCGCCACGCTCCACCGAACGCTTCGAGCTCGTCATCCTCGACGCCCGTGCGACCGAGCTGTGGACCGCTACGGGCATCGGCGCAGCCAAGGTGGAGATCCCTGCGGAGCTCGGGTTGCCACCCGGCACCTACTATTGGCGTGCCACCGCCCTCGATCGCCGGCCGGTCTGGGTCTCCGAGCTCGTTCGCTTCGAAATCCGCGCCCCGTGAGCACACTGGCCCTCGCGACCCTCGCCGGCGCTGCAATCTGCGCAGAGCTGCGCGATCACCTCTGGTTCACCGGCACCGACGATGTCGTTGCCGAGCGGGCGCAGGCACGCGCGTGCCTCGAGACCCAGGCTGCAACGCACCCGGAGTGGGCGGGGGCCGGTGCAGTCCGACTGGCGACGCTGGCGACCTTCGAGCGCAGCTGGGAGGAAGCGGTCGGCATGGCGACGACCGCTATCACCCTTGCCCAGGCCGCCGGTGACACCGAGCTCGAGATCGCCGCCCTGGACGAGCTCGGCAATGCCTTGTTCGCCGCCGGCCGGTTGACGGAAGCCCGAGCCGCCTTCCAGCGCGGCCTGGATCTCGCGGACGCGACCGCCTGGCCGTCATGGCGTGCCGTCCTCGCCAAGGACCTCGGGATCACCCACACCAACCTCGGCGCTCCCGAGCTCAGCGTCGCCCTGCTCGAGGAGGCCAAAGCGCTCCGACCCTGGTGGCTGAGCCCGGAGATCGAGGTGACGATCGAAGGCAACCTCGGCAGCGCCTGGCTGCGGCTCGGCGCACCCGATCTGGCCGACTCTGCCTACTCCCGAGCTCTGGACGCGAGCCACCGGCTCGGAGACTCTGCGGCGATCATGGACTCGCTGCTGCGTCTCGCGAGCCTGAGGCTCGAGCTCGGTGACCCGGCCGGCGCACTGCCTTTGCTCGAGGAAGCTGCAGCGCTGGTGCGCGACGGGGGGATCCGCGAAGAGGACCAAGAGTGGTTGTTCGGGCTCTACGGGGATACCCTGCAGCGCACCGGCCGCGCCGAGATGGCGGTGGCGGTGCTGCGGCAACGGCTCGAGGTCACCAAGTCGTTGCCCGGAGATCGCCATCGCGCTGCCGTGGCGCAGATCGACCTTGCCGTCACGCTGCTCCAGGTGGCAGGCGCCGACCCCGGCGCTCGCCGAGAGGCAACGGCTCTCCTCGACCAGGTCGAGAGCGGCGGCCCCACGAGAGATCCGGGGTTGGCGGCGGCGTTGTTTCGCGGCCGAGCCTATGCCGCAGCCGCGGATCCAGCGAGCGCGAACGCCAAGCGGATCGTCCTCCAAGCGCTTGCAGCTCTCGATCGGTTCGTCGAGCAGCAGGTCTCCCCCGCAGATCGTCGGCGCCTTGGTGGCCTGGGTTCAGACCTGCGCGAGCTCCTCCTCGGGCTCCTGCTCGACGAGGCTGAGCTCGACGACCCGGGTGAGCTCTTCGAGGCGCTCGAACGGGGCCGCGCCCAAGCGTTACGCGCTGAGCTGGCGCGGGCCGGCCTACCCACCAAAGACGGGGATCCGCGCCTCGCCGCACTGCGGGAGCGCCTGCAAGGTCTCGATCCGGCCGACCCTCGCCGGCGCGAGACCGAAATCGAGCTCGATGCCTTGCAAAACCTCCACCGCGATCGCACCTTGGGACCTCGACTGCTCGACGCCGTGCCGCTGCGAACGCTCGAGCAAGCGCAGGCCTCGGTGCCGAGCGACACCACCGTCCTGGCCTACGACCTGATGCCTTCGGGGCGGATCCTCGCCACCGCGATCACGCCGACGACGTTCGACTGGCAATGGCTTGAAGCCGACGTGCGGCAGCTTCAAACCCGGATCTCGGCGGCCAACCAGTTGAGCGACTCGAGTCGCGCCGATCCGATCCTCGAGCAGCTGGCACACGAAGTGCTGCCTCTCCTCGACCCCGACCCGCGCCTTGCAGAGCACCTGGTGGTGGTGCCGACGGCCTTCCTCTACGACCTGCCCTGGGACCTGCTGCCGGTGGGCGGCAAACCTCTCGGCGCGACCCACACGATCCAGCTGGCACCCAGCGTGTCGTTGTGGCTCGAGCTCGATCAGCGAGCAAAGGCGCTCGACGGCGGGCCGGCCCTGATTCTCGGGGTCACGGGCAATGGGACCCCGGAGCTGGTCGGCCCACGAGCCGGGGTCGGCTGGGCGGGAATCGATGCGGAGGGGCTCGATCTGCGTCCGATTCCGAATGTCGACCGTGAGGTTCGACGCATCAGCCGGACCTTGGGCGGCTCGATCGAAACCTGGCTCGACCAGCAAGCCAGCGAAGCCCGCCTCAAGGCCCTGGATCTGCGCTCCTTCGATCTCCTCCACGTCGCGACACACGGCCTCGCCAGCACCGCGGCACCGGCCCGATCGGCGCTGTGGCTGACGGCGGAAGGCGCCGAGGACGGCCTGCTTCAGGCCCGCGAGATTGCCATGCTGCCGCTCGAGGCACGCTTGGTGGTGTTGTCGGCCTGCCGCACCGCGCAAACGACACCCTCGCTCGGTGTCGAAGGGTTGGCGCGCGCGTTCCTGGCCGCCGGCGCCACGGCGGTGATCGCCGCCCACCAAGACGTCGACGATCATTCGACCGCGGAGTTGATGCAAGACCTCTATCGAGGCCTGGCCCAGGGTCTCGATCCGGCCAGAGCCCTGCAGCAGGCGAAACGCACCGCCGAACGCCGCGGCCTGCCGCGGCGCAGCTGGTCGTCCTTCGTGCTCATCGGCGCCGGCACGCAGCCGCTGCGTCCCCAGCCGGCGCCCCCCCGGTTGGTCTGGCCGGCCGTGGTTGCGCTCGGGTTGCTCGCCCTCGGACTCGTCCTCGTCCGTGGCAGCTCGCACCTCCTCGCGGAATGACCCCCAGGTCATTTCACGGGAGCACTCGAGGAATCGTCGGAGATCGTACGACCTCGGAAGGTCTGCCACTTCCGCTCGTGCCGCAACGATCCGAAGGCGACCGCTGCGAGCAGGAGCGCGAACAACCCCAACACCCCGTGGCCGAGGGTCGGAATCTCGAGGGGGTTGGGTGGTGGTTCGGGCGGCGGACCCATGCGTGCACGGTAGATGACCTCGTCGCCGAAACCGAGCGACAGGAACACCAGCGAGTCGTCGGCAAAGGCGAAGCGATTGCGGATCAGCAACCCCGGCGTGTGGCCGTCGGGCAGAGTCTGACCCTCGCGGGCGATCAGGGTGGGGCTGGTGTCGTCGAGGTGGTGGACGTAGAGTCCTCCAGCGTTGAGCGGCCCGGCCTCGAAGGCGATCCGCTCGCCCGAGCCGTCTACTGCAATGTTGATCGAACCGATCGGCTCTCCGGTGTCCGGGTCGCGCGTCTCGGGAGACACGACCTCCTCGATCTCACCGTCCAGCCCGAAGCGGTAGAGAGGGAAGGGTTGGCCGAGCACGCCTGCTCTGACGACAACGCCGCGGCTAGTGACCGCAGGCGGGTAGGGAGCGTTGGTCGTAAACAGCACCGGTCCGGGTGGCAACCCGGGGATCACCGTCCCCGAATGCAAGAGCCCACGCCAGCCGTCGTCCGTCTTGACCGCCAGCTGCTGGTTGCCCCAGATCGCTGGGCTCGGCAACCGGTCGGCCATGGCACCCGGAAGGCTAACAACCCCCGCCGGAAGGCCCACAACCGGATCTCCGTGGCGGAGGATCGACTCGATCTCACCGTGCTGAACCTCGCGATAGCGGCCGAGGAGTGCCAGGGACGGCCCAGAACTCCAAGATATGCCGTGTGGCCCGAGCGCGGGCAGCACCGAATCCTCGAAATACGTTCCTCCTGGCGCGCCTGGCACTTGGGTGTTGTCGTCCACCACCTTCCGCAGGTTCCCCGCCGTCCATTCGTACAATCCGTCGATCCCGTCCATGGCCGCGTCGCTCCAGCTGGCACCACCAAAGACCACCCGCTCCGAATCGGCGGCAATCTCCTCGAGGAACAGGCTGAAGAACTCGTAGCCGGGGGCGCCGGGGGTCGCCTGCCCAAGCTCGGCGACGAGCTCGAACTGGTCGGCCTGCTCGCGCACGATGCCGCCCTTCGTGCCCTGCGCCCAGGTCGCAAAGAACACACTGGTGTCACCATCCCCCGCCGTAGGCGGGCCGAATTCCCAGAACAACGAGCCGTCCGGCGCCACCGTGTCGTAGTCGGCAATACGCTCCAGGACGAAGGGCTCGGCTGCCCAGGCTCCCGCCGAGGAGAGCACCAGGCAGCCCAGCGCGACGGTCCGGCGCCTCATGGAATCGGCCCGCCCGGGCCGACGTTGTAGGCGTAGATCGCAAGTCTTGCGGAGTGCCATTGGTGGAACGGGCGCTGACCGCAACGGAAATTCCGGCCGGCCCGGACCCTCCGCCCCACACCGAAGGCGGGATGAACACCACTTCGACGTTGTTGACGGCGTCACGCAAACCGACCTTTGTGCTCGGCAGCAACTCCTGAGACCAACCGTCGTCGATGCCGCTCGCGTTCTCGCGCAGCACGTTGCCGAACCAGCGGTAGCCGTTCGGCGTCGCCCACTCCTCGACCGCCAGATCGAGATCGTTGACCAGGCCAGGGCCCGCTGCAGTTGCGTCAGTCCAGGCTAGGACGATGAAGGCGGGTTGGCTGCGGTCGACGACGGCAAGGCTCATGTACGCCACGCCTTGGCCACTTGCCAGGTCGGTCGCTTCGTTGATGACGAAGCGCGATGCATCGCCGGTCAGCCGCGCGAGGTTGACCAGACCCCAGCCCGAGCGGTGGCTTGGGCGGCAGTCGTTCTCCCGGCAGGTTCCGGGCAGCTCGCCCTCGAGACTGTCGGCGGTGGCGATCAACGCCGCTCGCACCAAGCTCGGTTTGGCGTCGGCGACCCCGAGGTTTTGGCTCATCCAGTTGCGCGCGATCGCGGCGGCGCCCGACACGGCCGGAGCCGCGAAGCTCGTGCCGCGGGTGAAGCTGTACTGCGTACCGGCCGGATCCCAGGTGGCGCAGAGGAAGCCGCACGTCGGGTACCAGGCGCTCCCCGGCGCAGTCGAGTGGACGCGCCAGCCGGGCGCCATCAGGTCCGGCTTGATGCGCACTTGGTGGGCTCGCGGGTTGGACGGCGCCTTGGCGAAGAACGCGCCCTGTCGACTGAAGTTCGAAACGCGATGGATGTTGTCGGGCTCGAGGAGCGGCGGACCGGTGGGCGTGCTACCCCAGCCGAAGCACGAGGGCGCTGCGGGGGCAAACGGGTGGTAGCTGTCGGTGCTGCCGACGGTGATGACGTTCTTGGCCATCGCCGGACCTTGGATGTTCGGGTTGGCCCCGGTGCCTGGACCGAGGATATTGCCGGCGGCAAACACCATCGCCATCGACTGTTCGCCATCGAAGGAGTTCTCGTTCACGTCCCGCACCGAGCGGTCGAAGCCGGCGTGGAGACCGTTGTAGATCGCATCGAAAAGCTGCCAGCTGTTGTTCGCGATGCGTGCAGGGGTCGCGAGAGCCGCGGCCGCGACAAGCGCTCCCTGATGTTCGGTCACTGGATTCGTCGGAGAGGTGTAGTTGCAGGTGTTCGGAACCCGCCCGAAGCGGCGGGTGGCGAAGATCCTCGCGGCAGGTGCGGCGATCTCCTCCTCCCACTCTGCGCGAGGGGGGTAGGCCAACTGAGCCCAGAAGAATCCCGGAATCTCGTGCGTCGCCCGTTCGAGGTCCGGCCACCGAGCGGCGCGTGAGGGCTGGTCGACGGCATCGAATCGGCCAGTCGCGAGGTCTACGAAGTGCTGGTCTTCGACGAAAGCCGGCAGCTCGAGCTTGGCCGCGATGTCCAGAAGTTCTGGGGCACAGGATCTCCAGCCGCCGAGCCAGACGCGGTCCACCACCATACACTCCGAAGATGCACCGCCGTCTGCTCGCTGCATTGCTCGTCCTGGCTTGGCTCGGTCTTGCGACCGGCTTCGTGCTGTCGGTGCGCGACCGCGGGCTCGACGATGTGTTCATCACCTACCGCCACGCGGCCAACCTGGCGAGTGGGCACGGCCTGGTGTTCACCCCCGGCGAAGGGGTTCTGGCCACGACCACGCCGGGCCTCGCGATTGCTCTGGCTTTGCTTCACCGTCTGACCACGGTGCCGCTCGCCTGGCTCGGGACCCTCCTGACCGCGGTCAGTCTCCTGGCCCTGGCCGCGATCCTGGCGCTCGATGCCGGCCGTCGGCAGCGGCAGATCGAAGGGGCGGTGCTCGGCACGCTGCTGTTGGCGTGTGATTTCCTGTGGCTGCACAACGGCAGCGAAATGCTTCCCGCCCTGATGCTGCTCGCCCTCGCCGGATCGATCGGGCACCGCGGCGCCGCAGGACTGCTCGCCGCCCTCGCGGTTTGGTGCCGACCCGATCTCGGCCTCGGAATCATTTCGCTGGCAATGCTCGACCGCGAGCGACGGTCGCTCCTCCGCCTGGGGGCAGGGTTCGCTCTCGGGCTCCTGGCCTGCGCCGCGGTCACGTGGTGGTGCTCGGGAGCGATTCTCCCGGTTACGTTTGGGGCCAAACGGGCTCAAGCCGAGCTCGTCAGCACCACCGCCACGGCAGGTCTGGCCTTCTGGCCAACGGCTGTCGCGAGCTTGGCCCACCTGTGGAGCGGCATCCGCACCCTGCCGCTGCTGCTGCTGGGAATCCTCGGAGCACCGTTCGCCTGGCGACACGGCGGCCCGGCCCTGCGCGCGGTGGTCGGCACCGGGATCTGCCACGCCGTCGCTCTGCCGCTGCTCGGTGTACCCTTCGCGACCTGGTACCTGATTCCGGCCCTGGTCGCGACCTTGGCCGGCAGCGTCTTCGTGGTCGGGGCCGTTGCTCGACGACTCCCGGATCGCCGGCTGGCCGTCGTGGTCTTGTTGCTCGGTGGCAGCTGGTGGGCACTTCAGACGGCTCGCGACCTGAGGGTCATCCTCGAGCCGCGACCGTACGCCCGATTGCGGCTCTACGAGACCACCGCGCAATGGGTTCGGGAGCGGTCGGCACCGACCGACGTCATCGCCGCGCCGGAAGTCGGCGTCATCGGCATGACCAGCGGCCTGCCGATGCTCGACCTCGCCGGCCTGACCAGCCCGCGCGTCCGTCCGCTGCTCGGCTCGTCGGCCCTGGGGTCGCTGGTGCTCGCAGAACGACCTCGATGGGTGGTGGTCCACCTCGGAGTCACCGCCTTCACCGACCCGGTGGTCGAGCACTCGGCGTTCGCACGGCAGTACTCCGAGCTCCGCCGCTTTGGCCGGCCCCGTTCGCCCGAGCGCCTCGTGCTCTACGAACGCCGCGACGGCTGAACTTCCTCGCTCCCGTCTCGTACCACCATCGGACCCGACCTCGGAGGAATCCCCCGTGTTGCGACTCTCGACCCTCGCCCTGCTGCTCGTCGCCGCCCCTGTCCTCGCCACCACGACCGGCCAATTCCGTGGCCCCGGCGGAATCGGCTGGCAGCAGCCGCTGCCCGACGGCGACTACTCGCTGGCCCAGGCCTGGAAGGTCACTTTGGGCTCGGGCTACTCGAACGTGACGATCGCCGACAACCTCGCAGTGACGATGTTCACCTCCGGTGACGACGACGTGCTGGCAGCCTTTGATGTCGCCACCGGTGCCGAACGCTGGCGCTTCTCGTTCGGTCCCAAATACGCCGGGCACGACGGCTCGGACGACGGCCCCCTCGCCACCCCGGTGATCGTCGACGGCACCGTCTACACCCTCGGGCCGAAGGGTCTGCTGGTGGCGGTTGGCCTCGCCGACGGGGCGAAACTCTGGACGGTCCAACTCGACGAGTCGAGCTCGACCGTCCCCTTCTACGGTTACACCGCCTCGCCGGTGATCGCGGGTGACCTGGTCCTGCTCGCAACCGGCGGCGAAGGTCACATGCTGAGCGCCTTCGATCGCGCCACAGGATCGCTGCGCTGGGCCGTCGGCAACGACGCTGTCACCTACCAGACGCCGATCCTGCTCGAGCTCGGCGGACGATCTCAGCTCGTCGTCACCAGCGACTTCTTCCTCTTCGGGCTCGATCCTGCAACCGGCGCGACGCTGTGGGAGCTGCGCCACACGGAGGGAACCCAAAACGAGCAGTCGGCTCACGCCGTCCCGGTCGACGGCCAGAGCTTCCTGGTCAAGTACGGCGGCGGTGCGCGCCTCTACACCCTCGGCGCCGACGGCCCGACCGAAACCTGGCGTACCCGCGGCTTCGGCAACACCTTCGCCCTGCCGGTCTACCACGACGGGCACTTCTACGGCTTCACCGGCCGCTTCCTGACCTGCGTGCGTGCCGCTGACGGTGAGATCGTGTGGCGCTCGCGTCCGCCGGGTGGCCTCGGACTGTCGCTGGTCGACGGCGTGCTCGCCATCGTCGATCCGCAGGGCAACCTCGTCCTCGCCGAAGCCAACCCGACCGAATACCGGGAGATCACCCGTCTCCCGGTGCTCGACCGCGGCGACTACGCCGTGCCGACGTTGGCAGGAGGCCGCTTCTATGTCCGCAACCTCTCGGAGCTGGCTGCGATCGACGTGCGCGAAGGTGTGGCACCAACCGCGGCGGTCGCCGAGACCGTGCCCAAGATCCTCGGCACCATGGCCTCTTGGGTGGCCACGGTGGAAGCCGCGCCGGTGGGTGCACGTGCCGCCAAGGTCGACGAGCGTTTCGGGCCCGACGTCGCGACGCCGCTGGTCGACGCCGACGGCACCACCCATTTCGTCTGGCGTGGTGAGGCCAAGGACGTCGGACTCGCCGGGGATGTCGCTCCTGCCGGCGAGGAGCTCGCAATGCACCAGGTCGCCGGCACCGACCTGTGGCTCCGTTCAGTGGCACTCGACCGCGCCGCTCAGTACAGCTACGCCTTCGTGGTCGACTTCGGCCAACCCGGTCCGGACCCGCGCAATCCCCACCAGATCGACAATGGCTTTGCCCGCTTCTCGGACCTGCGCATGCCCGAGTGGCCCGCCGCACCCCACCTCGAGCCTGCGCCGGCTGCAGCCAAGGGCACGCTCGACGGCTTCCCCTTCCGCTCCGAGAAGACCAATTCGACGCGCGAGATCAAAGTCTGGCGGCCGGCCGGCTACGGCGCCGATCCGGAGCAGCGCTACCCACTGCTGGTGGTCAACCACGGCGACAACCTGCTGCGTGGCGGATTGTTCCAGAACACCCTCGAGAACCTGGTGGGCAACGGTATCGAACCGGTGGTGGCGGTCTTCGTGCCACGTGCCGCCTTCCCCGAATACGGCGGCGCGAACATGGACGACTACGTCGCCTTCCTCATCGATGAGCTGATCCCCCACCTCGAGCGTCACTACCGCCTCGATCCGGATCGCAGGGTGGTGCTCGGCCCTGCGTCGGCGGGTGTCACCTCGCTGTACGCAGCCCTCGCGCGTCCCGGAGTCTTCGATCGCGTCGGGATCCAGAGTTACTACGACATGGAACCGGCCAACGATCGGATCACCGAGCTCCTCGCCGGTGAGGGCGCCAAACCCGACCTGGTGCACGTGATCTGGAGCCGTCACGATTACGCCATCCCCAACGGGCCGAACTCCGCAGAAGCGACCAAGAGCCTGCTCGAGCGACTCCGCTCGGCCAAGGTCAAGGTCGTCGAGGAGATCGGAACCCACTCCCCCAACTGGGGCGGCTGGCGCGGTCAGGACGACGAGCTGCTGCGCTCGCTGCTGCCGCAAGCGGCGAACTGAGAACGCTCGGGCGGCGCCCGCGGGTAGCTCCCGTGGGCGCCGTGAAGGATCAAGGGACCGGGGACTGAGGGGCCAACGCGGCGGCCGCAACCCAAACGGAACCCAGACCCGGACTCGGAAGAAGAATTCTTTGGTTCGGAGAAGAGCGAGGCGCGTCGCTTCAGATCGTTGGCCAGCCTTCGCGGTGGTGGCAGCGTCTCCCCCG
>CAZRFU010000062.1:0-31872 GCA_964599475.1 uncultured Thermoanaerobaculia bacterium
CCTGGAACTTGGGCGAGCACCGGGCCAGCCGGGTGATCCTCGACACTCATTCGCTCGACGTGATCGAGGTGGCCTTGGACGACGCTCAACTCACCTCCTGGTACCTGGCAGACCAAGTCGACTTGCTCGGTCGCGCCCTGGTGATCGAAATCAAACCCTCCACGCGGAGGCTCACCATCGCCTACGCCACCAGCCCCGGCGCCGACGCCCTGCAGTGGCTCGCCCCAGCCCAAACGGCAGGCGGCGTCCACCCGTTCCTGTTCTCGCAGTCGCAGGCGATCCTGGCTCGCACCTGGGTGCCGTGCCCGGACTCGCCCAGCGTGCGCTTCACCTGGGAGGCGACCGTGCGTGCTCCGGCAGCGCTCGAGGTGCTGATGAGCGCAGAACGCACCGCCGCGGGCGAGGCGAGCGGTGACACCCGGACCTTCCGCTTCCGCATGGCCCAACCGATCCCCTCATACCTGCTGGCGATCGCGGTCGGCGAGCTCGAGCGGCGCGAGCTCGGGCCCCGGACCGCGGTGTGGGCCGAACCCTCGACGGCCGCAGCTGCCGCTGCCGAGTTCGTCGACACCGAAGCGATGATCACCGCGGTCGAGGAACGCTACGGCCCCTACCGCTGGGGTCGCTACGACCTGCTCGTGCTGCCGCCGAGTTTCCCCTTCGGCGGCATGGAGAACCCGCTGCTGACCTTCGTCACGCCTACACTCCTCGCCGGCGACCGATCGCTGGTGTCGCTGATCGCCCACGAGCTCGCCCACTCATGGTCGGGCAACCTGGTCACCAATGCCAACTGGAACGACTTCTGGCTCAACGAGGGCTTCACGACCTACCTCGAACGGCGCATCATGGAGGCGATCTCGGGCCGCGAGTACGCCGACATGTTGGCGAGTCTCGCGCTCGAAGACCTCGAAGGCACGGTCGCCGAGCTCGGCACCGACAGCCCCGACACCCGCCTGCGTCTCGAGCTCGCAGGGCGCAATCCCGACGACGGCATGAGCGACGTCGCCTACGAAAAGGGAGCGTTCTTCCTGCGCCGCCTCGAAGAGGCCGTCGGTCGCGATCGCTTCGATCCGTTCCTGCAGGCGTGGTTCGACCAGCGCGCCTTCCTCCCCACCACCACCGACGACTTCCTTGCCTTCCTCGACGCCAATCTGCCTGGGGCCCGCGAGCAGGTCGACGTGCTTGCTTGGATCGACGGCCCAGGGCTCCCGGCCGACCTGCCGCGGGTACAGTCCGCCCGCCTGGCGGCCGCCGAAGCCGCGGCGGCAGCCTTCGTCGAGGGTGCAGATCCGAAGAGCCTCGCCACCGGGGGCTGGTCGGCCCACGAGTGGCTGCGCTTCCTCAGGGTGCTGCCGAAGCCGCTGTCGACCGACCAACTCGGGCGGCTCGACCAGGCGTTCGCCTTGACCAAGAGCGGCAACGCCGAAATCCAGACCGTGTGGTTCACCCACACCATCGCGAGCGGGTACACCCCCGCCAACGAGGCGCTCGAGGCGTTCCTGCTGCGGGTCGGTCGGCGCAAGCTCATCAAGCCACTCTACGAGGCCCTGGTCGCCGGACCCGGCGGACGCGAGCAGGCCCTCGCGATCTACAGCAAAGCCCGACCGGGGTACCACAGCGTGTCGACCGGGACGATTGACGGGATCGTGGGCTGGTCGGGGGGCTAGGGGGTACCGGGTACCGGGTACCGGGTACCGGTAGAAGATACAGGGACCCGGGACCCGGGATCAGGGATCGGAGACCAGAGGCCGGAGAGCAGGGACCGGGGAGCAGGACCAGGCAGAAGATGCCGGGAACGACGACAGGACCGGGGACCGGGGCACCGGGAGCGGGGACCTGGGACGAAACGCGTCAGGTGTCCTTGACGCGGTCGACGACGATCGAGCAGCAGGTCAGGCCGGCTTCGGCCTTGGCGAGCTCGTCGAAGTCGATCGTATGGGGCTCGAAGCCGCGCCGGCGGAGGCGTTCGAGGGTCCGTTGATGTTCGGCCGCTGCGAGGAGCTTCGCGCCGATCCTCAGGACGTTGGCGGCGAAGGGTTCCTGCTCGGCGACGTCGACGAGCTCGTAGCCCGCAAATGGCGCGACATCGATCCAGCGGCGGTTGACCAGCAAGACCTCGTCGGCCACCGCGGTGACCGCGGTCTTCAAGTGCAGGGAGCCTCGCACCTCCACCGCCACGACCTCGTAGCCGAAGGGAGCGACGATCGCGGCGAGAGCCTCCCGCCCTGCCGAGTTGGTGCGAGTCGACGCGCCCACGAACAGCGTCCGTCCGAGCCGCACCACGTCGCCGCCGTCGAGGGTCGCCGGCGCTTGAATCCGGTGCAGCGACCGTAGCGGCGCGAGCCGTGGGGCGATCGCGTCGACCTCGAGCTCCCGGGAGGGGGCACCGGGCCGGGTAAGAACTGCGATCTCGTCGAGCACCACCGCGGTGTCCTCGACGAAGACGCCGTCCGGGAAGGTCGGATCCGCTTCGAGGGTCACGACTCGGCAGCCCCACGCCTCCAACGCCCGACAGTAGGCCTGGTGTTGGCGCAAGAGCCGTTCGAAGTCGATCGGCCGACGCTCGAGGTGTGTCAGCTGGCAGGCCGCGATCTGCGGAGACGGAGCCCGCGTCAGCACCACGAAGCGCTCGCCCGGCGCCAACAGCCACTCTCCCGTCCCCTCGCCGCGCAACACGGAGCTCAGCCGCCCCGGAGTCGGGCCGCAACCTCGAGGGCCGCCCGTTCGCCGGACTCCGCACCACCTTCCATGTAGCCTTGGAAGTCGAGGGAGGTGTGCTCGCCGGCAAAGTGCAGGCCGTCGACCGGCGTGCCCTCGTGGCCGCGAATGCTCGTCCACTGCCCCGGCCGGTAGCAGGCGTAGCTCGCCTTGGCCCAGGCGAAGCTCGGCCAGTGGAAACGTACCGCCAAGCCTCGCTGGGCGGCGACTCCCGGGAAAACTTGGTCGAACAACTGGGCGAAGCGCTCGGCCTGTTCGTCGGCGGTGCCCTCGCCGATCGCGATACCTTCCGGGCCACCGGTGTAACCGACCACGATGCCGCCCTTGCCCGGCTGCAGCCGCGTCGATTCCCACGACAGCTGGAAGGGCAAATCGGTGAGGACACTCCCGTTCGATCCTCCGTTCGTGCGCCAGACCCGCTCGTCGAACCCGACCATCAACTTGGCGTTGGTTCCGTAGCCGAGCTCGGCGATCGCGCGGCGCTTGCTCTCCGGCAGCTCGACGTCGAGCTCGACCTCGCGCAACATGGTGAACGGGAGCGCCAAGACGACCACATCGGCATCGACCTGCCGGGATCCGGATGAGCCCGAGTAGAACAGCCGGTAGCCGCCCGACGGCGCCCTGCGCACCGCCTCGAGGCGCTGCCCGAGCTCGACTCTTTCCCCAAGGCGCTCGGCTAGGCGCGTCGGCACCAAGTCGTTGCCTCCAGCCACTTTGTAGCGTTCGTCGCTGTCCCCGAAGATCCGAAACGGCTCGGGAGTCGAGTCGATCAGCGCGAGCAGGTTCCACGGGCTCTGCTGTTCGATCGGCAACCCGTATTCGGTGACGTACCCCACCTCCAACAGGCGCCGAAACCAGCCCTCTGCACCCGCGCGATCGAGCCATTCGGCCAGCGACAGCTGGTCGATCGCCTCCCCGCCGTTGGGTGCCAAGGCGGTGATGTCGTCACCCTCGATGCTCTCCCACGCCGCATCGATCTGTGCCGCGATCGGCCGGAACGCCTCGACCACCTCGCTCTCGGCGATACGGCGCCCCTCGAAGAACCACACCTCCTGATCGACCCCCTGGTCGTCGGCGAAGTCGAAGAGCTCGATTTCGAGCTCCTCGCACAAGCGGAACATGGTGGCGTGGTTGCTGTCGATCAGCTCGCCCCCGAGCTCACACACCTGGCCCTCGGGGAAGTGGTCCCGCAACGACCACATGCGTCCGCCGGCTCGTTGCTGACCCTCGAAGATCCGCACCGGGATCCCGAGCTGGGTCAGCCGCCAGCCGCACGTGAGACCGGCAATGCCGGCCCCCACGATCACAACCGGCCGATCCTTTGCCCTGCCGCCGGTAGGGAGCGTGCGACACCCGAGGGCCAAGCCTGCCCCGGCAACCGCCGAGGTCGTCAGCAGGCGGCGCCGCGACCAGCCCGGCGCGGCAAGCTCGGAAGTCACCGGCGTTTCGGCGGCGTTGGCGGCGCGAGCGGCAGCCAGAGCTCGCCGCAACGTCCGAAACAGGGGCGTTCGTGCCATCGTCGATCCTCCCTCGTCGAGTTGGAGGGAGGATCGTAGCAGGGGGAAGGGACCGGGGATCGGGGATCGGGGTCGGGGTCGGGGTCGGGTCCCGGATCCCGGGTCCCTGGCTCAGCGCACCAGCGGGCGGTACTTGATCCGATGCGGCTGCTCGGCGGCGGAGCCGAGGCGCTTCTTGCGATCGGCTTCGTAGTCCTGGTAGTTGCCCTCGAACCACACCGTTCGGCTGTCTCCCTCGAACGCGAGAATGTGGGTGGCGATGCGGTCGAGGAACCAGCGATCGTGGCTGATCACCACCACACAGCCGGCGAAGTTGAGGATTGCCTCCTCGAGCTCGCGCAGGGTGTCGACATCGAGGTCGTTGGTGGGCTCGTCCAGCAGCAGCACGTTGCCGCCGCTCTTGACCACCTTGGCGAGGTGCAGGCGGTTGCGCTCACCGCCGGAGAGCACCTTGACCTTCTTTTGCTGATCGGCACCGCGGAAGTTGAACGATGAGCAGTAGGCACGTGCGTTGACCTCGCGTTTGCCCAGCAACACCACGTCGTGCCCGCCCGAGAGCTCCTCGTAGACGGTCTTGTCGCCTTCGAGGGTTTCGCGCGACTGATCGACGTAGGCGACCTGCACCGTTTCGCCCAATCGCAGGGTTCCGCCGTCGGGCTTTTCGGCGCCGGTGATCATGCGAAACAACGTGGTCTTGCCCGCGCCGTTGGGCCCGATCACGCCGACGATCCCCGAGCGCGGCAGGTTGAAGGACAGATCGTCGAACAGCAGGCGGTCTCCGAACGCCTTCGAAAGCGACTTTGCCTCGACCACCAAGTCGCCGAGGCGCGGCCCCGGCGGGATGTAGATGTCGCTCGCCTCGTAACGCTTGTCGGCCGCGGCCGCCTGATCTTCCGCGAGCATGTTCTCGTAGCTCTGCAGACGGGCCTTGCTCTTGGCATGGCGCGCGCGCGGCGCCATCTGCACCCACTCGAGCTCGCGCTGGAGCGAACGACGACGTGAGCTCGCCGCCTTCTCCTCCTTCTCGAGGCGCTTCTCCTTCTGATCGAGCCAGGAGGAGTAGTTGCCTTCCCACGGGATCCCCTCGCCGCGGTCGAGCTCGAGAATCCAGCCGGCGACGTTGTCGAGGAAGTAACGATCGTGGGTCACGGCGACCACGGTGCCGGGATAGTCGTGCAGATGGTGCTCGAGCCATGCCACCGACTCGGCGTCGAGGTGGTTGGTGGGCTCGTCGAGCAGCAACAGGTCGGGCTTCATCAACAGGATGCGACACAGGGCCACGCGGCGCTTCTCACCACCCGAAAGGTGGGCCGTGCCCTCATCCGGCGGCGGCAAGCGCAACGCGTCCATGGCGATTTCGACCATGCGGTCGAGGTCCCAGGCGCCCACGGCTTCGATCTGATCCTGCAGTCGGCCCTGCTCGCCGAGCAGCTTGTCCATCTCGTCGGGCGTGAGCTCCTCGCCAAGCTTCATCGACAGCTCGTCGAAACGATCGAGCAGCGCCCGCGTCGGCTGGACCGCCTCTTCGACGATCTCGCGCACGGTCTTGTTGGGGTCGAGCTCGGGCTCCTGAGGCAAATACCCGACGCTGTAGCCCTCGCCGAGGAACGCCTCGCCGCCGAAGTCCTTGTCGACACCGGCCATGATCCGCAGCAGCGTCGACTTGCCGGCGCCGTTGTGACCGAGCACGCCGATCTTGGCGCCGTGGTAGAACGAGAGCCAGATCCCCTTGAGGATCTCTTTACCCTGCGACGTGGTCTTGCGCAGGTCTTTCATGGTGTAGATGAACTGGGCCATTGGGGGAACCTCGGTAGGTGGGAGCCGGCGACGCCGGGCCGAGCATTGTAGCGGAGAAGGGACCGGGGACCGGGGACCCAGGGACCAGGGATCCGGTGAGGATGGTGCCGCCCAACACCTGATACCTGATACCCGATACCCATACAGGATCATCTATGATCACTCGATGAACACTCGAGCCTTCCCGACCCGCACGATTCGGACGTGGCTGACCATCGGCCTGGTGATGCTGGTCACCGGCCCGGTCCTGGCCCAGGTCCCGGCCGACCTGACCCGCACCACCCTGCCCGGCACCACCGGCACCCTCGACAACATCACCGCCCTGGTCTCCGCGCACGACGGCACCAACCGCTTCTTCGTCGTGCAACAGCCCGGCACCATCCGGATCTATGACCTCGAGACCGAAACGCTGATCGCAGGCAACTTCCTCGACATCGTCGCCCGGGTCGACGACACGCTCAACGAGCAGGGTCTGCTCGGACTCGCGTTCCACCCCGACTTCGAGAACAACCGCCAGTTCTTCGTCAACTACACCTACGACCCCGAGGGCAGCGGACTCGACCGCACCCGCGTCTCCCGCTTCACCGTGCCCGAGGGCACCCCCAACGACGCCGACGAGAACAGCGAGCACATCCTCCTCGAATTCGACCAGGATGACTGGAATCACAACGGCGGCGACCTGCGCTTCGGACCTGACGGCTACCTCTACATCTCCGTCGGCGACGGTGGCGGCAGCGGCGACACCAACAACCGCGCTCAGACCATCTGGTACGCCGATACCAACCTGCGCGACCAGGCCCTGCTCGGATCCCTGCTGCGCATCGATGTCGACGGCAGCATCGAGCAGGGCGAGGAGCAGTGTGGGCTGATCGGCAACTACGGCATCCCCGACGACAACCCCTTCACCGGCTCGACCAACAGCTGCGACGAGATCTGGGCCTACGGGCTGCGAAACCCCTGGCGCATGAGCTTCGACCGATGGCGCGGCGACCTGTTCATCGCCGACGTCGGCCAGGGGACCTGGGAGGAGATCGACCTCCAGCCCGCCGGCGTGGGCGGGCAAAACTACGGGTGGCGCTGCAAGGAGGGGACTCAACCCTTCAACAACAACCCACCGTGCAGCGGCACGCTCGTCGACCCGATCCTCGAGTACAGCCACTCGACCGGCGACGGACCGAACCCCGGCGGTATTCGCTGCGGCAACGTCAGCTCGACCTGTTCGATCACCGGCGGCTTTCGCTACACCGGCCCAACGATGGGTGAGCTCCAGGATCGCTATGTCTTCGCCGACTACTGCAGCGCCGAGATCTTCATCGGCATCGAAAGCGGCGGCTCATGGTCGTGCCTGCGTTGGGCCGACGCGGGGTCGAACATCACGACCTTCGGTGAGGACGAACAGGGTGAGCTCTACCTCGCCTTCCGCGACGGCCCGATCCAGCGCTTCGAGAGCCCGTCGTCGATCTTCGCGGACGGCTTCGAAGTCGGTAGCTCCAGCGCCTGGTCGTCCGTGGCTCCTTGAGACGAATGAACCCCAGGCTCGTTGCCTTCGCCGCATCTGCGGCAGTCGCCTACCTCGCCCTCGTGCTGGCCGACACCGGCAGCCCGATCGTGATCGCGATCAAACCCGTCGCGGCCCTGGCGCTCGCGGTCGGAGCCTGGCGCGGTGGCGGCCGCTGGCTTGCGGCCGCGCTGCTCGCGCATGCGGTTGGCGACGTCGCGATCGAGCTCGGGGGGATCCTCGCCGGCATCGGACCCTTCCTGCTCGGGCATCTCCTCTACCTCGCGGCGCTGTGGCCGCTGCTGCCCACACCGGAGCAGCGTCGCGCCCACGACCCCTTCCTGCGCAAACTGCTGGTTGCCGTGCTCGCCGGCTGGGCGGCCTTCTTGATCTCCCTCCTGCTGCGGCACCTCGACGGCGCCCTTGCGACCGCGGTGCCGATCTACGGCGCTGCCCTGCTGGCCCTTGCCGCCACCACGACACTGGCTCGCGTCGATCGCTGGACGGTCCTCGGTGCGGTGTTGTTCGTCGCCTCCGATTCGATCCTCGCGATCGACGCTTTTGTGGCTCCGATCCCGTGGCGCGACCTCGGCGTCTGGCCCACCTATGCGACCGCCCAGGTTCTGCTGGCGGTCGGGATCCTGCGCGCCGGCAAGTCCTCGGGCTGACCGTGCGCATCGCCTACCTGCTCGAGGGCACTGCGCTCTTCGGCGGCACCAAGGTCGCGCTGCGCCATGCCGAGCTCCTGTCGCGAGCAGGACACTCGGTCACCGTGGTGAGCCGCGAGGCCATGCCGGGCTGGACCACCCTCGCCTGTGACTTTCTCCACTCTCCCGCGCTCGACCTCGAGGTGCTCCCGCCGCTCGACCTCGTCGTGGCCACCTTCTGGACCACCTTGCCGGCCGCAGCGCATGCGGCCTCCGGTGCCGTGAGAGCCGCTCATCTGTGCCAGGGCCTCGAGCTCACCTACACTCACAACCGTCTCCAACACAACCAAATCATCGCCGCGTACCGCCTTCCGATCCCGGCCCTGTGCGTGTCCCCCCACCTCGCCGAGATCCTGGCCCGCGACTTCGACCGGGCAGGGTGGGTGGTCCGCCAACCGCTCGAGTCGTTCATGCGCCCCGTCCCCCGCACCAGCCCCGGGCGACCGGCTCGAGTTGCGGTCGTGGGACCTTGGGAAATCGACTGGAAGGGGGTCCGCACCGCGCTGGAAGCGGTCGTCGAGCTGCGTCGCCGCGGACGGCAGGTCGAGCTCATCCGCATCTCCCAATGGCCACTGAACGGCGAGGAGCAGGCGCTGGTCAGGCCCGACGAGTTCCACGCCCACCTGCGGCCGGAAGACGTCGCCAAGGTGCTGGCCTCGGCCGACCTGCTGCTTGCCGGGTCGTGGGAGCAGGAAGGGTTCGGACTGCCGGTGCTCGAAGCGATGGCCTGCGGGGCTCCGGTCGTCGCGACCGACATCGACGCCTACCGGTGGTTCGCGGGCGACGCTGCCCTCCTGGTGCCCCCGCGGGATCCGCTGGCCATGGCCGGGGCGGCCGAGATGATCCTCGACGACCAGTGGGCCCTGCGCCGACAGCGGGGCCTCGAGGTCGCGGAGCGCTTCGGCGACGCCGCAACCCTCGACGACCTGGAACGCGGCCTCGCGTGGATCTGCAGCGCCTACCCGTCCCGCACGATGGCGTAGCGGCAGTTTCGACAGATGTATCGGTCTGGAGCGTCGTCGAGACCGTAGGCCAAGCGCCGGGCTCGCACCAGGGCCGGCCCGGTCAAGACCTCGTCGACCGTCTGGGCGGTGAGATCGCCGACGACCTCGGTCTCGCTGTAGTCCTGGCAACACAACACCGCCTTGCCTCGTGGCGTGACGTGCAGGTGTTGCAGCGGGCGCGAGCCGACGTAGTCACACCCGGCCAGCCGTTTGCGATCCTTGGGAGCGCGCAGCCCGATCGGGAGGTAGCCGGCGCGGTCGTTGACCTCGAAGTACTTGACGGTGAACCGAGTCCCACCGTAGCGCTCACCGATCGACTCGAAGTCGGCCTTGTGGGTGTCACTGCCGGTGCCCAAGACGACGATGTCCATCTGCTCGGCCACATCCCGCTCGGCAGCGTAGTCGACATGGCGCAACACCAGGTCGAGTTGGTCCTGGCCGCGATCTTCGTGGTAGCGCCCGCGATCGAGCGTCGAGAGGTTTATCGAAAGGAAACGCAGTCCGCCGAGCTCGAGCAGTCGGTCCACTCGAGCCGGGGTCAGACCACTGCCGTTGGTGAGCGTCGCCGGCGGCAGTCCGTGGCTCTTGATGATCTCGACGAGCTCGACGAAACGCGGATCCGCGGTCGGCTCGTTGTAATTGATCATGAACACCGCTTCGATGGTCGACCGATAGGCCGCCACCTGCTCGATGATCGAACGATAGAGCTCGGTCGGCATCAGGTACTTCTCGCGCGGAGCGATCGACACCGGGCAGAAGTAGCAACTCTGGTTGCAGTTGGTATTCGACTCGATGGCCACGTACTTGAGCAGGAACCGGCCGGCCGGATCCTCATCGGCCGGGAACAGCCACCCGTTCTCCGCCAGCTGCTGCCTCAGAGGCGGTGCCAAGGCCTCGGTACCGATCGAGCCGGCCATCAATGCGCGCAGCTCGGCATAGCCGGGCTCGTGCTCGAAATAGGTCCTGTCGGTCAGAGGGTGGTAGACGCGATCCGGCCCGACGTGGATGAACGGGCTCACTCTCCACGCCTGGGCGGAGGAGGGCGCTGGCGAGCTTTCGAGCACGGCGGGCGAAGTCATGGCTGAACGATTCTACGCGCCGGGACTCTCGGACCGAGCGTGAGCCAAACGCCCGCCGGACAGATCCCGTAGGATTGAGTGGCAGATCTTCCGTCCTCCCTCGACCTCGACAGGCGCTCCCCAATGAACCTCGAAGCCATCGCCCCAGGGCTGGTCACCTCCAGCATCCCCAGTCCTTATCTGCACATCGCCGCCGATCGGGTTTACAACCCGCACACCGACCACCTGATGGTGGAGGGTGAGGCCGGGTACGCCGAGCTGCGCCGGCTGCTCGAAGGCCAGCTCGTGCCCGAGGCGGCTCTTGCACCGCTGCGCGCAGCCGGCTGGGTGGTCGATCGCGACCATCGCCTCGATCGCCAAGCCCGCCTGCGCTACGTTTCGCTCGAATCGCACACCGTCTGCAACCAGGCGTGTTACTTCTGCCCGGTGTCGATTGCGCCGCGCGAGGCCTACTTCATGCCCTGGGAGACCTACACCGGCATCGTCGAGCAGCTCACCGCCTACCGCGACACCATCGAGGCGGTGTTCATGATCAACTACAACGAGCCCACGCTCGACAAGCGTTTCGTCGATCAGGTGCGTCTGATCCGCGAGGCCGGCCTGCCGCCGGCGACCCTCTCCAACGGCGCCGGCCTCACCCCGGCCAAGGTCGACGCCCTGCTCGAGATCGGTGGACTGCGCTATCTCTCGATCAACCTCTCGACCCTCGACCGCGAGCGATATGCCAAGACTCGCGGCGTCGACCAGCTCGAGCTGGTCCAGCGCCACGTCGACTACGTCGCCGACAAAGCGGTTGCCCCGACCATGGAGATCGTCGTGTTGGGAACCGGCGATGCCGCCCACAAGGCCGACTTCGAAGCGATTCAGGCCCGCTACGGCGGCTCGCGTTTCGAGGTCAAGTACTACGAGGTGATGGATCGCGCCGGCCTGATCGAGATCGGCCACAAGCCCGCCCAACTCCACCAGCGCCTGCGCGGCTGCGAAAACGTCGGCTCACGCCCGCTGCAACACCTGCACATCACCCCCCACGCCAAGTGTGTCTTGTGCTGCGAGGACTACGAGGAGTACCACGAGGTCGGCGACCTGGCTCACCAGTCGATCGCGGAGGTGCTCGAAAGCGACGAGTTTGCCAAATACCGGCGCTGGGTCTACGGCGTCGAGGAAGCGCCGGCGGACTTCATGTGTCGCAAGTGCGTCTTCGCGCTGACCGAATGAGCACCACGCGCTCGGCCGCGTACCTGCTGCCGACGAACGAGCTCTACGGCGGGATTCGGCTCGCGATCGAACAAGCAGAGGGCCTCGCGCGGCGCGGTTGGCGGGTCGAGATCTTCGCTCCCGCGCCGGCGCCCGACTGGCATCCCTTGTCGGTTCTCTGGCACCAGGTCGACTTCGCTTCCCCTGTGGACCTGTCCGGCTTCGACGCCGCGATCGGCACCTTCTACACCACCGTGCCCATCGCCGCGGCGAGCGGCGCACGCCAAGCCTTCCATCTCTGCCAGGGCTTCGAGGGTGTTCATCGCGAGTACGCTCCGATCCTCGACCGGATCGAGGCGGCGTATACCCTGCCGATCCCCAAACTGCTGATCTCGGCCCATCTCGAGCCGATCCTCCAAGAACGATTCAGCGCCGAGTGCCACCTGCTCGGCCAGGCGATCGATCACACACTCTTTCGTCCGGCCGCGACCTCGAGGCCCTTCGAGGTCCCGACCGTCGAGCAGCCTTTGGTCGTCGGTGTGGTGGGGCCCTTCAGCATTCGTTCGAAGGGTATCCGCGCCGCCCTCGAGGGATTGGCGCTCGCGCGCGCTGCCGGGGTTCCCCTCGAGGTCCACCGCGCGTCGTCCGAGCCCCTCGACGACCAAGAAGCCGAGCTCGGCGTCGTCGACCGCTACTGCCACCGCGTTCCGACCAGCGACATGCCGGACTTCTACCAGGGGCTCGATCTCCTGCTGTTTTCGTCCTGGGACGAAGAAGGTTTCCCCCTGCCACCGCTCGAGGCCATGGCGTGCAAGATCCCGGTCGTCCTGACCGACATCTCGGCCTTCAAGGTCCTTCCCGCCGACGCCGCCTGGCGCTGCCATTGGGATGATCCACCCGCCTTCGCCGAGGCCATCAGGGCTCTGGCTGCCAATCCCGACCGCCGCCGCCAGCTGGCCGAGCGCGGCGCGGCAGCGGTCGGCGGGATGACCTTCGACGCCATGATCGATCGGCTCGAGGCGGCCGTCCAGATCTACCTCCCACAGGCCTGATGCACACCATCCCCATTCTCCATGTCATCACCCGCCTCATCGTTGGTGGTGCTCAGGAGAACACGCTTGCGACGGTGATCGGGCTGCGTCAGGCCGGAGGCTGGGACGTGGGCCTGCTCACCGGCCCGGACGCCGGCGCCGAGGGATCGTTGCTCGAAGAGGCAGGGAGCCTCGGAGCGCCCGTCGAGGTCCTGCCGACACTGCGACGAGAGATCCGCCCGCTGGACGACCTGCGGGCCGGCAGAGCTCTCGAGAGGAGGTTTAGCAGACGGCGACCACTGATCGTTCACACCCACAGCTCCAAAGCTGGGCTACTGGGACGTCGGGCGGCGCACCGGGCGGGAGTGCCGGTCATCATCCACACGGTCCACGGGTGGAGCTTCCATCCGCACCTCTCGCCGTGGCGGCGACACCTGTACGTGCTTCTCGAGCGCCAGGCGGCGCGGTGGAGCGACGCCCTCGTGGTCGTTGCAGGAGCCGATCGCGACACCGGTCTCGCCCACCGAATCGGGCGGCCGGAGCAGTACGCGCTCGTCCGCAGCGGGATCGACCTCGAGCGATTCGGCTCGGCCGCAGGGGGGCGGCGGCAGATCCGCGAGCGCTTGGGGATTCCAGCGGATGTTCCGGTCGTCGGCAGCGTGACTCGGCTTTCCCCGCAGAAGGCGCCGCTCGACCTAGTCGCCGCCTTCGATCGCATCGGGCGAGAGCTCCCCAACGTGTGGTTCGTCATCGCCGGTGATGGTCCATTGCGCGACGACGTCGAGTCCCGGCTCCGCGCCTCCGCAGTCGCCGGCCGCTGCGTTCTCACCGGCCTGCGTCGCGACATCGCGGAGTTGCTCGCGGCATTCGATCTGTTCCTGCTCTCGAGCCTCTGGGAAGGCCTGCCGCGAGTGTTACCCCAGGCCATGGCGGCTGGCGTTGCCGTCGTCGCCACTCGAACGCCGGGGGCCGCCGAGGTGATCGTGACCGGTCGCAGCGGAGAGCTGGTCGAGCCCGGCGAGCCGACGGCCCTCGCCGACCGAGCCGTAGCCTTGCTTGCCCGCCCGGAGCAACGCCGCCGCTACGTCGAAGCAGGCCGCCTCATCGCTCGAGAATTCGACGAGCGAACCATGGTTTCACAGCTCGAAGAGATCTATCGACGCAGCCTGGCCGCCAAGGGAATCCAGAGGCCTCCCGCGTGAACGGGGAGGAAGGCGCTCCGGTCGGCATAAACCTGCTCGAACGCGCGGTCCAGGGATCCCTGTATGGCATCGGCGCGGCGCTCCTGACATGGACTCTCGCGGGAATGCGGCTCGTGCTGCTGGCACGGCTCCTGCCACCTCAGGTGTTCGGAACTGCCACCCAGAGCCTGATCCTGGTGGGCGCCGCCGTTCAGCTCCTGTCGCCCGGTCTCAACGAAGCGATTCTCCAGCTGCCGCACGTGGGCCCGGTCGAGCTCGCGACGTATAGGCGGCTCAAGTGGACGCTGGACCTCTTTGTCCTCTTCGGGCTGGCGCTCCTGGTACACCTGGCGCCCGTAGCGCTTGGGTCACTTGGCCTCTCCGGGGTGGTCTTGTGGGGCTATCTCGGCGTCGAAGCCCTTCGCGCCCTCCAGGCGCCGGCCACTATCGTGCGTATGCGAGCTCTCGACTACCGGCGTCTTCGCGCCGCCGACGTTGCCGCCTCGGCGGCGATGACGGTGGTGGCTCCAGGCCTCGCATTCCTCGGCTGGGGGGTCTGGGCGCTGGTTGCCGAGCCCGCAGCAGCGCAACTCGCCCGCATCGCCGTGCTTGGCCGCGCGTCTTCCGAAACGCCGCAACGCCTCTTCGATCAAACCGTCGCGGCCGACCTCCTGCGGTTCGGCCGCAAGGTGTGGGCAACGACCAACCTCGGCTACCTCCTCGACCACTTCGGCAGCTTCTGGACCGGTCGATCTCTCGGCAGCACGGCGCTCGGCCACTACTCGCGAGGGTTCGAGGTGGCGACCCTCCCGCGTCGAATTGGTGTTCAGCCTGCCTTGGGGATGCTGCTGCCCCTCGCTTCCGGGCTCCAGTCGGATCGCCCGACGCTCGGCCGTGCCTTCCGAGTCACGCTGTCCATCCTCGTGCGTCTGAACCTCGCCTTCGCTTTGCCGCTGGCGATCGCAGCGGACGACCTGGTGCCGTGGGTGCTGGGAGAGGTCTGGCGGCCGATCGTTCCCGTCCTCCGCGTGCTCCTCCTGTACCTTCTCGTCGACCCGCTCGCGAGGATCGCGGCCAGCCTCCTGATCGCAGTTGGGGAGCCAGGCGTCGTCGTGCGCACCCGTGGCATCCAGGCTGCACTGCTCGTCCCAGCCGTCATCGTCGGAGCCGACCACGGCATCCTCGGGGTGGCAATCGCCACCACCGCGATCACTGTGGGCGGAGCAGTGGCGCTTCTCGTCCGCACCTGCCTGACCCTCGGGGCAACCTTGGCCGGTGTCTGGCTGTGGCCCACGGTCGCTGTCGGGCTCGCCTCACTCACCGCCCAGCTGGCCTGGGCCGGCGAGCCGGGATCGGACCCGGCTTGGAACGCCTTGGCCCGAGCCGGAGTTGCCCTCGTGGTGTTCGCCGCGTTGCTGTGGTGGCGCGAACGGTCGTCGGCATACGATGCGGCCAAGCGCATCCTGGTGACGCTCCGCGCCGAACGCGAGAGGTGAGAATGACCGTTGACTATGCATCGCCAACCCTCTGGCCGACCGCGTCGCCGGCGTTGGTCGGGCTGCTTGCAGGCGCGACCGCGCTCGTCGCGACGCCGCTGGCCCGTGGTCTGGCACGGCGCACCAGCTTCGTCGACTCACCTTCCCCGCGCAAGGTTCACGCGAAGCCCACCCCGCTCCTCGGCGGCGTGGCGGTCGTCGCAGCGGTGGCGGTCGCGCTCGCGTTCGCCGGAGTATCCGCTGCCTTTTCGGTCTGGTGGGTGGCCACCTTCATTGCCGCGGTCGGACTCTACGACGACCGCTTCGGCCTGCCACCGCTGGTCAAGCTAGCTGCACAAGTCGCGGCCGCCGCTGTGGTTGTGTTGGTCGAGCCGGGCCTTCGGATCGCCGGCCCCGACGGTTCCTCGCCAGCGAGCTGGAGCTCCCTGCTCAGCATCGTCTGGATCGTCGCCATCACCAACGCCTTCAACCTCTTGGACAACATGGATGGCCTCTGCGCAGGCACCGCGGTCGCCGTTGCGACCGGCCTGCTCGGCTTGGCCGTGATCCAAGGACAGTCGGCGGTGGCCGGGGCCGCCGCCGCCGTCCTCGGAGCCGCGATCGGATTCCTGGTCTACAACTCGAGCCCGGCGTCGATCTTCCTCGGCGACTGCGGCAGCCTCTTCCTGGGTTTCGTGTTGGCGGTGCTCTGCACGGCGCTCGATTTCCCAGGCTGGTCGACGCCGTCGATCTTGACCGTCATCCTCGTGTTGTTCGCCGTCCCTACGTTCGACACTACCCTAGTGACTATCTCTCGACTGCGGCGCGGCCTCGATCCGCTGCGGACCCCGGGCAAGGACCATCTCTCCCACCGACTCGCCCATGCCGGGTGGGGACCAGCGCGGGCGGTATCGCTGCTCGTCGCCATCAGCACCGCCGCTGCGACCGCCGCGGTCCTTGCCGGGCTGATCGGGGGCGCATTCGTCGGCATGTGTGGCCTCGCCTTGGTGGCTCTCTTCACGGCCGGAATCGCCTACTGGGAGAGCCCGGTGCACCGAGCCCGAATCGACCACGAGGACCTCAGGTGAGCAGGCGGACCCGTCGCGTCTTGGTCACCGGCGGAGCCGGCTTCATCGGCAGCCACCTCGTCGGCTCATTGCTCGCCCAGGGTGACGAAGTCGTGGTTCTGGACGACCTCTCCACCGGCGATCGCCGAAACCTCGAGCGTTTCTCGGGCCTTTCGGTGCGGCTCGTCGAGGGATCCGTGTGCGACCGTGCCATCCTCGATTCACTCGTCGCCGGTGTTGACGCCATCTTCCACCTCGCCGCGGTGGTTGGGGTCCAGCTGGTCCTCCGAGACCCTCTACGGGTGCTCGAGACCAACGTGATCGGCACCTATGCCCTGCTCGACGCCGCCGCACGCAAACACCGACCAGTGGTCCTGGCTTCGAGCTCCGAGGTCTACGGCAAGGGTCAGACCCTGCCGTTCTGCGAGACGGATGACCGCCATTTCGGGCCGCCGACACAGCCGCGCTGGGTGTATGGCGAAACCAAGGCGATCGACGAGACTCTCGCCCTCGCGTTCCATCAACACCGTTCGCTGCCAGTCGTCGTTGCCCGCCTGTTCAACACAGTTGGCCCGAGACAGAGTGGCGCGTACGGCATGGTCCTGCCCCGATTCGTGGCCGCTGCGCTCGCAGGCCAACCGCTTTCGGTGTACGGGGACGGCCTGCAAACCCGCACCTTCTGCGACGTTCGCGACACCGTAGCGGCTCTGCTGGCCCTTGCCGACGAGCCCCGCGCCGCCGGCCGAGTCTTCAACATCGGTGGGTCGCGCGAGATCACGATCCTCGAGCTCGCAAAGACGGTCACAACCGTCGTCGCGGCCTCCAGGCCCGAGCGGGAAGTGGAGCTGGTGGCGGCAGCCCCGATCCGCTTCGTGCCGTACCACCACGCGTTCCATCCGGGCTTCGAAGATCCGCGCCGTCGGGTCCCTGACACCCGTTCCCTGCGCGAGCTCACCGGTTGGGCTCCAGCAATTCCGCTCGAAGCCACCATCGCCGCGCTTGCCGAGGAGCTGCAGTGTCACTGAGCCCTTCGCGGCAGACCACCTGGCTGGCGGTCTCCGGTGCCGCCATGGAGGCAGGGTGGCTCACCGCCATTCTGGTCACCCCCCTCCTCTTCAACGTCTACTCTGGCCACTCGTTCGAGCCGGACAAGATGGCCGTGCTCGCCACCGTCGGCGTTTGGCTGGCTACCGCGTGGATCGTCGATCTCGCGCTAGGCGGCCGCCGGGGCTCCGTGCCGGTCCCTCGCGGTCTCACGGCTGCAGCCGGTGCGATGCTCGCGGCATTGGTGATTTCGACCGCGCTCTCAGTCGACATCGAACGCAGCTTCTGGGGCTCGACCAGTCGCCGCCAAGGCTTGCTGGCGTGGGGGTGTTATGCCCTGCTCTTCCTGTCGGTTGCTCGCCGGCTGCGCGGCACCGCGGCGTGGAAGCGCATCGCCGCCGCCGTAACACTGGCGGCCGTGCCAGTCTCCGCGTACGCGGTCGCCCAGCAGTGGGGCTTGGACCCCCACCCCTGGGCGGCCACCGGGCGCAGCGCATCGAGCCTCGGCAACCCGGTGTTCCTGGGGGCCTGGCTGGCGATGGCCGCAATCGTTACCGCCGAGCGGCTGCTCGCTGCGCGCCGAGCGGGCCTGGCGGGACGGCCGGCGGTTTGGGGATGGTCGTTGGTTCTGGTCGTCGAGCTCGCCGGGCTCGCCGTCAGCCAGAGCCGAGGCCCGTTCCTAGGCCTGCTCGCAGGTCTGTTCTTCGCCGCGATCCTCGCACTAGGCCGGTCACCCTCGACCACACCGGCAAGTCCCTGGATCCGGCCTCTCCTGCCGTGGACCCTCGGCGCCGCAGTGGTGCTGCTGCTCGGAGTGATCCAGATCGAACACTCGCCCCTTGCCGGAGTGCGTGCCTGGCCCTACCTCGGCCGACTCTCGTCTGTCTTCGACCCAAGCTCCCGCAATGCTCTGGTCCGCACCGCCATGTGGTCCGGCAGCCTCGAGCTCCTTGCACACCCCCGCCCAGCCGCTTCAGACGATCCGCTACCGCAGCGCCCCGGGCTGGTGCGGCGACTGTTCGGATACGGTCCCGAGACGCAGAGTCTCGTTGCTCCGCACCACCTCGCCCCCGAGTTGGCGAGGATCGAAGGGTGGGGCAAGATCCCCGATCGCAGCCACAATGAGCTCTACGACCACCTGCTCGAGTCCGGGGCGGTCGGCGCACTCGCGTGGCTGGCGCTGTTCTCCACGGCGCTGAGCTTGGCAGCCCGACGGCTGGGATACCTACCCCACCAACGTCATCGACGTGCCGCCGCGCTCGCTGGCATCGGCGGGGCCGTCGCGGCAAGTCTCGGTGCCTTCCTCTTCGGCGCTCCGGCGTTCTCGGCCCCAGCCTTCAGTGCCGGGGGTCTTGCCGGGCTCGCGCTGTTCCTCGGTCGTCGTTCCATGCTCGAGCGCCGACAAGCTGCTCGATTGACTGCTCCGGTCGCGCTCACCGCACTACTCGCGGGTGTGGTGGTCGCGCATTTCGTCGAGATTCAGTTCGGCTTCGGCACGACCGCGACTCGTACCCTGGTTGCCGTCCTCCTCGGCGCGCTGGTGGTGCTCAGCGCCACACGGTCGACAGGTGCCACGAGCGGGTCCGGGCTAGCGACCAAAACTTCCCTTCTCCCGTTGGCCGTGCTCACCGCCCTTGCGACCGGGACCCTGGTCTTCGACCTCATTGGAAACTGGGGCCGCCTGGCGGACCCTGCGGCGATTCTTCTCGGGCTCGTCGCCGGTACCGCACAAGACCGAGGCTTGCACAGCGGTGGCACCACCTTGGTCCTGGTCGCGAGCCCGGTGTTGGTCGGCGCTTTCCTGGCGTGCCGAAGCCGCGAGCGGGCCGACTCGATCCTCCTGCTCGCAGGGGTTGCGCTGTTGCCACCCTCACTCTACACCTGGGCTCATGCTTCGAGGCTGGCTCGGACGGTGTTGCTCGAGCGGGACGGGGCCTCACCACTGGCCCTGGCCCTGCACGTCGGCGGCCATTTCGAGACCTGGCACAGCTACCTGATCCTGGCCCTGCTCCTGTTGACCGCTTGCCTGGTGGCTCAGCATCGACCCGAAATCGCTGAACCACCCACGGCCGCTGGCCCTATCGTGGCGATCGCAGCCATCGCGGCTGCGGGTCTTGCGCTGCTCACGGGTGCAACGACGGCGACGCGCAGCGCCGAGGTGGTCCTCAAGCATGCTCGCGCGCGTGCCGATGCCGGGGCTTTCGCCGCCGCCGCGCCGCTGTTCGAGCACGCCTGCGAGGTCCTCTCCTACGACGACCAATGCCTCCTCTTTCAAGGTCGGGCCGGCCTCGAGTGGGCCAAGCGCGTGCCGCCCGAAGAACGCACCCAACGGCTCGAGTGGGCTCGACTGGCGCTCGAGTCAGCAGCCCGGAAGCGACCTCTCGACGCTGACCATGCCGTGAACCTCGGTCGATTCCATGTGATCGCAGCGGCCCTGGCCCGCGATCCTGCCGCTCGCACCAAGCACTGGTTGGAAGCCCGCCGGGCCTACGACCGCGCCCTGGCGCTCTTTCCCGACTCGGCACCCATCCTCCAGGAGTCGGCGGTCCCGCTCCTTCTCCTCGCCGAGAAGCAGCTCTCCCAGGAGCGAATCGACCGTGCCCGCAGCCTCGATCCTTCGCTGCCTCCACCGGGGGTCCCACCCAACCGGTGGTAGAATCGCTGGAACTTCGTTGAGAGAGGCACGAAAATGGGCAAAACTTCGACAGTCGCGGCTTGGGGCTTGGCCGTGGCGATCTCTGTGGCGACCCTCCGCGCCGATGCCGCAACCGCAGGACACTCCCTGACACCGCGCCCCGGAGCGACGGGAAGTGCCCCCGCAGCGACCCTGGGTGGCGCCGCAATCAGCGTCGATAAGACCGTCGGCACCGATTCGTCGGTCTGTGCGGTCACCGACGTGGTCAACCTTCCACCCGGTGGCGGCCAGGTGACCTACTGCTACGAAGTGACCAACACCGGCTCTATCACTCTCACCCGGCACGATCTCGTCGACAGTGAGCTCGGCGTCCTCCTGAGCGACTTCCCCTTCACTCTCGCACCCGGAGCGGCTGCGTTCCTCACCCAGAACGCCACGATCAACATCACCACGATAAACACCGCTGATTGGACGGCGTACAACCCTGGGCCCGTCGACGTGGCCGTCGCCAGCGACACCGCAACGGTCAATGTCGCGGCGGCGGCGCCGTCGATCTCGCTCGCCAAGACTGTCGGCCTCGACCCGCACGTGTGCGCGGCCACTACCGTTCTCGACCTGCCTGTCGGCGCCGAAGTGACCTACTGCTACGAAGTGACCAACACCGGGAACATCACCCTGGATCTGCACGACTTGGTCGACAGCGAGCTGGGCATCATCCTGAACGACTTCCCGTACGCCCTCGCGCCCGGTGCAGCCGCATTTCTCACACAGAGTGCCACGATCGACGTGACGACCGTCAACACGGCGGACTGGACTGCCACCGACGCGCTCGGAGCCAACGCCGCCGCTTCGAGCACTTCGGCGACAGTCAACATCGGCCAGGGACCCTCGACCTTGGAGATCCCCACGGCCTCCACCTTGGGGCTGCTCGCGTTGGCAACACTCCTGTGTCTGGTCGCCGTGCAACGGCTGCGCCGATCTTTCGGCGCCTGAGGATCCAAGCCGGAATCCCTGTATTCAGCGTCTGAGGCGACTGCGAGAGCACCGGTACTCGCTGCCCAGCTGTTAGACTCCCAACTTCACTCGAAGTCGTCCCTTCAGAGACAGTTGGAGCCCGTGATGCATCGTCCTCTGCCCCGTTGGCTGCCTTTCACCCTCGTCCTCCTCGCAGTGTGCGCGTTGGCGGCTCCGATCCTGGTGCTGGCCGGAGGTGTCACGCCCAACGGGACACAGCCGGGCCCAACCGGGATCGCTTTCCCGATCGAGCCGCCGGGCAACTGCATCGGCTGCCACGGCGACTACGTGCCGGGGCCGTGGATGGGCTCGATGATGGCGAACTCGGCCCGCGATCCGCTGTTCTGGGCCGCGCTCGACGTCGCCAACAACGACATCGCCGGGGTCGGCGACTTCTGCCTGCGTTGCCACATGCCGGGCGGGTGGTTGGCTGGGCGTTCGTCTCCATTTACTCCTCCTCCTCCTGACCCCCACGAGCCAGGCGTCGACGGTTGCCGCATGATCGGCCCCATCGACAGCACCGACAACGACTTCGAAGGGGTGTCCTGCCACTTCTGCCATCGCATGATGGAGAACCCCATGCCGCCGCCGGGTGAACAGTCGTTCTATACCGAAAACGGCCAATACTGGATCGACGACGAGGCCTGCACCACCCCCGGAAGCTCGGGTGTGGGGCCGTGTCGGCGCGGACCCTACGGCGACTACCCGCCGAACGGCACGGCGGGCTCGCCACCACACGAGTGGGCCCAGTCGGACTACCACCGCAGCTCGACTTTCTGCGGCAACTGCCACAACGTCACCAGCCCGGCCCAGACGCTGCGCGACCAGACCGGCACCGATACCGGGATCCCCTACCCGATCGAACGCACCTACTCCGAGTGGACCCAGAGCGCCTTCGCCGATCCCGGCGACCCCAACAAGGCGACCTGTCAGGAGTGCCACATGCCGCGGCCGACGGTGTCACCAACCTTCGCCTGTATCTTCGAGCAGAACAACCGCGTCAACAACGCCGGCTACCACGACTTCGTCGGCGCCAACACCTGGATTCCGGCGGTGTTGCGCGACGAATACCCGGCGTTGTTCCGCGACGACGCCTTCAACGCCACCATCGCCTCGGCCCGCGACCTGCTGCAGAACTACACCGCCGAGATCGAGCTCGACCTCACCCCCACCGGCCCCAGCTCCCTCGAGGCTTCGGTCCGGGTGACCAACCTCGCCGGCCACAAGCTGCCGACCGGCTACACCGAAGGCCGGCGGATGTGGATCAACCTCCAGGTCCACGACGCCGACGGCGCGCTGGTGTTCGAAAGCGGCGCCTACGACCCGCTCACCGCCGTCCTCACCCGCGACGCCCAGGCCAAGGTCTACGAAAGCGAACGCGGCATCTGGAATCGCAACGGCACCAACCAGTGTGACGTGGTCGACGAAAACGGCGACCACATCTTCCACTTCGTGCTCAACAACTGCATCAAGATCGACAACCGCATCCCCCCGCGCGGGTTCGTGCCCGACCCGGAGACGATGCCGGTCGGCTACGTCTATCCCGAGACCTCCCCAGGCTCCGGGGTTCTGCAGCACTGGGACGACACGGTCTACACCATCACCGTTCCGCCCGGCACACCGAGCCCGCTCCAGGTCACCGCGACCCTGCGCCACCAGATCGCACCCAAGGAGTACGTCGAGTTCCTGCGCGACCAAGCGATCGACAACAACTTCCCCGACGACTGCATCGAACGCTCGAGCGGCGTCCCCGCAAGCCAAAGCCGCGGCGAGCTGCTCTACGCGATGTGGCAGAACAACGGCAAGTCGGCACCGGAAACCCTGGTCTCCGACGCCGCCAACCTCGACCTGTCGATCTTCCGCGACGGCTTCGAGACCGGCAACACCGCGGCCTGGTCGGCGACGGTGCCGTAGGCTGGTAGGCGCCGGTGCCGTAGGCAGGGGCCGGAGCTGAAGCGTGATCGGCGGCCGACCCCCGGCCTCCTATCGTTCGCTCAGCTTCCGGCCCACCTGCCAGATCGCAAGAACGGGGGGAAAACCGCCAACCACGCAGTCACCTTCGCAGGGAACGTCCGCGCGCGCTGAAACCATCGACGCCGCGAACTGTGCCTCATCAGGGGCGCGGCATGGGCTGGACGAGGAGGCACGGTTGTGCGACACACATCGGCACGGTCTGGGGCATCATTGGGACATGAGCGCCCATCGAGTCAGCACCGATCCCGCCGATTTCGATCTGGACCTGATCCATACCGTACTGCGGACTTCCGACTGGGCGGCTGGGATTCCCTTCGAGACGCTGCAGCGGGCGATCGCGGGTTCGCTCTGTTTCGCCTTCTCGCGGCGGACGGGAAACAGGTAGCCTTCGCGCGGGTCATCACCGATTCCGCGACCTTCGCCTACCTGGCCGATCTGTTCGTAGTTCCGTCAGAACGCGGTAAGGGCGTCAGCAAGCTGTTGATGCAGCACGTGATGGCTCACTCGGCGCTCCAGGGTCTGCGGCGGATCGTCCTCGCGACCCGCGACGCCCACGGCCTCTACGCCCGGTTCGGGTTTACGCCCCTCGCCCGGCCGGGCTCGTTCATGGAGGTGTGGAATCCCCACGTCTATGCGACACCGGATGTCGGGCAGACCGGGATGGACGACAGCGGCTCCAGCGAACCGAAGAGCCCTTGACAGGAAGACTGCTCGCCCATCGCGGGCCAGACCGAGCACCCACGCGAAACAACCCCCGCTTCCGTCGTGTGCCCTCTGGGTGCGGTCCAACGAAGATCGAGGGGGCGAGTGCCGAGACCCGAAGCTCGTGGGACCGACCATCGGCCCTCGATTCCTCGGCCCACCTCTCGGCCCCGCCCCCCCTAGGAGCTTGATCAAGCACCGCGGTCCAGCGGAAGCTGAAGCCCGGTGCCGAAGACACCGCCCCGGCTAGCCTCGGAGAATCAAGGCCCTCCAGCCCACCGGGAGGTGTCGCCGCTCTCGAAGCCGTCGCGGAATACGTGGGTCGAGAACAGTACGCTCACCGCCCCGACGTTGACGCCCTCGCCAATATCCTCGCCCGGAACCCCGGAGGCTAGATCGTGGGAGCCATTGCCATCGAAGTCTCCGACCGCCAGACTCGCACCGAACGAGTCGCCGGGATCGGGATTCCCGGCGACGTCGCCGAGCTGGCTGAACCCTTGCACCGACGTTGGGGCGGGCTGATCGACGCCGAAAATGACGAAGGCACCGCCAGCCGCTGCGAACCCACTCACGGCGATCCCCGGCGCGCCGACGGCGAGCTCGTCTCGGTAGTCGCTCCCCACGTCGAAAGCCGCGAGCGCCAAGCCGAAGAAGTCATCGGCCTCCGGAATCCGGCCGGCGTCCGTCGCATCGAGGCGAGTCATGGCAGCGCTGGTCAGGCCGATGCCCGTCGTACCGCGCAACACGTCGATGACCCCGGCTCCAGCTGCCCCTGCCACCGCCTCCCCAGGCGAGGCGATTGCCAGGTCGGCGAGCCCGTCGCCGTCGAAGTCGCCGGCTGCCAGGGTCATACCGAACCGATCGAGGGCCTGAGCGTCGCCTTCGATGCCGGCGGCATTCTGGCTGACGGTCCAAGGATCCACCAATGAGAACCCACCGGAGGCGCCGAGCACCACGGACACCGTACCGGCGTCCGCCACGGCGCCAAGGTCCTCGAGCGGCGTCCCGATGACCAGGTCGTCCATGCCGTCGCCCGAGAAGTCCGCAGCGCTCAAGGAGAATCCGAAGCGATCACCGGTTTCGCTCGTGAGGCCAAGGTCTTCTTGAGTCAGGATGCGATTGGTTGGCGCGGAGCCGGAGGTCGTGAGACCCGCGCCGGAGCCGAAGATGACGTTGACGGCCCCGGCATCGGCAACCGCTCCGACGTCCTCGGCGCGCACGCCGATTGCCAGGTCGTCAAAGGAATCGCCGTTGAAGTCGCCCACGGTAAGAGAAGAGCCGAAGTTATCGTCCGCTTCGGGTACACCGACGACGCCGTCGCTGCCCTGGCGCCAGAGCTGCCAGCCACCGGCATCTACTCCTCCATGGAAGCCATAGAGGATGACGACTGCCCCTGCGCCGACGTTGTAGCCTGGTACTCCGATAGCCAGGTCGTCGAAGCTGTCGTGGTCGAAGTCGCCGACGGCGAGTGCCGCACCGAAGAAGTCGCCCTCTCCCCAGAGGCTGAAGTCTTCAGCAGCACCGATGTCCAGGCCGCTCGAGCTGCCTGGAATCACCGTAACGGTCCCGGCGTTCGGGGTTGGGGCAATGTCATCGCTGGGCGCGCCGATTGCAAGGTCCGCGAAACCGTCGGCGTTGAAATCGCCGGCTGCCAGCACCTGACCGAACCTATCGTCGTTAGTTCGCGTCCCAGGCACACCATCAACTCCTTGTCTCAGGAACAGGTCGCCACTGCCCGTCAGCTGAGCGGACGCCAGGCGCGGGTCGATCGTCATCACCACGATGACCACAAGGGCGAAAGCGGGGACGCTGAGGATCGTGGAACTGCGAGAACTACTGGACATCATAGAACCTCCTGGCCGTACCAAATCGCGGAATCCATGGAATTCCCGCCACGCGAGTGTCGGTGTCAGAGACTTTGGTTTCTAGCCCGCAGGACCTCTCTCGGCCGCCAGAAACAGCTGAACTCGACGGCCGCCCGGCTCCTGCGGCGGAGGCCTCGTTTGCCGAGGACGCCGGGCCCTCTGGCGGGATTCGACCGCCGACTGCGATCTCCTCCAGGAGGCCCATGTTTGGGTACTGGAGGTTCAGATGTCGATTCGGATTGTCCAAGTGTCGCTTGCCCTGGGGGCAATTTCATATGGTGGGTGGGTTAGCGCACCGGCTCGAGCTGATGACCTCGGCACAGCCCAACAACTGTTCGGAGGGAGCGCAAAGGACCGATTCTTCGCCCCGGGTCAGGATGGAGTGCCGGGTGAGTCAGGCGACTGGCATGCCTTTGGGGAGGCCATCGCCACATGTGACCTCAACGACGACGGATTCGACGACCTGGTGATCGGTTCGCCGGATGAGCCCTTTGACGGGGAGGGGACGGTGGGTCACGTATCGATCTTGTGGGGGAGCCATCTCGGCCCAAACGGCCAAGCGTTTGCCCAACAGCTTCGCCAGGGCGGCCTCCTCCTTGGAGCTCCCGGCGCGTTCGACCGATTCGGCGCCGCTCTTGCAGTCGGAGATTTCAATGGAGACACGGCCTGCGATCTCGCGATCGGTGTTCCCGGCGATGTCGCTGGCGGCGTGGATCGGGCCGGCAGCGTCCAGGTCCTCTATGGATCGGGCGCCGCGGATGTCGTCGTCGGGGCCACCGATCAGCAGCTCTGGAACCTGGCAACCGCGGCAGCACCGGTGCTGCCGGAGACCGAGGACGGCTACGGCTCGTCCTTGGCCGCAGGTGATTTGAACGGCGACGGGTTCGACGATCTGGCGATCGGTGCACCTGGGCGCCAGATTGAGGGTAACGTTCGCGCGGGAATGGTGCACGTCCTCTTCGGCAGCCCCGCCGGTCTCCAGCTCAGCGCCCCGGCGCAACAGATCATCGACCAAGGTGACGTCGGAGGCACCCCCGAGCCCAACGACGGCTTCGGCACGGCCCTCGCCATCGGCCGGCTCGCCCCAGCGGTGGGCATGGCTGTCGTGATCGGCGCACCGCGCGAGTCGATTCCCCCGTTTGACTATGCCGGGATCGTCCACGTGGTCGGCGCCAACAGTGCAGGCTTAGACCTCGGCACGCTCCTTACCATCGGGGCCAACACCCCTCCGCTGCCCGGCGAGCTGGAAGACTCCGACCGATTCGGGCTTTCGCTGGCGGTAGCCGATTTCGATGGAGATGGCGCTGACGATCTGGCGATCGGCGCGCCTGGGAGAACGCGTGAGGGGATCGATGGCGCGGGCGACGTGCTCATTGCCTGGGGCGGGGACGGCTTCTTTGGCGGCTTCGACGGTGTTGCGCTGGGCGAGCTGAACGAGCCCGCACCATCGGTGTTCGGCTATAGCCTCGCGACCGCAGATACCAACGACGATGGTCGCGCCGAGCTGGCCGTTGGTGCGCCGAGGCTCGACGTCGACGGCGTAAACTACGCCGGAGGCGCCGAAGTGTACCGCTTCGTCGATGGCGGCTGGACGAGGATTGCCAAGGTCGACCAACAGACGAACCCGCCCTTGACGGGCAGCGCGACTCTCCACGGCGCCGTTGGCCACGCGCTGTCCTACGGCGACTTCGATGGCAACGGCAGCGCCGATCTCGCGAGTGGCAACCCAGCGGTCTACAACGAATTCCTGGAGCCGCTAGCAGGGTCGGTTGTGGTGTTCGCTGCACGCGAGCTCTTCGCGGACGGCTTCGAATCCGCCGATACGGTCGCCTGGAGCTCGACGACCGAATAGCAGCGGCTGCCGGGATTGCGGCATCAACCCAGGGCCCGATGCCGGGCGACGCGCATATCAGCTCGCGCTTCGATACAATCGTCGTATGGCTTCAGAGCTTGCCGGCGACATGACGCGGTTGCTGCATGCCCACAGGGACGGGAACCGCGACGCCTTCGGGCAGTTGGTGGAGATCGCCTATGCCGAGCTGGCGAGAATCGCGCGCAGGCAGCTGCGAAAGGCGCCTTCCGGCCAGACTCTGGACACCGTGGCACTCGTCAATGAAGCATACTTGCGGCTGATCGAGCAGAATCCTCTCGACTGGCAAGACCGCGTTCACTTCTACGCGGTGATGGCGCGAGCGATGCGGTTCGTCGTGGTAGAACATGCGCGCCGTCACGGGGCCAAGAAACGCGGGTCCGAGCTCCAGGCGGTCAACATCGACCCCGAACGCCTCGCCGCTCGCGACCAGCAACCAGAGGTAATTCTCGCAGTGCACACGGCGCTCGAGAGGCTGGAGAGCTTCAACGAGCGCCTCGCGCGCGTGGTCGAATGCCGCTACTTCGCGGGCATGACGGAGGCCGAGATCGCCGCGGCGCTCGACACACCCCTCAGGACCGTCCAGCGCGACTGGCCGCGGGCTTTGGCGTGGCTGCGCCGCGAGCTCGCCAGCCCGCCCGCTGCTTCGACGTGAGAGTCGCCAGCCGGCTAGCGGCGCGGGCCGCCGGAGCCCGGTGCTGGAGATGTCCGGGGCACCGCACCTGACCGCGAAGCCGGGGCCAGCGGCAATTCTCGTTCGGCATGGCGGCGTCGCGCTCCATGCGGTCGTGGCCTCCTGGCGCACGGTGGCGGGTGTCGACTTTGCCGGAGGCGCGGAAGTGTACAGGTGCAACGAGGGGTCTGGTCGCAGATCGCCAAAGTAGACCAGCAGACCAACTCACCGGCAGCGGGGGTCGCAACCACCTGGGCCTCCGTCGGCATGGCCGTGGCCTTCGGTAACTTCGATGGCGACGGCGTCGCGGATCTCGTCACCGGCAACCCTTTCGCGCAGATCTTCGACGATCCCCAGGCCGGCTCGGTGGTGATCTTTGCCGCCCGCGAGCTCTTCGCGGACGGCTTCGAGTCCGCCGACACGGGGGCCTGGAGCTCCAACTCTGAATAGGCGGTTCCTTGGGGGGGGGCGGGCGATCTCGGGCCACCTTCTCGACGAGGACGGTCCGGGCCCTGCGGCGAGAGCCGGGCCGTAAGCATCGATGAAACCGGCTCCACAGCGTGCCGGGCCGCTCCTGGTGCTCTTCGTCGGGAGGTCGGCGGCGGGATGAGGTCAGTTTCGGCGATCTAGTTCACGCGCCCCCGTCGCGCGGCTCGGGGATGGACGGCTGGCACCGTCTATCCGGCCGTGGTTACGAGCGCTTTCCGCAGATCTGCACAAGAGAAGGAGCAGGCAATTGGACTTTCGGAACGGTTGGAATCGGGTTGGAATCGGCTTGCTGCTGCTGGCCGCGTGTTGCTTGTTCGGCGCACCCGTGTGGGCCCAACAGATGGTTCGTCGCGTTGCACCGGCGCCCGGAGAGGCCAAGAGGGCCTTGGCCAAGCCCCTGCCCCTGCTGGGCGGTTGTCTTGAGATTCCCGATGACACCTACGACGGCTCGATCGGCTCGATGGTCTGCGTGAATGTCGCCGATCCGAACACGGGGCAGGCTGTTTCCGACGCCAATGTGACTCTTGTCGCCCAGCACAGCTGGGTCGGCGATCTCGTCGTCAAAGCCGTTTCCCCGGGTGGGACGGTGGCAACGCTGATGAGCCGCCCGGGCCTCGCCGAGCTGGCCGACGATGGCAGCGGCTGCTGCGGCGACAGCTCGAACCTGAGCTTCAACTCCCCGATCACGTTCGACGATCAGGGGGGCGGGCCGCCGGCTGAGGCGATGGGGGGCGACCTCGACACCGATCAGGTTGTCTGCCAGGACGATGGCCAATGCAGCTTCGCATCGGTGCCCGGCGCAGCAGTGGGAGCCGGCTTGGCCGACTTCAACGGGCTGTTCTCCTCCGGCGGCAACTGGCAGGTCTGTGTCGGCGATTCAGGCCCAGGCGCCACGGGCGTTCTTTGCGTCGCGACGATAGAGCTTGCCACCGGTTCCCCGGGGGATCTCTCGATGACCAAGACCGCACCCGATGGCGTCGTGGTGGACATGGGTACGTACAGCTTCCTCCTCGAGGTCGCGAATGCAGGCCCGGCGGATCATGCGACGGTCACGGTAACCGACAGTCTGCCCGCCAACGTTACCTTCACAGGCAGCAGCTGCGGGGTCGTTGCGGTCGGCCAGGACATCACCTGGAACGTGGGTGGCCTCGCGGCGGGCGCCAGCGCCAGCTGCGAGTTGTTCGTCGCCAACAACGTCGATGGATGCCCGGCGATCGTCAACACCGCCGAGGTTGCGGGTGATCCCGGAGTCCCCGACCCGAGCGGCAACAACAGCTCGACCTTCGAGAACGTCGGCGTTGGGGCGAATGTCCCGGTCTGCACGGAAGGCTCGCCGCTGGCCATTCCGGCGCTGGATCCCGTGGGGCTGCTGGTAATCGGCGGGCTTCTGGCCTCCGCTGGCGTCGTCGCGCTGCGTCGCCAGCGAGGCGCCCAACTCCCGTGTGACGAAGGCTGGATCGGCAACGAACCGTGAAAGTGCTGAGCCGGACTGTCACGCCGGTCACCCCGAGGCACAGGACGTCGAAGCAAGAGGACCCGAGCTGCGAACAAGTTTCGTCCCTCCCGTGCTTGGTCGAGGGCGCCCCGGTCCACGAGCAGGCGCTGGCTCTTGCTCGAAAGGGGGCGTTGGAACAAGCGGCTGCCTTGCTCGACCAGGCTTGCACCCACGGCGACCAGGAAGCGTCGGATCGGCTCGTGTGCAACCGGGCGATCTGCGCCATCGAGCTCGGCGACGGGGAAGAACAGCTCCCGTTGCTCCGCGAGGTCCTGTCGGCCCACCGGTCGGTGCAGAGCGCCTTTCTCTCCGCCTACTGCCTTTCGGTCGCTCATCTGTACGGTGGACAACCTCGAAAGGCGCTGTTCTATGCGCAGATTGCGGAAGCCAAAGCCCACGCAAGTGCGAGCCGAGGGTGGATCACATCCAGTCTCAACCAACGCGGCAACGCCCACGTCGCCGTCAGCCAGCTCGAGGAAGCGCGACGCTGCTACGAGCAGGCTCTTCATTTCGTCGACGCGAACGACTCCGCCAGGCCACTGGTGATCCTCCAGAACCTCGGCTACCTCGATGCGCTCGCTGGTCGGTTCGTCGGCGCGCTCCGGCGGCTCTACCGTGCGTGCCGGGGCATGATGGCTGCCGGCACCAGCTCGGCCCTGGTCCATATCGATCTCTCATGGACCCTGGCACAGGTCGGCCGGGCAGATCTCAGCTCGCGGCACGCCCGGAGGGCACTCGTGCTCGAGTGCCGACCGCAAAACCGCAAGGCAGCTCTCCTGCTCGCCGCTCAGGCGGCGAAAGAGCTCGGCGACACCACTGCCTTCTCGTCGTTCGCGGCGGAGTTGGCCCGGCAGTACCCCGGCTTCCTCCACCTCCGGGACTTGCTCGGATCCGCGAACCTTCTCCCCGTCCTCAACCTGCGAGCCTAAATGGCGTGCATCTCACGGAGGCTAGTCCGATGCCCATCAACCCGATCATCGCGCTTTTCACCTTCTTCGCCGGGGCGGTCCCGGTTGCGGCGGCCTCCCTGCTCGGGCCACAGGGGATCAGGTACGAGGTCCAGGCGGGCCTCGTCGCCGAATCGCCTGCATTGGTCCTCACCCTGAGCTTCCCGGACGGAGACACGTCCACGGAGGTCGTCCCGGGTACCAGCGGCGGCGAGCAGGAGCGCTTTGCCAGTCTCGCCCTCGACGAGCTGAGTCTCAGCGTGTTTGTGGTGTGGGAGCAGCGGCTTCACGGCGTGTTCTCTCAGCTCTTGTTGGCCGAACGCACCGTCGATGGAACGTGGGGCGAGCCGGTCGAGCTCTCGGGCAACCCGTTCTGCGAGCGTGCCGCGTTACTCGTGTCAGTCACGGGCCGCCCCGCCCGACACCGAGCCGATTCAGCGGACCTCGAGCGGCGGCGGCTGATCTCCCTGCTCTGGGCCGAGGAAGCGGGACCCGGCCATCGGGTGATGTTCTCGCCCGTAGCGCTCCTGAATGGGCGCTATCCGGGAGCGAATGCTACTCTCGCCCTCTCCGGCTTTGCGACCGATACTTCGCCTGAAGAGCGCCAGCTGCTGGCCTTGCCTTCGCTGGCTCGGGCGAACGAGCCGGAGGCCGTCGCCATCGCGTTCCTCGACCCAGCGGAGGAGAGCTACCGGCGAGCTCTGGTGCGCGCCCTGCCGTTGGAAGTGACCGCCTTTGCCGACAAGGCTCGGGCCGTGATCATCGAGATGGGTGCCCATACGCCGCCGAGCTCCCGTCCGGAATTCGCCGACAAGGCTCGGGCCGTGATCATCGAGATGGGCGCGAAGGCGACGACGGCCAGGCCAAAGGGCAGGCCCAGCGCCACGGTCCCGCCC
>CAZRFU010000063.1:0-2772 GCA_964599475.1 uncultured Thermoanaerobaculia bacterium
GGCGTGCCTGACGATGCTGGCGACGGGGTTGCTGGCAGCGTGCAGTTCGACGCCAGCTCTTGGGATCACCAACACCTGGTCTACGCCAAGGTCGGCACCGAGATCGCGGTCGACTTCCAGCAGCTGCATCGCGTGTGGGTCCAAGGGCAAGGGTTCGATGTCGGTACGCTGCTCTACACCGATCGTGCCGCCTACCGCCCCGGTCAGCGGGTGTTGTGGAAGGCGGTGGCCTGGCAGCGCAATGCGGCTGCCGGGACGGTCGTCGTGGCTCCCGAGACCACGCTGCGGATCGCACTGCAGGATGCCAACGGCGAGGAGGTGGAGTCGGTCGACGTCACCACCAACACCCACGGCTCGGCCTCCGGGAGTTTCTTGGCACCCCCAGGCCGTTTGCTGGGGCGTTGGACCCTGGTCAGCAGTCGCACCGGCAGCACCACCATCCGCGTCGAGGAGTACAAGCGCCCGACGTTCGACGTGACCCTCGAGCCGCCGGCTGCTGCGTTGCGCCTCAACCGTCCGGCCGAGCTAGTCGGGGAGGCGAGGTACGCCTTTGGCTTGCCGGTTTCTTCGGGCTCGGTGCGCTACCGGGTGTCGCGCGAGGAAGTGCGGCCGTGGTGGTGGTGGTGGGCCCCGCCGACCGCCGGAGGCCCGGAAATCGTGGCGAGCGGCGAGGCCGAGCTCGGTCCGGACGGTCGTTTCGTGATCCGCTTCGAGCCCGCCGCCGACGAGCGCAGGGCCGGCGAAAAGGGACTGTCGTGGCGCTTCCGGATCGACGCCGACGTCACCGATCCCGGCGGTGAAACGCGCTCGGCGACGCGGTCGGTGCGCCTCGGCTTCGTGGCGGTCGAAGCGGCGATCACGACCCCGGGGGACTTCTTCCCCGCCGCGGAGGCCGAAACCCTGGTGGTTCGCCGTGCCGACCTCGATGGCTCGCCGCGCGCGGGCACTGGCGCCTGGACTCTGCGCCGGCTGGTGGCTCCGGCAACGGCCGTCGAGCCCACGGCGGTACCGCGTCCGAGCTTTCGCGAGGACGCTGCGACCGGGCATTTCGAAACCCCCGGCGACCGGCAGCGGGCGCGGTGGGAGGGCGAGATTCGACCCGAGGTCGTGCTCGCCGGCTGGGACGCCGGAGAGCTGGTGGCAAAGGGAAACCTCGATCACGGGCAGGATGGGCTGGCGACGGTGGCTTTGCCGGCGCTGACGGCTGGGGCGTATCGACTGAGCTACACCACCGCCGACCCGTTTGGCGCCGCCTTCGAGCTCGATCGAGATTTGATCGTGGCCGGCGGCGAGCCCGAACCGCTGCCTCTGCCCCTGATGCTCGGGCTGGAGGCGTCGAGCGTCGAGGTCGGGGGAGTGGCCGAGGTTCTGGTCCATTCCGGGTTCGAGGGTCTTCCGCTTCGCCTCGAGGTCTTCCGCAGCGGCGTGAGAGAACGCGTCGACGACCTCGTGGCCACCGCGTCGCCGACTCGGATCGAGCTTCCGGTGACCGAGCGCGAACGGGGTGGTATCTCGCTGCGCCTGTCGGCGTTGCGCGACCACCAGCTGATGGTGGTCGAGCGCCATCTGAGCGTGCCGTGGACCGATCGCCAGCTCGAGGTGTCCTTTGCGACCTTCCGCGACCGCCTCGAGCCACGGGCGAAGGAGCGTTGGACGGTGCAGGTGCGCGACCCCCAGGGGGCAGAGCTCGGAACGGCCGAGTTGCTGGCCTCGATGTACGACCGGACCCTCGACGCGATTGCTCCCTACACGCCGCCGCGCCCACTGGGCCTCTTCCCCTCGCGCTTTGGGACTGGCCTGCTGCGCGGCACCCTGGGGCTCGCGCCGACGTTGTGGTCGGGAGGGCACGGGCTCGCCAACCTGCCGGGTTACCCCACATTCGACGAAGGCGGGGTGATCGTGTTCGAGCGCTATGCGATCGGCGGCCCGGGTTTCCGCGGGCAGATGCGCTTGCGCGCGGGAGCCCAGGCGGTGGCGGAGTCGATGGCGATGCCGGCCTCGGCACCCGCCCCGGCGCGAGCGATGGCCAAAATGGAGATGGCGGACGAGGAACAGGTCATCGGCGAGAGCCTCGAGCGTCGGGCCGAGGCTGACGCCGGCGAGCAGGAAGCCGGCAACGTCGAGGTGCGCCAGGATTTCTCCGAGACGGCCCTATGGCAACCCCATCTCACCTTGGCGCCCGACGGGACAGCAGCGCTCGAGGTCTCCATGCCTGATTCGGTGACCGAGTGGAGCGTCTGGGTGCACGCCTTGACGGCCGACTTCCGCTCGGGCTCGCTCGAGCAGCGCGTGCGGACGGTCAAGGAGCTGCAGGTTCGTCCCTCGTTGCCGAGGTTCCTGCGCGAGGGGGATCACCTCCGCATCGAGGTCCTGGTCGACAACGCCTCGGACGAGGCCTTCGACGCCGAGGTCCGGTTCGATCTCGAAGATCCCGACACGGGAGCCTCGCTGGCCGAGGCATTCGCCCTCGATCGAGAGGTGATGACGGGTCGGCGGGTGGCGATCGAGCCGGGACGCACCGCGACCCTGCCGGTCGAGCTGGTGGTGCCGAATCGCCTCGGTCCGGTCGCGGTCCGGGTGACGGCACGGGCCGGTGAGCGCAGCGACGGCGAGCTCCGGCCGCTGCCGGTATTGCCCGGGCGCATGCACCTGTCCCAATCGCGCTTTGCCACCCTGCGCGACAGCGCCCGGCGCACGTTGCGTTTCGACGATCTCGTCGCTGGTGACGATCCGACCCTGCTCAACGAGCAGCTGGTGGTGACGGTCGATGCC
>CAZRFU010000063.1:2848-15398 GCA_964599475.1 uncultured Thermoanaerobaculia bacterium
AGTTGTTGACCAGCGTTTTGAGGGCTCTGCCCTACTTGGTCGAGTACCCCTACGAGTGCACCGAGCAGACCCTCAACCGGTTCCTTTCGACCGGGATCATCACCAGTGTCTTCGACGACCATCCGGCGCTCGCGGCGCTCGGAGCGAAGCTCGCCGCCAACCGCGGCACGGTGTGGGAGCGTTTCGACGGTGACGATCCGAATCGGCGCATGGAGCTCGAGGAGACGCCATGGCTGCGCGAGAGCCGCGGCGGCGAGACGGGAGATCTGCGGCTGCTGCACGTGCTCGATCCGGAGGTCGCGGCAACGCAGCGCCGCGACGCCCTGGCCAAGCTCGAGAAGGCGCAGACCTCGTCGGGTGGATTTCCGTGGTTCCCAGGAGGGCCCCCTTCACCGTGGATTACGCTGTATCTCGCCGACGGCTTCTCGCGGGCGCTCGAGTTTGGGGTCGGGGTGCCGCAACCGATGGTGGTCCAGGCCTGGCAGTACCTGCATCGTTGGTATCTCGATGAGCTGGTGCGCGAGGCGATCGCACAGGATTGTTGCTGGGAAAGCGTCACCTATCTCGGCTATGTGCTGTCGGCCTACCCTGACGAGAGCTGGACCGGGGGCGTTTTCACCGCCGACGAGCGGCGCACCATGCTCGACTTCTCGTGGAAACACTGGCGTGAGCACAGCCCCCGCCTCAAGGCCTATCTGGCGCTGACCCTGCACCGTGCCGGTCGCAAGGCCGATGCCCGGCTCGTGCTCGATTCGATCCTCGACTCCGCGACCACCGACGAAGATCTCGGCACCTACTGGGCGCGCGAGGACAAGTCGTGGCTCTGGTACCAGGACACGGTCGAAAGCCATGCCTTCATCCTGCGTGCGGTGTCCGAGCTCCAACCGGACGATCCCCGCCGCGATGGGTTGATCCAGTGGCTGTTCCTCGAGAAGAAGCTCGGGCACTGGAAGTCCACCCGCGCCACTGCCGAAGCAATCTACGCTCTCACCTGGGCACTCGATCGCGACGGGCGCCTCGGGGTGCGCGAGGTGGTCGAGGTGGCAGCCGGGCCCGAAACTGCTGAGTTCGTCTTCGAGCCCTCCGATCCGCAGACCCGTGCGCAGTTGGTGATCCCCGGCGAGCGGGTCACACCGGCGACCGGGACGGTGGTGGTCGAGAAGGAAACGCCCGGCTTCGCTTTCGCGACCGCAACCTGGCATTTCTCGACGGAGCGGCTGCCGAGCAAAGCCGACGGCGACCTCTTCGGGGTCGAGCGCCGCTACTTCCTGCGTCGTCTCCAAGGCCAAGAATTCGTGCTCGAGCCGCTGGTCGACGGAACCCGTCTCCAGCCGGGTGACGAGGTCGAGGTCCAGCTCGAGATCCGTGCTCGGCACGCAGCCGAATACGTCCACCTGCGCGACCCGCGACCAGCCGGTTTCGAACCTCAGGGCTTCACCTCGGGATGGAAGTGGGACCTCGGCCTCGCCTGGTACGAAGAGATCCGCGACAGCGGCACCAATTTCTTCTTCGAGCGCCTGCCGACCGGGACCTACACCCTGAAGCATCGACTGGCGGTGCGCCAGGGTGGCGTGTTCAAGGTCGCGCCGGCGACGCTGCAGTCGATCTATGCTCCCGAGTTCACCGCGCATTCCGCGGGTGATGTGGTCGTCGTCGGAGGCGTGCAGCGGTGATTCGAGTGTTCGAGGTGGTCCTGCCGCTGGACCACAGCCAGGAGGACATCGTCGCTGCGGTCGCCAAGCGGCTCGGGGTGAAAACGCCGGAAATCCTGCGGGTGGAGGTCTTCCGCGAGGGGTGGGATGCGCGTCGTCGGGGGCAGGTCAGCGCCGTCCTCGGAGTCGATGTCGAGACGCCGCGGGAAGAGGAAGTGCTGGCGCGTCTGGCGAAGGACACCAAGGTTCGCCGGCGGCCGGACACGACCTATCGACTGCCGAGTCGACCGGCACCGCCGACCCATCGGCCGGTGGTGGTCGGGACCGGCCCCTGTGGCTTGTTCGCGGCGCTGATCCTGGCCGAGGCCGGCTTGCGGCCGATCGTGCTCGAGCGCGGGAAAGTGGTGCGCGAGCGCACGGTCGACACCTTCGGCTTCTGGCGTCGTGCACAGCTCGATCCCGAGTCCAACGTGCAGTTCGGCGAAGGGGGCGCGGGGACGTTTTCGGACGGCAAGCTCTACAGTCAGGTGCGCGATCCGCGTTTCCTGGGCCGCAAGGTGCTCGAGGAGTTTGTCGCCGCCGGGGCTCCGGCGGAAATCCTCACCGCCGCCCGCCCGCACATCGGCACCTTCAAGCTGGTCAAGATGGTCGAGGCGATGCGGGCCAAGATCCAAGCGCTCGGTGGCGAGATCCGCTTTCGCACGCGAGTGGTGGACGTCCTGATCGAGGACGGGACGGTGCGTGGTGTGGTCACCGGAGGTGGCGAGGAGCTGCGCACCGATCATGTGGTCCTTGCGGTCGGACACAGTGCCCGCGACACCTTTCAGATGTTGGTCGAGCGCGGCGTGTTCGTCGAGCCCAAGCCGTTTTCGATCGGGGTGCGGATCGAGCACCCGCAGGCCCTGATCGATCGGGTCCGCTTCGGGCCCTTTGCCGGCCATCCCAAGCTCGGAGCGGCCGACTATCGCCTGGTCCACCACGCCGGCAACGGTCGCAGCGTCTACAGCTTCTGCATGTGTCCGGGCGGCACGGTGGTGGCGGCCGCCTCGGAGAAGGGTCGTGTCGTCACCAACGGCATGAGCCAATACGATCGCAGCGAGCGCAACGCCAACGCCGGGCTGGTCGTCGGCATCACTCCCGAGGTCGACTATCCCGACCACCCTCTGGCGGGCATCGACCTTCAGCGCGAGCTCGAGGCTCGCGCGTTTCGAGTCGGCGGGCAAGGGTACCTCGCCCCGGCCCAGCTGGTCGGCGACTTCCTCGCCGGTCGTCCGTCGACGGCTCTCGGCAGCGTCGAACCCTCGTACAAGCCCGGCGTGGCGATGGCGGATCTGCGCGAGGTGCTGCCTGAGTTTGCCACCACCGCCATGGCCGAGGCGCTGCGGGCGTTCGAACGGACGATGCCGGGTTTCGGCGCGGCCGACGTGGTGATGACCGGTGTCGAAACCCGCACCTCGTCCCCGATCAGGATCCGGCGCGGCAGCGACTTTCAGAGCGTCAGCACCCGCGGGCTGTTCCCCGCCGGCGAGGGTGCCGGATACGCCGGCGGGATTCTCTCGGCTGCGATCGACGGTATCGAGGTCGCCGAAGGGGTGATCGCGGCCCTTTCAGGGGGCAACGCGCCCGCGTAGAATGACAGGCTGCGCCGGTCCACGATCGTGGGCCGCGGACCGAGGAGCTTGGTGATGCAGCAGCACGACGACGACGATTTTGGCGCGATCCTCGCGGCGTTCGAAGCCGAACAACAGGCAAGCGCGCCCGAGCGCAAGGCCCCCAAGGTCGGGGACATGGCCAAGGGCAAGGTGGTGAGCATCACCGACGAGGCGGTCTTCGTCGAGCTCGGCGGCAAAGCCGAGGGCATGATTCCGGCTGCCGAGCTTCGCAATCGCGAGGGCGAGATCGAAGCCGCGGTAGGGGGCGAGATCGAGGCGCTGATCGCCGGCACCGACCCCGACTCGGGCATGTTCGTCTTGCGGGTGCGGGGTGGTCGGGGAGGCCGCGGGACCAGTGCGCCGGCGGGGCTGGCCGAGATCTCGCAGGCCCATGTCCACGGCATGCCGATCGAGGGTACCGTCCAGGAGGTGGTCAAGGGCGGCGTTTCGGTGCAGATCGCGGGAGTGCGGGCGTTCTGCCCGATCTCGCAGCTCGACCTGCGTTTCGTCCAGGATCCTTCGGGATTCGTCGGCCAACGCTACGAGTTCCGGGTGACCAAGTGTGAGGAGCGTCCCGGGCGCGGTCCCGACGTGGTGGTGTCGCGGCGCGCACTGCTCGAAGAGGAGCAGCGCGAGCGGGCTCAGGCGACGCGCGCGACCTTGCGGCCGGGAGCCCACCTGAAGGGCAAGGTTACGTCCCTGACGACCTACGGCGCCTTCGTCGATCTCGGCGGCTTGGAAGGATTGATCCACGTCAGCGAGCTGTCGCACTCGCGGGTCGAGCACGCCCAGGAAGTCCTCAGCGAAGGCCAGGAGGTCGAGGTGGAGGTGTTGCGGATCGAGCCCGGCAAAGACGGCAAGGGTGAGCGAATCTCCCTGTCGCGCAAAGCCTTGCTCGACGACCCCTGGAAGGCCTTCGTCGGGTCGCTGGCAGTCGGTACGCGCTTTCGCGGCAAGGTCGTGCGGCTCCAGCCGTTCGGCGCCTTCATCGAGATCGCTCCGGGCGTCGACGGCCTGCTGCACATCTCCGAGCTCAGTGGCGACCGGCACATCTCTCATCCCAAGGAAGTATTGAAGGTGGGCGACGACATCGACGTGCTCGTGCGCGAGATCGACATCGAGCGCAAGCGCTTGTCTCTCGTCCGGGCGCGCGACGAGGGTGGCGACATGGGGGAGCACTCAGGCACGAGCGGTGGCGCAGGGTTCGGAGCGATGGGCAACTTCTTCGGCAAGCGCCAGGATTCGGAGAGCTGACCGCGGCCGTTGTCGCGTGCCGATCAACCCCTGACAGCCTGCTACGGGCCCTGCAGCTTCAACCTCAGGATGCAGATTTCGAACGCAATCCCCGCTTTGCGGGCGACCGCCTCGAGGTCGACCTCGGGTCGGCCGGAGCGGTGCCCGTCGACGAACAACGCGGCGACCAGGCGAGTGCGGATCGAGATCGGGAGCAACCAGCACCGCTGAGCCAGGGTGCCGCCCCAGACTCCAGCCAGCTCGCGGTGGGCCGGCAGGTCGGGGAGGGCACCGTGGTAGCTCGTCATGGCCTCGCGCAGGTTGAGAAAGAGCGACGGCTCCGAGAGCGAGATGCGCAGGGCCATCAGGCGTTGCACGTCGATGTCGTCGCCGCGGCCGAGCCAACCCGCCACCTCTTTGCCGCGGATCATCAGCAACAACACCCGGCGGAAGTTTGGCTCGAGGTAGTTGGCGACCAATTCGGCGACGTGGTCGCGCTCCCGTACCGACGCGAGCATCGCCCCGAGCTCTTCCAAGTCAGCTGGTCGAGGTGCCGCCGCCGGTGCCGGTGGTGGGCTGGCGGGCACCGGCTCGGCCGTGGTTGCCGCGCTCTCGGAGACGGCTGCCTCAGGCGGCGTCGGCGGCGCTGGAGCAGCCGCGGAGACGTCGGGCGGAGGGGCAAGTGCAGGTGTTGGCCCTACGATCCTCGCGAGCTCGGGTGGCGAGGAGGCTGGGACCTGGTCGAGGATGTCGATTGAGCCCAGCAACTCGGATCCAGAGGCGGGGGCGACCTCGGCAGCAACGGGCACGAGATTGGCCCGTGGCGCGCCCGCCGCGTCATCGATCGCGGGCAGGAGCTCAGCCGGCTGGGAGCGGCGGCTGAGGGTGCGCTTCTGGTCGAGGCGGTCAACCAGCGCGGCGAGTCGTGGTGTTGGCCGTTCCCGCGCAAAGGCCGCGATCGCTTGCTCGAGACGCACTTCGAGGGCCAGGCAGGGCTCGATTCTGCGGCTGGTGACGAAGGCGAGCTCGTCGAGCAACCCGAGGTCGTCGAAGTCTCGCATCGCCACGGACAGGCGTGTGCCCGACAACCTGAAGGGGAGCAGCGAGTTGCTCTTGATGAGCTTTTTCGGAAGTCGGGACAAGGCCTCAGGGTCCGGCCGGGTGAGCTCGTCTGCGTAGGCGGGGGTGACGCCGAAGCCGTCGGCGAGGACTTGGACCAGCCGGTCTTCGTCGACCAGGCCGAGCTCGAGGATAGCGGTGTCGAGGGTGACCCCGGCGGTCCGGGCGAGCCGTTCCGCGCGCCGGCAGGCCTCGAGGTCCAGAGTGCCCGAAGACACCAGGATCTCGATCTGGCGGCGCTGGTGTTTCTCGGTCATCATCCGCATGCTATGCGCTTCGGGGCTGCGGGGTGAGCCGGTCGACGCCGATTCCGCGCCATTGCGTGGCGAGGAGGATGAAAATGTCCAAAGTCTGGTTTGTGGTGTTTGGTGGTGTGGTCCTGGTGTCCGCGGTCGTGTCGGCGCAGGTTCGGGTCGTCGGTCCGCCGCCGGAACCCAAGGTCGAGTGGCTCAGGTCGCCGATGGTGCTCGAAGCGCCGATGCCGGTTGCCGAGGTCTCCGAAGCGCGCGGCGGCTGGTCGGCCATCGCCACCACCCACGACTTCACCGGCTTCGCCGTCAACGGCGTGCGCCTCGACGTGTTGAGCTTCGAGATCGACGCGCGGCGCGACGGTTGTGAGATCGACGTCGTCACTCAGGTCATCGTCGAGCCGGGTCATGACAAGGATGTGGTCTTGAGCTTCGAAGTGCTCCGCGGTGAAGAGACCGTCTGGACCTACTCGACTCGCGAGTGGGGTGTCGACTCCGGCAGCACGGCACAGCGGACCTGGACCGCGAGCCCACGGGTCGCGTCGGCTCGCTGCCGGGAGCTGGCGGAAGGCGACGGCTTGCTGCTGCACGTGACGTATCGGGTTGCCAACGACGTGTGATGAAGGGACCGGGGACCCGGGACCAGGGATCCGGGACCAGGGACCCGACGCGGGCCAGCGACCGGACCGGGGTGCACCACGAGAGGTGCATGAAGAGCTGTCAGAAAGTGCTCGTCGCGTTCCGACGGGTCCCTGGTCCCCGGTACCCGCTACCTTGCAGGTGGTGCACGCCCAGTGCCACTCTCATCGGACAGGGGCGCATCACGGAAGGGCCCATGCCACCTGTTAGACTCCCTCCCCCGGAGGTGAGTCGTGAACGTACTGCTGATTTCCCCGGCGTATCCCGCCGAGATGCGCGAGTTCACCCGCGGGCTCTCGGAAGTGGGGGCGCGGGTGATCGGCGTCGGTGATTCCCCGGCTGGGGGGCTTCCGGCCGAGACCCAGCGCCACCTCTCCGCCTACGTCCAAGTAGCCAATCTCTGGGACGAGACGGCGGTCGTGCACCAGCTGGGCGATGTGTTTCGGCGGGCCCGGATCGACCGCGTCGAGTGCTTGTGGGAGCCGGGAATGATGCTGGCGGCCCGGGTCCGCGAGGCGTACGGAGTACCCGGGCTGAACGTTGCCCAGACTGTGCCGCTGCGCGACAAGGAAGAGATGAAGCAGGTGCTCGACCGCGCCGGCATTCGGACGCCTCGTCATGCACGCGCGCGAACGACTGGAGAGGTCTGGGCGGCAGCCGAACGCATCGGGTACCCGCTGATCGTCAAGCCGATTGCCGGGGCTGGGGCGACCAACACCTACCCGGTGGGCGACGCGGGCGAGCTCGAGCGTGTCATTCCGCTGCTGCGGTCGGTCGATGAGGTCAGTGTCGAGGAGTTCATCGAAGGCGAGGAGCTCACCTTCGACACCGTCTGCGCGAATGGCGAGGTCTTCTATTACAACATGAGCTGGTACCGCCCGCGCCCGCTCGACGGCAAGCTCAACGAGTGGATCAGTCCGCAGGCGATCGCCTTGCGCGACGTCGAGGCCCCGGCGCTGGCGGGCGGGCGACGCATGGGGTTTGCAGTGCTCGAGGCGCTCGGTCTCGAGAACGGTTTCACCCACATGGAATGGTACCTCACAGCATCCGGCGAGGCGGTCTTCGGTGAGATCGGCGGGCGTCCCCCAGGGGCCCGTATGGTCGACCTGATGAACTTCTCGTGCGACTTCGACATCTATCGCGGCTGGGCCGAGGCGGTGTGTCACGGTCGATTCTCCCAGCCGGTCCGGCGCCGGTACAACGCGGCGATCGTCTTCAAGCGGGCGATGGGACAGGGCCGAATCCAGCGCATCGAAGGCCTCGAGAGCCTGTTGGCCCACTACGGTCAACACATCGCCTTGGTCGACCTGCTGCCGGTCGGCGCCATGCGGCGCAACTGGAAGCAACAGCAGATCTCGGACGGCTTCGTCGTAGTGAGGCACCCGGATCTCGACACCACTCTCGAGATGGCCGACGCCGTCGGTGTGCACCTGAGGCTCTACGCGCAATGAGCGGGGTCGGCGATCCACGACTGCTCGGGCGCCTGGCTCTGCACTACAAGCTGTTGACGCAAGAACAGCTTACGCAGTCGATCGAGGCCCAGGACCGCGATCCTGCCCATCTGCCGCTGGGCGAGTACTTCGTGAGCCTCGGGTTCACGACTCGTCCTCAACTGCAGCAGCTGTTGGCCGCGCAGGAGAAGTACCTGGCCAAGGTCGCCGCCGAGACGACGCCGACACCGGCCCCAGCGCCGGTGGTCGAGGCGCCGGCCCATGCCGTCGTCCTCGACGGCGAGGCCCTCGCGCGAATGTTGCTCGAGACTGCGGTCACCCAGGGGGCGAGTGACGTGCACATCCACGCCGGCCTGTCCGCGCGCATGCGCATCCGCGGGGCGCTCTACGAGATCCCTTTCGGCACGCTCGATAGGGGGCAGACCCGTTCGATCGCCCGCCACCTGCTCAACGATGTCGAGTGGGAACGCCTCGAGCGGCACGGCCAAGTCGATGTCGCGATCTCGATCGAGGGCCTCGGGCGCTTCCGCGGCAACGCCTATCGTCAGCAGCGTGGCATGGACGTGGTGCTCCGAGTGATCCCATCGGCCCCGCCGACCCTCGCCGAGCTCGGTCTGCCGGCGTCGCTTGCCCAGCTCGCCAATTTCCGCCAAGGCATCGTGTTGCTGACCGGGCCGATCGCCTGCGGCAAGACCTCGACGCTGGCGGCGCTGGTGCGCCTCATCAATGAGGACCGCCGCGACCACATCATCACCGTCGAGGATCCGGTCGAATACGTCCACACCCCCGCCGGCTGCGTGGTGAACCAACGCCAGGTCGGGCGCGACACCGGCAGTTTCGCCCGGGCGCTCAAGGGTGCACTGCGCGAGGATCCCGACGTCATCGTGATCGGCGAGTTGCGCGATCTCGAGACCATTTCGCTCGCCTTGACCGCGGCGGAAACCGGCCACCTGGTGTTGGCGTCGATGCACACCACCAACAGCATCGCCACGATCAATCGCCTGGTCGGCGTGTTCCCTCCGGATCAGCAGGCGCAGATCCGCATGATGGTGTCGGAGTCGCTGCGAGCGGTGGTGTCGCAGCGCCTCCTGCCGCGGGCCGACGGCAGCGGCCAAGTGGTGGCGCTCGAGATCCTGCTTGCCAACAAGGCGGTGGGAAACCTCATCCGCGAGAACAAGACCTTCCAGATTCGCAGCGTGTTGCAGACCGGAACCGCCCACGGGATGTGCCTGCTCGATTCCTCGCTCGAGGCGCTGGTCAAGCAGGGTGCGATCACCCTCGATGCGGCACGACGGGCTGCCGACAACCCCGGCCGATTCAAGGAGGGCGCCAATGCCGCGGCTGGATGAGCTGTTCGAGTTCACCCGCAGCCACAAGGGCTCGGACTTGCACTTGGCAGCCGGGCTCGAGCCACGCCTGCGGGTCCACGGGCACCTCGAGGCGATCCCCGGTTGGCCGGTGTTGACCGACGCGGCACTCAAGGACCTGATGCGCGAGCTCGTCTCCGACGCCCAGTGGCAGGAGTACGCCAAGACCGGCGATCTCGACTTCGCCTACGGCCTCGAGGGGGTTGGACGTTTTCGCGGCAACTACCTGCGCCAGGAGAACGGTGCCGGGGCCGTGTTCCGCCTGATTCCCGAGAAGATCGTCCCTCTCGAGAAGCTCAACCTGCCGAAAGCCGTCGGCAAGCTCGCGGAGCTCGAACGTGGCCTGGTGCTCGTGACCGGGCCGACCGGCTCGGGCAAGTCGACGACGCTCGCAGCGATCATCGACGCGATCAACACCAACAGCGCGCGCCACATCGTGACCATCGAGGATCCGGTCGAGTTCGTTCATGCACCCAAGCAGTGCATCTTCTCGCAGCGCGAGGTCGGCGACGATACCGACGGCTTTGCCGGAGCCCTGCGCGCCGCCACCCGCCAGGACGCCGACGTGATCCTGGTCGGTGAGATGCGCGACTTGGAGACGATTTCGATGGCAGTCTCGGCGGCCGAGATGGGCTCGCTCGTCTTCGGCACCCTGCACACCAGCGGCGCCGCCAACACCATCGACCGTCTGATCGACGCTTTTCCGGCGGATCAGCAAGCGCAAATTCGCGTTACCTTGTCGGAGTCCCTGGTCGCGATCGTGTCGCAACTCCTCCTGCCGACCGCCGACGGCGCCGGCCGCGTCGCGGCGATCGAGCTGCTGTTGCGCACCCAAGGCCTTCCCAACGTGATCCGCGAGGGGAACACCCCGATGTTGCGCTCGATCATCCAATCGGGTCGATCCGAGGGCATGGTGCTGATGGACGACGCGCTGATGGATCTGCTCGAGCGCAAGGTCGTGACTCCACGCGACGCCTACTTGAAGGCCAGCGACAAGGCCCGTTTCGAGCCGCTGGTCAAGGAGCGGGGCGAAGAGCCCGTCGGGTAGGGGAGAAGGGATCCGGGACTCGGGATCCGGAAGCCGGGAAGTGGATGCGCGGGCTGCTAAGGGTCGCGCGGTGGTACGGGGTCCTCCACGGTGGCCGAGGCAGTCTGCTCAGGCTCGGGGAGGCCATCCGGGGTGTCGCCGGGTGGCGGGAATTGAGGTTCGGGGTCCCTCGCCGACGCCACGTCGAGCGACTCGGGGAGCGACCTTTCCGCAGTGGCTCCTGCCGCAGGCACCGGGTCGAGCTCGAAGGCTTCGGTTGCCGCCACTGGTGGCCCATCGGCCGGTGCCGCCGCCGGGTGCAGGAGTATCCCTTCTTCCCCATCCCCCCTCGCGATCTCGCCCTGCTCGACCAACTCGACCTCGGTGGCGGTGCGCCACAGGCGGGCCGTGGTGCGCACGAGCACGAGCAGCTGTTGCAGCGCCACCAGGGCGGCAATGGCGGTGGCTGATCCGTGCAACACCCCGGCGAGGCGGGACTCGAGCGCCAGCACCGCGGCCGCCACCAGGCCGGTCGTAAGGGTCAGGAGCAGTCCCTGCCACCACCAGCGGCGCAGCCCTGCCAGGCCGGAGCGCAGCAGTTTCCACACGCGGCGTTGGTCGTGACGAACTGCGGCGATCCGGCCAAAGCGGACCACCAGCCGGGTCAGGACCAGGCCAACCACAGCGAGCACCAGCGCGGCGCGACCACCCCACCACGCCATCGGTTCAGGAGGGGTTTCCCCACCGGCGACCCGAACGCCGATCTGCACCAGTGCCGGGGCGACCACGACCACCGGCAGCAACACCAGCGCTGCCAGCTCGAGGCGGAGGAATACTCCCCACCAGCGCGTCAGGGCAGCGCCGAAGCCATCGTGTGACCGCCGCTCGCAGAGCACGCCGAGGGTTCCCGCCGAAAGCGCCGAGGACACCACCAGCCACAGCACCAGGCCCCCGAGCGCGGCCGCGGTGATGGCCGGCATGGCCCCCGGAGTGGCGGACATCAGGTCGACCACATGGGAAACATCGAGGCGCGAGCGCAGCTCGACCTCAGCCAACGAGGATCCAAAGACCGAAGCGAGCACTGCCCGCAGGGGCCATAGCGAAACGGCTGCCGTCAGCAGCCCCGCCAACCACCACACCACGATCAGACCGCGATGGCGCCACAACCTCGACCAACCAGCTTTGATCACGGACATTTTGGACAGTCCCTCGTCGACCTCAGAGCCCGATCAGCTCGAGGAGGTTTTGGGCGAGGAACACGGCCCGAGCGCTGACGCGGTCGATGCCGCTGTGCTCGGGTTCCCGCACCCTGGAGTTGTTCGAAAAGTCGACGTCGAGCAGCAGCAGGCGTTGGGGATCGACCTCGGCGCTGACGACTTGGCGTTCGTCTTCCCAGTCGAAGCGCCACCAGCGCCGCTGGCCATCGATCGGCTCGCGTTGCTCGGAGCCGTCGTCGAGGTGAATCACCACCTCGGTTGGAACCCGGAAGTCCCCGCGGCGCTCGACCACCACCACGTTGCGATAGCGCTTCGGCTCCTCCCTCTCCTCCTCTTCCTCCAGTTCTCCTGTCCCGGGTCCCTGGTCCCGGGTCCCTTCTTCTTCCTCGGTCCCTGGTCCCTGGTCCCCGGTCCCGTCTTCCCCGGAGAAGGCCTCGGCAATCTCCAGATCGAACCCATAGCCCTTGTCTTCGACCTCCTTCGACCGCACCCGGCCGATGGCGAAGTCGACCCTTGCGGTGGTCTCGAGGGCCTGGTGGAAGAAGTCCGACAGGTCGCGGCCGAGCGACTGTTCGAACGACGCGATGAAGTCCTCGGTTTTGGGATGACGGAAGCGCCAGCGGGCGACGTAGTCGCGCAGAGCTTGGTCGAAAGCCTCGGGGCCAACGACGCCGCGCAGGGTTTCGAGCACCGCCCCCGGCTTCATGTACGAGTTGACCCCGTAGCTGCCTTCGCTCGAGAACTCCCAGGCGCGGGTGCGAATCGGATCGAGGGTGTTGCGCAATACCACCGCGGCGCGGGCGGCCGACTTGTAGTCGATCTCGATGTCCCCGAATTCGAGCATCGGGCCGTAGAGGTCTTCCATGCCCCGGATGTCGGTGTAGGTGTTGACCCCTTCGTCGAGCCAGCTCTCCTCGAACTCGTTGCTGGCGAGCAGGTGGTACG
>CAZRFU010000063.1:15408-31791 GCA_964599475.1 uncultured Thermoanaerobaculia bacterium
TGTGGCCGAACTCGTGGTGGATCACGTGCTCGAGCGAACGATCGCCGGCGGATTGCCGGTACTTCGAACCGGCGGTGATCAGGGTCGGATACTCCATCCCCCCGGAGCCTTCGGCGCCGACCTTGGGATCGACGACGGTCAGATTCGGGAAGGGATAGTCGCCGACGTGGTCCTGGAACCACGCGACACTCTTGGCTGCGGCGTCGACGTGGCGCTGCCCGAGAGCCGCCTTGTCGCGGTGCACCAGCGCCCGGATCGCCACGTCTTGGCTCGAGCCGGTGAACTCGACGAACTCGGGGCTGGCGGTCCAGGCGAAATCGTGCACGTCTTCGGCGTGGTAGCAGTGGGTGGTGGTGCCGTCTTCACGGGCCTCACGCGAGACCTCGACCCCGGTGGCGCCGACGACATGGTCGCTCGGCAAGGTGACGCAGACGTCGTAGACGCCGAAGTCGGCAAAGAACTCGCTCTGGGCGTGGAACTGATGCAGATTCCAGCCGCCGCGGTCGTCCCACTTGGCGAACTTCGGGAACCACTGGCCGACCATCGCGTAGCCCTCGATCGAGCCGGTGCGGGCGAACGGGTAGGGCAACTTCGCTCTCACGTCGAGATCGAGCTCGAGCGTGGCGCCAGGCTCGACGGGGCGGTCGAGGCGCAGACGCGCCAGCGTCCGATCGTGGGGATTGCCATCGTCGGGTTGGATGAATTCGAGCCCGTCGAGCAACGCTGTGCCGTCGTCGGCGCGGCTGATCGTTTCGATCTCGACGAAGCCCCATTTGTCGTCCTTCATCTCCTTGCCCCGCATCGCCCCGCCCGACTCAGTCATGAAGGTCGACCGCGAATTGCGGAAGGCGTTGAGGTAGAGGTGGAGGTAGACCTCCTCGACCGGCGCACCGGTGTCGTTACGCCAAGTCATGGTTTGGGTCGAGATCAGCGACGACATCTCGGGATCGAAGGCGACGTCGATGTCGTAGCGCACCGTGCGGGGGGACAGGCCCGGACTCTCTGGTGATTCCGAAGACGCCACCTCGACCGGCGCCGGGTCCTCGGTCGCACGCGCGAGGAGGCCGAAAGCGAGCAGGGCCGAAGCCAGGAGGACGAGCAGAGTACGCATGTCGGTTCCTCGTCGGGGAATGAGCGGGGATCGTATCGGACGCGCGGTGGATCGGGATCGCGGTCCGATACGCTGCGCCGATGGTCGAGGTTGCAGGCGAGGATCCAGCAGGCCCGCGAGGCTACTTGCTCGCCAACCTCGAAACCCTGGTGACTCACACCCTCGAGCACGACCGCAGGGTGTGGTTGCCGGCCGAGATCGACCGATGGGAAGGCTGGCAGGCGCTGCCGATCGCAGCCCGCCGGGTGTGGGCCCGTCTGGTTTCGCGCGTGGGCCCGTGGTTTCGGCGCGACCAGGTCCGCGATCCCGGTAGCGACGGTGTCGAGGAAGGTCTGCGGATCCTCGAGCCGGCGGGTTGGGTCGAAGCCGGGGGTTCGCTACCGCTCGCAGCCCGCCTGGCGCTGCTGCGGCACCCCGAGCTGGTGGCCCTGGGCGAGGAGCTGGGTCTGCGCGCGTCGCGTTCGTGGCGCAAACGCGAGCTGGTCGCGGCGTTGGCCGAGCTGCCGGCTCTCGACGACCATCCCGAGCTCGACGGCGGGCGGTTCCTGCGGCCCAAGCACGTCGAGGATCTCGACCGGGCGAGGCTGCTGTTCTTCGGCGACCTCGACCACGACTGGACCGAGTGGTTGTTGCGCGACCTCGGCGTGACCCGCTTCGAGCCCTACGAGGTCGATCGCACCGTGCGTCGTTTCGCGTCACGCGAAAAGCTCGACTGCGCCCTTGGCCTGCGACGCGCGGCTGCTGCGATCGACGGTGCCCGTCGCCCCACCGCCGATGAGCTCGCGATGCTGGTGTCACCGTGGTTGGAGCTCGAGCGTGAGGTCTGGGCTCCCCGCGAAGGGCGCTTGTTGGCGCGCCTGGCGACCGCGTGGGGAAGGCAACTCGAGCGGGAAGGGCGCCTCGACGAGGCGCTCGAGGTCCTGACCCGTGTTGGTACCGCTCCGGCGCGGGAGCGTGCGATCCGCGTCGCCGCAGCGTTGGGGCGTGGCGAGCAGGCGGATCAGCTCTGTGCCGAGGTGCTCGCGGCCCCCGAGGACCCAGTCGAGCTCGACCTCGCCCGGCACTGGCGCGATGGCCGCCGACGTGCCCGCGCGCGGCCAGGCTACCAGGTCGAAACATACTCCCTGGTGCGCACCGACGAGCCGGTCGAGCTCGCGGTGGCGCGCGTCCTCGCCTGCCGCGGTCGGGTGCTCTTCAGCGAAAACTGGTGGTGGCGAGCGGCGTTCGGGCTGCTCTTCTGGGACGTCATCTTTACGCCCTTGCCGGGGGTGTTCCTGCACCCCTTTCAGACCGGGCCGGTGGACCTCTACCAGCCGGAGTTTCGCCCGCGCCGTGCGGCGATGGTCGACCACCAGCTCGCTCGTGTGGCGGCGGCCGATACCGCGATGCTGATCGCCGAGATCGAACGGCAGTGGGGGCAGAAGTGCGGCATCACGAACGACTTCGTGATGTGGGAGCCGCGGGTCCTGGAGGCGATCCTCGCAGCTCTGCCGCATTGTTCGGCCGCCCTTCTGGCGCGGGTCTTCGATCGACTCGTGGGCAACCTCAGCTGGTACCGCCGGGGTTTTCCGGACCTGATGGTGCTGACCGCCTCCGGCATCGAGCTGCACGAGGTCAAGGGTCCGGGCGACCAGCTGCGTCCGGAGCAGCGATCCTGGCTCGAGCTCTTTACCACTGCCGGGGTCCCCGCCCACGTCGCCAGAGTCCGATGGGCCGGCGGGTCGCCGAGGTCCTGAAACGCTGCCCGCGGGTCCCAGTCACACAGGTCCCTTCTCCCTCACCACCCGTCCGGGCGGCGGAGTCTCGCGGCATCCTCGGGTATCCTCCCGCCATGCCCAAACACGTCAAACACACCGACGCCCTGGCCCCGATCCGCAGTGGTCACCGCGTCTTCGTCCATGGCGGCGTCGCGACCCCGCTGGCACTGCTCGATGCGCTGGTCGAGCTCGCGCCGCGGCTCGAGAACGTCGAGCTCATCCATCTCCACACCAGCGGTCCGGCGCGCTATGCCGATGCCGACTTCGCGAGCTCCTTCCGGGTCGCGAACCTCTTCGTCGGGCCGAACATCCGCCCCCGCGTCGACCTCGATCGGATCGACTACCTGCCGTGTTTCCTCTCCGAGATCCCGGCGCTGTTGCGTTCCGGTCGGCGGCCGATCGACGTCGCCTTGATCCACGTCTCGCCTCCGGATCGCCACGGCTTGTGCACCCTCGGCACCAGCGTCGACGTCGCGCGTGCGGCGGTCGACGCCGCCAAGGTGGTGATCGCCCAGATCAACCCGCAGATGCCGCGGGTTCACGGTGACGGCTTCGTGCGGATGGAGGAGATCGACCACTTCATCGAGGTCGACCAGCCGATCCCGGAGCATCCGCTGAACGTCCTCGGCGAAGACGAGCGCGCGATCGGTGAGCACGTCGCCGGCATCATCGAGGACGGCGCGACCTTGCAGATGGGCATCGGCGCGGTGCCCGACGCGGTGCTCGCCGCCTTGCGGGGTCACCGCAACCTCGGCATCCACACCGAGATGTGGTCCGACGGCTGCCTCGACTTGATCCTCTCGGGGGCGGTCGACAACAGCCGCAAGAAGATCCACCCCCATCGCACCGTGTCGGGTTTCGTGATGGGGACGAGGCGGCTCTACGACTTCATCGACGACAACCCCGCGGTGGTGCAACTCGACATCGGCTACGTCAACAATCCCACCGTGATCGCTCGCAATCCCAAGGTGGCGGCGATCAACTCAGCGGTCGAGATCGACCTGACCGGTCAGGTTTGCGCCGATTCGGTCGGCTCGCGGGTGATCTCGGGCGTCGGCGGGCAGATGGACTTCATCCGCGCTGCGGCGATCTCTCCCGGCGGCACCCCGATCATCGCGCTGACCTCGCGCAGCGCCAAAGGGGCGCCGCGGATCGTGCCGCGCCTGCGGCCGGGAGCGGGTGTCGTCACCACTCGTGCGCATGCCCACTGGGTGGCGACCGAATACGGCATCGTCGACCTGTGGGGCAAGACGCTCCACGAGCGCGCCGAAGCTTTGATCGGCATTGCTCACCCGGCCGATCGCGACGGTTTGTCGGACGCGTGGGAACAGTTGCTGCGGTAGGCCGGATCGACAAGAGGCCCCGCGGCCGGGCCCGGACATCTGTGTCGCGAGCCGGGGCGGCTGTCAGCGCCGGGCGGCAGCCGCCTTCGGTGGACCGCAGAGCTCGGCGACGAAGGCGATCAGCGCCATCTCGGGATCCCCACTTTCGCCCTTGAGTGCCAGCTCGACCTCGAGCACCCGGGCGGGGAGAGCCGCGGCGATGCCGCGGTCGATGCCGGCGGCGGCGAGGCTGGCGCGGTGGAGCCGGTAGGGGTGGAGGCCGGCAAGGGGGTTCTCCGAGACGGCGGGCAGCGGTCCCTGGAGCTTCGGTGCGACGTGGTCGCGAAAGCGCGCGTAGTGGCGCTCGGGACGCAGGCCGAGCAGATCGAAGGCGCCCCGGATCACGACCAGCTGACGGCAGAAGCCGGCGAGCAGCGCGAAGACCGACAGCCGCTCGGCGGTGCGATCGGAGGCCGACTCGAGTCGTCGGCGCAGTCGCGCAATCGCCTCGGCGGCTCGACCTTCGGCGATCGCGTCGAGCACCTTCCACACGTCCTCCTCGCCACGGTCAGCGACCACCCGTTCGACCAGCTCGCGGGAGATCCGCCCGCCGGTGGCGAGACCGGCGAGCTTGCGCCACTCGGCCGCCAGGCGCGAGGTCGAGGTGGCGTCGGCGTCGGCGCTGCGCCGGTCTCCAGGACGGAGGGTGCGGCGGGCAAGCTCGGTCAGCGCGTCGTCGTCGATCCGCACCCCGCTTTCGCGGGCGAGCTCGGCTGCAACATCAGCGAGACCACTCCAGGTACCGTCACGGCCGGCCTCGACCGAGGCCAGCTCGACCAGGCCGTGGTGTGCGGCGATCGCCCTGGCGACTGGATGGGCTTCATCGACGCTGCGTTCCACCAAGACGAGGTGGTGCCCCTTGGGCAGGCCGCGCGAGAGCAGGTCCGCCAGCCGTCCCTCGGTGTCGGCGCCGAGGCCGACGAGGCCGGCATGCCGTGCCGCCTGCAGCAACGGGCCGAGCTCCTCACGGGCCGCGTCGGCGGCTTTGGCGGAGCGCTTCCCGGCGCTCAGGGCCTCCCCTGGGATTGACTCGAGGACCTGTTCGATCGAACCCGCCAGCGGGTCGATGCCGAACAAGCGGATCGCCTGGAGCAAAGCCAATGCTGCGGCGCGGCCCGCACCCGAAAGCTCGTCGCCGCCGAGTGGGGTGCCGCCGACGCCTCCCGCTCCCGCCCGGGCCTCGGTCAACAGCGCCGCTGCGTGGCCTTTCCCCGCCAACAGGCCGGTGTCGAGCACCACCACTACCTTGCCGCCGCCGAAGAGGCTGTAGGTGGCGAGATCGTCGAGGGTCGGATCGAGCTTCTCGGGTCGCCGCAGAGTCTTGATCTCGGCCTGGGCCGCCCGCGCCAAGGCCTCGGCGAGGCGTTCGGCGGCGGGTTCGGCGAGGACCAGATCGCCTGCGATCAGCACCACCGGTGGGGCGCTGTGGGCGGCGATCGCCTCGAGCAGGGGCGACAGAACACGCGCGATGGGATCGGCCGCAGGCATCGTCGGAGCGTTGCACAGGTCTGCGCCGGGAGCAAGGCCTGCGCAGAAGAAGGGTACCGGGGACCAGGGGACCGGAACAGGGATCCGGAACGGAGACCGGACGACGGACCCGATACTCATCTCCTGGGGTGCACCAGGCAGGGGTGCATGAGGAACTTCCGGTTTAGGACGCGCGTGCGACGGATGCCTGGCCATGCGGAGCCTGGATCTGGACGGCGCCGATCAGCTCGGCGAGCTCACGGCGCAGCGCCTCCCCGACCAGCTCGAAGGCCACTGCGGCAGTCCATGCGGTGGCACCGGGAGCCCGAGTGCAGCGAACCACGCGACACAGAACCGCCACCGGCTCGCGGCCGGGCGCTTCGAGGCGGCCGCTCAAGATCTCGTCGGGGCGGTACTCGCGGTCGACCTCGACCAAAGCGCCGCCGAGACCGAGGTCACGGATCTGCCCGCCGGGGGCGAGTCGCAGTCGAAGTTGAACCCCGAGCACGGTGTGGCGAGGGTGGCGGCGAGTGTCGGGGGTGGGGCTGAGGCGTGGCATGCGGCGACTCCAATGGGTGAGGACGACCATCGTCCCGCCGGAGTCGAGAGCACGCCCCAGGCCAACCTGTCCAAGCTCCCTGGGTCGCCGCGTAACTCTTTGCTTTGCTGGCTTTTAGGGCGTTCCGTCACGAGCTCGCCGCCCGCCGCGCCGTCCGCAAGCCGGACGATCGGTCCACACCCTGGACGAACCACCCGGCTCCGATCGCAGCCCAGTACCCAACCTCCGATCCCAAGTACCCAGTACCCGGTACCTGGTACCTCTTCCCCGATCCCCGATCCCCAATACCCAATACCCAATACCCAATACCTCTTCTCCGTCCCTGGTCCCGGGTCCCGGGTCCCGGGTCCCCGGTCCCCAGTCCCAACCGATTGACACCCCCACAACCTCGCGCTATCATGCCGCCCTTCGACGCCGCGTCGGAGGGTTGACATACAGGCCCGTAGCTCAGTTGGTTAGAGCGCTACGTTGACATCGTAGAGGTCAGCGGTTCGAGTCCGCTCGGGCCTACCAACCCCCCGTCCCGCCGGCAGCGACCGTTCCTTTCAGGCCCGTAGCTCAGTTGGTTAGAGCGCTGCCTTCACACGGCAGAGGTCAGCGGTTCGAGTCCGCTCGGGCCTACCACACCGTCTCACTGCCGGCCACCGCGCCACAGGCCTCCTACCATGTCGACCTCGACGATTGTGCTCTCCCTTCCCGATGGCAGCCAACGGGAGGTCCCGCGAGGCACCACCCCGCTCGAGGTCGCTGCGAGTATCGGCCCACGTCTGGCCGACGCCGCCCTCGGCGCCGAGCTCGACGGCGCACTCGTCGATTTGCGCACGCCCCTCGAGCAGAGTGGCGCGTTTGCCGTCGTCACCGCCAAGAGCCCGCGTGCGGGTGAGATCGTGCGGCACAGCGCCGAGCACGTCATGGCCGATGCGGTGCAGCGCCTGTGGCCCGGCACCGAAATCGACGCCGGGCGCCAGGATCACAGCGAGAAGTTCCAGTACGACTTCCGGTTTGCACGATCGTTCACCCCGGAGGACCTCGAGGCGATCGAGGCCAAGATGCTCGAGATCGTCGCGGAGAACTCAGGGTTCGAGCGCATGGAAGTAACGCGCGAGGAGGCGGAGCAGATCTTCCGCGAGGCCGGAGCGGAGCTCAAGCTCGGCCGGCTCGCCGACATCCCCGCCGGCGAGCGCATCACCCTGTTCAAGCACGGGCGTTTTCTCGACCTGTGCCGCGGCCCCCACGTACAGAAGCTGTCGCAGATCGGTGCGGTCAAACTGCTCGAGGCCTCGGGCGTGTACCACCGCGGTGACGAGCAGGGCGAAAAGCTCCAGCGCATCTACGGCACGGCGTTCTCGAACGCGAAGGAGCTGGCCGAGTACCTCGAGCGCATCGAGCAGGCCCGCGCCCGCGACCATCGCCGCATCGGCGCGGAGCTCGACCTGTTCAGCTTCGATCCGGTCGCGCCGGCGAGCCCCTTCTTCCACCCCAAGGGCGCCACGGTCTACAACCAGCTGGTGGCCTTCATCCGCGAGCTCTACGGCCGTTACGGCTACGGCGAGGTGGTGACGCCACAGATCCTCGACGTCGATCTCTGGCACACCTCCGGGCACTACGCCAACTACCGCGACGCGATGTTCTTCACCGAGGTCGACGGACGGCAGTACGCGGTCAAGCCGATGAACTGCCCGACCCACTGCCTGATCTTCCGGACCCGGCTGCGCTCCTACCGCGACCTGCCGATCCGCTACGCCGACTTCGGCCGCCTGCATCGTTACGAGCGCAGCGGTGTGACCGCGGGTCTGACGCGGGTGCGCACCTTCTGCCAGGACGATGCCCACATCTTCTGCACCGAAGATCAAATCGGTGGCGAAGTGTTGGGTGTGGTCGACATGATCCAGGAGATCTACCGCACCTTCGGCTTCGCCGACGTGGCGATCGAAGTGTCGACTCGCCCCGAAAAGCGCCTCGGTGACGACGCGCTGTGGGATCGGGCCGAGGCCGCATTGATGGGCGCGCTGTCGTCTCGCGGCATTGCCTTTGCCATCAACGCCGGCGACGGTGCCTTCTACGGTCCCAAAATCGACTTCCAGGTGCGCGACGCGATCGGCCGCTCGTGGCAGCTCGGCACCGTGCAGCTCGACTACCAGCTGCCGCAGCGCTTCGAGCTCGAATACGTCGGCGCCGACGGTGCCACCCACCGGCCGGTGATGATTCACCGCGCGATGTTGGGGTCGGTCGAGCGCTTCCTCGGGATTCTGCTCGAGCACACCACCGGGGCGCTGCCGCTGTGGCTCGCACCTGTCCAGGCGGTGGTGATCCCGGTGTCCGAACGGTTTGCCGACTACGGTGAGAAGGTCCGTGCGGCGCTGGCCGCCGGCGGCGCGCGGGTCGAGCTCGACGTGCGGGCCGAAAAGCTCGGCTACCGCATTCGCGAGGCGCAGATGCAGAAGGTTCCGTGGGCTCTGGTAGTCGGCGCCAAGGAAGAGGAGAGCGGAACGGTGGCAGTGCGCCTGCGGGGCGGTGTCGATGCCGGCTCGGTCGAGCTCGACCAGGTGGTCCGCGTCCTCGCCGATGCCGCGCGCACACGGACGCCCGAGCTGTGGCCGTCAGCCGCCACGGAGCTGGCCCCAGCCTGAGGGCGTAGAGCGCTCGACCGAGTCCCTGCGGGGCTCGGTCGAGAATCCGTGGGAGACCACACGCAGGGTCCATCGTCGCCAGCTCATCCCCCTCGGGAAGAAGGCGCGAGACCGTGCCCTCCGAAGGGGATCCCGGCTCGCTCAAGGGGTGCTCAACGTCCAGTTCCCGAGGCCGTCCTCGAAACCGTCGATGAAGATCGTCGTCGAGTAGGTCGAGTAGAGCGTCAGGTCGTCGATGAGGGTGGTCCCACCGTTGGGAACGCCAAGCGCGGCAGCGATCACGCGGACGCTTTGGGTTCCGGCCACTGGTACGAAGTCGACGTGGTGCCGGGACCATTCTCCGGCGATCGCCTCGAAGCTGAAAACTGGCGCTCCAGTGGGGATTGGCAATGCGGGGCTCCAAAGAAGTCGACGTAGATTGCGGCAATGGGTTCGGTCGCGTTGCTCGGGGGCTTGATCGACGCCGCGGTGTGGAACCCCTCCTCGGGGTACGGTTGTGTCGTCCAATCGAGGCATTCCGTCGCGATCCCCGCGTAGCCGCTGGTGCTGCCGTAGACCTCGGCCGACCCGAGGGCGCTCAGATGACCGTCCAACGGATTGTGCGACATCGAGTCTCCACACCAATGCAACCAGCCGGCAGTGTCGTCGTGGAATCGCGCGTTCTGGAGGATCTCGTCGGGCCCGTCGGCGCTCGAGACGTAGTCATCGACCAGGGTGCTGAAGAATCCTGGCGAGCTCGGGGTCACGACGATCGCGGTGCGAATGCTGCGGCTGTTGTGGGAAATCGGCCACTCGGGGCCGGTGAAGCGGATGAACTGGCCGGCGGGGAGGAATCCGTTCAGGGTGAAGAAGGAGTGCGGGTCGGTGCAGTCCGCGTCGAGATAGGCGGCTGACGACGAGTTGAGGTGAGCATCGACGGACGCACGCACCGAAAATGCGAAGCTGAATTGCGGCCAGTCCACCACCTCGTCGTCAACGCGAATGCACGGGGAGAAAATGGTGTGGCCGCCACTGTCCATGTTCCGCGCGGACCCGTTGGGAGTCAGATGTCCGTTGAGGGCGTCCCAGAAGAAGTCCCCCGACCCGGTCCAACCCTCAACGCCGTCGGAGAAGTCCTCTTCGAGAACGGGATGCTGGGCATGGGCCGGCACCACTGGGACGGTTGCGAAGAGGACGGCGGCGGCGAGAAAGAGGGCGGCGCGGTTGGCCCCCCCAACTCGGACCGGCGTTGAAGTGGTCCGGGTGAAGGCTTGGGATGGGTGGTGCATTTGTCTCTCCTGGTTGGTTGTGGGCGGCGACCCGATGGGTCGTTGCACCGGTTCGCGTGGGCGCCTGCCCCTGGCGCAATGACTGCCTCTAATCGGGTTTGTGCAGGTCGGCGAGCAAAAGGGCCACGTCTGGTCGGCGTCGGTGTCGGCGGAGCAGGCTCGACGCCTTGGCTTCCCTTCTCTCCTCGCGCGTCCCGATGCGCGACACCGGCGCATGAACTGCCGGCCGGTGGATGGCGCTTCGAGGTGCGACGGACACCCCGTGTTACACTGGTCCCGTGGCAAATCTGACTCTCAGTATCGACGACGACGTGCTGCAGCGGGCACGAGAGATCGCAGTTGGCGAGCGGACCTCCGTGAACGCGGTGGTGCGCGACTTCCTCACGCGCTACGTCGACGCGCGCAGTCGGAGGTTTGCTGCCCTCGATGCGCTCGATGTCGCCGCTTCCGGCATCAGCTCGAGCAGCGTGCCCGGCTGGACTCGGGAAGAACTGCACGAACGCTCGGGCTGACGCGTAGGCGATGCGGGTCTTCGTCGACACCAATCTCTGGGTCTATCGGCTCGATCAACGAGATCCGGGCAAGGCTCAACGAGTGGCGCTCTGGCTCCGAGATGTGGCGGAGTCGCACGAGATCGTCGTGAGCACTCAGGTGCTGATCGAGCTGGCGTCTGTTCTGACGAGGAAATTCACGCCCCCGCTCGCTCCTGCTCAGGTCGCTGCGGCGTTGGACGCGGTGGCGAGCTTCGAGGTCGTCGTGGCCGATCGAGCCTTGGTGCTCGATGCCTTGGGGCTCGCAGCAGCAGAGCAGCTCTCGTGGTTCGACGCCTTGATCGTCGAGGCTGCGATTCGGAGCCGATGCGATGTGCTGTACAGCGAGGACCTGCAGCATGAGCGTAGCTTTGGGGCGCTCCGGGTCGAGAATCCCTTGGCTTGAGGAGGTGCCATGCGCCCCTCTGTGCGCCCCCCGGGGATGAAACCCCGGTCTTCAGTACCCGGTACCTGGTACCCGGTACCCATTTTCTGAGCAGTTGCTCATGCACCCCTCCGTGGTGCACCCCGGAGGATGAAGATCAAGTCCGCCGTCCGGTCTCCGTTCCGGATCCCTGGTCCCGGGTCCCGGGTCCCCATTTTCTGAGCAGCAGGGAGCAAGTGGTTCCTGACAAAAGTGGGTAGCCGGCTCGCCACTGTGTAGGCAAACTGGTGATGTCGTCGCGGGCTGGTGCAGCTCGTGCGGAGGAACCACGCCCGGCCTACGGTCGGGGGAAGACCCAGGAGTTTGCCGTGTCCCACTTCAGCCTGCCCACGAGAGTTTCGTCGATCGTTTTTGCCCTGGTCGCCCTGACGGCGCCCCGGACGAGTGCGATCGAGGTCACGACCACCGTCGATGAGAATGGAACGAATCCCGCCGCCTGTGCCCTGCGCGAGGCGGTGCGGACGATCAACGAGCAGGCCGGCATCGGCGGCTGTGTCTTCACCGCCGGCGACAGCCTCGTCGAGCTCGGCGCGGGTGTCTATCAGCTGAGCCTCAATCTCGGCACCATCGACCGCGTGAATGTCACGAGGGCCATGACCATTCGCGGGCAGGGACCGGCACTCACGGCCGTCGAGCCGAGTGGGCCACACAACGACGATCTGTTTCTCGTCGTCTTGGGCGCCCCGGGGACCGTCACGGTCGAGGGACTTTCCCTTCGCGGCGTGAGTGGGGGTTTCAACGGCCCGCTTCACTTCCTGGCGAGATCTGGCAGCGTGTTGGTGGTTCGCGACGTGGCATTTCTCGACAACCACGCTGCCGACGCACCGCTCTTCGTCGACGGCACCGGCGACGGCGTTGCGCACCTGGAACGTGTCGTGTTCGAGAACAACACCAACACTTTCCAGTCAGTCGGTACCTTCGGCGGAGGCAGTGGCGGCGGGATCTCCTGCTTCTCGAACGATGACCCGGCGCCGCTCGTCACCCTTCTCGACGTCACGTTCCGCAACAACAGCGCGCTCGGAGCCAACGATGAAATCCGCGGAGGAGCGATCGGCTTCGAGGGTTGCAACCTCGCGCTCGAGAACGTCACCTTCGAGGCCAATTCGGCAGTCTCGAGCGCGGCCGGCGGCGGCGCGGCCGGCGGCGGCCTTGCGATCGTGAACGACCGCAACGACGTGGAAGTCTCCCTCACCAACGTGACCTTCTTCGGCAACACCGCCGAGCTCGGTGGAGGGCTCTACCAAGACGAGGTAGCAGGTCTCGGCTCCGTCGTCCTCACCATGTCGAACGTGACCTTCGCCGACAACGTGGCAAGTCTGAGCGGTGATCACTACTACCAAGAGGCCGGGGAGGCCTTCGTGCGCAATGTTCTTTTCGGCCCGTCCGGAGGCGACGACTGCTCGGGGACCCCCGGCCCGGTCCTTACTCTGCTCGGTGGCAACATGGACTCGGACGCCAGCTGCGGCGTCGAACAGACCGAGGTGGACCCTGGGCTCGCCAGCGCCCTCGTATCGAACGGAGGCTTCACCCAGACCGTGGCCCTCGTTCCCGGCGCCGCCGCGATCGACGCCGGCACCAACACTGGCTGCTCCGGGTTGGACCAGCGCGGAGCCGCACGGCCATTCGATGGCGACGGGGACCAAGCGGCGCAGTGCGACGTGGGCGCCTACGAACGCGCACCGCTCGTCATCTTTGCCGACAGCTTCGAGTCGGGGGATACCGGTGGGTGGTCGGCGACGGTGCCGTTCAACTGACACGACGCTCGGGCAGGAGGGGACCTTTGCGGCGCGGCATTCTGGTGTAGGGGCAGCGGGAGCGCCCCAGGGTGCGCGTTGCGCGCGCACCTCTTCGCGGTGAGCACGACCCGGCGACCAAGCGGAGGCGAGTCACGCCCGTGCGGCGGTGGAGGTTACGCACTCGAGCTTGCTCGATGGTTACTCTGGAACGTAGCGCAGTCGGATCACGCTCTCGTCGATCCGATCGCTCGACACCAGGCGAAGCGGTGGCCGCGGGCCGGCGAAGTAGGGCGTGCCCTGGCCGAGCACCACCGGGTGGAGGTAAATCCGATATTCGTCGATCAGGCCGAGCTCGGTGAGGGTTTTCGCGAGGCACGGCCCGGCAACCTCGATCTCCCCGTCGCGCTCGGCCTTGAGGGCTTGGATCGCGCTCCCGAGATCCCCACCGACCAACGACGCGTTGGGTCCGACCGAGGTCAAAGTGCGTGAAACCACCCACTTCGGCTGCCTGCGCCACGCTGCCGCAAACGCCCACCGCGCCTCGTCCCAGTCGGGGTGGTCCTCGTCCCAGTACTGCATGATCTCGTAGATTCGCCGCCCGTAGACACTTCCCGTTTGGCCCTGGGCCTCCTCGACGAAGTGTCGGAAGAGGGTTGGGCTCGGCGCGAACGCCATGTGGTCGACGTAGCCGTCGAGGGATTGGTTCATTCCGAAGACGAGTTTTGCCATCGCCGTTGCCTCCATGCCGCGCCGGGGCAACCATACAGCGGCCGCTCCCATCGACGCTCGGCTTTCCTGCTGGTACCATGTTTCCATGGCCACCGCGCCCAGCTGGCAGCTAACCTACGAAGACCTCGCGAGTTTTCCCGAGGACGGCCGGCGCCACGAGCTGATCGAGGGGGAACACCACGTGACACCAGCGCCTTCGTTGAGACATCAGCAAGCCGTGGGGAGTCTGGGGGCCAACCTTCATCGGTACGCTGCCACGAGTGGCTTTGGGACCTTGTTCTTTGCACCCGTCGACGTGGTGCTGAGCGACATCGACGTGGTGCAGCCCGACCTGGTGTGGGTCTCGTCGTCGCGGGCGGAGATCCTCACCGATGCCAACATTCAGGGCGCTCCCGATCTCGTCGTCGAGGTGTTGTCGCCGGGAACCCGCCGGGTCGACGAGCTCACCAAACGCAAGCTCTACGAGCGTCACGGCGTGCTCGAATACTGGATCGTCGACCCCGAGCTCGGGCGGGTGCGGGTGTTGCGACGGGAAGGCGAGGCGTTCGGGCCGGCGACCGAGCTCGACGTCGAGGCAGGGCAGTCGCTGACGTCGCCGCTGTTGCCGGGCTTCGAGCTCGCGCTTGCGACGGTCTTCGCCTGATCGGATTTCCTCCCGCTCGACGAGCGCACCGTCGGTGGCCTGCCTGCCCTTGGCTGTGGTGGCGCGCTCGTTACGCGCGCAGTCTGGATTTGCCTGCACCTGACTGCAAAGGTAGAATGCTCGGCGCATGCCGACTCCTGCCTCACCCCACCTCACCCTTCGCAACCTGCCCCCGGATGTCGCGAGCAAGCTGCGCGCCGAGGCTCGGCGCCGAGGGGCTTCGCTCAATCAGACCGCGGTCGACATTCTGCGCGTCGGGCTTGGGGTTGCAGGGCCGAGGAGCAACGGTTTGGGACGTCTCGGTGGTGCCTGGAGCCCTGCGGAGGCCGATGCGTTCGACGCGGCGGTCGCCTTCACTGCCGAGATCGATGAGGAGCTTTGGCGCTGAGCCGCTTCTGCCTCGACACCTCGGCGTACAGCCGTTTCATGCGCGGCGACTCGCGCCTTGTGGCGTTGCTCGATGCCGCGGAGGGGGTCGGCATTCCAGCGATCGTCGTCGGTGAGCTGTGGAGCGGCTTTCTCGGTGGCTCGCGGCTCGACCAGAACGTGGCGGAACTGGACGCGTTGCTCGCCAACCCGTGGTCGAGATCTTGGCAGTCGATGCCGAGGTCGCCCGTGCCTACGGCGAAATTTTGATCGCGCTGAGGCGAGCCGGAACGCCGGTCCCAACCAACGACATCTGGATCGCGGCCAGCGCGGCGCGGTGGGGGGCCACCGTGGTCACCTGCGACGCCCACTTCCGGCTAATCGGGCGAGTCGGCAGTCTCGTCGTCGAGTAACGCTCCGGTCGCTGTCGGTGCTTGGTCGCCGACGGCGCCTCGAGGGTCAGCGCGAAGCCTGCGGCGGGGCGATGAGGCGGACGGAAGGGAAGTAGGTGCGGTAGCGGCTCGCGTCCCGAGTGAGGAGCTGGCAGCCGGCGACGAGGGCGTGGGCGCCGATGTAGAAGTCGGGGAGCGGGCTTCGCCTGGAGCCGCCGCGGTTGCGATACGCGGCGAACGCCCTCGCTGCGTCCCATCCCGTTTCGTAGGGGAGGGGGAGTCGCTGGATATCGGCCGAGTCGAGCGTCAGCTCGAGCTGGGCGGCAGTCTCGAAGCCGACTGCGAGCTCGGCGTAGACGATCGGATTGATAGCGATCACGTCGTGGTCCGCCGCTTGGGCGAGGTGCTCGGAGGACCACGCTCCCCAGTGCGGATCGCTCGTCCACACGTCGACGAAGACATTGGTATCGACGAGGATCAAGAGTCCTCGCCGCGGGTGAGAGCCATCAGAGCGTCGGTCGAAAGGGCCTGATTCCACGGCGCCTGGCGGAGGCGTTCGATGATCTGGGCGCCGCGACCCTCGCGGTTGGCGGCGACGAGCTTCACGCCATCAGCTTCGCGCACGAATTCGACGGTGTCGCCGGGTTTCCAGCCGAACTCGTCCCTGAGCTCCTTGGGAACGGTGATCTGGCCCTTGACCGTCATCGTGCTGGTCCTCATGTGGTCAGTATTACCAGGAGGTATTACCGCGTCAAGACGCGCGACGTCGGCGCCGGCCCCAACGTCGCCGGCTCGCCTGCGCTTGGTCGGGAGGTCGTGCGCTCCGCTTCGCTCGGCTCTGAGGTGGGCAAACAGTGGCCTCGCTGCACGCGCGCGCGCCGAATCGGCGGTGGTCATCGCGTCACTCTCGACTGCGCGACGCGCGACGCCGTTGCGCACACGACCTCACGCCTGGCCGCTCCGGCTCGTCAACTACTGGTTCTTTCCCCGGCGGGATTGGGCTCGTTCGCAGCGGGGACCGCGCTACCCGGTAGTCCTGAGGCTCCACTTGGAGCCCCCTTACGAACATGGTTGGAAGTTGACCTTGAACTACGGATGCGAAGGCAATCCCACTCGCCAGTTGGGGTCAGCGCTCTCGGCCGACGAACTGAACGGGCTCTTGAGCTCGGGATCCGCGACTGAGGAGAGGCTCGGAGAGAAGTTCTTCGGGAATGGCGGCTTGGCACGAAGAGAGGAATTCGCGAAGGAGCGATAGTGGTTCTGCCAGCGCGTTGGCTTTCGCTCTGAAGCCACGTCGGCCAAAGTTGCTACGTGGGCGCACGTCAGTTCTGTGAGGTAGCTCGCCGACGATCAAGACTCGGAAGAAGA
>CAZRFU010000064.1:0-31575 GCA_964599475.1 uncultured Thermoanaerobaculia bacterium
CCCGACCGACCCGGACGGCGACGGCCCTTTCGCCAACGCGATGCGTTCGGGCACGCCCTGCGTGTGCAACGACCTCCTCGATGACCCCGCGACCGCTCCATGGCGCGAGGCTGCCGAGCAGGCGGCAGTGCGCGCCTCAGCGGCCTTCCCGATTCGCCTCGCTGATCGGGTACAGGGCCTGCTCGCGGTCTATTCGGCCGAGCCCAACGTCTTCCACGAGGAGGAGCGCGTCCTGCTCGAACAGGCGGCCAGCGACCTCTCCTTCGCGCTCGACAACTTCGAGCGCGAAGCACAGCGCCGCCGCGCCGAGGTCGACCTTGCCGCCGAGCGGCGATTCTCGGACGCGATGATGGAGAGCATGCCCGGCATCCTCTACCTCTACGACGAAAACGGCCGATTCCTGCGTTGGAACCGCAACTTCGAGACCGTCTCCGGCTATGGCCCCGACGAGATCGCGAGCGCCAGTCCGCTCGACTTCTTCGACGACGCCCACAAACCTCTCCTCACCGAGCGCATCGCGGAGGTCTTCAGCACCGGCGAGTCGTCCGTCGAAGCGCCGTTTCGGGCCAGCGACGGGACGACCACTCCGTACTTCTTCACCGGACGGCGCGGCGAGATCAACGGTGTCCCCTGCCTCGTCGGAGTGGGGATCGACATTTCGGCCCGCACTCGGGCCCAGGAGAATCTCGCCCAAAGCGAGCAGCGCTACCGCACCACCCTCGACAGCATTCTCGAGGGCTGCCAGCTGCTCGGTTTCGACTGGACCTATCTCTATCTCAACCCGGCGGCTGCAGTGCAGAACCGCCGGCCAAACGAGGAATTGCTGGGTCGGCGCATGCCCGACGTCTGGCCGGGGATCGAGCAGACCCCCCTTTTTCAGGCTTTGCGGCGTAGCCTCGAAGAGCGGGTCCCGTTTCACGAGGAGCTCGAGTTCACCTTCCCGGACGGCTGCACCGGGTGGTTCGACGTGCGCTGCCAGCCGGTCCCGGAGGGGATCTTCGTCCTCTCGGTCGACACCACCGACCGGCGTGCCGCCGAAAACGCCCTCCGAGCGCTGAACGAGACTCTCGAGCTGCGGGTGGCACAGCGCACCGCCGAGCTCGAGGCGGCGATGATCCGCGCGGAGTCGGCGGACCGACTCAAGTCGGCCTTCCTCGCCACCATGTCCCACGAGCTGCGCACGCCGTTGAACTCGATCATCGGCTTCACCGGCATCATCCAACAGGGCCTGGCCGGCCCGGTGAACGAGGAGCAGGGCAAACAGCTCGGGATGGTCCGGGCCAGTGCACGCCATCTGCTCGAGCTGATCAACGATGTCTTGGACCTCTCGAAGATCGAGGCGGGCCAACTCGAGGTCGCGCACGAGCCCTTCGATCCCGTCGCGTCGATCGAACATGCCGTGAGCTTGGTGATGCCTGCTGCCGACAAGAAGGGTCTGGTGGTCACGGTCGAGGCGAGGACGCTCGTCGGCCAGGTCATCAGCGATCGCCGCCGATTCGAGCAGATCATCCTCAACCTGCTCAACAACGCCATCAAGTTCACCAATCAGGGTGCAGTGACGGTGCGGGTCGACACGATCGAGGCCTTCGGCGCGAGCGGGGATGCCACACGCGGTCCGGCACTGCGGGCCTGCATCGCCGACACCGGTATCGGCATCGGGGCAGAAGACCTCGCAACCCTGTTCCAACCCTTTCGCCAGCTCGACACGGGGCTCGCGCGTCAGCACGAGGGCACGGGCCTGGGCCTCGCCATCTGCCGCCGGCTGGCAACCTTGCTGGGTGGCGAGATCACCGCCACCAGCCGACGTCATGAAGGCAGCGAGTTCACGTTGATCCTGCCGCTGCGCCAACCACTGCTCCCGAAGGTCGAGGTGTCATGACCATCCTGCTGATCGAGGACAACGAACAGAATCGCTACCTGGCGACCTTCCTGCTGGAGCGACACGGCTATCGGGTGGTCCCGGCGGCCGACGGCCAACGTGGGGTGGAGCTGGCTCGAGAGCTCAACCCCGAGCTGATCTTGCTGGACATTCAGCTGCCGAGCATGGACGGCTACGCCGTCGCGCGTGCCCTGCGAGCGATCCCCCCTCTGGCCGAAGTTCCCATCATCGCCGTCACTTCCTACGCCATGGTGGGTGATCGCGAGAAGGCGCTCGAGGCCGGCTGTACCGGCTACATCGAAAAGCCGATCGACCCGGATACCTTCGTCGCCCAGGTCCAGCACCACCAAGCGGCACCTGCTCCGCCGAGGAGTGACACCGAATGAGTCGCATCCTGCTCGTCGACGACAACGAGGACAACCTCTACTACCTCTCGGCCCTGTGCACGGCCCAGGGGTGGAGCGTCGAAACCGCCCACCACGGCGCCGAGGCACTGCACAAGGCCCGCAATCGGCGGCCCGACCTGGTGATCTCCGATCTGCTGATGCCGGTGATGGACGGCTACACCCTGCTGCGCCACTGGCGCAATGACGAGACCCTCGCCCAGACCCACTTCGTCGTCTACACCGCCACCTACACCGATGCCGAAGACGAACGCCTGGCGCTCAGTCTCGGTGCCGACGCCTTCATCCTCAAGCCTGCCGAGCCCGACGCCTTCCTCGCGCGGATTCGCGAGATCCTCACCTCGCCGGACCCCTCCCGAACGAGCCAGGTGCGGGAACGACCCACCGATGAAGGCTCGTTGCTCGCGGTCTACAACGAGGCTCTGATCCGCAAGCTCGAGGCCAAGACCCTCGAGCTCGAGAAGACGAATCAGAAACTGCAGGAGGACATCGCCGAGCGACGGCGCGCCGAGGCCCTGCTGCAGCGCCACGAACGCGAGCTGCGCGAGCTTGCGGACCAGCTCGAGCGCGAACGCCGGCGACTGGTTGCAGCACAAGCGGTCGCCAAAGTCGGGAGCTGGGAGACCGACCTGGACACTTTCGACGTCACCTGGTCCGAGCAGACTCACCGCATCTTCGGCACCGACCCGGCGACCTTCACTCCCACCCATCGGCAGTTCCTCGAGCTCGTGCACGAAGCCGACCGCACCCCCGTCGACGAGGCGTTTTCGGCATCTCTCGCGGACGGTCTACCGCGCTCGATCGAGCATCGCATCCGACTCGCCGACGGTCAGGTCAAGGTCGTCGAAGAGCGGTGGCAGGTGGTGACCGGCGACGCCGGCAAACCGCGCCTCGCAGTCGGTACCTGTCAGGACATCACCGAGCGCAAGCAGCTGGAACAACAATACCTGCGAGCACAGAGGCTGGAGAGCATCGGCACCGTGGCTGCCGGCATCGCGCACGATCTCAACAACGTGCTCGCCCCGATCCTGATGTCGATCGGCCCGCTCTTGAATCACGAACCCGATGGCGAACGGCGAGACATGCTCGCGATGATCGAGGCCAGCGCCCAACGCGGCGCCGACATGATCAAACAGGTCCTGTCGTTCGCCCGCGGCATGGAGAGCCGCCGCATTCCGGTCGACCTCGGCCGACTGATCGGCGACATCGGCAGGATTCTCACCGAGACCTTCCCGAAGAACATCGGCGTCGAGATCCGCCGCGACCCCACCTTGTGGACCCTCAACGCGGATCCCACCCAGATCCAACAGGTGCTCCTGAACCTCTGCGTCAACGCCCGCGATGCCATGCCGAACGGAGGTTCGCTCGTCATCACGGCACGCAACCGCAACCTCGCGCCCGGCAACCTGACGGGCCCCGACACCGAGCAGTCGGGGCCCCACGTCTGCATCGAGATCGAAGACACCGGCTGCGGGATTCCGGAGGAGATCGTCGAGAAGATCTTCGACCCCTTCTTCACCACCAAGGACATCGGCAAGGGCACCGGGCTCGGGCTGGCGACCTCTCTCGCCATCGTCCAGAGCCACGGCGGTACGCTGCGAGTCGACAGCCGCCCTCCCACCGGCACCCGATTCCGCCTCTGCCTGCCCGCCCGGACCGAGCCGCTCGAGCTCGCTCCTCCCGAGCCGGCACGGCCGCCGACGCCGGGAACCGGCGAAACGATTCTCGTCGTCGACGACGAGGCATCCATCCGGCTGGTCACCAAACGCACGCTCGAGTCGTTCGGCTTCGAAGTCCTGGTCGCCGTCAACGGCGCCGAAGCTGTCGCACTCTACGCCTGCCACCAAGCCCGGGTAGCCCTGGTGATCACCGACATGATGATGCCGGTGATGGACGGGCCTGCCGCCATTCGTGCCTTGCGGCGGATGAACCCTGCGGTTGTGATCATCGGCACCAGTGGGCTCGGAGGCACCTGGTCCGGAGGCTCCAACGGGCAACCGGACCAACCGGACGCCTTCCTCGACAAGCCGTTTACCGCCGAAACCCTGCTCGCGACGGTCCAGGCGGCGTTGGCTGCTCGCTGTTAGGTACGGGAACCCGACTTCTGAGCCGCCGGCTCACCGCGGTCGCGCGCGTTTGGGGCCCAGAACGGCGATCTCGAGCTCGTCCAGGGCGGCCGCGAAGGCGTCGGCCAGACCTTGGGCGCGCGGCATCAGGCGGGCGCAACTGGTCACGGCGATCGAGATCGTGCCGGCGTAGCTGAACACCGGCAGGATCAAGCCCAGGCCGTCGAAGATCGGTGCCTGCCCGGCATGCGCGAGCAATGGAGCGCCGGCCATGGTCAGAGGCTGCCGAGGGCCGGGCACGTTGGTGATGATGACGTTGAACGGCGGGCGATGTTTGCCGGCCAGATGCAAGCCGGTGTAGAGGCGTGCGGCAAGCCCGCCGAGACCAAAGGGGACCAGCGCCGCCGACTCCGCCAGCGACTCGGCGCCGACGGCACGATGGTAGACCTTGGCCGCGCGGGCACCATCGCGAATGGCGCTCAGGCGGACGCCGGCATCGGCGATGTCGGTGGCGAGCGACACCAACATCGCCGACACCTGGTTGCCCATCGCTGCCTTGGCTTCATCGCCCCGCACCGAAATCGGCACCATCGCCACCAACGGCTCGGCCGGGAGCACATCGCGCTCCTTCATCCACTGGCGCAGGCCCCCGGCGCAGACCGCCAAGACGACATCGTTGACGGTGGCGGCAGCGGCATCCTTGATCGCCCGCACGCGGTCGAGGTGCAGGATCGCGGCCGCCCACGAACGCTCGGCCGACACCGCCTGGTTGAAGTGGCTTTGTGGAGCTGCAAACGGCAGCGGCGGCAGCGGGCTCTTGGTGGCCAGCGCCGCGAGGGCACCGGCCGTCAGTCCTTTGACGGCCCCGGACACCGCCGCCGGCAGCTGCAGCGGGATGTCGATCAGTTCCTTCCCCGCTCGACCGAGCTGCCGCAGCAGTCCCGGTTCGTCTTGTTCGTCCGCGAACTGCCGTGGGGTCGGAGGTGTCGGCGCCAACAGCGCCGCCAGAATCTCGGCACCCGAGACACCGTCGATCGCCGCGTGGTGCACGCGCGAGATCACCGCTACGGCGCCCGCACCAACCCCAGGAACTTCTCCGAGCCCCTCCACCCACAGCAGTCTCCACAGCGGCCGGTGCCGATCGAGGGGCTGAGCAAACTCGAACGACGCGAGGGCTCGAAGCTCGTTCAAGCTGCCCGGTTCGGGCAAGGTGGTGCGCTCGACGTGGTAGTCGAGGTCCGGCTCCCCCTCATCGACCCACGCCGGGCGACCGAGCTGCAGCGGTGTGGGCGCCAGGCGCCGCCGGAACACCGGCAACGCCCGAGCTCGTTCCGCGACGTGGGCCTTGTAGGTATCGAAATCGAGCATGGTGCCGTCGGCGCGACGAGGATCGAGCAGGGAGACGCCACCGATGTGCATCGGCGTGCGTTTGGTCTCGAGGACCAGGAACGCCGCGTCGAGCCCCGACAACACGCTCATTCGCCCGCCCCGCTCCGCGCCTCGACCGGCCGGCGCCACCACGTGCGGCTGACGCCGGGTCGAAAGAACGGTCGCCAGGCGCCTTCCGCCTCGGCCAGCCGGTCGGCGATGGCGTAGAGCACGAGGGGGTTGAAACCGAGGCCGAGGTGACTGCCCGGCACCTCGATGCTCTCGGCCAGCGGCCCTTCGACCTGCAGCGAGGTCTGCCAGGAGGTGATGCCGTCGGTGCGACTGAAGATCGAGGTCGTCGGTACCGGCGGCGCTATCCGCACCCGCTCGAGCTCGCTCTCCGGGAGCTCGTCGAGCTTCGAGCTGGTGATCCACTCGTACAGGCGCCAGGAGTTGTTGGCTTTGGGATGGCCGGTGAAGGGACTCCCGAGGGTGACCACACACCGCACCAGCTCCGGGCAGCGGTTCGCCACGGCCCGAGCGTAGACCCCGCCCAGGCTCCAGCCGATCAGGCTCACCTTGCGACCATGGCGCTGGTGGACGGCGCGAAGCCGGTGTTCGACATCCGCCTCGAGCTGAGTGCTGAAGCCGAGATTGCGGCCGAGCTTCCAGCGGTGTGCCCACCACCCTTGATCGCGCAGGAAACGGCGCAACGGACGAGTCGACAGGTCGCTGGCCAGAAATCCCGGCAACAGGAGGACCGGGTGGCCGTCCCCTCGCGGCGCCCGCCGCAGCAACGGGCCGAGAGCCAGTGTCGTCGCCAGCTCGCCGGCGGCCCGTCCTTCGGCGAGAAGAAACAACTTCGAAGGAGGCCCAAGGGTCGAGTCGGCTGCCACGGACAGATCGTACCGCAGCTCGGCACGGGCGCCGCGGCACCGCGCTCTGTCAGCCTCACGGTTTGCTCCTCCCGCCCCTCCCTCTATACTGCAGGCATCCTTCCACTCTCGACAGGAGCCCTTCCATGAATCTCACCGCACTCCTCGTCATTCTCATCATCGGCGCGATCGCTGGCTGGCTTGCGGGAGCGATCATGAAGGGCGGAGGGTTTGGGCTCGGCGGCAACATCGTCGTCGGCATCGTCGGCGCCTTCGTCGGCAATTGGCTCTTCGCCCTGCTCGGCGTCACCCTGGCCGGAGGCGTGCTCGGCTCGATCATCACCGCCACCATCGGGGCGTGTGTCCTGCTGTTCGTGATCCGCCTGATCAAACGCGCTTAGCAGGGTACCGGGTACCAGGGACCCGCTCCGGCCCACCCTCGCAGGCGTGCCTGCCAGGTCGAAGATTCCGCCCCACCTTCAGTCTCGCGGGCGAGCTGTTGCGGATCGAGGTGACCCAGCCCGACGGCACCGCCAACGCCGTGTACGTCGTGCCGTTCGAAGGCCACCCCCGAATCCTGGTTCCATGCCGACCGGCTCACCACCCCATACGGGGACGTCGGGCAGATCCGTTGGCCGTCACTCCCCCAGCCTCGCGGTGTACCACCCGGCCTCACCGCGCCCTGGGTGTTGCCATTCGTGGTCGATGTCGACCTCGACCCGATCAGCTCCATGTCCCCACTCTGGTAGGCCTGCAAAGGGGTGCGCGCGCAACGCGCGCTGCTTGGCTCCGGAGGGGGGCGCCCCCGCGGCCCGTCCAGGGGCGCCGAGGCCTCCTGGTCGTCCCCCAGTCCCTTAGTCCCTTGGTCTCAGTCCCTCAGTCCCTTCCCCAACACCCTCTCCAAAATCGCCTCGGGATCGCTCCATCCCGTCTCGTCCTGGACCTCGCGGCACCGTTCGAGGATCGGGCCGAACTCCGGGCCCGGCTGCATGCCGCGGGCGATCAGGTGGCGGCCGAGCACCACGTCTTGGGCGACCGCGGCTTCCGCGCCGATCTCCTCGATGCGGGCAGCGAGACGTTCACCGGCGGGGAACTCTCGCGCCAGCGCATCGGCGGTAGTGCGGCCGAAATGGTCAGCCTCGGCCACCCGCAGCAAGAGCTCCGGCCGAATGCCGGCCTCGGTGAAGCGCCGGACCAGGCGGCGCACCGCCTTGGACGTCACCCCGTCGCGGTCGAGTTGGGCCGGGGCGAGATGGAAACGCACCAGCGCCGCGACCTGACCGATCACCTCGTGCCCCAGCCGCAGCCGGCCGAGCACCGCCTCGGCGAGGGGCACTCCCACCTCCTCGTGCCCCGGCGAGCGCACCCGGCCGGCAGCATCGGTGTAGGTTGTCGGGGGTTTGCCGACATCGTGCAGGAGCGCACCCCACATCAAGCTGAGGTCCTCGCCGTCGCCCCGGCGCAGCGCCGCCGCTTCGTCGACCACCAACAGCGTGTGCTCCCACACCGTGCCTTCGGGGTGCCACTCGGGATCCTGCGCGACCCCGACCATGCCGCCGAGCTCCGGGAAGATTCGCAACATCCCGGTCCGGCGCATCAGCTCGAGCCCAATCGACGGTCGCTGGGCTTTCAGCAACAACTTCTCGAGCTCCCCGGCGATACGTTCACCCGGGAGCTCCTCGAGTGGCATCGCCGCACACAGGGCCAACAGCTCGGCGTCGGGCTCGAGCTCGAAGCGGGCCGCGAACTGTGCAACCCTGAGTGCCCGCAGCGGATCGTCGCCGAAAAGCTCCACGTCGACTGCCCGCAGCCGCCGCGCCGCGAGATCGTCGAGCCCACCCCACGGATCGAGAATCTCGCCGGTCAGCGGATCGAAGCCCATGGCGTTGACGGTGACATCACGCCGGCGCGCGGCCTCGGGAAAGCCGAGATCGGGGTCGAGATCGACGACGAAGCCGCGGTGTCCCCGGCCCGCTTTCGAATCCCGGCGCGGCAGCGCAAAGTCGGCCTCGAGGCCTTTGATCTTGAGCACTCCGAAGGAGCGGCCGATCGCGATCACCTCACCGAAACCGGCCAACACCGCCTCGACCTCGGGCAGGCGCAGGCCGTGGATCTCGAGGTCCCAGTCGGGCGACTCCAGCCCCAACACTGCGTCGCGCACCGCACCCCCAACGACCAATGCCCGCCCTCCGGCCGCGGCGAAGGCCTCGGCGATCCGCTGCAACCGGGCATCACCGATGCGAATGCTCCCAACCAGGGGACCGGGGACCGGGGACCGGGGACTCATCGGAGCCTAGGAAGATGGGTACCGGGTACCAGGTACCGGGTACTGGTTGGGACCAGGGACCAGGGACCAGGGACCCGGAACGGAGACCGGACGGCGGTCCCGACTCTCATCCCCTGGGGTGCACCACGGAGGGGGGCAGGGGGAAGTGCTCAGAAAAAGAGGTTGTCCGTTGAGCGTTGCCCGTTGTCCGAATGGGAGCCAGACGTCGCAACCTGGCGCTCCGACGGGTACCCGGTACCCGGCACCCGGTACCTGATCCCCAATACCCGATACCCAATACCCAATACCCATTCGTCACTTCAGATTCGAGAAAATCTCGAAGCCCCCGATGAAGGTGCCGAGCATGCTGCCGAGCCCCGGCAAGATGAAGGCGAGGAGGATCTTGAGCATGCGGTTCGACCACCACCCTCGGCTGCTGCCCGCGTCGTCGCTCATGCGCTCGAGCTCGCGCACCCGCGGTGGACGCAACCACGCCTGCACCAAGGCCGTGACGTACCCGGCGCCGATCACCGGGGTGAGGCTGGTGATCGGTGCGGCGACGAAGGCGGTAGCCACCGTCAGCGGGTGGGCCAGCGCCACCAAGGCTCCAATCGCCGCCGGGATGCCGTTGGCGAGGATCCAGTACAGGGCGTTTTCGGCGAACGCCGCCGGACCACGAGTGAAGCCGATCCACGCGAGCGAGCCAACGATCGCCGCCGGGATCCCCCAGCCGATGACCTGGGCACCCCTGCCCGGAGGCGGAACCGTCGCCAACCGGTCGAGATCGGCTTCGAGAGAGGCGCGTATCGCCTGTTCCATTCCCGCCAGGTGGCCGGCGCCGACGACCGCCACGACCCGGCCGGCACCGGTCTCGCGACAGACCTGGAGCAGGCGCGTGGCCAGCCACTGGTCGCGCTCGTCGATGACCGTGGTCTTGAGGCTGGGGTAGCGTGCCCCGAGGTCTTCGAGCAGGCCGGTGAGCGCGTCGGTTTCCTTGAGCTTCTCGATCTCCTCGGCACTCGCCTCACCGGGGTCGAGCAGGGAGACCAGCAGTTCCGAGACGAACCGGATGCGCGCCCACCACCCCATCGACCCTAGAGCGCGGCGCACGGTCAGGCGCACGTCGCGGTCGATCAGCTCGACCTGGTGGCCACCGGCCTCAGCCGCCTCGAACCCTGCGAGCAGCTCGGCGCCGGGCTCGACGCCGAGCTCGGCGCCGAGGCGTTTTTGCCAACTCGCGAGCAACAGCGACAACATCAGCGTCGGCACCTGCTTGCGCCGCAACACTTCGCGCACGTCGAGCTCCGCCCACTTGGTGCGGTGGCGCAGGGCGTCGAGGCGCTGCGGGTCGAGCTCGAGGCAGACGCGATCCGGCCCCAAGTCGGCGATGACCTCGCGCACCAGGTCGATCGACGCGGCCGAGACGTGAGCGGTGCCAACCAGCACCACCTCGGCATCGCCGATGCGGTGCCGACGCACCTCGGGCCGTTCAGCCCACGACAGTGGGACGACCGCCTCGACCGCCTCGACCGTCTCGCTCACGACAGATCTCCGCCGAGGTCGGCGGCAAGCTTCGCGAGTTTGGCCTCGAGCTCGACCAGGCGCTGCTCGACCGCCTCGAGACGTTCGGCGAGCTCGGAGCTGCCGCTCGAGCGCCGCGGCGTTTCGCTCGCAGCGGCAGCCGCGTAGGCAGACAGGTCGATCGGCCCGCCGAGCAGATGCATCCAGCGTGGCTCCTTACGGCCCGGCTCGCGCGGCAGCTCCATGACCAGCGGATCCTCCGCATCGGCCAGCCGCGCCAGGGCGTCCTCGACCTCGCCGAGCGAGTGGAAGCTGTGGAGGCGATCCGAGCGGCCCTTGATCTCGCCGCAGGTCTGCGGGCCGCGCAGGATCAACAAGGTCAACGTCGCCCGTGCCGCCGGGTCGAGCCCAAGCTTGCGATCGAGGTTGTGGGACCAGCGCCGCACCCGGGCGCCGTCGCTGCGCCACACCAAAACGTCGGCGAAGAGTCGATCGAGCGCGGCGTCGACGTCGCGCTCGCTCAGGTCCATCACCGGCTCGCGGCTGGTCTTCTGGTTGCAGGCCGCCACCAGGGAAGACACCGACAGGGGGTAGACGTCCGGGGTGGTCTTCTCCTTCTCGAGCAAAGACCCCAAGACGCGCAACTCGACCGGGTCGAGGTCGCGCGGCAGCCTGCGAAGCGGCGCGCCGTCCATCGAGCCGGCGTCCATGCTCAGCCCTCCTCGAGGAAGCCGTGTTGCCGCATCCAGTCGTCGCTGACGAACTTCGACATGTAGTTGCGGATCGAGTCCGGCAGGATCGTCAGAATGGTCTTGAATTCCGGGTGGGCCTTGGCGGCCTCGATCGTCGCCCACACCGCCGAGCCCGAGCTGCCGCCGACCAACAACCCCTCCTCGCGGATCAAGCGCCGCGCAGTCTCGAAGGAATCCTGGTCGTTGACGTAGATCCACTCGTCGACCAACGAGCGGTCGAGCGCGTCCGGAATGAAGTCGTAGCCGATCCCCTCGACCTGGTAGGTCTTGATCTCCTCGCGTCCACCGAGCACCGAACCCTCGGGATCGACGCCAACGATGTAGATGTTGGGGTTCTTCTCCTTGAGGTAGCGGGCGATGCCGGTCAAGGTCCCGCCGGTGCCCGCGGTCAACACCACCATGTCGAGCGACGGACCGAAGTCCGCCCAGATCTCGGGGCCGGTGCCGTAGTAGTGGGCATTGGGATTGTCGGGATTGCCGTACTGATCGGGGATCAACGCCCCTTCGATTTCGCCTTCGAGGCGCTTGGCCACACCGAAGAGGCTGTCCGGGTCGTCGTGACCGGCTTCGGTCGGCGTGCGGATGATCTTGGCGCCGAGCGCCTCCATCACCACCTGCTTTTCCTTCGACATCTTCACCGGCATGGTGATGATCAGCTCGTAGCCCTTGACCGCAGCGGTCATCGCGAGACCAGTGCCGGTGTTGCCGCTGGTCGGCTCGATCAGGGTGGTCCGGCCCGGGACGGCCTTGCCGGCCTTCTCGAGGTTGTCGACCATGCGCACCGCGATGCGGTCCTTGATCGAGCCGCCCGGGTTCAGGAACTCGCACTTGGCGAAGATGGTCGCCGGCACCTCGGCGGCGACGCGGTTGAGTCGTACGACCGGCGTGTTGCCGACCGCCTGGAGGATCGTTTCGTAGATCATGGGGTCCTCGGAAGGGATTGGGCGCGGATGCGCGTGAACTTTGCATCTTACCGCGGGGTGATGGAACGGGGGGGAGCCCGGATCTGGGATCCGGCGGAGAGGAGCGCGGGCGAGGCCGTGCTACTGTCCCTGCTGCACGCGGCGGGTCCTGGATCTGGACTCCGCAGAGTACCCGATACCCAGCTCCCAGCTTCGCGACAAGGAGATCCCGATGAAGAGCACGGCAACGGCACAGTGGAACGGTGGACTCAAGGACGGCAACGGCACGATCTCTGCTGCCGGCGGCGCTTTCACCAATACTCCCTACAACTTCGGCAAGCGCTTCGAAGGTGCGACGGGCCCCGGCACGACCCCCGAGGAGCTGATCGCCGCGGCCCATGCGAGTTGCTTTTCGATGGCGCTCTCAGCCGAGCTCGGCAAGGCGGGCCATCCGCCGCTTTCGATCCGTACCGAAGCGGTGGTGACCCTTCAGCCGGTGGATGGCAAGCCGACGGTGGTCTCTTCAGCGCTGACCACACGCGTACGAGTCGACCTCGACGACGAAACCTTCCAGAAGATCGCCGCCGGCGCCAAGGTCGGCTGCCCCATTTCGCGCCTGCTCGATACTGAGATCTCCCTCGACGCCCAGCTGGCCGACTGAGCCGCCGAGCCCGCCCGGGATTCGTAGTATCTGCTCAGAATGGGGACCAGGGACCAGGCCGGAACGGAGACCGGACGGCGGACTTGATTTTCATTCTCCGGGGTGCAGCACGGAGGGGTGCATGAGGAACTGCTCAGATTCCGGTTAGAAGAACACCGCCTCGTAGCGGAGCTCGTCTCCGAGGCGTTGAATCGGTACCAGGAACACTGCGTCCGGCTCGGGCCGGTCGGTGCGAGTCAAGGACCAGGTTCCCTGAACCAGTGGCCGTGCAGCCGGTCCGGCAAACGTCAGCGAGAAACACTCGAGCCGCACCGGACCACCATGAGGCGCCCGAAAGTCGGGATTGCGCCGGCCGAGGTCGGTCACTTCGACCAAGCGCAACGAAACCGGAGGCCCAGGGACCTCGACCGCGAGCTCGGCCCCGATCAGAGCCTGCACCTCTGCCAGGGTGCATTCCGACAGACAACGACCGTTCATGCCTTCTCGGTGCGGATCAACGCCTGATACTTGCCGTCGAGCGCGTCCCACACGGCCCGCAAGCCGTGGATCCGCTCGTCGAGCCGCTCGATCCAGTCGGCGTGGCGACCTACCTCGAGCCGCAAGCCGGAGATCCGCCATGCCAAAGCGTCCAGCCGCAACACGGTCTCCCCCATCACCAACTTGGCCGCCACCACCTCGGCACCCTCGTCGATCAACTTCATCACGTCCCGCATCAGCTCCCCGCGCAGGGTGAAGAGGCAGTCGTCCTTGGCGAGCTTGGCTGACCCGGTCACCGGTTCGTAGGCGATCTCCTGGTCTCCCACCAGAGCCTCGAGGAACCGGGCGCCCAACATCGACTCGCCGGGCTCGTGGCTCGCCAGCACCTCGCTCTCGACCGGCGCCTCGCCGAGCTTCCACGGAGTCGCCGGCTCGACCTCGACGCCGATCGCTCGCAGCAGCTCGAGCACGCGGCCGATCTGCGACTTGGCGGCGGTCGCCAGGTACAGCACCTGATCGTCGAGACACCCCTCGACGATCCGCGACGTTGGGTTCGCAGCGGCCATCAGCTCCTCTTCGGCCTGAGCCTTGAGGCGGCGCCGCTTCTTGCCCGAGACGAACCCATCGGGACTCTGCTCGAGCTCGGTGGCCACCAGCTCTGCGACACGCTCCTTCACCAGCGTCGGGTCCGGGCGCAGCCGGTCGAAGCGGACCCGAAAGGCGTACCGACGGGTACCGGCCTCCCAAGGAGCTTGAGGGAACATCGGCACGAAGCCGACACTTTCGCGCTGTTCGGAGCGCGGAGGGATGGCGTAGAAAGCCCGCAGCTCGAAATCCGGCGGCTCGGGCGCGGCAAGGACACGAAAACGCGTGACCGACAACGGTCCGGAGAGCAAACCCATTCGCGGATCCTAGCAGGCTGACGAAGAACGCCTTGTGCCGGGATGCGAGTGACGCGCTGCGGCATAGGGGCCAAGAGACCAGGGGGCTGAGGGACTTCGCAGTCCGGGTCCGGGCTCGGTGCTCAGGCGTGGCCGAGCGCGACGGCCCGGACGCGATCCGCGGTCCCCTTCGTCTCCTTTGTCCCACCGAGATCAATGCGGTAGCGTACAGACTCCGATTTCCGACCGACTCCCAAGACCGTCAGCCTCGGAGGCCTCGTGGACAACCAACCCACCTTCTTCGTCCGGTTCGTGCGTTTCTGCTGGAACGCCTTGACCTTCGCCCGTGTGGCGACCTTCAACCTGCTGTTCTTGTTCTTGGTGATCATCGTGCTGATCGCGTTGTCGAGCAGCTCGCCGCTCCCGCACGTGCCCGAAAAGGCCGCCTTGGTGCTGGCCCCCGAAGGCTTCATCGTCGAGGAGCTCGCCGGTGACGCCGTCGAACGGGCCATTGCCGAGTTGACCGGGGACGCCGAGCCGGAGACCTTGGTCGCCGATGTTCTGCGCGCCATCGACGAGGCGACCGACGACGAGCGCATCGCGGTGATCCACCTGGCTCTCGACCCGTTTGCGGGCGCCGGTCCCTCGACCCTGCACCGCATCACCGCGGCGCTACGGACCTTCCGCGCGGCCGGCAAGACTGTGGTCGCCAGCGCCTCGAGCTACGGCAACGGTGCCTACCTGCTGGCCGCCTCGGCCGACGAAGTGCTGCTCCACCCCCAGGGCATGGTTTTCCCCGACGGATACTCGTCCTATCGCCAGTACTACCGCGACGGTCTGGATCGTCTCGGCGTCGATGTCAACGTCTTCAAGGTCGGAACCTACAAGAGTGCGGTCGAGCCCTATCTGCGCGACGACATGTCGCCCGAGGCCAAGGAGGCCAACCTCGCCTGGATGGGTGATCTGTGGAGCGCCTGGCTCGAGGAGGTAGCAGCCGCACGAGGCCTCGAGCAGGCGGAGCTGGTCTCGATCATCGACACCTTTCCGGCCCGGCTCCAGGCGGCTGGAGGAGATCTCGCCGAAGCTGCTCTCGAGGCACGTCTCGTCGATCGCCTGACGCACCCCGACGAGGTCCGTGCTCGCCTGATCGAGCTCGTGGGGACGGCGAGCGATGACGAGAACACCTACGCCCAGGTTTCGTTCGAGGACTACCTCGCCGCTGTCGGCGAGCCGGACGAGTCGAAGAACACGATCGGCATCGTCGTCGCCTCCGGCACCATTCTCGACGGCAGCCATCCGCCGGGAACGATCGGTGGCGATTCGACCGCGGAGCTGATCCGCACGGCCCGCGAGGACGAGTCGGTCAAGGCCGTCGTGCTGCGGGTCGACAGCCCCGGCGGCAGTGCCTTCGCCTCCGAGGTGATTCGCCGCGAGCTCGAGCTCACGCGCAACGCCGGCAAACCGGTGGTCGTCTCGATGGGTGACGTGGCGGCCTCGGGTGGTTACTGGATCTCGACCTCGGCCGACGCAATCGTCGCCCATCCGACCACCATTACCGGCTCGATCGGAATCTTCGGCATCTTCCCGACGATCCAGAAGCCACTCGCCAAGTACCTGGGCGTGCACGTCGACGGCGTCGGCACCACCCCGTGGTCCGGAGCGCTCAGAATCGATCGCGAGCTCGATCCGGTGGCGATGGCCCCGGCGCTGCAGGCGATGATCGAGTCCGGCTATCGTGACTTCCTCGAGCGCGTCGCGAAGGCCCGCGGCAAGTCGCCCGAAGAGATCGACCCGATCGCTCAGGGACGGGTGTGGAGCGGCACTGACGCGTTCGACCTCGGCCTGGTCGATCGCCTCGGCGACCTCGACGACGCCATGTCGATCGCAGCCGAAAAGGCCGAGCTGGGAGACGACTGGAGCTCGCGGGTGATCCAGCCCGAGCTCGACTGGACCGACCAGCTGATCGCCGACTTCATGTCGACCGCAGCTCGGACCGTCGGCCCGCAGCAGCTGCGACCCACCCTGCTGCGGCGCTTCGAGTCCGCCACTCGTGAGGTCGAAGCGCTGTTGACGGGTGGCCGGGTGCAGGCCCATTGCCTGTGCGGAGTCGAAACCCGATGACCGAAGCGCGAGTGCCGCGATCCGTCGGTCTCGCAACGGTTTCCCTGCTCCTGCTTGGTTCCGGCTTCTGCGCCCTGGTCTACCAAACCGTCTGGTTCCGGGCTTTCCGTCTGGTCTTCGGAGCCAGCACCGCATCAACCGCAGCGGTGCTGGCCTTGTTCATGGCCGGCCTCGGGATCGGCTCATGGTGGCTCGGGCCCAAGGCCGACCGACGACGCCGGCCGCTCGAGCTGTACGCCCACCTCGAGGTCGGGATCGCGCTTCTGGCTGCCCTCTCTCCGCTCCTGGTTCCGGTCGTCTACCGGATCTACGGGTTCCTCGGTGGCAACACTCACCTCGGCATGGTCCTCGGTACCGTCGCCAGGCTCGCCCTCGCCGCACCCATCATCGCCATTCCGGCGGTGTTGATGGGCGGGACGCTCCCGGCCGCGGCCCGGGCCGTCGAAGCCGGCATCGGCCGACACCGAACGGGCTGGATCTACGGCTGCAACACCCTCGGGGCCGTCGCTGGGGTCTGGTGGGGCACATTCTGGGCACTCGAGCACCTCGGCATGCTCAAGACCTGCTTGATTGCCGCACTCGCGAATCTGCTGATCGCGATCGTGGCGCGGCGCATCGCTCGCGACAGTGCCGAGGTCGAGCCCGACGCGATCGGGACGAGCGGTGGCGGTGCTGTTCGGATCTCCCGCCGCGAGCTGCCGATCCTGGTGATTGCAGCAGCAACCGGTTTCGTCTTCTTCCTGCTCGAGGTGGTCTGGTATCGGATACTCGGACCAATCATCGGTGGGTCGACCTACACCTTCGGCCTGATCCTCGCCCTGGCGCTGACCGGAATCGGGCTCGGCGGGCTGCTCTTCGGCGCTCGGCGTGCCGAGCCGACGCCTGCAGCGCTCGCCGGAACCCTGGTGCTCCAGGGCTTTGCCGTCATCGTTCCGTTCGCCGTCGGTGACCACCTGGCGCTGCTGGCGCAGAGCCTTCGAACGTTCGGGGCTGGTGGATTCCTCGAATCGGTGGTGTCGTGGGCAATGGTGGCCTCGATCGTCGTGCTCCCCGCAGCCACCGTCGCCGGCTATCAGTTTCCCCTTCTGCTGGCAGTGTTGGGCAAGGGGACCGACGGTGTGGGCCGCCACGTGGGCCTCGCCTACACCTGGAACACGGCCGGCGCGATCGCCGGCTCCCTCTCCGGAGGTTTCGGCCTCCTCCCCGCGCTCGGGGCACCGCGGCTGTGGGTGGGCTCGGCGCTGGTGCTGGTCGCTCTCGGCGTCGCCATGGCGGTGCGGGCATCCGGCGGGCGGTTCCGCCTCGCCCCCCTCACCGCCATCCTCGCAGTCTTGTCCCTGTGGTTGTCGACCGCCGAGGGACTGGGCGACTCGCTCGCGTCACCCAACCTCACTCGCAAGGCCATCGCCGTGAGCCGACGCGCGATCGAATGGGAGGCTGACGGCATCGAAAGCAGCGTCGCCATCAACCGGCTCAACGGCTACTCCTTCTTCGTCAACGGCAAGAGTGACGGCCACTCCATCGGGGACGCGCCAACACAGATTCTCTCCGGTCTGGTCGGCGCTTTGTCGCTCGATCGCCCGGTCCGCACCTCACTCGTGATCGGCCTCGGCACCGGCTCAACCGCCGGCTGGCTCGGGATGTTGCCCGCGATGGAACGCGTCGATGTGGTCGAGCTCGAGCCGGCGATCGTGCATGTTGCAGAGCTCTGCTCGCCCGTCAACGCCAACGTGTTGAGCAATCCCAAGGTGCACATCGCCCTGGGCGACGCCCGCGAAGTGCTCATGACCACCAAGGAGCGCTACGACCTCATCTTCTCGGAGCCCTCGAATCCGTACCGCGCCGGCATCGCCTCGCTCTTCTCGCTCGAGTTCTACCGGGCCGTCGAGCAGCGGCTGGCCAACGGCGGCGTATTGGTCCAGTGGCTCCAGGGCTACGAAGTCGACGCCGAAGCGGTGCGCGTGGTCTACGCCACGCTCTCGGAGGTCTTCCCGGCAGTCGAAACCTGGCAGATCAGCCGCCAAGACCTGCTCCTGATCGCCAGCCGCGAGCCGGTCCGCCATGACCTTTTGAGGCTCGACGCCGAGTTGCGTCGCGAGCCCCTGGCGAGCGCCCTGGCCTGGACCTGGGGAGTCGAGGGAGTCGAGGGATGGTTCACCGGATTCGTCGCCGACGATCGGATGCGCCGTCACATCCTGACCTCGCCGGCGGACATCAACACCGACGACCGTTCGATTCTCGAGTTCGGCTTCGCCCGTACCCTCGGCCGCTCGAATCTCTTCTCTCTCGACCACCTCTACGGCTTGGTGCCGAGTCTCCCTCACGACCCGGCGATCGAAGGGCCCGGGGGGTTGCCGCTCGGGCTCGACCCCGAGAGGATTGCAGAGTTGCGCCTCGCTCGCCTCCTGCTCGAAGGCGAAGAGAGCCCTGCGAGCCCAATGAGCTCCGACCCCGACCGGGGAGCTCGCAACCAAGCGCGGCTCCTCTACGGCCAGGGCCGCCTCGAGGAGGCCGTGGAGCGTTGGCTGAGCCAGGCGGGACCGCCGATGGCCGTGTGGGATCGGCTGTTGCTCGGCGAGGGCCTCGCGACACGCGGCGACGATGCAGCGCTCGATCACATTGCCGCTCTCGAGCTCCACCGACCGACCGAGGCGGCGTTGTTTCGTGCACGTCTGGCTCTCGCGCAGGGGAATCCCCAAGCGGCCCTCCAACACTGGCAGGGAGCGGTCGAGCAGCTGCGCAGCCGCCCGTGGCTAGTGCCGACGATCGCAGTGCGTCAGTTGCTCGACATCGCCTACGTCCTGGCCGCCTCCGATCAGCAAGCCGGTCGCACCGCTTTCGAAGCGCTCGAGACTCCATTCGCGGCTAAGGCCTTCGACGAGTCGCGCCTGCTGGCGCGCCTGCGGCTCGCGCACTCCGTCGATCCGGGTGGGCTCTGCGCGGAGGCCCTCGCCCCCTTCGAGGACACCACGCCGTGGCTCCGGCATATCCTGCAGCTGCGCGTGGAATGCTACTCCCGCCTCGGACAACCGCGCCTGCTCGCTCGGGCCCAAGCCGACCTCGATGCCTTTCTCGCCGAGGAGCCGCTCCCCATCACCGGGGTCGCGCGGCCGGCAGCCGCGCCGGTCACGCTCGACGCGGAACCTCGACCGGTCACGGTAGGACGGTAGCCGACCAGGCCTCCGTCCCGCCACTCTCGAAGCCGTCGATGAACAGCGCATCGACGTCAAAACCGGAGATCCACACTGCGAAGGGCTGCCCTGCTGGGCCGAGTATCCCTCGGTGCGCCACTCGCAGGCGGTGACGTCCTGGTGCCGGAACGCCGATGTCGACTACTTCGATCGGATCTCGGTCTTGGATCCCCCTGACGGCCGCCTGGCCCGGATTGGACGGATCCAGGACCCACGGCCGCGTCTCACCCTGCGGCCCGAGAGCCAGCAGATCGAGCTGGTGGACCAGAGCCGGATCAGCGGGATCAACCGTGCTCCCATCCTGCGCTGCGGCAGGCGGGTCGATCCATGCCAGGGTCGCTCGCAGCGGCAGCGCGCCGGAGCTCCAAAGCTCGATCTCCCAGCTCTGGCCGTCGAGCAGCGTCGCGGTCGAGAAGTAACCGGGTGCCGCGGCCGCCTGCGACAGGACCTCGGCCGCGGCAGGGACATCGATCAGCCCCCAGCCGAAAACGTAGTCCGGCCCCACCGCCGGCCCGGCCTCGTCGGCCGTGTGGATCAGGAGGGCCTTGAGGTCGACGCCGCGCAGCGTCAGGCCCTGCTGCTGGCCGTGTTGCCGCAGCAAAGCCAGCGCGCCGCTGACTCCAGCCGCTGCCATCGAGGTGCCTGACAGCTGGACGTACAGAGCATCCCCCGCACTGTCGGCCGAAGTCAGCTGAACCCCGTTGGCGACGACATCCGGCTTCAGTCGGCCATCGTCGGTAGGCCCCCATCCGCTCGCCGCCCACACCTCGACGCTCGCGGGTCCGGCGTAGCCACCAGGCAGGTCCTTCACCGCCCCCACCGTCAAGGTGTTCTTGGCGGCACCACCGCCTCCCGCCACCGTGTCCCAGCCCAGGCCGGCTCCTCCGTCGACCGGGTGCACGTCGGTCGAGATCGACCACCCTCCGAGTCCCGATCCCTCGAAGTGGCAGTGGGCGGTTCCCGCCGACGGGCCCTGGCCACGGTCGTTGCCGATCGATTTCACCGTCATGTAGTCGGGTGCCGCTTCGAGGATGCCGTCCCAGGCTGCCGCTGCATCGTCGTAGAGACCAAATCTCGCGTCCTCCTGCGTACTCACGGCAACATCGCCGAGCCAGTACCACTGGGGATCACCGGGACAGAATCCGAAGGAACCAAGCTGCCACCCGGAGAGATAGGTGTAGGAGTGGTTCGAGATCCGCACGGGATCCCCCGTTCCCTGGTGCGCCGCCATCTCGTTGAGGTCGTCGACGAAGTCCCACTGGCGGATGCTCGCGGCCGACGCCATCCCCCTCGCTTGGGGCCCGATCCCCGCACCGATCATCGTCCCCGCGACGTGAGTCGAGTGCTGCATCAGCGCAAGCGGCTCCATCGCCGTCAGGCGCGGGACCAACTCGCGGTGTGAGTCCCTCCCGCCACCCTCGTCCCACATACCGAGAACCTCTCCTTCGCCGTCGAGCTCCAGCCCGGCACTCCCGCCCGACCACACCTCGTCCGCACTGATGGTGCGCGCGGCGTCGAGATTGGTCGACGCAGCGTAGACCGGCCGACCGCCGACGTAGCGCACGAGCACCGCAATTCGCCCATCCACTAGCGGCACACGCAACGGGAGGCCGCGCGCAGCCGCCTCCCGACGTTCGGTCTGGACGTCCGGCAACCCAGCCGCCAGGATGTCGAGCCGTTCGCGGTGGTCCGCGGCCAACGCCACCTGTCCGGCGACCTCGGCCAGCACGACGACCGCGGGCCGCCACCTGAACTTCCGGCGGGTGCTCATGGAAGCCGAACCTCCTTGCGTCGCGCGACAGCGGCCGCGAGCACGCCGGTGCCGACGATCGCGACTACGGCACAAGCGCTCACGACGACGGAAGTCCCGATCCCTTCCACCGACGTGCCGGCCATCCGCGCAGCCGCCCGAGTCAGCTGCAGCGCACCGAGCAGGCCGGCCACCGCCACCACCACCAAGACCGCAGCGTTCGCGGCAGGCGTGTTGACGCCCGCACCCAACGCTTTGCGGTCGTTGCTGGCCAGGAAGAGCCAAGCGGCCGCGAGGGGCAAGACCAGCCCGTTGAGCGCCTGGGCGGCCACGATCACCGGCACCGGCTCAGCCTGCGCCACCACGAATGCGATCCCAGACACCACCACGCCCCCCCACACCGAGCGAAAACGCCAGCTGTCAACGCCCCAACGGCCTTCGAGCTCACTGCCGACACGGCTTCCTGCCAAGCAGCGGGCGGTCATCGCCGCAGCCCACGGCGCCGTGATGGCCGACGACAGGCCGGCGGCGAACAGTCCGACGCCAAGCATCACTCTGCCGACAACCCCAAGCTCGGACTGCAGTACCTCGGCGAGCAGCGGAAAGCTGAACGCTCCTTCGACGGCTGCCCCGGCCAGAACCACCGCCATCGAGATCAACCCGCCGAGTCCTATCGCCACGGCCAAGCCCACCCGGGTTTCGACAAGCTCGCGCCCGCGTGCGAGGCCGGAGCCGAGAAAGAGGTTGTAGGGCACCACCGTCGTTCCGACCAGTCCCAGCACCAGCAGCTCCGCGTCGGCGGGAATCGTCGGGATCACGAGCCCTCGCACCGCGGCGACCAGCTCCCAGTCGAGCCTCGAAGCCACCCCCACGAAGGTCAGCCCCATCAGGGCGACGAGGATCGTCAACGCCGTGGTGATGACCTTCGGATGGCCCCACCACAACAGCACGGCAGCAGCGAGGGCACAGCCAACGCCGACCACCGGCGTCGACCACTCGAAGATCAGCCCGACACCCGCGGCTGCACCGAGCAGGTTACCTGCCTCGTAGGCGGCACACCCGAGGATCACCGCAGCCGCCACCAGGCCCCCTCCCACCAGGGATTGCACCGACGCGCCACGACCGATCCAGGCCGCCAGATCGCGACCCGACAAGATGGTGACCCGCGCGCTTGCTTCCTGGAGTACGAAGCAGGCGGCGGTGGAAAACAGCAACGCCCACAGCAGTGCCGGCCCGTGGCGGTGGCCCGACAGGGCGGCCGTGGTCACCGTACCAGGGCCGATGAAGGCCGCGCTGATCACCGACCAGAAGACGACGCCTCCCCAACGGGATCGAGCTGCCTTGGGCATCCGGGCAGCTTATAGGAGATGAGCATGGGGCGCAGATGGGATTGGGGATTGGGTATTGGGGATTGGGGATTGGGTATTGGGGATTGGGTATTGGGGATTGGGTATTGGGTGTCGGGTACTCGATACCTGGCGGCGACCCGGTACCTTCTCGGAGTAACGAGCGACTTGATACACTCCCGCAAGTCCCCTGACAAAGGAGGTCGCCCATGGTTTCGCTCGCCTCGCTGTGGCTGCCGATCATCGTCTCCGCCGTGCTGGTGTTCCTGACCAGCTCGATCCTGCACATGATGCTGAAGTACCACCGCGCCGACTACCGCAAGCTTCCCACGGAGGACGCGGCGCTCGAAGCACTGCGCGGAACACCTCCCGGTTACTACCCGATGCCCTACTGCGCGGATCCCAAGGAGATGGCCAACCCAGAAATGGCGGCCAAGTACCATAACGGCCCGGTGGGAATCCTCACCGTGGTGCCCAGCGGCCCGCCGAACATGGGCCGGCTGCTCGGTCAGTGGTTCGTCTACTGTCTCCTGATCGCTCTGTTCTCGGGCTATCTCGCCAGCCGCACCGTGGCGAGCGCGACCGAGTACCTGGCGGTCTTCCGGATCGTCGGTACCGCTGCCTTCATGGACTTCGGCCTCGGCGAGATCTCCAACTCGATCTGGCGAGGCCAACCCTGGGGCAACACCTTCCGCGCCCTCGTCGACGGCCTGATCTACGCGCTGGTCACCGCCGGAACCTTCGGTTGGCTCTGGCCCCGCTGATCCAGAGTCACTCGGAGATGGGTACCGGGTACCGCGTACCACGAACTCAGACAAGACCAGATTTTCATCCCCAGGGTGCACACCCACAGGTGGACGAGAAACCGCTCAAGGAGACCACATGCCCAAGTACGTCACCATCACCGTCGGCTTCACCACGCCACCTCCGACCGTCACCGCCAGCCCTTCGGCGGTGTCCATCGACTACGGCCAGGAGGGAACCGTGCAACTCGACCTCAAGACATCGGTGGCGGGAGCCGTCTTTGCCGAAGACCCGGTCAGGTGGGACGGAGCGACGCCTCCGGGAGCCGTGGTAACCAGGAACAGTGATTCCCAAGCCCAGATCACGGTGACCGACGATCAGAAGACCACCCAGAGCTTCAGCTTTCAGGTCCAGGTTCGCTACCTCAACGAGACCTTCCTGTCGCCCGACCCCGTGATCATCGAGAAGGGTGGGCCTTAACCGAGCTCCGAGGGTGCATCAACCGCCGAGCAGGCCTCCGTCGATGCGGATCACCTGGCCGGTGATGTAGGCGGCATCGTCGGAGGCCAGGAACGCCACCAGCGCCGCGACCTCGTCAGGCTGGCCGAAGCGCCCGAGCGGTACCGAGGCCCGATGCTCCTCGCGCTTCTTTTCCGGCAGGGCGTCGAGCATGGCGGTGTCGATGAAGCCCGGCGCAATTGCGTTGGCGGTAATGCCGTAAGGAGCCACCTCTTTCGACAAGGTGCGGGTGAACCCGACCAGACCGGCTTTGGATGCAGCGTAGTGCGTTTGACCGAGCTGCCCCGAGATCGCCGAGAGGCTCGCGATGGACACCACCCGGCCCCAGCGGGCCCCGAGCATGCTGCGGATCAGCCGCTTGGTCAACAAGAACACCCCACGAAGATGGATCTCGTAGACCTCGTCCCAGTCATCCTCGGACAGGAACGCCAGGAGCCGATCCTTGACCAGGCCGGCGTTGTGGACCACCACCAGCACCGGGCCAAGCTCGGTCGAGATCCGCTCCGCAACCTCGGCGATAGCCGTGCGGTCGCGCAGATCCAGCTGGAATGGATGGGCACCCGTCTCTTCCGCCAAGGCTCGCGCGCGATCCTCTCCCTGGTTCCAGGTAAAGGCTACCGGCAGGCCGGCACGGCGCAGTCGACGCACACACGCAGCACCAATTCCACCAGAACCGCCGGTGACCAGGGCGAGGCGCTGAGAGATTTCGGGAAGCTCGGGAACCATCGGATTCTCGTGTTCGTTCGTGGTCGCTCGTGGCGACCGCAGCGTTGAGGATGTCACGCCTGACTGCCGGACGGGGGCGTCGCCGAGCGGGGCGACTATATCGGGAATTGGGAGAGGGTATCGGGTACCGGACATCGGGTACCGGGTACCGGGCTGCCTGAAGGAATCGGGGTTGGTTCTCAGCCCGACTCCCGCATTCCGGCTCCCGGATCTCGGATCGCAGGGGCGTCAGGCCCATCGAGCCCGAGTGCAGAGGCCAGCGAGCAGGTATGGACATGAGACAGGAGGTCGGCGAAGCGCGCGCGGAACCCCTGGCGGCCGATCTCGTGCACCCACCAGGCACCCCACCCAGGGATCCGTCCCGGGCTGGGCCGGCCACTCAGCTCCCACGGATGAACCACCAATGCCGCGCAACGGCCGGCACCGGCTCGGCGCTCGGCCTGTCGGGCCAGCGACCGGCCCGATCGCAACCGACTCGGCCAGCCGTTGGCGGGAATCGGACCCCAGGCGAGCGGCGGAACCTCGAGCAGTGATGTTCCGTCCGGCCAGCGGAGTCGCACCACGTCTCGAGGATTGTCGACTCTGCCGGCGCCGGGCACGGGCGCGAGGGAACTGTCGTAGTCGAATCCGAGCTCGACCAGACGGGGCAAGAGACGGTGTCCGGGATGTCGTGCGGACCACTCCGGGGCCCGAAACCCCCGGACCCTCCGACCCCCCAGATCTTCCAGACGCTTCTTGGCCTCGCGGACGCCGCGGACCACGGCCTCGAGTGGCCGATCATCGAGGCGCAAGTGCAGATCGGCGTGACAGGCGACCTCGTGGCCCGAGGCGAGGATCCGCTGCACCACCGTCGGATCGCGGTCGACGACCTCCCCGAGCACGAAAAACGTCGCCTCGGCCCGGTGCTCTGCAAGCAACTCGATCACCTCCGGCAGCAGCCGGTCGAGCTCGTGCGGCAGCGGTGGTCGGCGTCGTGGGTCGACCCACTCCGGCACGAGGCAGGTGTGAAACCACTCCTCGACGTCGATCGTCAGCGCGATCGCACCGGCTCCCAACGCCGTCGGCTCGACCGACGGCCTCCCATCACCCACGACTGAAGACCTTGAAACGCAATGCCGACAGGGAGATTCGGAAGGTGTCGCGGACCGGCTGAAAGTGACTCGAGGGCAACTCGTCGGCGGCGGCATAGATGGTGCGCACCCGCACGTGAGCCAGCCGCGCCTTGCGCTTGGCCGCCTTGATCAGCATCTCCGATTCGATCGCGTACCCGTCCGAGCACAACCGCATCGCCTCGAGCAGCGAGGCGCGCACCAGGCGGTAGCCGCTCTGGCTGTCCTCCAGGCGATATCCGGTCATGAACGACAGGATCGACGAGCCGATCGAATTGGTCCAATACCGCGCCGGGGGAATCGCGTCACGGTCCGAGAGGCGAGCACCAACGACGAGATCGATGTCGCCCTCATCCCAGCGAGTGATCAGCGCCGGCAGGTCTGCTGGATCGTGTTGCCCGTCACCGTCGAGAAGCACGATAGCGGCCGGCTGCGAGATCAGCGCCGCCGCGATCCCGTCGCGCAGCGCCTTGCCCTTGCCGCTTCGCTGTGGATGTCGGACGACCTCGGCCCCGGCTTTGCTCGCCAACGCTCCGGTCTCGTCCGCCGAGCCGTCGTCGACCACGATCACGCGACCGACCGCCCGCAGCACGCCTTCGACCAGCGGCGCGATGGTCTTGGCGCAGTTGAGCGCAGGGATCACCGCGACCAGGTCGCGACGAGGGGAAACAGTCGTTGCGGTCACCCGCGGGAGTCTATCGGGGATATCATCTTCCTGTGCCCCCCGCTCTCCGATCGGTTCGGGTGCTGGTCAGCGCCGCCGCGGCCTTGCTTGCGCAAGTGCTCGTGGGGCAACAGTTGCCGTTCGAGTCGTACAACATCGACGATGGCCTGGCGCAGTCGGCAGTGGTAGCCATCGCACAAAGCCCGGACGGCTCGTTGTGGTTCGGCACTCAGGCCGGACTGTCGCGCTTCGATGGCCTCGAGTTCACCAATCTCGGCGTCGACGACGGGCTCCCAGGAGCTCTGGTGCGTTCGCTCGAGGTCGATCCCAGCGGTCGACTCTGGGTCGGTACCGAAGACGGCGTTGCCCGCATCGACCCCGTGTCCCTCGAGGTCGAACGCATCGGCGCCCTCGACGGGCTGGCAGCGCGCGCGATCGACACCTCGGCGACCCCTCTCTTCGGCACCTGGGAGAAGGGCCTGCTCGAGCTCACCGACGGCTCCTTGCGACCGTTGGGGGGCTCCGAGGCGCTCGAAGCCAAGCAGGTCCGGGTGGTGCGCCGCCGGGCCAGCGGTGAGCTCTGGGTCGGAACCTGGGGCGATGGAGTCGCCAGGCAGAGGCCGGACGGCAGCTTCGTCGGTGTCCCCACCCGCGACGGCACCGCGGGAGCCAAACGCATCCGCACCATCTCCGAGGATCGTCGCGGGCGCCTGTGGATCGGCGCCGACGACGGTCTTTGGCGAGTCACCGACAGCTACCTCGTTCGAGTCGCCGGAGCCAAGCTGCTGGACGATGTGCCGATTACCGCCGTGCTGCTCGATTCCCGTGAGCGACTGTGGCTGGCCACGCGCGATCGCGGAGCCTGTCGGCTCTCCCCCGAGCTCGAGGCCCTCGAGTGCCTCGGAGTCGACCAGGGACTGGCCGACAACAGCGTCTACGCCCTCCACGAGGACCACGAAGGCAGCATGTGGCTCGGAACGTACGGCGGCGGGGTTTCGCGGCTGTCGACCGAAGGCTTCTTCAACTTCCGCGAGGGCGCTGGTCTCGCCCACGCCAACGTCTACAGCTTTGCCGAGGATCGCGACGGCAACATCTGGGTCGGCACCAATGGCGGCGGCGCCGGTCGCTGGGACGGGACACGCTGGGCCTCCTTCACCACCCGCGACGGTTTGGCGCACGACAAGGTGGTTTCACTCCTGGCGCTCACGTCGGGCGAGCTCGCCCTCGGCACGCTCGGTGGATTGTGCCTGCTCGATCCCGCGATCGGGCAGATCCGCTGCCTCGACGAGTCGGACGGCCTTCCGCACGAGATCGTTCTGGCCCTGGCCGAGTCCCCTCCCGGAGCTCTGTGGGTTGGCACACACGCGGGTCTGGCTCGCCTCGACCTCAGCTCCGACCCGCCCGCCGTCGAGCAAGTCTGGGGTGAAGGCGATGGCCCCCCGGACGTTCGGGTCAACGTGCTCACGACGTTGACCAGCGGCAAGCTCGCCGTGGGCACCGCCGCCGGCCTCGCGATCCTCGACCCTACGGCCAATGCCTGGGAGCTGGCAGCACCCACACGCAACCAGTTCGTGACGGCCGCCTATGAAGACCCTCGAGGGGCGTTGTGGGTGACCTCCACAGATGGCCTCCTGCGCCTCGCGCGCACCGGCTCGACGCACTGGGGCGTCGCCGAAGGATTGCCGCACCGCCTGTGCTCCTTCGCCATCGGCGACGGCAGCGGGGGCATGTGGATCGGCACCAACCGCGGCCTGGTGTGGTTCGAGGGTGGGCGCTTCGACCCCGACGCACCGGAGCGCTCGGCCCTGTCGGTCTACACGGCGCGGGACGGGTTGCCATCGAGCGAGACCAACCGCAACGCCGCCTTCCGCGACAGTCGTGGGCGCCTGTGGTTCGGCACGGTCCAAGGAATTGCGGTGGTCCAGCGGCCGGGCAATCCGCTGCCGCGACGGCCGCCACGCACGATCGTCACGGCGTTCGCCAGCCGCGATCGGGCACTCTCCCTCGACGGCTCCGCTCAGCTGCCCGGCGGTCGACCCGAGGCCCTGGACATCGGCTACCTCGGCATTTCGCTGTCGGCAGGAAGCGAGGTGTCCTACCAGATCAAGCTCGAAGGATTCGATCCGGACTGGAAGAGGACGCGCAGCCGATCCGTGCAGTACACCGCCCTTCCGCCGGGTCGATACGAGTTCCTGGTTCGCGCAGGCATCCCGGGCAGCGAGCTCTCCGAGCCGGCTCGACTCCGCTTCGAAATCGTCCCTGCCTGGTGGCAGCGACGCTCCGTCCACCTGGCCGGAGCGCTCGGCGCGCTGGCGGTCTTCGGCACCTGGAGCGCCGGCCTCAAGCGTCGCAATCGCGCGCTCGAAGAGCGGGTGCGGGAGCGCACTCAGGAACTGCAGGCGCTCAACGCCGAGCTCGAGCACATCGCCCTGCACGATCGACTCACCGGCCTTCCCAACCGGCACGCCCTGAGCTTCGTGGTCACACGCGAGCTGGCCGAACGCCGGCGTCGCTTGGCGCGCGGTGCCGCCCCAGCCGAGCTGACCTTCGCCCTGGTCGATCTCGACCGCTTCAAACCTCTCAACGACAGCTTCGGCCACGCCTTTGGCGACGCGGTGCTGGTGGCGGTCGCCGCAGCCCTCAGCGGGGCCGTCCGCGAGGTCGACATGGTGGCGCGCTGGGGTGGCGAGGAGTTCCTGCTGGTGCTGCGCGACGCCGCGCCCGCCGAGCTGCCGGCCTTGACGCGTCGCGTGCTCGGGGCCGTGCGCGGAGTTTCGATGACTCGACCCGACGGCAGCCCACTCGAGCTCACCGCCTCCCTCGGCTGGTGCGAGTTCCCGAGTTTCGATCTCGACGCCTCGCGGTGGGAGGAGATCCTCCACCTGGCCGACATCGCGCTGTACGACGCCAAGGCGTCGGGACGCAACAATGCCCGAGGCTGGTCGTGGCAACCGGACGCCGCGGCGGCTGCGATCGACGGCGCTTTGAGCTCACGGGAGCGACCAGCAACGGAAGTGGCGCGGTTGGTGGTGGCGTAGGGGTTGGGAAGGGGAACGGGGACCAGGGACCAGGAATCGCGGACCGAGGAACGGGTGGTCGGGTGGCATTCGAGCCAGCCCGACCACCACCGAGGGCTACTTGAGAACGACGACGACCACGCGGCGGTTCTTGGCCCGGCCTTCGCGGGTGGTGTTGTCGGCAACCGGGGCACTCTCACCGTAGGAGATCGCCGACATCTTGTGCAGCGGGATCTTGTGCGCGGTGTTGAGGTAGCGGCGGACTGCCTCGGCCCGCTCGAGGCCGAGCTCGTAGTTGTACTGCTCGGAACCGCTCGAGTCGGTGTGACCCTGAATCTCGAGCCACACGCCTTCGTTGGCATCGATCAGCTCGGCCGCCAGATCGTCGAGGACCTTCTTGCCCTCGGCCGTCAGCTCGGCCTTGGACAACCCGAAGGTCGCACCGTCGTCGGACAGTACCGTCTCGTACACCAACTTGCCGGCGGCGATCTTGCCCGCCTCCTCGGCGCGAGCCACCGCCTCTTGTGCGGTCGCCGACAATTGGGTCAAGCGCTCGTCGTGCTCGCGCAACTTGGTTTGGTTGGCCTCGACCTGGCTCTCGACCCCGTCGATGCGGGTGTCGGTCTTGGCCTGCTGCGCCGCGAGCTCCTGAGCAACGTACTTCTTGGTGGCGCAGCCGGTGGTCAACACGGCACACGCAACAACTCCGACGACGATCTGAATGGGGCGAATCTGCATGACACTGTCCTCCTGAAAAAAAGTGACGTCAAGGGGCCGATGGCGTGCGGCTCATCGCCGCAGGACGGAAGCCATGGTACCCCGGACGATGTTCGACCGCCAGATCACGTTTCCCACGAGGAACCGCAACGCTGACGGTCAGTCGATGAGGCGTTTCGAAGCCGCGCGACCCGGTTTCGAAACCCAACACGTATTGATTCGCGAGATCGCGTTCGATCGCGGCGCAAGCCCGCAGCACATCAGCCGCAGACTCAATCGGGTGATAGCCACCGTCGGTCGCCAGGGCCAGCTCGCGCAGGATGTGCCCGAAGCGGCGGGTAGCCTCGCCGTCTGGGCCCGGCGCGGTCGAACGAGCGCCACCGAGGTCGAGCACGTAGACCGGGACCTTGGCCCGCTCGACCAGAGCCGTGACCTCGGCCGGTTCGAGGACGCTGGCATTGTCGGCGCCGTCGGTGACCAGGATGGCCGCCCGGCGATTGTGGCGCCCCTCGAGGCCGATCTCGGGAAGCCACGAGATGGCGTCGTAGAGAGTGGTGGTGCCCCATGGCTCCCAGGCGCTGATCTGCTCGCGAGCCACCTCACGGTCGGTGGTGAAGGGCATGTCGACCGTCGTGCGACCGCCGGCAAAGGTCACGATGGCGAGCTCGTCGCTTCCCACGGCTCGCTCGACGAAGAAGGTCGATGCCTGCCGGGCCAAGTCGATCTTGCCGCTGTTGGCCATACTTCCCGACAGATCCTGCAACACCACGAACGACACCGGCGTGCGCGAGTCGTCCTCGAAGACCTCGATCGGCACGCGAATTCCATCGACCCGTAGCTGGAAATGAGCAGCGCCTAGGTCCGGGACGTGTTTCCCGCGCTCGGTCACCGACACCGGCACCAGGACCAACTGGACCCCTGCGCTGCCGTGGAAGACGATATCTTCGGGGTCGGCGCCCGACTCCTGCCCGATGACGGCGGTCGCCACGCTCCAGCTGCAGACCGCCAGCAGGATTCGGCACCAAGGGGCTCGGGAGTATGCGCGTTCGTGCATCTATCGAGAGAATAACGCAGACTGCCCGCCGGCTGGGCCAATACCCGGCCGCCCGGCACCGGAGATCAGCTGTGGTGACTGTCAACGTACGACACTTTTCGGTCAAATGTGGCCAGTGTGGCACCTACCAGACCTTGCTCGGGTTCCGCCGCGAGGGCGAGCACAACGTCTACACCTACGAGTGTGAGAACGACACCTGCGCGCCGGAGGTGACTCGGACCCTGATCGAGGTCCACAAGGACGTCGACGAGTTCGCCAATCGCGATCCCAACTGGCGCGGCGGACGAATCCACGCCGGCGCCGACGGGTAACCCCGAAGGTACCGGGTATCGGGTACCGGGTACTCGTCGGAGCGCGCCCGGGGGGGCGTTTCTGCCCCGGCACCCCTCCGCGGTACACCCCTGTTCGATGAAAATCACGTTCGCCGTGCGTTCTCCGTTCCGGATCCCGGGTCCCGGGTTCCCGGGGCACCCCGGGGGATCAGAATCGAGTCACTGTGGGGTCTGATTGGGTGTCGGGTAGGCCGGGAGGTCACCCTCCCGGCCCCCCACGGATCCGGACGTGC
>CAZRFU010000065.1:0-11000 GCA_964599475.1 uncultured Thermoanaerobaculia bacterium
GCAGAGCGCGGGGCAACTCCGGCGAGCCGGGATTACCTGCCGGAAGATGCTCCCGGGTAATCAGCCCTCCGTCACAGAGCAAGATCGCCCGTTCGATGGCGTTGCGCAACTCCCGCACGTTGCCGGGCCAAGGATGAGCGAGTAACCAGTCCCGCGCCTCGCGCGAGATGCCGGCCGCCGGCCGGCCCATCCCCCGGCCGAGATCTTCGAGGAACACCTGGGCAAGCGCCAGAATGTCCTCGCTCCGCTCGCGCAACGCGGGCACCCGGATCTCGAACACCGCGAGACGGTAGAACAAGTCTTCGCGGAACTGGCCGCGGGCGATCGCCGCCGACAGATCGCGGTTGGTCGCAGCGACGATGCGCACATCGGCGCGCAAGGTGCGTGTGCCGCCGACCCGCTGGAACTCTCGCTCCTGCAGGACCCGTAGAAACTTGGCCTGGAGCACCGGGCTCATCTCCCCAACCTCGTCGAGGAAGAGCGTGCCGCCGGCAGCCTGTTCGATCCGACCGACCCTCGTCGCGATGGCGCCGGTGAAGGCGCCCTTTTCATGGCCGAAGAGCTCAGACTCGAGCAGCTGCTCGGACAGGGCCGCACAGTTGATCGCCACCAGCGGACGGCCGGACCGTGGCGAGCCCTGGTGGAGCAGGTGGGCGACGACCTCCTTGCCGGTTCCGGATTCGCCCGTGACCAACACCGTAGTTTCGGCGTCGGCGACGCGCTGGACCTGATTGAGCACCTGCCGCCACGAAGGGGAGCTACCCACCACCCGCCCGTGACCGCGGGCGTTGAGCTCGCGCACCAGCGTCTCGACCGTCGCCTCGAGACGTTCGGCGCGCTCGAGCGCTTCGGCGGCGACCCGAGCCTCCTCGGCCAATTGGAGATGCGAGCGCATCAAGGCGATGCGGTCGGCGATGCGACGAGCGATCTCGACGTCGCAGCGGTCGTACTTCGCGGGTTCCGGATGCAGGAAATGCAGCCCACCACGCTCCTCGCCGCGCATCAGCACCGGCACTCGCAGCCACGAGCGCATGCCGCTGTCGAGCATCAGCCGCTCGGCTTCGGTTTCCCCTGCGACCTCGGCGGGGATGTCCCGCACCAAGTCGAAACCCAGGACGCGACGTCGGACCTCGTCAGGGGTCAAGCGGATCCCGTCCTGCGGTATCCGCACGCTGCCGTCGCCGGTGTGGGCGACGATCCGAAACGTACTGGAGACCGCCTCGCCCTCGCTGAGGACCAGCACCTCGTGCGGTAGCAAAGGCTGAATCACTTCGGAGAGCCGGTGGAAGACCTCGCGGACATCGAGGGCTTCGGCGAGCGTACCGAGGAGTGTTTCGAGACGATCGAGGCGCTCGTACCGAGTGCGCTCGTCGTTCCAGATCCGCCAATGCTCGACCGCCGAGCCCAGAATCGCAGCGATCGGCGCGAGCACGTCGGAATCCTCGAGGCTGAAGGCGTTGGGCGTACGCGAGCTCACCCAGACCCCACCGGCAAACGTGCCGGCGACCAGGAATGGCTGCCACAGAGCCGAACGGACACCGTTGGCGATCAACGCCGCGTCGATCACGAAGGCGGGATCGAGCTCGACCTGCGCATCCGCGACGGGAACGATGGGGCCTGGCCGAGGCCGCAGGCGCGGCGACCACGAGGTCAGCGGCTCTGGGCCAATACCTTCGGCGCACCCCGGGCACCGCCACGCCGGCACCCGCTCGCGATCCTCACACGGGGCCGTGCTGGCGTGCAGGGCGGCGAGGCGCCCGTCAACGATCCGCACCACGCCGACGTCGTCGAAGGGCAAGACCCGGCGCATGGCGGTGGCAACCCGGTCGAAGACCTCCTGCAGCTCGAGCGTTTCGGCGGCAATCTCAGCCACCTGGGTGAGCACCGCGGCAAGGGGCGGCCTGGTGGTCGACGAAGAGGGCTGCGGGGCGACAACCGTGTCCACGGCCGCGAGGCTACCACGCAGCGCGGCCGCGTTCGGCCTGGTGCCCCCTTTTCCCTGGGTGACATAGTAGTGATCTGTCCCCCCAGGATGACGCTCTATGCTCGAAACGACCGCGCAGCGACCCCAGGTGACGCGCCACGGCGTGCTGATCACGGCGGCGACGATGGTTGCGTTCGCGGCAAACTCCCTGCTGTGCCGCGCCGCCCTCGCCGGCGCTGCGATCGACGCCTATACCTTCTCGGCGATCCGCATCGCTGCCGGGGCCGGAGTGTTGTGGCTGCTTTGCCGGCGCCAACCCCAACCGCCCGAGGCGGTAGGCTCGTGGGGCTCGGCCCTCGCCCTCATCGGGTATGCGCTCCCGTTTTCGCTGGCCTACCTGAGCCTCAGCGCCGGAACCGGCGCGTTGATCCTGTTCGGGGCGGTACAGCTGACCATGATCGTCGGCGCCTTGGTCCGCGGCGAGCGACCGCGACCGCTGCGCTGGATCGGATGGTTGCTGGCGATCGGCGGTCTGGTCTCCCTCACCCTGCCCGGCGTGACCGCCCCCGCGCCGACAGGAGCGGCGTTGATGGGTCTCGCCGGCCTCTGCTGGGGCCTCTATTCGCTGCGCGGCCGTGGCTCGCGGCATCCATTGCAGGCCACGGCCCGCAACTTCCTCCTGGGGGTGCCTGTCGTGCTGACAGCCGGCCTGCTCGGCTGGGGATCGTGGCACGCCTCGGCCACCGGCGTCGTGCTGGCGATGCTTTCGGGCGGCATCGCTTCGGGCCTGGGCTACGCCCTCTGGTACCGCGCCATCGAAGGCCTCAGTGATGCCACAGCGGCCGTGGTGCAGCTGTCGGTGCCCGTGCTCGCTGCGATCGGTGGGATCGTCTTCCTGGGAGAGGTCGTCAGCCTGCGCCTGGGCCTATCGGCGATCGCGATCCTCGGCGGCATCGGCCTCGCCGTCAGCGCCCGCTCTCACACCTGAGCCCCGGAGCGCCTGCGGCCCGGTAAGCAACTCGGTGGCGCCAGGCGTCGGGCGCACCGCGGACCTCCCCCAAAGCGCATCGCTGCGGTGATCCGGCGACCAGAGACAGGGCCGTCCTGCCGCATCGCAGGTCGCCTCACTCAGCCGAAGGGTACGCGCGCCCGGAAGACCCGGACCAACTCGAGAGGTAGTCTTAGACAGCGAGGAGGGAGACGACATGAAGACCAACGTGGTGGTCACCGGCCTGGGGCCGGTATCGGCGATTGGCTGTGGGCGAGACCCCTTCTGGCAGGCGCTGTGTGCAGGCACACCCGGTTTCGGGCCGATCACCCTGTGCGACGCCACCGATTCCCCCTCCAAAGTTGCGGCTGAGGTCAAAGACTTTTCGCTCGAGCACTATGTCGATGGAGGCAAGGTGCTCGCTCGCCACACGCCGCGCCCGACCCAACTCGCCCTCGCGGCCGCGGTGCTCGCCCTCCACGACGCCGAAATCGACCTGGACCGCTGCGATCCCGACCGTCTCGGCCTCTTCGTCGGCACCTCGGTCGGCAACACCGACGAGCTCCTCACGGCCTACCGCAGCCATCTCGATGGCGCGAAATTGCCACCGCACGCGGCTTTCCATCTCTTCAACCACAGCGCGGCCTGCTCGATCTCCTCCTTCTTGAACATCCGCGGGCCGATCCATACCACTTCGTCCGGCTGCAACTCGGGGATCGACGCACTCGGCCAGGCGATGCGGATCCTTCAGAGCGGCGCGGCCGACGCGATGTTGGTGATCGGCACCGACTGCGAGGTCGTGCGCGAGGTGATGGCCGCCCTCAACGCTTCGGGCTCGCTCGCCAGCCGCTACAACGATGCCCCGGCGCGGGCCTCGCGGCCCTTCGACCCGGATCGCGATGGCAACGTCATCGGCGAAGGTGCGGCCGCGTTGCTGATCGAAACCGCCGAACATGCCCAGGCGCGGCGCGCTCGGGTCTACGCCCGGGTCGCCGGCTACCAGATTTGTGCGGCCGGACAGAACCGCCAATACAGTCACGACGCTCCGGAGCCCGACATCACGCCCTGCGTCCGCGCGTTCCGCGGAGCGATGGCCGAAGCCGGCTGGGAGCCTGCCGATGTCGACGTGATCAACGCCAACGGCTCGTCGTCGGTGATCTACGACCGATTCGAAGCCAACGCCATCGCCGAGGTCTTCGGCTCCCACCTGCCCGACCTGCGGATCCACTCGATCAAGTCGATGTTGGGGCAACACGGTGCCGGGTCCTCGGCGTTGCAGGCGGTCACCGCCTGCCTTTCGATCCGGCGCTGCAGCGTTCCGCCAACCATCAATCACGACCGCCTCGATCCCGCCTTGCCACCGCTGCGGGTGGTGACCGAGCTCGAGACCATTGCCCCCGAAAAGGTTCTCGTGCACGCGATCGGCCTCGGCGGCTTCTACTACTCGGTGGCCGCCTTTCAGGCGCCGCCGGAGGCGCCCGGAGGCGGGGTGCTGCCCCGGACCGGCGCGGGCAAGGTGGTGTGGAGCGCCAAGGGACATCCGCGCTTCCGCCCGGCCGAGCGCTTCCAGCGCCCCCTCGTCCCGTGGTCGCCGCGGAGCGAGCGACACTGACAGCGAACCCTCACGCTCGCGGCGAAAGGTCACCAGATCCCGTCGGCCGGTGGAATGCCCCTCGGCGCGCCGCCGCGCGCACCAGCAGCACCACCGCGACGGTGGTCGAGACGATCACCACCAGTGAGCTCTCGGGACCGAACATCCCGCCCGTGAGCCAGTCGGGACCGGCGTAGCGGCTGGCGAGCGGAGCCAAGGCACGCCAGTCCTCGATGCCCGAAAGTGGCACGCCGCTGAGCAGGATCGTGAAGTTCCACGCCGCGTGGTTCGCCGCTGCCACCCACAAGTTGCGAGTGAAAACGAACACCCCGGCCCACAACAGGCCCAACAGGGTGACCGACACGAGCATGGTGGTCGCATCGCCGACGCCGCCGTCTGCGGTGTTCTCCAGGTGTTGGACGGCAAACACCAGGGCGTGGGAAACCAGCGCCGCCACCGTTCCCCAGGCTCCCTCGAGCACCCGGAAGAGCACGCAGCGATAGAGCACCTCCTCGAGCGTGGCCGCAATGCCGATCAGCGCCGCAACCCCCCACAGTCCCGCCGAGAACCCCCGATAGAGCTCGAGCTCGTAGGCACCGATCGCGAAGAGCAGCGCGATCGGAGCCGCCACCAGGGCGGCACCGCCGGCCCCGCCAAGCAGCAGGCGTGTCGGCTGCACCCGCAGCTCGGTCACCGCGCGTTTCTCGTGCCAGTGCACGTAGGCCCAGTACCCCGCCAGCGCCGCCAGGAAGATGCCCGAGCGCCTGAACACGCTGAGCCACACGGCACTGGGCTCGAAGGCCGTCTCGATGAGTGGCAACAGGCCCTGTCGGAACAGCGCGGCTGGTCCCAGGACCGCGATCAATCCCAACACCAGCGAGCCCAGCGCGCGGGCGCCAACGCGCAGCTGTCGCCGGGCGAGGCTCCAGCGTGGTGGTTCTGCAGGAGCGTCGGTCGAGCCGGCAGGGGTCGTCGCGTGTTCCATGGGCGGCCCTACGTGGTCCGACTGGCCCGATGTTTCAGGCGCGCGTCGGCCAGTGCCCACTCAGCACCGCAGCAAAAACCTCGCGATCGACATTGCCGCCGCTCAACACCGCGGCGACCCTCTTGCCGCGCAGCCGATCTCGCTCCTTCGCCACGGCCGCCACAGCCGCGGCACCGGCACCCTCAGCACAGTTGTGGGTGCATTCGTAGATCGAGCACATCGCGTCGGCAATCTCGTCGTCCGTCACCTCGACGATGTGGTCGACGTCCTTCCAGATCGCCTCCAGTGCCTCGGGTTCGGGCACGCGGCAGGCCATCCCGTCGGCCAGCACCGTCGACACTGGCGACTCGACACTGCTCTTGGTTTCGAAGCTCGCGGCGTAGGCTCGCGCGTGTGCCGACACCACCCCCACGACCTCGGTGCTCGGGCTGAGGGCATTGCGCACCGCCAGGACACCACAGATGCCGGAACCGAGGCCAATCGGCACGTAGAGCCGGTCGATACCCTGAACCGCACGGAACAACTCGAGGGCGTAGGTCGCGACTCCGCGGATCAGGAGAGGGTGAAACGACGGCACCATCCGCGCCCCGGTGGCCGCAGACAGCGCAATGGCATGCTCGCGCGCCGCCTGGAAGTCGTCGCCGTGCTCGATCACGTCGGCACCAAGCGCCCGCATCGCGAGGTTCTTCTCGACGCTGTTGCCAAACGGCACCACCACCGTCGCGGCGACGCCGTACCGTCCCGCTGCCAGCGCCACCGACTGACCGTGGTTGCCTCGGGTGGCGGTGATCACCTGTCGCAGCCCGGAGCCGGCGGCATCGGCGAAGTACACCAAACCACCGCGGACCTTGAACGCACCAACCGGGGTGTGGTTCTCGTGCTTGAGCCAAAGCTCCACACCCAGGCGCTGTTCCAACAGCGGCCAGCGGTACTCCGGCGTCGGCGGCAGCACCGCGTAGACGTGAGGCGCAGCCGATTCGATCTGGTTGATGGTCGGCAACGTCATGGTTGGTCGTCAGCGCCAGATTGGGAACGACTGGCCCGCGCTTTGTTAGACCTCACCATCGCCGGACGACTGGGTAGTCGTCGAACGCGAGATCGGCCGACACCAGGACCAACTGCTCTTCGATCGCCTGCGCCGCGAGCAGCCGGTCGAATGGATCACGGTGATGGAACGGCAACGCGGTCAGGCGCACCAAGTGCCGAAACTCAATCGGCAAGAGACCGAATCCGTTCTTGCTCAGGTGCTCCGCGACGAAAGACTCGAAAGGTCCCTCGAGCGTGAGCTTGCCGAGGCTGTGCTTGATCGCCAGCTCCCAGCAGCTCGCGAGACTCAGGAAGCACTGGTTCTCGACCTGACCGATCAATCGCCGGGCACCCGTGGTGAGGCGCGAGTCGTCACCGACCCACCAAAGAAAGGCGTGGGTGTCGAGAATCAGCTTCATTGCCTACCGGTAGGCGTCGAAGTCCGCAAGCGGTTCGTCGAAGTCGGCGGCCATCACAAACGCGCCGCGCGCCGAGCCGGGCACCCGTTCCGGCCCTGGCGCGATCGGAACGAGCCGGATCACCGGCTTGCCGTCCTTGGCAATGACCACGTCCTCTCCCCGCATCGCCCGCTTGATCAGGGCGGAGAACGATGCTTTGGCCTCGCCAATGTTGATCTGTGTCGTCATCAGACCTCCTTGGTCATTCTGCATGACCAACTCGAGATGGTCAAGGGCGGAGGGGCGACCGGCGTCGCGGCAGTGATCCCGTGGTCGCCTTGACGTTTTAGCGTCACGGCGTCAGAATGCCCCCATGAGCGACGTCCGCCGAGCCACGGTCTACTTCGACCCCAACCTCCACCGAGCCCTCAAGCTCAAGGCGGCTTCCACCGATCAGTCGATCTCCGACATCGTGAACGGAGCCGTGCGGCAGGCGCTGGCAGAAGATGCGGAGGATCTGGCGGCATTCGACGAACGCGCGACCGAGCCGGATTTGGACTTCGAGGGCTTCGTCAAGGCGCTCCAGCTCAGTGGCAAGCTTTAGTCTCCGCATCAAACCCTCTGCCGCGAAAGAAATCGAGGGGATCGAGCCGAAGGCCGTTCGCCAACGGGTGATCGCGCGGATCCAGGCCCTGGCGGAAAATCCGCGACCGCCGGGCTGCGAGAGGCTCTCGGCTCGCGAGGGCCGCTATCGGGTCAGGCAGGGCGACTGGCGGATCCTCTACGCGATCGAGGAGGACCGGCTGGTGGTGCTGGTCGTCAAGGTGGGGCACCGCCGAGAGGTCTACCGGTCGACGTAGCGACGGGAGGCGCGCGCGGTCTCGAGCGTTGCCCCGAGGGCGAAGCGGCGTTCAGGCTCCGCCCCGACCTCGCTCGAAGGCGCCTAGGTGCGCCACGGCGGAGAGGGCCAACTCCCGCCAAGACACTCGCCCCTGGAGACTTCCGCCCACTCGTGGCCGTCTTCCGAGTCGAACAGAACCCAGATCCCTTCGCCTCCGGGCACACCGAAGTCGATCTCTCGGAGGGAGCCTGACATTGGGGGCTTCGGCAGAACACGAACGTCCATGGTTCCGCAGAGGTAGAGACTAACGCGGCGGCCGCAACCGAAGTCGGGAGCAGGTTCGGACTCGGAAGGAGATCTCTTGGTTCGGAGAGGATCGATACAGGTTGCCGCAGAGCGTCGATCGGCTCCTTGCGGTGGTTGTAGCGTTCCCCCTCCCTCCCTTGCTGGTGAAGGGCGACGATCCCCTGCGGGACCGGCGGATGCCGGTGCCGCCGGTGCCCGCAGCGCCGCTCGCTCGGGTCGCCTTGCTGGGCGGATTTGGAAATCTCGGCGTGGTGATGGATCGCCTCATTCCACCGATCCGCGAGCTCCCACCATGCCACCTGCCTCGCTCGCTGACCAGCAGTCGGTCGACGAGAGGGGGACCAGGGAGCGGGGATCTGGGATCCGCGGGAGGATTGTGCGGCGTGGCGCTCTGGTGTACGGGCAGCGGGAGCGCCCCAGGGTGCGCGTTGCGCGCGCACCTCTTCGCGGCGTGCCCGTCGTCACCCTCGCAGGCCCGCACCGGAGCTTCTTACGCAGTGGCTCCCGAGAAATGTCGCGAACGTGTGACATCTAGCTGGGTAAGCCATATTGGAGGGAGCAATCACAGGACCATCCAGGCCGCAGCGAAGGTGAGGCGCCTAGCCAAGGCGACTCGGTTGCCGAGGCCCGCGCCAACCTCCAGGAGGCACTCGAAGCTTTCTTCGAGTGCGCCTCACCCGACGAAGTGCAGCGACGGCTGCGCGGCGAGGTCTACGTTACCCAACTCGAGCTCGCGGTTGGGTAGATTGCGGGTCCTCTCGGGAGACGAGGTATGCCAGATCCTCGCCGCCCACGGATTCGAGAGGTTCGCCAGCGCGGAAGTCACGTCGTGATGCAGGCCAAGAACGAGACCAGCACCATCACCGTGCCGGTCCCGCTTCACGCTTCGGTTCGCGCCGGGACTCTGGCGTCGATCATCCGACAATCCGGGGTCCCACGTGATCGCTTCGAGGCCCCCTGACGGCCCACCGTCGAGCTTCGCCCGCAAACCCTCGTAGAGACCCACATCTACCGCGCCAGCGGCTCACTCGAAGCCATCGAACAGTCGAGCCCTGACCTCGGACCAGGGAACGGTCACGACCGAGCCGGTCTCGATCTCGCGGACCCGCCTCTCGATCTCGCGTTCCCAAGCCTCCTCGGCGCCGGGCTCTACCGGTCCGTGCAGACTCTCGATCTGTGCTCCGGCAATCGACGCGCGCTCGGACTCGCCGAGATGGAGCGCTTCCTCGAGAACCTTCCTAGCCGACGGACCCATCGATCCCAGTATACGCCGGGCCTCCAAACCCAGACCCCGTGGGGAATCCAGCTCACGCTCTCCACCGCTACGGGTCCGGATCGGCCGTACTAGCCGGTCAAGCCCTCGAGTTTCGCCACCCCGCCTTTCGAGAGAACAAGGACTACCTCTCGGAACCCTCGAACCAAAAGGCGAGCCGCGAGCCTGTGCATGTCGCAGAACAGTGCATCGATGTCCTGCAGGGTAAGTCGCGCCACATCCGCGAAACCCGACCCGTGAACACCCCAGTTCAGCTGGCGCACCCAAACGTCGTATGCGGAACCGATCTCCTCGCCACCAAGTAGCCGATCGACTTGGTAACAGTCCGCCTGGAGACTTCTTCCAGTCCAGCGATTCGGGTGCTTCCCGTTCCAGAAGCGCCCGCGCGCTTGTGCCACGTCACTGGCGTGGGCGGCCACGTACTCGCGCCAAGCGCCGGCGAGGCCGTCCGAGGGCCTATCTGAGAGGCCACTCTCGGCTGCCTTCAGACGCGCCGATTCGGACCAGCTCAGGATTCGCTCCTGGGCCCGGAAGTCCGCGGGCGAATGCCGGAGCAGGAGCACCTCGACAAGCAACTCCAGGGCATTCCGAGTGCCGGAAGCCACCAAGGGCGAGAACGACGGGAACTGGAGCCTCGCCATCCCTCGGCCAAGCGCGACGATACGCTGCCCGTACGCCCAGAAGAGGTGCTCCCGGTCCCCGGTCGGCGACGGTCCCAGTAGAGCCATTCCTTCGGACTGGTACCAGTGGGCGCGTTGCTCGACCAGTTCGTTGGTCTTCACTACTTCTGGCGGAGGTGAGCTGCTCTCAGAACGCGCAACCATGACGCTCAAGTGGTCGCGGCTTAGCTGGGATCAGCGGGCTTGCGTACACAGAGTGCTCGCCGAGGTCCCTGATCCGAAGCAATGTGACGGGAACTGGTCTTGCCCCAGAGAAAGTAGATGCCCCACGCTTTCTTGTCGCCGTCGCGAGACGAGGACCAAAACCAGTCACACGACATCGTGATGCCCGGCACGGGTCTCGCGGAGAAGCCACACGCCACGGGCCCCGAGTCCAGGTGGCGCACCGCAGCAAACAGCTCTTCGAGCTCGTTGATGGTCGGCAGCCGCCAGTCGGCGTGACCCGCATAGCGAAGGTCCGAGCACCATCGATCAGCCTCTTCCCAACGGATGTGCTGGCCGTTGTCGAGAGGCATCCACTCGAGACCGGTGGCTGAGTCAACCACGGTTTCGTTGTTGGCAGAGGCGAAGCGGCGCGCCGTGGCGGGGTCGATCGAAGGGCCCTTGACCACCTTCATCTTGAGCTTCGGTGGGTTCATTTCAATCACCGCGGTCTGGCCCGCGCCGATCTCGACGATCTCCTCGACGTGGGGGTCAGGGTTTCCAGATGTCCACCCTCGGATCCGCAGCGTCCCCGCCTCGACGATCATCCGCTTCTGCGAACGGGCCACGAGCCCCATGTGGTTCCCGTTGACCGACAGTTCGCACAGGCCCAGGCAGGTGGCCAGAAGAAATCCGTGCCCGTCCCCCCGGGTGCCGCTGCCAGGCTCTTCAGCGGCCGAAGCCGTTGAGAGTGACTCCTCGCCTTCCTTCACCGGTTCCAGACCCGGCACCGGATCGGCTTCCGCGACAAGTGAGGCGTCATGCGGCCGCTCCGCCGGGATCGGCG
>CAZRFU010000065.1:11010-17984 GCA_964599475.1 uncultured Thermoanaerobaculia bacterium
GCTGCATTTCCTGGCTCAGCGGATCCGCTCTTCGCTACTGGTTCTGGCGGCTCAGCCTTCCCGAGCACGAACACGAAGGTCTGACTCTCGCCAGCGACGAGCTCGATAATCCGCTGCTGGCTCCCAGCGTCACCGAGGACTCGAAGAACATGGGTCCCCGGAAGCGCGCTGGCCTTCAATGCGACAGAAGCCGGCGGCGACAGCGAACCGATTTCCTGGCCGTCCAACTCGACGAGACAGGGTTGGTCGCAGGTCACCACGACTTGCCCCGTCGCCTGGGTGCTCGGTTCGGATCCCAAAGCAGGGGCTAGGCTGAGAAGAAGCAAGGCGGCATAGCTTCGGAGCACGATTCAGTCCCCCTGTTCGCAAGGAGTTGTGCCTCAAGGGAAAGTCTAACCGCGTCCCGCTTCCCAGGTGACACCTCGGCATTCCTGCCGTTGACGCACGACCGCGCACGGGCAGTGGGCTGGGCTGCGCCGATGGCGCTTCGGATCTGCGTACGGTGCACACCGCAACCCAGGGCGTCGCTTCGCTTTGCCCTGGGCTCTCTTCTGGCGCCCCGTTGGGGCTCGGAAGCCGACAAACAGGCCGCGCTACCGCAGGGCGGCTGCTGCTTCCGGCCTAACCCCTAACCCCTAACCCCCAACACCCAACCCCTCTCCTCCCCTCCCGTCCCGTCCCCGGTCCCGGGTCCCGGGTCCCGGGTCCCTTCCTCAAACCACGTACGCCACCGCAAACCCGATCTGCGCCGCCATCATCATCAAGTACATGTGCTTCCACGACGGATGATTCTCCGTCTCGGTCAACGACTTGGGATCGCGCAGGATCAGCCACACGGTGTAGATGCCCCAGAGCGTCAGCCCCACCCCCAAGGCACTCAAAATCATGGGATTGCCGGTCAGGATCGCGTGGTTGGGGTCTTGGGGATCAGGCAACCAGGCGCCCAGCGGCATCAGCAGCCACGGGAAGATGAAGAACGGGCTGATGATCCAGGCGGCCTTCTCGACGCCGTGGAGGATCGGCAAGGTCTTGCAGCCGCCGGCACGGTCGCCTTCGATGTCGGCGAAGTCTTTGGTCGAGGCGGCGCCGATCAGGAACAGGCCGAAGATGGTGCCGATGAACCAAGGTTCCCAATGCCACAGGTGGGCGACCATGCACCAGCCGGCGACCTTGAGCAGGATGCCGCGGGGGATGGCGATGGTGAAGTTGGCCCACATCCCGCGGGCTTTGGTGCGGCCGAGCTCGGGGGCGGAGTAGACGAAGGTGAAGATCATCCCGATCAGGTAGATCAGGAAGGTCTGACGGTAGGAGAGCGGAGCGCCCCACTTCTCGATCAGCGAGTTGTAGGGGTGGACCACCACCAACCAGGTGGGGATCAGCGCCAGGGCGTAGAACACCCACACGAAGATCCACACTTCGCGTAGCGACAGCTCGCCGGTGACCAGTGGACGCGTCGGCTTGTTGACGCGGTCGATCTCGAGGTCGTAGATCTGGTTGATCGCATTCGACGCCGCGTTCATGAAGCTCGCACACAGCGACCCGAGCGTGACGGTGAGGATCACCGCAAGCGAGAGCGTGCGGGTCGGATCGGGGTTGTGGATCGAGCCGAAGGCACACACCGCCCCGGAGATGATGCCGAGCAGCGGCGGCAGCAGCGTGAACGGGCGGGCGAGTTGGACGTAGAGGGCGAGTTTGCGCGTCATCGAAGACCTCGAAAACGGGTCAGAGGAGGATCCAGGAGACCGCGGCGCCGGCGAGCAGGGCGCCGATCGCGGTGTTGGAGAAGTTGGTCGCTTCGTTGTCGAGCAGGCCGCGCTTCTCGATGGTGGCGCCGATCACCGATTCGAGCATGGCGCCCAGGAAGCCGGCCGCCGCCACCAGGCCGGCGGTGTACCAGCAAAACAGCGAGGTCATGGCACCAAGGGCGGCGATCAGCGCCGCGGCGACCAGGCTCGCGATGGTGCCTTCGAGCGACACCGCACCCTGGGTGCCGCGAGGCACGGGCCGCAGCGTGGTGACGAGGAAGGTGCGCCGACCCCAGAGTTGGCCGATTTCGCTGCCGGCGGTGTCCGCCGCAGCAGTGGCGAAGGCCCCGGCAAAGGCGGCGGCAAACACTGTTGCCCACGGCCCGCCGGCGGTTGCGGCGACGACCGCGCAGAAGGCACCACAGCCGGCGTTGGCGATCGCGTGACGGGCACTGCGCCGTCCGCCGCCTTCCTGGGCGAGGTTGGCGGCGGCTTTGCGGCGGTAGCCGATTTTGGTGCAGCTGGTGCCGATGACGAAGAAGGCGAGCAACAGCAGGTAGCCGCGCCAGTCGAGGAAAGCCCAGATGGTGGCACCGATGACGAAGCCGGCGACCGCACCCGAACGGTCGACGCCGCGGGTGGCGTAGCCGGCGAGGGCAAAGAGGATGTTGACCCCGATCGCCGCGGCGATCTGCTGCGGCCAGGCTCCCGCCCACCAGCTCTGCCAACCGTCGACGCCGAGCAGCAAACCCCACATCACCACACTGCCGACGATCGGCACCGAAATGTTGTCGTCGAGCCCGATCGCAAGCGATTCGACCAGCGCCGACACGATCGCGGTCGCCACGGCCACCGCCAACGCCACCTCGAGGGTGTAACGACCGGGGGCGGTCCACTGCAGCAGCACGGTCGCGCCGGCGGCACCAAAAAAGGCGTAGGCAAAGGTACCCGCCCAGGTCTTGCGCGGATTCCAGGGAATCTTGGGACCACCCACCGACATGCCGACCAGCGACGCCAGGCCGTCGCCGAAGGCGAGAATGCCCCACATCGCCGCGGCGATCTCGAGGCGCTGGTGGAAGACCAGGATCAGCGCCAGTACCGCGGTGGGGTAGAGCACGATGCCGACCGGGTACCCGCGAGCCTCATCGGCGCTGCGCCACAGCTGTTTGCCGCCGATGCGGGGTAACACCAGCACGTTGAAGGCAATCGCCACCACCGCGCAGAGGGCCGACCACCAAGGGCCGAGGTACACCACCGCAAAGGCGATGGCGCCGACGCCGATGTGCACGACCTTGCGCGCCAGCTCGCGTCCCGACAGTCCGCTCATGTCTCCACCTCCGCTGTGGCTTCATCCAGCAGCTCGCGCAGTGCGTCGTCGAGGCAACGCCGACGGCGCCAACCCAACGCCTCGAGCCGCGAGGAATCCCCCTCGAGGCGCGGCACGTCGACCGGCCGCAGCCGCTCGGGGTCAACCTCGATGGCCACCTCGAGGCCCGAGAGCTCGACCATCCGCGCCACCACATCCGCAAGCCTGCTGCCGCTGCCGCTCGCAACGTTGTACACCGCCCCCGGCGCACCGGTTTCCAGCACGACAAGAAAGGCGCCGATCGCGTCGTCGACGTGGACGAAGTCGCGGATCGCTTCGAGGTTGCCGACCGCCAGGCGCGGCTCGCGCAGGCCGGCGCGAATCTCGGCGAGCTGTCGCGCAAAAGCCGGCAACGCAAAGCTCCGGGCCTGACCGGGGCCCACGACGTTGAAACAGCGCAACACCACCCCACCACCACGCCGCACCACCCGCTCGGCCGCAGCTTTGCCGAAGGCGTAAGGGTTGGCGGGCGCCGGCAGCCGCTCTTCGCGGATCGGCTGTTCGTGCTCCGGCACCAGACCGTAGACCTCGGCGCTCGAGGCAAACACGAGCCGCCGGCCGACGGCAGCGTCGACCACCGCCTCGGTACCGAGAACGTTGGTCTGGAAGTGCTCAGGGATCCGCTGCCACGAGCTGCCGACATGCGACAGGGCGGCCAGGTGCACCACCGCTGCGGGATCGACATCGGCGATCAGCGCGGCCACCGCCGCGGTGTCGCGAACGTCGAGCGGCAGCTGTAGCACGCCCTCGAGCCCACAGTGTTCTCCCTCGGGACCAGCCCCGACCACGGCGCGGCCTTCGGCCACCAGGGCCGCCGCGAGGCGACGACCCAAAAAGCCGCCGACTCCAGTGATCAGGACCGGCCGGGAAGAGTCCACCGGATCAGCGTCCGGCCTTGGCGCCGAGGCGCTCGCGCCAGTACTCCAGCACGTCGCGCAGGGTCTGCTCGAACGGCACTCGCGGCGCCCAGCCGGTGTCCTCGCGGAACTTGCTGGCGTCTCCGATCAGACGCTCGACGTCCGAGGGCCGCAGCCGCTCGGGATCGGTTTCGATCGTCACCTTGGCGGTGGAAAGGGCGAGCAGGCGGTTGAGCAACTCGTGGATGTGGATGCCCTCGCCGGTGGCGATGTTGTAGACCTCACCCGGCTTGCCCTTTTGCACCGCAAACCAGTAGGCGCGGACCATGTCGCGCACGTCGGTGAAGTCGCGGATCGCGTCGAGGTTGCCGACCTTGATCACCGGAGCGCGCAGGCCGAGCTCGATCTCGACGATCTGTTTGGCGAAGTTCGAGGTGACGAACACCTCGCCGCGGCGCGGCCCGGTGTGGTTGAAGCCGCGGGTGCGGATCACCTTCAGGCCGTAGGACTGGAAGTACTGGTAGCCCATCAGGTCCTGCGCCACCTTCGAGACCGCATAGGGCGACAGCGGGCGCAGCGGGTTGTCCTCGCGGATCGGCACCTCGTCGGGGTAGACCATGCCGTACTCTTCGCTCGAGCAGGCGATCTGGATCGTGGGGTCGAGCCCAAGCTCGCGCACCGCTTCGAACAGGTTGGTCTGACCCTGGACGTTGGCGGTGAATGTGTCGTTGGGCGAGCGCCAGCTGCTCGGCACGAAACTCTGCGCCGCGAGGTGGAAAATCGCCTGCGGCTGCGACTCGATCAGGGCCTTGCGCACCGCCACGGCGTCGCGCATCTCACACTCGAGCAGGGTGATCTTGTCGCCCAGGTGCTCGATGTTCTCCATCCGGCTGCGCCAACGCCAGGTGCCGAAGATCTTGACCTCGGGGTGTTCGGCGAGCAGGTATTCAGCGAGGTGGGAGCCGGCAAAGCCGGTGATCCCGGTAACCAGAACGTTCATGAGAAGTCTCCTAGAGAGCAATCAAACAGCTGGGCGAGCCCGAGCATCCACGGCTCGACCACCCGGCCGACCAGGGTTTCGAAACGAGAGACGTCGAGAATCGACATCGCGGGTCGGCGCGCCGGACGCGGGAACGCGGCGGTCGTCACCGGAACAACTTCGGTGTCGGGTGCAGTCAAGCCCACCACGGCCCGCGCGAGCTCGCACCAGGATACCCCCGGGCGGTTGCCGTAGTGAACGATTCCGGTGGCGCCGACCACGGCGAGATCCGCCAGGGCGCGCGCCAGGAACGGCGTGTAGGTCGGTCGGCCGAACTGGTCGTCGACCACTCGCAGCGGCACCTTGCCCTCGCGCACCAGCCGCGCCATGGTGTGGGGAAAGCTCGGCCCGCCGGGACCGAACAGCCAGCTGGTGCGCACCACCAGGGCCTGCGGATCGGCAAGCGCCTGGTGTTCCCCTTCGAGTTTGCTGGCGCCGTACACCGAGAGGGGGCCCGTCGGGTCGTCTTCGCGCCAGGGGCGGTCACTCTCGCCGGAGAAGACATAGTCGCTCGACACGTGTACGAGCTTGGCGTCGACGGCACGCGCCGCGGCCAGAGCGCTGGCGACCGCCGTGCCATTGATACGCATCGCCGCGTCCTGGTTGGTTTCGCAGTCGTCGACCTTGGTGTAGGCAGCGCAGTTGATCACCAGCTGAGGTCGAAAGCTCTCGACTGCTGCCATCAATCGGCCAAGGTCTCCCAGATCGAGCTGACTGCGCGATGGGGCGAGCGCCGGCCAGCCACGGCGGCGCGCCTGCGCCACCATGGCACGCCCGAGCATGCCCGTTCCCCCGAGAATCAGCGTCCGCACGCGTGCTCCCGAGCTCCCGTCAGGGAATCTCGACCTCCGAGCGGTCGCCGAGCACGAAGCGGTAGGCGCGGGGTTTCGCTGCGGTCTGTGCGATCCGCACACCCCGCCCGATCAAGGAGGCGTCGACTCGCGGAATGTCCTGGATCGAGCAGCCATCGAGCACGATCGAGTTTTCGATCTCGCAGCGCTCCAGCGAACAGTTATCGCCGATCGAGGTGTAGGGGCCGACGAAGGCGTTGGTCAGGCGGGTGCCGGCGCCGATCACCACCGGGCCGCGGACCAGCGAACCTTCGAGCACCACACCCGCGCCCAGCTTGACGCGGCCTTCGACGCGGCTGCCCTCGCCGGTAAAACGCGGCGGCTCGACCTCCATCGCTTCGAGCACGACGCGGTTGGCCTCGAGCATGTCCTCGACCTTGCCGGTGTCCTTCCACCACCCGGAGACCAGGTGCGGATGCACTTCGAGGCCGCGGTCGACGAGGTCCTGGATCGCGTCGGTAATCTCGAGCTCACCACGTCGTGACGGCTGGATGCGGCGCACCGACTCGTGGATCTCGGGGCCGAACATGTAGACCCCGACCAAAGCGAGGTCGCTCTTGGGCTCGGCGGGCTTCTCGACCAAGCGACTGACCCGGCCCTGCTGGTCGAGCTCGGCCACCCCGAATTGGCGCGGATCCGGGACCCGCGCGAGCAGGATCATCGAGGCCGGTCCGAGCTCGCGGTACTCCTCGACCAAGGAGGTAATGCCGCGAGCGATCAGGTTGTCGCCAAGGTACATCACGAACGGGTCGTCGCCCAAGAAGTCCTTGGCGATCAGCACCGCATGCGCGAGCCCACGGGGGGCGTCCTGCGCAATGTAGGTGATCTTGGCGCCGAAGGCCGAGCCGTCACCGACGGCGGCGCGAATCTCGTCCGCGGTATCACCGACGATGATGCCGATCTCCTCGATCCCGGCTTCGACGATTGCCTCGAGGCCGTAGAACAACACCGGCTTGTTCGCCACCGGCACCAACTGCTTGGCCGAGGTGAAGGTCAACGGGCGCAGGCGTGTGCCTTTGCCTCCGGCCAACACCAAACCCTTCATGCGCCCGCTCACAAATTCTCCGAGGTGCTGCCACCGTTGATGTCGAGGAAGGTGCCGACGTTCTTCAGGTC
>CAZRFU010000065.1:17994-30764 GCA_964599475.1 uncultured Thermoanaerobaculia bacterium
AAAACAGGTAGTCGCGTCGGCGCTCGAACAGGGTGCGCGACTCGTGCACCTCGAGCCGGAAGGCGTAACAGCTGCCCTTCCAGGTGAGGAAGTGGCGTTGATCGCGCAGAAAGCTCTCCTCGAAGTCCCAGGTCACCTGGGAGCGGAACTGCAGTCGCTCTCCCAGTGGAGACGAAATTCCGACCGTCCCCTGGCTCGACAGGGTTTCACCGTCGATCGCACGCCAGCTCGGCGTCCAGGTCAGCGACAGCCGACTTGGCCCGAGCTTGACGTCACCCGACAGCTGCAGGTTGGTCAGCTCGGAGAACAACATCGAATAGTCGGCGCGCAGGCGCAGTCCGAGGCGCTCGCTCGGATACGCGCGGAAGATCATTTCGAGGGGCCCGGCCTGATCGCTCTCGACCCGCGTCGCCGTGCTGCCGTCCGGCAGGGTGTCGGTGACGACGCCAAACTCCAGCGCCTGCTCGTCGTCGAAGGAGTAGCGCCGGGCGAGCTCGAGGGACGCGATCTCGCGCGCGCCGCCCTGGTCCTCGTCGCGCGGTTTGGCGAGCAGCCGGTTGACGATCGACATGCGGCCGAGGTTGCTCGCGCCGGCCGAGTCGACGCCGTCGAAGATCGGGACCTCCTGCTGCTCGTCGAAATTTTCGCTGTAGCTCCAGGTGAAGCGCGGTTCGATGATGTGCTTGTAGCGCGAGAAGGCGCCATCGCCCGAGCTCTCGAAGATCCGCGAGAACGAAGGTCCAACGATTTCGGCGCCGGCCACCGGCACCACCCGCGTGAGGGAACCTCCGCCGAAACCGTCCGGCGAGCCGGCCAGCAGGCTGTCGCTCCACCAGGTGACGTCGGCGCCCCCGGACACCGTGAAGCCCAGCCACGATGCCGAGATCACCGAGGCGGTCAGTTGCGGGAAGAGGTGACCGCGAGCGTAGTCGCCAAAGTAGTTGGCGCTGCGATCGACCGACAGACTGTGGGCAGCCGCGTCGACCTCGAGAAACAGCGGCAGCTTGCCGAGACGAGTCTTGCGCAGGCCGTATTCGATCTCCGGCAGCTGCTCGAGTCGCACCACCCGCCCGCCGGACAGGAAGGTCTCGCGGCGGTCCGCCAACACGTTCAGCGAGTGAGGCCCCCAGCTGCCGCTGACGAAGGCGTTGGAGTAGAGCTGGCGCTGGGTCTTGCCTGCCAGGCCTCGCTCGAAGTCGCGGAAGTAATCGAAGTCCGAATAGTCCTCGATGTGCGCAACACCCCTCAAGCCCCACGGCAGGTTGGTGGTCTTGTGGTCGAGCTCGAGCTTCCAGCGCCACTCGTCGTCGAACGGATCCTGGATCGCGAACCCGCGAACCTGGCCTTCGGTCTCTTCACTTGGCCGCCAGCGGAACTCGACACCGCCGCCGTAGTACTCCTCGCCGTAGATGTCGGCGTACAGGGTGGTGTCGTAGGACCGGCCGAGCACCTGGTACCACGCAAGCCCAAGGTAGGGTCCGCGATCGTCCGAATACCCGATCTTCGGCACCAGCAACCCCGAGGAGCGGTCGGTTTTGGTCGGCCAGAGCAGATAGGGCAGGTGGAAGACCGGCAGCGTGCGCGCCCGCATCGTCGCCCCCCGGATCCGCGCGTAGGCCTCTTCTTCGATAGTGGCCTTGCCGACACGGAAGGACCAGGAGGGCACGTCGCCCTCACACGAGGTGAAGACGCCGTCGCGGACCTCCCAGACGCCGTCGGCGATCCGCGCGACTTCCTCGCCCTGGAAGTAGAAATCGGTTCCCACCGCGGCCGTCGCCTCGGTCAGGCTGCCGAGCTTGGTGTCGAGGTCGATGTCGAGCGTGGCACCGGTGAGCCGCCGCGGCCCGTCGTCGAGCAACACGTTGCCTTCGGCGCGGACGCGGTTGGTGGCGAGATCGAGCACCACGTTTTCAGCCCGCACGACCAAGTCGCGGTACTTGAGCTCCACACCGCCCGAGAGCTGGGCAGAGCCGTCGGGCAGGTACGAGAGGGCGCCCGCAGTTCCAGCTACCGAGCCCCCCGATTCGAGCGGCAGGGTCAGCTCGATACGTTCGGGCGCGTCTTGCGCCACTGCGCCCGTTGCGAGCAGGAGCACACCGGCCAGCCACACCTTGGAGGATCGCGCCATGGTCAGACCAACTCGACGACTACCGCGGTCGCCTCGCCGCCACCAATGCAGATCGCCGCGCAGCCGCGCTTGAGGCCCCGGCGCTTCAAGCCGTGGATCAAGGTCACCAGGATGCGGGCGCCGGAAGCGCCGATCGGGTGGCCGAGGGCCACCGCCCCACCATCCGGATTGACCCGCTCGGGATCGAGGCCGAGCTCCAGGGTGGCGGCCATCGCGACCACCGCAAAGGCCTCGTTGATCTCCCACAGGTCGATGTCGGCGACGCTGAGGTCGGCACGGGTCAGCACTCGACGGATCGCCTCGATCGGCGCGGTGGTGAACCAGCTCGGCTGGGCGGCGAAGCTCGCCTGGGCAACCAACCGTGCGATCGGCTGGAGGCCTCGCCGAGCGGCTTCAGCGGCAGTGGTCAGGACCAGGGCAGCCGCGCCATCGTTGATCGTGCTGGCGTTGGCCGCGGTGACCGTGCCGTCCTTCTGGAACGCGGGCTTCAGCCCCGGCATCTTGGCGAGATCGGCCTTGAACGGCTCCTCGTCGCGGGAGACCATCACCGGGTCGCCGCGGCGCTGTGGCACCGGCACCGGCACCACCTCGGCGGCGAAGGCTCCGCCGTCGACGGCCGCCCGGGCGCGTTCGTAGCTGCGCACGGCGAAGGCGTCCTGCGCTTCGCGCGAAAACTGGTACTTGGCGGCACACTGCTCGGCACAATTGCCCATGTGGACGTCGCCGTAGGGGTCCCACAGCCCGTCGTGGATCATCGAGTCGATCAGCCGGCCATGACCGAGGCGCAGGCCATCCCGCGCTCCTGTCGCCAGATAGGGCGCCTGGCTCATCGACTCCATGCCGCCCGCAGCGATGATCGCCGCGTCGCCGCAGCGCAGCTCGTTGGCGGCGCTCATCACCGTGCGCATCGCCGAGCCGCAGACCTTGTTGAGGGTCACGGCGCCCACCGAGGTGGGACAGCCGGCTCCGAGCGCGGCTTGGCGGGCCGGTGCCTGGCCGACGCCGGCCGTCAGCACCGAGCCCATCCACACCTGGTCGAGGTCGGCTGGGGAGAGCCCCGCCGCCGCCACCGCACCGCTGAGAGCGGCTGCTCCCAGCTTCGGCGCTGGAACCGTCGAAAGGGCACCTTGAAACGCGCCGATGGGGGTTCGCACGGCGCTCAGAATCACGATTTCCTGCATAATCGCTCCCGGAAGCGAGTCGTCACGGCGGGGGCCAGACGGCCTGAAACGAAGCGGCATCGTACCACAGCGACCCTGATCGAACCCGTGAGAACCCTTGCCATCGACTTCGGCGAAACCCGCGTGGGCGTAGCGATTTCAGACCCCGAGGGCCGGGTTGCGACGCCTCTTACGACGCTGGTGCGGCGCAGTGACCTGGCGCTGATCGAGGCCATCGGCGAGCTCTGCCGCGAGTACGAGGTCGAGCGCCTGGTTCTCGGCGAGCCGCGCTCCCCCGAGGACGGCGCGCCCAGCCCGGCCGCCGAGAGGGTCCGGCGCTTCGGCACCAAGCTCGAGGGAGCCCTCGGGCTGGCCCTCGAGCACGTCGAGGAGACCCTGACTACGGTCGAGGCCACGGCTCGGCTGCGCGAGGCCGGCGTCGATCCGCGTCGCCACCCCGAGCGGATCGATGCGATGGCGGCGGCCATCATCCTCGAAGAGGCCCTCCGGCAGCGAGAGCGGTCATGGTGAAAAAGCGTCGATCGCGGTGGCGGCAACGCCTGCTGGCGGCTGCCATTGCCTTGCTCGTGCTTCTCGTTGGCGTTGGCGGCTGGGCCTGGAACCGCTACCGGGTGGCGCTGCTCGAGCCCTACGGACGTTTCGACGCCAAGGGCATCACCGTCGACATCCAACGGGGCTCGAGCGTGACCGCGATCCTCGCCCAACTCGAAGCGCTGGGCGTGATCGCCGACGCCGAGGTCGCCCGCCTGTGGCTGACCAGAGTCGAGGGTGATCCCCCGCTGCTCGCCGGTGAGTACCACTTCGGCGTGCCGGCGAGCGGACGCGACGTGCTCGGCCGCCTGATCCGCGGCGACGTGGTACTCCACCGCGCCACGGTGATCGAAGGCCTGACGCTCGAAGAAACCGCCGCGACTCTCGCCGCGACCGGGTTCGGCGACGAGGGACGGCTGCTCGCGGCCATGCGGTCCCCGGCCGGGATCGCCGATCTCGACCCGCTTGCGGAGGACCTCGAGGGGTATCTCTTTCCCGAAACCTACGACTTTGCCAAAGGGACTTCGGAGCGGGAGATCGTCGCCCGAATGGTGGCGGCGTTCCGTGACCACTGGCAGGCCACGCTCGCGCCGGCACTGGCGCGGGCCGGCGACCAGCGCACGGTGCGCGAGGTCGTCATTCTCGCCAGCATCGTCGAGAAGGAAGCGCGGCTCGATCACGAGCGCCCGGTCATCGCCGGCGTCTACGCCAACCGGCTCGAACGCGGCATCGGTCTCTACGCCGATCCAACCGTGATCTACGGCCTCAAGCGCCTCGGGCGCTGGGACGGCAACATCCGCAAGGCCGACCTCCAACTCGAGACACCCTGGAACACCTACAGGATTCGCGGGCTCCCGCCAACGCCGATCGCCTCGGCCGGGCTCGCGAGCCTGCTCGCCGCCGCGACGCCCGCCGATGTCCCGTACCTCTACTTCGTCAGCCGCAACGACGGCAGTCACGTGTTCACCTCTACCCTCGCCGAGCACAATCGCGAGGTCGATCGGTGGCAGCGGCGGGGACGGCGCCAGCCACCCGCTCAGCAGTGAGCGCCGCAGCGCGGCAAGTCGAACCTCGCTCGCTTGACCGCCTCAGCCGCTTTCAGCTAGCGTAAGCCCTTGAACCGTTGACTTTTCGCCTTTCGAACTTCGTGCATGTGTAGGTTCGAAAGCAGAGGGTAACCATGAAGACGCGCGAGCAATTCGGGTCCTATCTCCTCCTCAAGAAGATCGCCGAAGACCCTTTCGGTGAGTCCTTCCGCGCCGGGCGCATCGGCCGCGCCGGGCTGGACCGCGTAGTGCTGTTGCGAGTGTTCAACGGTCCCGGCATCGACGGCCAAGCCTTCGCGCAAAAGCTCAAAGCCCGGCGGGCCGTGCACGAAGCGCTGCGCAGCCCCAACATCGGCGAGGGTGTCGACCTGGGCGACGTGCACGGCATTCCCTACGTCGCCTGGGACTACGTCTCCGGCAAGAATCTCGCAACCTTCTTCCAGCAGGCGACACGCACCGGCACGCCCATCCCGAACGATCACGCCCTGCTGATCACCGAGCGCATTGCGCTGGCACTGGCGGTCGGCTACGAGACTCGCATCGACGACAAGCGACTGTCCCACGGCTGTGTCGTGCCGGAGCTGGCGTTGTTGTCGAACGAGGGCGAAACTCGCCTGCTCGGCTTCGAAGCGGCGCCTATGTTGCGCCAACTGGCGATCTCCGGTCCGGCGGCAAACCACTTCGCGCCGTACATGTCGCCCGAGGCTCGCGCGGGCCAACCGGTGGGCAAGTCCGACGATGTCTTTTCTCTCGGGGTGATCCTCTACGAGCTGTTGACCGGCGAGAAGCTGCCTGTCCAGGCCAACTACGATGGCGTGATCGCCGGCGCGGTCTACGGCCTCGACGGCATGCCGCTCGCCGAGGAGATCAAGGCCCTGCTGTCGCGTTCCCTGACCACCGCCGATCAGCGCATCGGCGATGTCGTCGTGTGGCACAAAGCGCTGTCGAAGGCGATGTTCGAAGGCCAGTACAACCCGACGACCTTCAATCTCGCGTTCTTCATGCACAACCTCTTCCGCGACGAGATCGAGCGCGAGAGCCACGAGATCGAAGCCGAGAAGTCGATCGAGGTGCCCCGAGTCCCGGCCGCGGCAGCCACCGCAGCGCCCGCCGCGCCGCCGTCGAACGAAGGCCCGGTCCGCGAGGACACCCTTGCGGTGCGTGAGCGCTACGGCATGGAAGAGACCAAGAAGAGCGGGCTTTCGCCGGCGATCTTGGGCCTCGGGGCCGTTGCGCTGCTCGGCCTCGCCGGGGCCGGCTACATGCTTTTCGCCAAGAAGGAGACTCCGGTTGAGCCGGCGCCTGCGGTGGTCGAAACCGCGCCGGCCCCGGCAGTGCCCGCCGGGCCGACCCCGGAGGAGCTGCAGGCGCAGATCGAAGCCTTGGTGGCGGAACAGACCAAGGCCGTTGCCGAGGGCTTCAAGCAACAGCAGGAAGCGCAAATCAAGGCCTTGCAGGACCAGCTCAAGCAAGCGCAAGACGCCCAGAAGCAGGCGGCCGAACGCGCCGCACAGCAGGAGGCCGAGCGTATCGCCGCAGAGAAGGCTGCCGCTGAGGCTGCCAAGAAGCCGGAACCGGTGCAGGTTGCCGAAACCAAACCGGCAGAGCCCGAGACCAAGGCGCCGGCTCCGGCCGTAGCCGAAACCAAACCCGCCGAGCCCGCGACCAAAGCGCCGGCGAGCACGGCTCCCGCCCCGGCGCCGGTGCCGCCGCCGACCGCTGCCGCACCGGTAACCACCTCGCGCCCGGCAGCCACCGCCGCGGTGCGCACCGGCGACTTGGTCACGATCGGCCCGAACGTGACCGCACCCAAGCTGATCAAGCGCCCCGTGACCCGCTTCCCCGAGATGGCGCGCCGAATGAATCAGCGCCAGGCGACGGTGCGACTGCGAGTGTTGGTCGACGAAAACGGCAAGGTGATCGACAGCCAGCTCGCCGGACCCGAGGTCGGCTACGGCTTCGACCGTGAGGCGCTGCGCGCCGCGCAGAGCGCGGAGTTCGAGCCCGCCAAGACCAAGGACGGCGTCCGCGTCAAGGTGTGGTTCCCGCTCGCGATCGAGTTCAGGGGCTGAGGGGAGATAGGACCGAGGGGCAAAGGGACTCAGGGACTTCAATCCTGAGGCCTATGCCCGCCGGGGGAGCTCCGGGCGGCGCGTATTCTTGCGCGGGTCCTTTAGGCGCCGTATTTGGCGAGGCGGCCGGCGTGGGCGAGCAGGAGGCCCATCAGCTCTCGCGCAGGGAAGGTGCCGAGGTGGCCACGCACCGCCTCGGCCTCGGTGAACCGTTGGGTCTCGTCGACGAACGCCAGCGGCGCATGCACCAGCACCGGTACCGGATGCCAGCTGTGCGCCGCCATCGGTGCCGGGGTCGAGTGGTCGGCCGTCACACACACGACCTCCGGGCCCAGGGCCAGGAGGCGCGGCAGCGCTTGGTCGACCTGCTCGAGTACGGCAACCTTGGCGGCGAGGTTGCCGTCCTCGCCCGCTTGGTCGGTTTGTTTGACATGCAGGAAGAAGACGTCGAAGTCGTCCCAGCGCGACGCCACCACCTCGACGATCCCGCCGAAGTCCTTGGGGCACTCGACCACCTCCATGCCACAGGCGGCAGCAACGCCCCGGTAGAGAGGGTAGCCTGCGAAAGCCCCGAAGCGCGCCCGGTGCAGCTCGGCCAGCGATTCCAGCGCCGGCAGTCGGGAGAAGCCGCGCAGCAGCAGCCGATTGGCCTTGGGCTCAGCAGCCACGACACGGTGCGCGGCCGCCAGGAGCTCGGCGACCCGGCGGGCGGTCGATTCGGCCGCCGGGGTGAGCGCCCGCGGCGCGAGCGGCGGTACGCCCAGGCGCTGGGGGTCGGTGTCCGCGACCGCGTCGCTCAGGTCTTCACCCCGCAGGACCACCACGAATCGATGTCCTTCACCAGCGACCAACTCGACGTCGAGACCGCGGATCGGGCCGATGCCGCTGCGTACGGCGTCGATCACGCGCGCGCACTCGCCGCTGGTGATCCGCCCGGCACGGCGATCGACGAGATTGCCGTCGGCGTCTGCGGTGGCGAAGTTCCCGCGGACCGCAATCGCCGCCGGGTCGAGCCGGATCCCGAGGCCGAGGGCCTCCAGGACTCCGCGCCCGATGTCGGCCTCCGGCAGCGTCGGGTCGTAGCCGAAGAGGGCGAGGTGCCCCGGCCCGCTGCCCGGCGTGATCCCACTGGCTACGGGAGTCGCACGTCCGAGGGCACCGCCTCGAGCAAGGGCGTCGAGATTGGGGATCGACGCCGCTTCGAGGGCGGTCTTGGGCTGTGCCGCGGTGCTGAGGTCGCCCACACCGTCGAGGACCAACAGGACGACCTTCGAGGTGTGGGGGATCGCGAGGCGGGCGAGCAGGCGTTGGTGTGGGTTCATCGAGCGCTCCATCGGTTGCGTCGATCGTATCGCTGATCACGAGCCCGGGCGGTCGATGCCGAGAGCAGAGTCGAGCTCCGTGAGCTCCACGAAGCGCACCGCACCTCCCAAACGAATAGGACCACGCGGTTCGATCGCCGACTCGCTGCCGTCCTGCTCTCGAAGCCGCCGTACCCCTCCCGGCAGGACGACATCGAGCGGCCGGCCGTCACTCGTCCAGCAGGCAGCGATGAGCCCGCCGTCAGGCTTTTCGAACACCGGAGCTCGCGCTCCGGCGGGAACCTCGAGGCTGCCGACGCGCCGGGTCCCAGCGAGCTCCCCCACCAAGGTCGCAAGCGCGGCGAAGGCCGGTCGGCGGCGCCCGAGGCCGCCGCCGACCGGGTCGATCAGGCCGTAGCCCTTGGCGACCAACTGCCACCAGTAGACCCGCTGGGCGAACCCGGCGCCGTGCGTGAGCAAGTAGAAGCGCGCGAGATAGCTCGCCTGCGCCTGCTCGTCGACCGACACCGACTGGCCGGCCGGAGAGTGGGGTCCCTCGCGCAGCGGCCAGTTGACCTCGGTGATCCAGCTCTCCGGACTACAGTTCCTCGAGGTTTCGGCCGTTGCCAAAAAGAACGCGGCCTTGCCTTCGGCATCGAGCCCGAGCTGGGGGTTTTCGGGAGCCCCGCGCCGATCGACGTAGAGCAGACTCGCCAGCGCATCGAGGCGCACCCCGCCGCTGCGGTTGACGACAGCGAGGGTGCTGTGAGGTTCGAAGTCGATCACTCCCGGACCCACGATCTTGGCGCCGGGCCACCGCGACCGCACGATCTCGCTCGCGACCTCGGCCAGCTCGAAGTACTCGCGCAGGGTCCAGATTCCCCACTTGCTGCGGTTGATCGCCTGCCCCAGCTGGTACGCAGCGGCGTAAGGCCCGAGGCGTTCGGCCAGTTCCTCGATGGCGGCACGCCAGCGTGCGGGATCACGCACCAGGGTGCGGTTCTGCGGCAGCGCAATCAGGAGCTCGTAGCCGGCCTGGGCCAGTCGGCGTGCGGTCTCCACCTCGGCGTCATGGTCGCTGTCCCACGGATGAACCCGCAGGGCGACATGCCGACAGCCGAGGTCGGCGAGCCCAGCCAGGAGCGCTTCGCAATCGGCATGGGGTCGCACGGCCACGCCAATGCCATCGAGCAGCGCGTGACGCGGCGCGGCCAGCAGCTGGCGCGTGCGCCGCAGCACGCGGGGCAGGCTCAGGGCAGCGGTCCCCAGCCCGTGCAGGTGATCCGGCAGATCACGCAGGCGGGTCACCAATTTGGCAAGGGGCGAGGCATGTTGGTGCGGCTGGTCGGAAAGTGGATCCCACACCGTCCGATCGCGCACTGCGGCACCGGCCGGGGGTGGCGCCAAGTGCGGGTAGGTGCTGCGCGCCCGAATCAACCCAGAGAGCCCACGACCTTTGACCGACTGCTTGGTCGGCGAACCGCGAAGCCACTGCTTGAGACGATGCCGGCCGTGAAAGCTGTGGTAGCACCACTCCCCGAGCACCACCGCGTGCCTGGGTACCGCACGCGGCATGAAGTAGACCTGCCTCAGGAGGTCACGGTGGTCTCGCCGATGCGCCGGCAGACGACCCAGGTCACGCAGGCGCTGCCAGAGAGTCACCCGCGCCAGCAGCCGCGCCCGATTGAGATCGAGGACCGCGAGCTCGAGACCCTGAGGGGCCAGCAGCACGTTGCCGGCGGAGAAGTCGCGGTGCCACAGGCCTCGATCGTGCATTCGCCGAGCCAGCCTGGCGATCGCCGCCAGCACCTGGCCCGAGTCTGGGTCGGTCTCCTCGCCGGCGTTCCATCGCCGGAAGAGATACCGAACCTCCGTCCAACCTTCGAGCCGCAGAGTGACGAAAGCAGCCGGGCCATCCGCTCGTTCGGACTCGATCAGCACCAGCGGATGAGCCGTGGTGATGCCCATCTCCTCGAGTGCCCACGCCACCGACCAGCTCTTGTGTGCCTTGCTGCCTCCAAAGCGCCGGCGCAGCCGCGGTCGCAGGGAATCGTGCCGGAACTGTTTGACGACGACATCGAGTGTCTCACCGGCCGATCCCTTCAGGGCACTGCGCCAGAGGTAGTTGCGGCCCCAGTGGACGGTCTCGAGAGCGCGCGCGGGGTCGGCGGCGCCCAGGACCTGGTCGGCACCCGGCTCGTCGCCGAGCAACTCCCGGTCCCACCACCAGCGCACGCCGTGACCACGAGCAGCCCCGATGCGCCCGGCCGGTCCTACTCGTTGCGGCGTGGTCCCCTTCATCCGAGGCCGACCACATCGAAGCCCTCGGGAGCACGGGATGCTTCGGGCACCAGGGCGATCGGCTGACCGCTGGCCCGTTCGAGCTCTTCGAGGATCGCCCGCTCCGGCCCGGCCAAAGCTGCGATCAGCTCGGGGTGGGCGTAGAGCTCGAGCCTCCGGCTCCCCTGTTCCTCCAGCGTGTCGAGCGCCCGCCTGCGCACCTCGAGGGCGAGGGCGAACAGCGCCGGCACGCGGCCCCGACCACTGCAGCGCGGGCACGGGCGGGTCAGCAGCCTCTCGAGGCTGGGTCGGCCACGTTTGCGGGTGATTTCGACCAGTCCAAACTCCGACATCGCCAGGATGCGGGTCCGCGCTCGATCGGGAACCAGCGCCGCCTCGAGCTGCGCGAGCACTTCCGCGCGATGCTCGAGCGACTCCATGTCGATGAAGTCGACGACGATGATCCCGGCGAGGTTGCGCAGCCGAATCTGGCGCGCAACCTCCCTGGCCGCTTCGAGGTTGGTGGTCCGCGCGGTGTCTTGGAGGTTACTGCGACCGACGTAGCGGCCCGAGTTGACGTCGATGGCGACCAGAGCCTCGGTCTGTTGGATCACCAGCGATCCGCCGGAGTCGAGGCCAACACGATCCGCGAGAGCGGCGGCGATCTGACGCTCGACATGATGGCGCGCAAACAAGGCTCCGCGCACCTTGCTCTGGTGCAGCCGGCCCCGCAGCGCAGGCTCGACCGCTTCGACGTACTCGACTGCGGCGGCGAAGGTTTCGGCCCCCTCGATCCACACCTCGTCGACATCGGGGCCCAAGCGGTCGCGCAGGATACGGACTGGAAGGTCGAGATCCTGGTGCACCCGCGCCGGGGAGCGCAACAGGCCGGCACGCTCGACGATCCGCTGGTGCTGGCGTTGCAGGTAGGCGAGGTCGCGCTCGAGCGCAGCGGCCTCGACGCCTTGACCCGCAGTGCGGACGATCAGGCCCGCATCGAGCGGAGGCAGCTCGGCGAGCAGGGTGCGCAGCCGCTCGCGTTCGACTTCGTCGGTGATGCGGCGCGAAATTCCTCGATGGCTCGCACCGGGAACGTAGACCAGGAACCGGCCCGGCAACGTGATCGCCGTCGTGACTCGGGCACCCTTGTTGGCAAGCGGCTCCTTGATCACTTGCACCAAGAGCTCCTGGCCGACCTTGACCAGGGCCTCGATCGGCGGCCCTTCGGCGGCGGGCTCACCCTCCTCGCGCTCGTCGTCGTCCCAGGCATCGAGCCCCGACGCGAAATCGAGCCCGCGCCGCACTTCGTCGACGTAGAGGAAGACATCGCGCTCGAGACCGGCGTCGACGAACGCCGCCTGCATGCCCGGCAGAACGCGGTGGACCCTGCCCTTGAGGATGACACCCAAGAGCGAGCGGTCGCGGCGGCGCTCGAGGTAGAGCTCGGCCAAACGCCCCTGCTCGAGGATCGCCACGCGCTCGTTGTGGATCGTGCTCTCGACCAGGATCGTTTCGCCCATCAGGGGATCCTAACCGCCCCAGGTCGTCGAGGGCTTACGGGAAAGGCTGCGGCCTTCTCGAGTGCTGCCCCTGCCGCTCCGGACAGTACCCGATACGCGGTACCCGGTACCCTGCGGGAGGTGCACGGAAAGCTCAGATTCCGGCTGGCGGCAGCGCACCACCGACGCCGCGACGGGCGACTAACGATTGACGTAGCGTCGGTAGTCGATGCCCAGCAACAGCCCGGTCGCCGCGAGGTTGTAGACGACGAACGAGCCGCCGTAGGAGAGAAACGGGATCGGAATCCCGGTGATCGGCAGCAGGCCCACGACCATGGCGGTGTTGTAAACGACGTGGGCGACGAAGAACCCCAGCACTCCGGCGACCATCAGCACCCCAAGGCGATCTCGTGCCCGCTGGCCGATCAGCAGCGCCGCCTGGATGTAGAGAGCAAACAGAGCCAAGGTCACCGCGACGCCGACGAAGCCCCACTCCTCGGCCAGGACGGCGAAGATGAAGTCCGTGTGGCGGGCCGGCAGAAAGCGCAGCTGACTCTGGGTGCCCTCGAGGTAGCCTCGCCCGCTGACGCCACCGGACCCGACCGCGATCTTGCTCTGGCGAACCTGGTACCCGGCACCGAGCGGGTCGCGTTCCGGCATCAGGAAGGTCAGCACGCGCTCCTTCTGGTAGTCGTGCAGCACCCACTTCCACGCGACGCCTCCGAGAACGAG
>CAZRFU010000066.1:0-7820 GCA_964599475.1 uncultured Thermoanaerobaculia bacterium
GATCTTCTTCCGAGTCCGGATCTTCTTCCGACTTTGGTTGCGGTCGCCGCGTTGGTCCCTCAGTCCCTTAGTCCCTTCCGAATCCCCGCCCCGATTGAAGCCCTCGTCCTCGCTCGAGTGTTAGATTCGCCACATGCTCCGACCCATCCACCGCATCGTCGACGCCATCGATCCCGCCGCCAACTCCCTCATCGGACTCGACCTCGAAGCTGCCCGCGAGCGCCTGTTGGCGCGTGATCCGGGGGCGGTGTTGGGAATCGAGGGTTCGTTTGCCCTGTGGGCTCGCGACGGGGACGACGTGGTGATGGCGCGGTCGCTCGATCGCCCGCTGCGGTATTTCCTTGCCAAGGAGGCGGCGGGGCCGCTGCTGGTGCTGTCGGACCGGATCGACGCGATCCGCGAGGTGCTCGAGGCCGAAGGACGTGGAGATCAGTTCCATCCGAGCTACACCCGCATGGTCCCGGCCCACCACGTCACCACACTCCGGCTGATCGGCTGCCCCGACCCGAGCCCGACCCACCGGCGTTTCTTCGACCCGCCGCGGGGCATCCATCCGCCCGACCTCGATCTGATCGGGGAGCGTTACGTCAGCGCCTTGCTGCGGGAGGTTCGGACCTGGCTTGCGGCCCAGGACCCCGCGGCGCCGATCGGCGTGGCGTTTTCCGGAGGGGTCGACTCGGGCCTGGTCCTGCTCGCGCTGCACCAGGTGATGCTCGAAGCCGGCCAGGCGCCGACCCGCCTCAAGGCCTTCACCCTCGCTGTCGACGGCAAGGGCCGCGATCTCGAGCAGGCGCGCGAGTTCCTCGCCCGCACCGGGCTCGAGATGTTGCACGAGCCGATCGAGGTCGAGGCAGCGGCGATCGATCCGTTTGCGGCGGTCGAGGTGATCGAGGATTACAAACCCCTCGATGTCGAGTGTGCCGCGGTGATGTTGGCGCTCGCGCGGGGCATCCGTGAGCGTTACCCGGACTGGCGGCTGCTGGTCGACGGCGACGGCGGCGACGAGAACATGAAGGACTACCCGATCGAGGAGAACGCCGAGCTGACGATCCGCAGTGTCGTCGGCAACCGCATGCTCTACCACGAGGGGTGGGGCGTCGAAGCCGTCAAACACTCGTTGACCTATTCGGGTGGCCTGTCGCGCGGCTGCGTGCGCGGTTGGGCCCCGGAGCGCCACTACGGTTTCGAGGGCTTCTCGCCACTCACGCGCCCGCGGGTGATCGCCGAAGCCGAAGCCGCGCCTTGGGGTGCGCTCGCGAACGGTGACCATCAGCGCCTCTACGCGATCAAGGGTGAGGTCGTGCGGCGGGGCGTGGAGCGTGTCCTCGGTGTGGAGATGCCGGTGTTCGCCAAGCGGAGGTTCCAGGACGGCGCGGTCGAGGGGGGCCGTTCGTTCGCCGCGTTTGCGGTGCCGCCGGCGCGCTATCGCGAGCACCTGGCGCGGGTCTTCGGGCGCGGGTGAATCCTTCGCGGCCGGCTATGCAGCGACTTTCGGCGACCTGGGTGCGCGCGCGGCGCGGTCCCAAACGTGTCGTGTCGCCTACAGAGACACCTGCCTTCGTGGCGGAGCAGGAGCGGCGCTGCGACGGCACACTCGGGCCCTCGGTTGCGGTGTTCCTGATCGGGCGAGAGTGCCCCTACACTTGTACGTTTTGCGACTTGTGGCAGGGGACGCTCGACGGTCCGACCCCGGCCGGCGCGCTGCCGCAGCAGCTCGAAGCCGTCCGGCGTGAGCTCGACGGCTGGCCGGCCCGGGCGACTCTCAAGCTCTACAACGCCTCGAGCTTCTTCGATCCGCTGGCGGTGCCGCCGGAGGACTTGGATGCCCTCGCGGCGCTCTGCGGGGGAGTCGAGCGGGTGGTGGTCGAGTGCCATCCGCGGTTCCTGCTTCGGCACGCCGAGCTCTGGCGGCACTTCCGCAACGCTCTGACCCCGGCCGTGCTCGAGGTGGGCATCGGGCTCGAGACCGCGGATCCAAGGTTGCATCAAGAGCTCGGCAAAGGGACGACCGTGGACGAGGTCGAACGCGCCGCCCGCGTGTTGCTCGACGAAGGCATCGCGTGGCGCGCGTTCGTGTTGATCGGTACACCCGGACTCCGCGCCGATGCCTACGTCGACGACGCGGTTGCCGGCGCCCGCTGGGCGCTCGACCGCGGTGCGGCCCACGTCTCACTCATTCCGGTGCGGCCGGGCAACGGTGCCCTCGACGAGCTCGAGCGCCGCGGGGAGTGGCGCCCACCCCACCTCGCCGAGGTCGAACGCACCTTCGAGCAGGTGTTGGCCGCGGTGGGGGAGCCGCCGGGGCCGGTCGTCACCCTCGACCTTTGGGATCTCGAGCGCCACGCCGGGTGTGCCGAGTGTTTCCCCCTTCGTCGTCGGCACCTCGAGCAAGCCAATGGCACCGGGATCTGGAGCGCCGCGACGGGAACGTGTTCCTGCGGCTGGGCGCCGACGTGAGGGCATCCCAGCTCCCGCTTCCCCTCGTTCGGATCCCGGCTCCCGGATCCCGGGTCCCCTCCGTCGATGTCGCGATCGTCGGCTCGGGCTTCGCCGGCACCATTCTGGCGCGGGTGCTGCGGGCTTCCGGTCGCTCGGTGCTGCTCATCGATCGCGCACGCCACCCGCGCTTTACGCTCGGCGAGTCGTCGACACCCTTGGCTGCAGTTTTGCTCGAGCGTCTGGCCGGGCAGTCGGGTCTAGCGGATCTTGCCGACCTCGCCACCTGGGGTCGGTGGCAACGAGCTTGCCCCGAGTTGCGGTGTGGGCTCAAACGCGGCTTCACCTTCTACGACCACGGGGACGGCGCGGCCGCAAAACGCCGTTTGTTGGTGGCCGCGAGCCCCGATGACGAGATCGCCGACGTGCAGCACCATCGCGCCGACGTCGATGCAGCGCTGGTCGCACGGGCTCGGAGTGAGGGCGTCGAGGTGTGGGAAGGCGTGGAGATCCGCGGGGTCGAGGCGAGCGCAACGGCCGCGGAGCTCACCGTCGAGGTCGACGGGAGCCTCGAGCGGGTGCAGACTGGCGTTGTTGTCGATGCGACCGGCCCGAGTGGGGTGGTAGCGCGCCAGCTCGGTGCCCGCGCGGTCGATGCGGGCCTGGTCGGAGGGTTCGTTGGGGCCCACGTCACCGGGTTGCCGCAGCTTTCCGAGGTCGAGTCCGCGTGGGGCGGTCCGGCTCCCTATCCGGCGGAGAAGGCGGCTGTGCATCACCTTCTGGCGGACGGCTGGATGTGGGTGTTGCGCTTCGACGATGGCCTCACGAGTGTCGGTTGGGTGCTCGATCGTGGGCCGAGCCTCGCGGCCCTCGAGGCCGGGCGACCGCCGAAGGACGTGATCGAGATCGCGATGCGCGATGCGCCGGGGCTGGCGACGGCCTGGAGCCGCGCGCAGATCGAAACGCCCTGGGTCGTCGCGTCGCGAGGCAGCCATCGCCTCGACCGGGCGACCGGCCCAGGGTGGCTTGCGCTGCCGCACACCTTCGCCTTCGCCGACCCGATGTTCTCCACCGGTCTCGCCTGGAGCCTGCTCGGGGTCGAACGGATCGCAGCGGTGCTCGACGGTCGGATCGATGCCGAAACCTACGACCGAACACTCGGCCGGGAGGCCGACCGCATCACCAGCCTCATCGCGGCAGCTCGGGCGACGCGGCCGTGTTTTGCGGCGTTCGAGGCGGTGTGTTGGGTGTACTTCGCGACGGTGTCGTGGGCGGAGGTCGGATCGCGCCTTGGGCTCGGCTGGGGCGAGCTCGGCCGCTCGGTCGGCTCTCTCGGTGTTGGTGACCCGGCGAGCGATCGAGTCTTCGAGGGGGCGCCCGAGCATGGGTGGGGCGGCCTGATACACGAAGCCGAGCGACTCGCCGCCTCCGGTTTCGATGGAGTCGAGGCGTTTCGCGAGGCGATCGCGCGGCTGCTCGCGCCCCGAGACCTGATCGGCATCACCGACCCACGACGCGGCCGCCTCCACCCGGCCGACCTCGAAGTTTTGGTCGACCGCGCTGCGCTGGTAGGGCTCGGTCGCGACGACATGCGAGCCTTGCTCCCGCGCCTGCGGGGCTGACCCCGCCCGCCTCGCCGACCCTGGCTGGCCGGCGGACCCAGGGCGTCGCTGCGCTCTGCCCTGGGCTCCCGATCCAAAGGCAGCTCACGCCTTCCGAGGTACCCGGTGCCTGGTACCCGGAAACTCGGTGGCCCTTGCTCGGCGGCTCCCTTTCGCCCGTCGGTCAGTGCACCGCCGGAAGGCCCCCAGGGACCTACTTCACCCGTCGATCCGCATCCCTTGCGACCCCGAGGTCCTTGGCGCGGAGCTCGAGCTCGACGCGCGGAGTGCCGTCGGCGGCGCGGATCTGCACCGCCAGACGGCGGTCGTCACTCGGGCCGAAGGCGCGAAACTCGCAGAAGGAACGCTCGTGAACCGCGGTGCCCGGCACCAGAGTGTCGCGTTTCGCTTCGGAGAGGGCTTCGAAGACCTCGCGCGGCCGAACCCCTGCGGTCAAGGGAGAGCAGGTGACCTCCCACAGCGGCGGCAAGTCGGGTCGGATCATGCGGCTGACCATGGAGAAGTGGCGGTCGCCGGTGACGAAGACCACACCCCCGATCTGGTGGCGGGCGATGAACTCCAGGATCTCGCGGCGTTCGGCCTCGAACTGCCGGTAGGACTCGCCATCCGCATCGTGGAGGAACTGGCCACCGAGCGCGATGATCTTGAAGGTCGAACGCCAGCCGAAGTCGGCGTCGGCAAACAGCAGGGCATTCTTCAACCAGTCGAGTTGCGCTCGGCCGAGTTGGGTCTTGTGGGGCGTTTCGGCAGGGTCGAGGAGGCGGTTGTCGCGGTGGAACCGCCCATCGAGCAGGAGAAAGGCGACGTCACCGCGGCGAAAGGCGCCGAAGACGCCGGGAACTCCGGGCAGTCCCCAGGAGGGGTTGGCCCAGTAGCGGGTGAAGGCTTCGAGCGACGCTCCCTTGAGCGGATAGCTGCCGTCGGAGTCGTTCGGTCCGAAGTCGTGATCGTCCCAGATGGCGTACTGCGAGGTCGAGGCGAGGAAGCTGCGCAGTGCCGGCTGGGCGCGGTCGAAGCGCCAGCGCGCCCAGATGCCCGAAACCGAGCCGTAGTCGCCCTCGCGCAGGTAGGTGTTGTCGCCGAGCCACAGCATCAGGTCGGCATCGCGCTTCGCCATCACGTCGAAGATCGACGGCTCGTTGCCGTAGGCGGGGCCGGGTCGGTCGTACGGCTCGTCGTTGAAGTACGCACAGGAGCCGGCGAGGAACCGCACCTCGGGTGGTCCGCTGCGCCACTCCCACATCGGCGGTGTCTCGAAGCGCCGCGGCAGATCGAGGGCGACCTCACGATCGTCCACGAAGAGACTGTATTCGTAGTGACGGCCGGCCTCGAGGGGACCGAGTCGCAGGGTCAGAGGTTGCCCGAAAGCGGGGCTCGGGGGCGGCGCCGCTTCGGAGCGGCTGCGCACGGCCGCGGGTGCCCCGACCTCCCACCAGTCGGCGCGGACCGTGGTCGCGTCGTCGACCTCGAGCCACACCAGCGCCTCGCGATGGTCGACGGCGCCCAGCATCGGCCCGGAAACCAATTCCCCGGCGAGAACCGTGGCCGGGCAGGAAAACAACGCGATGGCAAGCAGACGGTGGGGAATGGTCATGGGTGGGAAGCGTACACTTGGAGGAGGGTACCCGGGACCGGAGACCCGGGACCCGGGATCAAGAGCCGGAGGCAGGAACCGAGAAGCGGAGCACTATCTTCCGATACCCGATACCCGATACCCGATACCCGATACCCGAGACCCAATACCCAATACCCAATACCCAATACCCAATACCCAATACCCAATACCCAATACCCCGTACCCGGTGCCCTTTCCCCTCCCGACTCGCACCCAAGGCGGCGACCATGGGAGAATGCCTCCCAACCGGAAGGAGACTCGTGATGTTCAAGGCACTCGGTCGTTGGCTCAAGGCGGTTGGTTACCTATTCACCGGGCAGATCGATGCAGCTCGGCGCACTCTGGATGCCAATCCGCATGTGGTGCGGGCGCGGTACGACTCGGTGATCACCGAAAAGACCCAGCGCATCCACCAGTACAAGCAGGCGGTGGCGCAGCTGATTGCCCAGGAAGAGCAGAAGCTGGCGAAGATCCGCTCGCTGGGCGAGGAGGTCGGCAAGCTGGAAGCCCTCAAGGCCGGGGCACTGGCCAAGGCCAAGCAGGTCACCGAGACGCTCAAGGCCAAGGGATTGGGCCCCGAGGCGATCAAGGCCGATGTCGACTATCAACGTTGCCTCTCGGCCTACAACGACTTCACCTCGACGCTGGGAGAAAAGAGCCAACGGATCCAGGAGCTCGAGGCCGACGTCGAGACCTACCGCAAGTCGATCGGCGACCACAAGGTGCAGCTCCAGAATCTGTTGCGCGAGCTCGAAACCTTGCGCGGCGAGGCTGCCGAGGCGGTGGCCGACGTCATCACCGCCAAGCAGGAGAAGGAGATCGCCGACACCCTGGCCGGGATTGCCCAGGACGGCACTTCGGAGGAGCTGCAGCGGCTGCGCACCATGCGCCACGAGCTGCGGGCCGAAGCCCGCGTCTCACGCGAGCTCGCCGGTACGGATAACCGCGCGCAGGAGGCGGAGTTCCTCGAGTACGCCCGCACCAACGCTGCGTCCGACGAGTTCGATCGCCTGATCGGCCTGGCGGAAGCGGCGGATCGGCCGGCGGCGGCAACGCCGGAGACCGCCACCAAGACCGCATTGCCAGAGTGATCGCAGCATGAGTGGGACGGGTCGGAGCCGCAAGGCGGCGGCGGAGCCTCCGGAAGACTTCGTGCGCCGGGCGGCCCGCGTACTGAACTCCGGTCAGACTCGGTCGTTGCTGCTGACCGGCAATGTCCACGACCTGTTCCACGTGCCCGAGTCCGACGGTCGCGGCCGATTCCAGCCGCTGCTCGAGCTGCTGGTCTCCCGATGGCGCGTGGCCGGCCGGATCGTGCTGGTCTACGAGCTCAACGGCCCGGTCCGCTTCGTCGACGAGGGGGACCGCGAGAAGTTGCGTGCTGCGTGGATCCGCTGGCGCACCGGCCGCACCGCCGAGGAGCTCGCGATCGCACGCATGCTCGAGATCGGCAAGGGCAAGTTGGCTCCGCAGGATCCATTGGTCGAGAGTTTCGACGCCAACCTCCACGCCGCCACCGGCAGCCCGACGCTGGCGCTCGAACTGTTGCGCCAGCTGTGCTTGTGCTCGCGCAGCCAGGTCGACGGTCGGCCCCTGCTTGCCGAGGACCTGCTGATCATCGTCGAGGGCGCCGAGCTGCTGGTTCCGGACGCGCCGGTATCGTCGTTGTCGGACGCCGATCGGCGGCGCCTCGCGATCTGCCGGGATTGGTTCTCCGACCCGGGCTTCCTCGAGGCCGACGACGCGGTAGTGCTGATCGCCGAATCTCGCAGTCAGATCGCCGGGCCGGTGGCACGGCTGCCGCAGCTGGTCGAGATCGAGGTGCCCTCGCCCGATCTCGACGCCCGTCGGGCGTTCCTCGAGTGGTTCGATGCCGGTTTGCCCAAGGGCAAAAAGGTCCGCTCGTGGGGCACCCGCGAGCAGCTCGCCGAGGCGACGGCGGGTCTTTCGATCCATGCACTGTCGCAGCTGGTCAAAGGGGTGGCACACCGAGGTGAGCCGCTGCAGCCAAGCGACGTGGTGCTCGCGGTCGAGGCGTTCCTCGAAGCTCAGCTCGGTGAAGGAGTGGTCGAGGTTTCGCGCCCGTCGCACACGTTGTCCGATGTCGTCGGCAACCGGCGCCTGAAGCAGTTCGTGCAGGAAGAGCT
>CAZRFU010000066.1:7830-29844 GCA_964599475.1 uncultured Thermoanaerobaculia bacterium
GCTCGGCGGCGCGGCGGCGCTCTCGGGGGCGGCGGTGGCGGGTCCGATCGGCGGTGGCAAGACCTTCGTGTTCGAAGCCGTGGCCGGCGAGCTCGGGATGATCGTGCTGGTGCTGAAAAACCTGCGCAGCCAATGGTTCGGGCAGACCGATGTCATTCTCGAGCGACTTCGGCGCACCCTCGAAGCGCTGTCGAAGGCGCTGATCGTGGTCGACGAGGCGGACACCCAGTTCGGCGGCGTCGGCGCGGACGTACACGAGACCGAGCGGCGCCTGACCGGCAAGATCCAGGCGATGATGTCGGATCCGCGCCTGCGTGGGCGGATCGTGTGGCTGCTGATGACCGCGCGAATCCACCGGCTCTCGCCCGATCTGCGCCGCCCTGGCCGGGTCGGTGACCTGATCGTGCCGGTGCTCGATCCCGAAGGTGAGGATCGCCGCGACTTCCTGCGCTGGACCCTCGGGGCGGTGCTCGACGAGGTCGGTGAGGACGCACTGACGGGTCTCGACCGCGCCACCGAAGGCTGGTCCGCCGCGGCCTTTGCCGCGCTGCGCGCGAATCTCAAGGCCAAAGCGGCGCTGCAGCGCCGTCGGCTCAGCGTCGAGGAAGCCTTGGCCGTGGTGCGCGATACGCTGCCCGCCGCGATCGATGAGACCCGGCGCTACCAGACGCTGCAGGCGCTGCTCAACTGCACCCGCCGCAGTCTGCTGCCGGATCCCGAGGTCAGCGAGGAGCAGCGGCGTGCATGGGCCGCCGAGTTGCGCGCGTTGGAGCTGCGGGGCCTGTCGTGAACCCGGTCGGCGCCGACGACGACGTGACGCGGCTGCTCGCGGCCGCCCGAGAGGGGGATCGAGGTGCCCAGGACCAACTCTTCGCCGCCGTCTACGCGGAGCTCAGGCGGCTGGCCCGGCGCGAGCTCTCTCGACATCAGCAGCAGCAGACACTGTCGACGACGGTGCTGGTTCACGAAACCTACCTGCGGTTGGCGCGACCCGGCGCCCTGGGCCTCGCCGATCGCGCCCATCTCCTCAACGTCGCGGCGAAGGCGATGCGGCAGATCGTGATCGACCACGCCCGCCGCCGCCTAGCAGACAAGCGCGGCGGAGGCGTCGTGCCGATCGACCTCGACGAGGCGCGCATTCCGGTCGAGGAGCGTGCCGCCGAGCTGGTGGCCCTCGACGCCGCCCTCGATCGACTCGAGGTACTGGATCCGACACTCTCGGAGCTGGTCGAGGCGCGATTCTTCGCCGGGCGCACGCTCGAGGACATCGCGGAGACGGTGGGTCGGTCCGAGCGGAGCCTGAAGCGGGACTTTCGCCGTGCTCGAGCCTTCCTGCTCAGGGAGATGTCTCAGCCCGGTGCTGTGAGCCCGTCCCTGTGAACGCTTCGTCGGACCGGCAGCCGAGCAAATTGCTAGAGTAACGGGTTTGGCCTGAAGTGAGGTGTTTCGGGCAAGTGTGCTGCGGGGTCGCAGGTCGATTGCCGGGGCGAGTCTCGGGCGGTGAATCGGGCGGCTGCGCTCGATCGAGGGTGTAGGCAGGATGGTGTCGAGAGTGCTGGCGACCTCGAGGCGTGTTCTCGGGCGATTGGTGCGGGTGCTTTGGGGCCGGAGCCCAGCGCCGCAGTGGCCTGCGTGGTTCGTCGGAAGGGGGGACGAACCTCGAGCTTCTGGAGCAATCCTCGCCACCTTCGATCACGAGTGGTTTCGTTCGAGACAAGAGCTGAGTGCCCAGCTCAGCGAGGAGCAGGTCGCGCGGGTGTATCTGGCGGAAGTGCGAGACCGGGCGCTCAGCCCCAACGCCTATTTCGACGAGGACTGGTATCGCAAGGTCCATCCGGATGTGGGGGAGCGAGTACGCGCCGGGGACCTCACCTGCGGTTTCGAGCACTATGTCCTCGCCGGCAGGGCGGAGGGACGTCGTCCGGCCCGCCTCGTCGTCGACGCTGATTGGTACTTCCAGCAGTACCCGGAGGCCGTCGCCGACCTCGAGAGCGGGAGGTTCCTTTCGGAGTTGGAGCACTACCTGGTCGTAGGCCAGGCCCGCGGCTACAGTCCCGTTCCCGGGTTCGACGAGGCGTGGTACCTCGAAAACTACCCGCTCGCCAGGGCTGCGGTTGCTTCCGGCGCGTACCGGTCCGGGTACGCCTACTTCGTTTCCAAGGGGCTGACACTGGGGCATCGCCCCAGTGCAGACTTCGATGGACAGTCCTATCGGCGAGCCAACCCGGATGTAGACCTGGCGGTCCGACTGGGTACGTTGCCGCATCCGCTCGAACATTGGCTCGAGGTCGGCGTCGCCGAGGGAAGGCCTCGCCACACGAGCCCCGGTTCTCAGCCTCTGGCACCCGACATGCCATGGCTTCGTTTCGATCCGATCTGGTACCTGCAGGCCTACCCGGAGGTGGCCGAAGAGATCGACAGGGGCAGCTACCCGAGCGCCGCTGATCACTATCTCGAGCGCGGACGGCGCGAGGGGCTCAACCCCAACGGGTTGTTCTCGGAGCCGTGGTACCGATCGACCTATGTCGGAGTAGCTCAGGCCATCGCGCGGGGAGAGTTCTCCTCGGGGTTCGACCACTACATCCGCTTCGGGTGGAGCGAGGGGAAGGCGCCCGGCCCGCTCGCCGTAATGGCGGATTGGTACCGGTCACGGTATCCGGATGTCGATGCTTCGATCCGTGCCGGCCACTTTGCCGATGCCCATGAGCATTACTGGGCTCGCGGAAGCCGAGAATTGAGGGATCCGAATCCGGTTTTCGACGAGGCCTGGTACCGAAGTCGATATCCGGACATAGCCCAGGCAATAGCCACGGGGCGTTGGATATCGGCGTACCATCATTTCGCCGAGGTTGGGTGCCGCGCCGGCTACCGCCCCACCGAGGGATACTCTGAGGAGTACTACTTCGAACGCAATCCGGATGTCCGGCAGGCGGTCGAGCAGGGACACTTCTGGAGCGGCTACGACCATCTGGTTCGCTATGGGTGGGCCCAGGGGCGGCCGTGGGACCTCGGGGCCGTAGAGGCGCCCGAACAGCGGGCTGCGCGCGCCCTTGCCGAGGCCAGGCTGGTGTACTGGCTCAGCAGCGGGCGGAGCCTGGAGATCGGAGGCACCCAGGATCCCGAGGTCTCGATTCTCCTGGTGCTCCACAACGCGGCTGCTCTCACTGCTCAGTGTTTGGAGTCCATTCCTGTCGGCGCTGAGGGCGTGACCTACGAAGTGCTCATCTTCGACAACGCCTCGGCCGACCAGACTCCCGAGCTGCTGAAGCGTGTCGTTGGAGCCCGGGTGGAGGCTTCGGCCAAGAACATCGGCTTTCTGCTCGCGACGAACCGGCTCGCCGCGCAGGCCCGGGGCCGAGCTCTGCTGCTCCTCAACAACGACACCATCTTGTTCCCTGGGGTGATAGCGGCTGCCCTGGAGCGACTCGATTCGGCTCCGGATATCGGGGTCGTGGGGGGGCGAGTTCTCGGCTCGGATGGCTGGATTCAGGAGGCGGGCAGCTTCGTGAGGGCGGACGGAACGACCGACGGTTACGGCAAGGGATTGCCTTTCGATGCGGGCGAAGTCTCCTACCCACGCGAGGTCGACTACGTTTCCGGCGCCTTTCTTCTGACGAAGAGGAGCCTCTTTGCCGAGGTCGGGGGTTTCGACGAAGACTTTGCGCCCTGCTATTACGAGGACATCGACTACTGCTTCCGACTGCGGCAGCGGGGCTTTCGCTCGGTCTACGAGCCGGCCGCGCTGCTGGTGCATCTGGGGCAGGGCAGCCTTGGTCAACAGTGGCACGTCAATCGTTTCCTCCAGGCCAATCGCCCGAAGTTCAGCGACCGGCATGCTGCTGCCCTGGCGCAGGCCCCGGACCCTGGCGAGACGGTCGTCGCCGCCCGAGAAAAGTATCGAGGACGTATCCTGTTCATCGACGACCACCTCCCGGATCCGCTGCTGGGATCGGGTTTCCCGAGGGCCAAGGCAATCCTCGAGGGCCTTCGAGGTTTGGGGTGGTGGGTGACCCATGTCCGGACCACCGGACGCTCCGAGGACCGGATGATCATCGGCGACTGGGGTACGGAGTATGTCCGCCTTGCCGGGCTGGCGGGCCTCGAGGCCTTCCTCGAGGGTCGGCCGGGCTTCTTCGACGTGATCGTCGTCAGTCGCCTTCACAACCTGGAGAATCTCCTGGCCCGTCGGCCACAGGGCGGTGTCCTCGCAGCGCTGCCGCTGATCTACGACGCCGAAGCGATCTTCAGTGATCGCACGGTTTCGAAGGCCGAGCTCGATGGCCTACTCTTCGACCAGCGGCAGGACGCATTCCGTGAGCGCGCACGAGAGTTGGATCTCGCGGCGCGGGCGGACGAGGTCTGGAGCGTGTCCCCGCGCGACGCAGAGGTGCTCCGGGAGTCGGGCTGCGTGGTTCGCACGGTCGGACACGCTCCGCGGCTCGCCGCGGAGCTTGGCGGGCCGACCGGGCGAGAGGGGATCCTTTTCGTCGGCCGCTTGCTCGAGCATCAGAGCCCCAATGTGGACGGCGTTTCCTGGTTCTGCCAGCACGTGCTGCCGCTGGTGGACCAGGAGCTGGGTCACGTGGTTCCGGTCACCATCGTCGGTGCGCTCGCTGCCGGTCTGAGTCTCGGGCCTCGGCCGCTGCAGCTGCTCGGGACCGTAGGAGATCTCGAGGAGCTCTACCAGAGTCATCGGCTGTTCATTGCTCCTTGCCGTTTTGGTGCCGGAATATCGATCAAGAGCATCGATGCCGTCGCGGCCGGTCTGCCGATCGTTGCGACCTCCTTGATTTTGCAGCAGCTCGGATGGACGCCGGAGGTGGAGGCCCTGGGGGCCGCAGCCGACGATCCGGCGAGCTTCGGCAGGGAGGTGTGTCGGTTGTATCGAGACGACCGGTTGTGGAGGAGGATTCAACGGGCCGGCTTCGATCGAGTTGCCTGCGATTTCGGGGCCGATCGCCTGCAACGAGAGATCGAGCGATCGCTGGAGGCCGTGTGCGCGAGAGTCGTGACGTCGTGAACCCGGGCGTTGTGATCTTTGGGATGCACCGATCCGGCACGTCACTGCTGGCGTCCCTGATAGAACAATTGGGCCTGTGGCCGGGAGCACCCGAAGACTTGATGGCCCCGAAACCGGACAATCCGGCGGGGTTCTGGGAGCGGGATGACCTCCGGTCGGTCAATGATCGCGTCCTGGCGTCGTGCGGCGAGACCTGGGAGGGGCCCGCCGTCAGCGAGCCGCCGGTCGTCGATCACGGGCTCTTCGGTGCGGCTCTCGAGGATCTGGAGGGGGTGCTGCAGGTGCTCGGGGGGCGACCTTGGTTCGTCAAGGATCCACGATTCATGCTCACCTGGCCGAAGCTCCGGGGAGCATTCGGGCCAACCATCAAGGTGCTGATCTATCGCCATCCGCTCGAGGTTGCGCGCTCTCTTCGACGACGAAACGGATTTCCGCTGATGCTCGGCGTGGCGTTGTGGGAGGCTTATCACGTGCGGGCCTCGGAGTTTCTCGCTGAGGACGACCCGCTCCTGGTGTCCTACGCCGAGTTGTGTCGCTGCCCGGGCCCTGCCATCGACGCCATTCGTGAACGCATCTCCACCGCGATTCCCGACGTCAGGGGAATCGATGTCGGGTCACTTGTCCCGATGGTGCGGGCGCCCGCCGCGACGCCGGAGGGCGATTGGAGCGCCTACGCTCGAGAGACACGCGCCAGCCTGTGGGCCGAGTTGCAGGCAGGCCATCTGCCGAGAGCACTTTCGCTCTCGCCGGACAGCTGTGACGTCTTGGAGATTCCACGGCACGCCTGGCGCCGTGTCGCGGAGCTGGAGGAACAGCTGCGCGAGAGTCAACGGCACCGCCACGACCTGTGGCTCGAGAAGAACCGCTACCTCGCCATGCTGTCGAAGCGGTCGAAGCCGATCGAATAGCATCTCGAAATGGGTCGTTACCTGCCGATGGTGCTTTCGATGGCGATCATTGTCGGGGTAACGCTGCTCCAAGAGCGCTCCAAGACGCTCGCGGCGGTAACGGCAACCATGCCGCTCACGGTTGCCTTGGCGCTGTGGATCGTGTTTCAGACCAATCCGAGCACGGCAGACCGAGCCGCGTTTGCCGTCGGCATGGTGATCGGAATCGTGCCGACGATGCTGTTTCTGGTTGCCGTCTGGCTCGCGGCGCGCGCCGGTTGGTCCTTCTGGAGTGCGATCGGGTCGGGCTACGCCACGTGGGCGCTTGCGCTGGCGGTGATCACAGGTCTGCGCCGTTGGGGATGGTCGTGAGTCTGCCTCCGGGGCAGTCGTTGACGCAGAAGTTCCCCGTCGTGGGGGAGGATCGGCCGCGCCAGGAAGCCCTGGATATGCGGCGCTGGACGCTGTCGTTCGGAGGTTTGCTGGCGCGTCCGCTGGTCCTGGACTGGGGGCAATGGCTGAACCTGCCCCTGCGCGAGCGCCGTGTGGACATCCACTGCGTCACCGGGTGGTCGCGTCGCGGCACCCTCTTTCGAGGGATACCGCTCGCAGAGCTGCTCGAGCCGCTGGGGATCGCGCCGAACGGACGGTTCGTGCGGTTCGAGGCCTGGAGTGAACGGGCGCACGACACCTCCTTACCCCTCGACCTGGCCCTCGCCGACACCTGGGTGGTCGACCAGGCCGACGGGGCGGCCTTGAGCGCCGAGCACGGCGGCCCGGTGCGCACCATCACGCCGTCGCGGTACTTCTACAAGTCACTGAAGTGGGTACGATCGATCGAGGTGTTGGCCGAGAATCGCCTCGGGTACTGGGAGCGGGAGTCGAGCTACCACGACGGCGCCGATCCGTGGCCTGGGGATCAACGATTCACCACTGGATCGTTGCGACCGGAGCAGGTCGAACGTTTGCGTGTTGCCGAGTCGCTGGCGCCCTGGCGTGGTCCGCGCAAGGTCCTGCTGGGGCTCGATCTCCAAGGCTGGGAGCCGCTCGACCGCAATCTCGCCGGGATGCAGCTGAAGAACTGCGTGCTGCGAGGGGCGCGATTGGCCGGCTGTGACCTGCGCGGGGCCAACTTCTCGCTCTCGGACCTGCGCGGCGCGGACCTGCGCGAGGCCAACGCCGACGGCGCCGATTTCGAGGGCTGTGATCTGCGTGGTGCCGACTTGCGCGATGCGAGTTTCGAGCAGGTGGCCCTGTCCGCCGCGAAGTTCATTGGCGAAGGCGAGCCGGCTGCGGCCGTCGAGGGTTTACGTTGGTCGGGTGCTCGTGGGCTCCTCGAGGATCAGGAGGCGTTCCTCGAACGGGCCACCGGTGGGGGACAAGGGGACTGAGAAAAGGGAAGGGGCTGAGGGACTCTGGATCCTGCTTCCGGAGTGCCCGGCACCCGATACCCGCTACCCGATACCTTGGTTCTCCTGGGCTGCCAGCAGGCTGCTAGGGCGCCCCATTCGATAGCGACTTCACCACCGGCGTGATCTGCTGCCGGCCGAGGTCGAACGTCAGGATCAACTCCTGGCCGGAGAGGATCTCGGCCTCGTACTCGATCGCGCCGGCGGCGCCGGCGGCGAGCGGCTCGACTCGGACCCGATGGCGACCGGGTGGAAGCAGCATGCCGCGCACCATTCCCACTTGGGCCGCGCCGCCATCGACGCTGATGCGACCTTGAGGAGCGCCGAGTTGCGGCTGGAGTGTCAACAGGCCGGGCCGGCCGAAAGGTGGCTTGACCGCACGGCGGTCGCCGGCCGAGAGCGAGATAGGCACTGCGGCCCGAGCGACGTACGGCTGGTTCAGCTCGAACTGGAGCACATAGTCGCCCGCCGGCAGCTCGAGATCGTGAGTGCGGTCGAGCACCAGCCGTCGGCCTGCGACCTCGACCGCGGCATCCGCGCTCCACGAGGCGCCGATCGAGAGCCGTGCCGGGGCCGGGGCGACTGGCGCCGGAGTTGGCTCACTTGCTGCTGCCGCGGGAGTCTGCGCCGGCGCAGTGGTCGTAGTGGTTCCGGCCTGGGCGTCGGCCGAGTCGGACGTCGATGGCTGCTCGACCAGGGAAGCCGGAGAATCCGCCACCGGAGCAGGAGATGATTCGGCTTCGATCTGCGGCTGGGAGGGGCCGGGGCCCCGGATCAACTGAACGATCCCGGCGATCCCGAGTCCGGCGACCAGCAGAGCACCGGCGACGGCAGCGACGGTCCCCCACGGGGCGCCCCGCATCTCGAGAACCCGAGTGCCGGAAAGATGGCCACTGTCGGAAGCCGCATCGGGATCGAGCGCGAGCTCGCGAATCCCCGAAGTGACCTCGGCGGACGCGGGAGCCGGCTGGGCCGGGAGTCGGGTGGTGGCGAGATCCGGCGTCGGTGCTCCCGCGCCGACATCCGGCCGGGTCGAGCCCGGTGGGCGCAGGACCGGCGCGCGACCGATGGCGCTTTCACTGAGAATCTCGCCGATGCAGGCGGCAAGCTCGTCGGCGACGACCTCGGCCGAGGCCGGGCGTTGAGCTCGATCTTTGGCCAGGCACCGTGCGACCAAGCCGGCGACCTCGGGAGCGCAGTCTGGGACGAGTTGCTCGAGCGGTTCGGGATCGTGATGGAGGATCTGGTAGATCACCGCCGACAACTGCTTGCCGGCGAAGGGGCGCCGCCCGGCGAGCAGCTCGTAGGCGACCACGCCGAACGCGAACAAGTCCGTTCGGGCATCGACCGGTTCACCGTGGAGTTGCTCGGGTGCGAGGTAGGCCGCGGTACCGACCGTGGCACCGGCGCGAGTCAACCCGGAGTCGTTCTCGAGCAGCTTGGCGATCCCGAAGTCCATGATCTTGACCGTACCGTCTTCGAGAATGCGAAGGTTGGCCGGCTTGACGTCGCGGTGGACGATGCCGTTGACATGGGCATAGGCAAGGCCTCGGGCCGCCTGCTCGAGCCAGGACAGCCGCGTGGTCAGAGCCGGCCGCTCTCCCCGCTTGAGAATCCGATCGAGATCCTCGCCGGTGAGATACTCCTGCACCAGGTAGGGGACCCCTTCGTGATACCCGAAGTCGTAGACGGTGGTGATGTTGCGGTGCTGCAGTCGGCCCGCGGTGCGCGCTTCGCGGACGAAGCGGTGCCGCAGCTCCTCGTCGTCGGAGTTGCAGGTCTTGACCGCAACCAACCGCTCGATCAGAGGGTCACGCCCCTTGAACACGATCCCGAAGCCACCGGCTCCGATCTGTTCGAGGATTTCGTACTTGCCGATCCGCTGCATCATGTCCGCCGGAAGCGCGATCGTACCACCCGCAGGAGCCGATCGTGTCTGCGCTGAACGCGCTGATCGACGGCTTGGTCGAAAGTGGCGCGGCCACCGCCGCTGCGGCCGCGGTGGCACATCGCGGCCGGGTGATCGAGCAGTGTGGGCGAGGGGGCGACCCGGCCGTGGATCCCGTCCGGTGGCGCTTTGATTTGGCGTCGCTCACCAAACCACTGGTCGCCACGACCGCGCTGGCTCTGGTGCGAGCTGGAACACTCGACCTCGAGGCACCGGTCGCGAGGTGGTTGCCCGAGCTGCCGCCGCGAGTGGGGCGCCGGCCCCTGTGGGCGCTGCTGGCGCACCGCAGCGGTCTGGCGGCGTGGACCTCGCTCGAAGCGCGGGGATGGGGCGTCCGGGATCTGCTCGCCGAGGCCGAGGGCGCTGGTCTGGCCGACGCACCCTTGGGCTCGTACAGTGACCTCGGCTACCTTGCCCTCGGGCTGCTGCTCGAGCGCGCCAGTGCCACACCTCTCGAGTCCCTCGTGTCGGCCGTGCTCGGCGAGCCGCTCGGCCTGGTCGGTCTGAGCGGTCCACGGCCGGGGGACGGGTCGATCTGCCCGAGTCTTCTCGATCGCAGTCGCGAGCACCAGCTGGCCGCGGCTCAGGGGCTGCAGCCGCGCGAGCTCGCCGCGCCGGCCCGAGGCTGGCCCCAGGACGGCAACGCCGCCCACCTAGGCCACATGTGTGGCCATGCCGGGGCGTTCGGGACCGTCGCCGACCTGGTTCGTTGTGGGCAGGAGTGGCTCGAGCCCGGGCGGGTATTGAGCCGGCACCTCGTCGAGCGCGCGCTGCGGACGCCGCGGCGCGGTCGCTTTGCGCTCGGCTGGTGGCGGCGGCGAGTGGCCGGCGCAGCCGGGCCGGCGCTCAGCCCGAGCTCCTTCGGGCATCTAGGATTTGCCGGTGGGAGCTGGTGGATCGATCCCGAGCGCGAGCTGGTGATGGTGCTGCTCGCCCATCGCACCCGCGTCGATGTCGACCTGACCGAGGTCCGGCAGCGGTTCCACCGCCTGGCTGTAGCTTCGGCCGGGCGAGCGTGAGAGGTACCTGGGACCCGATCCCCGATCCCCGATCGCCGATCCCTGATCCCTGGTACCCGGTACCTCTTCTCCGAAGTACCCAATACCCAATACCCAATACCTTGGGCCAACGGCCCATCCACCTTGCTACACTCCTACCCGGTCCTTGCCGGTTCGCCCCGGCATCCCCCCGATCCAACCTCTGCCCGGAGATATCCCATGAATCCACGTGATCTGGTCCTGATCGACGGTGTTCGTACGCCGATGGGGGAGTTCAACTCCACCCTTGCCGACTTGAGTGCCATCGAGCTCGGCGCGCGTGCTGCCAAGGGGCTGTTCGAGAAGACCGGGATCGACCCCGTCGAGGTCGAGCACTCCGTGGTCGGCAACGCTCTGCAGACCTCCGCCGACGCGATCTACGGTGCGCGCCACGTGGCGCTCAAGGCCGGTGTGCCCAACGAGGTTCCGGCCCTGACGGTCAATCGTCTCTGCGGCTCCGGCATCCAGTCGATCGTTTCGGGCGCCCATCTGATGATGGCCGGGGAGGCCAAGCTGAGCCTGGTCGGCGGTATGGAGTCGATGTCGCAGGCGCCACACGTCATCTGGGGTGCTCGCCGCGGCTTCCGGCTCGGCCAGGGCAAGCTCGAGGACTTGCTGATGGCATCGTTGTTCGATCCACACTGCGGCTGCTACATGGCCCAGACCTCGAACAACCTCGCCAACGACTACGGCATCTCGCGGCGCGACCAGGATCTGTACGCCGTCGAAAGCCAGCGCCGTGCCGCCGCTGCCGCTGAACGTGGGGTGTTTGCGGAGGAGATCGTGCCGGTCGAGGTTGGATCCGGCAAGCGCGCCAAGCTGATCGAGGTCGACGAACATCCCCGCCCCGGTACCACCCTCGAGGACCTCGAGAAGCTGCCGACGGCCTTCGACAAGGACGGCTACGTGACCGGGGGCAACGCCTCGGGCATCGTCGATGGGGCAGCGATGATGCTGCTCGCAACCTCCGAGTGGGCCGCGGCCCATGCGGTGAAGCCGCTCGGGCGCCTGGTCTCCTGGGCGGTGGTCGGCGTCGAGCCGTCGCGCATGGGGATCGGCCCGGCGCCCGCCATCCGCAAGGCCCTCGACAAGGCCGGAATGCAGCTCGCTGACCTCGACCTGATCGAAATCAACGAGGCCTTCGCCGGCCAGATCCTCGCCTGCGTGCGCGAGCTCGACCTCGATGTCGCGAAGCTCAACGTCAACGGCGGCGCGATCGCCCTGGGCCACCCACTGGGCGCCACCGGCACGCGCATCACCCTGACCCTGCTCAAGGAGCTCCAGCGTCGCGGCGGTGGGCTCGGCGTCGCTTCGGCCTGCATCGGCGGCGGGCAGGGCATCGCGTTGGTGGTGGAGAGCGCGTAAGAGGGGACCCGGGACCAGGTACCGGGGACTCGTCGGAGCGCCAGAGGCAATCCCTGAGCAGTCCCCCATGCACCCCTCCGTGGTGCACCCGGGCGATGAAAATGGGGCCGCCTCGCACCGCCACCAAGGTAGGTATCGGGTATCGGGTACTCGTCGGAGGGCGCTCGGGGGCATTTTCTGAGCAGTCCCGAACCCTCCGTGGTGAACCCAGCGGATGAGAAATCGGATCCCTGGTCCCTGGTCCCCGGTCCCTGCTTCTTGGTACCCGATACCCAGTACCCGATACCCATGGTATCGTGATGCCTCAATGCCACTGCAGCGTTCCGTTTGCGCAGCGCCTGAGGGAGGGCTCCGGGTGAGAGCCAAGGGAACCCTGCCGCCGGCGGCCATCCACGTTTCAACGCCACCCTGCGGGGTGGCGTTTCCTTTTTTGGCAGTCACTATGCTGAAGGCGGTTCTTGGAAGGAGGAGCGTATGAAGGCCACGTTACGGACAGTCGTCTGGCTCGCTGGTGCCGGACTCGTGTGGGTGCTCGCGCCGGCAACCTCTCGATCGGTGGCGGTCGCCGACGAAGCGGCACCGGCCGCCACCTACATCGGCACCGAATCCTGCCTCGGCTGTCATGAGGACCAGGCCAAGGGCATGGGCCCACACGGCTCGGCGAACTTCACCGCCCGTGGGATCCACGGTTGTGAAACCTGCCATGGCCCGGGAAGCCTGCACGAAGAGGATCCGGAAGGCTGGCAGCCGCGTGTGACCGACCTCTCGGTCGCCGCCCGCAACGAGATGTGCACCAGCTGCCACAGCGGCGGTGAGCAGATGATGTGGGTCGGCAGCGCACATGATCGGCGCAACGTCTCCTGCACCGACTGCCACTCGGTTCACCAACCACAAGGCGCCGGCCAGCTGGCCAAGGCGACCGAGCTCGAGACCTGTGGCAGCTGCCACGCCGACGTGCGTGCCGAACTCTGGCGCAACTCCCACCACCCGGTGCGCGAGGGCGAAATCAGCTGCAGCGACTGCCACAATCCGCACGGCACGCCGTTCGACAAGCAGATCCGCGAGGCGAGCGTCAACGAGCAGTGCTACAGCTGCCACACCGAAAAGCGCGGCCCCTTCCTGTGGGAGCACGCTCCGGTGCGCGAGAACTGCCTGAGCTGCCACAACGCGCATGGGTCGAACCACCTGAAGTTGCAGAAGACTTCGGTGCCGTTCCTGTGCCAGCAGTGCCACGCCAACACCCGGCACCCTGGGACCCTCTACGACGGGTCGACCCTGGCGGATCAGGCGCGGGCGAGCAACCGCATCTTCAACCGGGCGTGCCTCGACTGCCATGCGTCGATCCACGGCACCAACCATCCATCCAGTCCCTACCTGGGCCATTGAGGAGGATGCCATGCGTCACATGAACATCGTGCGTGGCTCCGCTCTCGTCGCCAGCGCCCTGCTCCTGCCGGCCGCGGCCACGGGACAGATGACCTTCCGACTCGACCCGATCGTCTTCGAGGTGCTCGAAGCCGACGTCGACACCGAGTCGGCCAAGTTCGAGGAATACCGTGATCTCGGCAGCGGCTTCCGCATCCCCGAGCTCGGCATCTACGGCGAAACCCCCGACGGCAATCGGCACCTGGCGATCACCGGCGAGAACATCGGGCGCAACGATGCCCGCATCGGCCTGCGCTACGGCGTGTGGGACCGCTTCGGCATCGAGCTCGACTACAACAAGATCCAGCACCGCTTCGGCAACGATGCGCTGATCCTGTGGGACCGATCGGCTCCGGGCGAGTGGACGATCCCGGATGCCCTGCAGCAGGCGCTGCAGCAGCGCCTCCAGGCGGCGTTCCCGAACGTCAACACCGCCTTCCTGCGCTCTCTGGTCGAGCCGCTGCTCAACGAAGGGGACCGCATCGACCTCGGCCTGCGCCGCGATCGCTTCGGCGCCACCATCGACCTCGGTGGCCTCGACGGCTTGACCTGGAAGCTCGGTATGACCCACGAGAATCGCGTCGGCACCCGGGCCTACGGTGCATCCTTTGGCTTCGGCAACGTCACCGAGCTGCCCGAGCCGATCGACTACGACACCACCGGCGCCGAGCTCAAGGGTGAGTGGAATACCAAGCGCGGCGGGTTGAACTTCGGCTACCGCTACTCGAAGTTCGAGAACAACATCTCGACCGTAGTGTGGGACAACCCCTTCCGCTTCACCGATTCGACCGACCCGAACGCGTACCAGGCACCGGGCAACCGTTCCATCGGTGGCGCGGTGTTGGGCTTCGCTGATCTCGCGCCCGACAACGAGTCCAACCAGTTCTTCGTCGGCGGTCGCTTCAAGCTCGCCGGCAATTGGTGGGCCGGCGGCGGTGCGTCGTACGCGGTGATCACTCAGGACGATCCGTTCCTGCCCTACACTCTCAACACCGCGGTCAACGGAGACTTCCCGAACGCCACCAATCCGAGCTCACTGCCCGTGTCGAGCCTCGACGGCGAGGTCAAGACCCTGTCACTGAACGCTGATGTCGGTGGCCGCTTCGCGGAAGACTTCACCTTGACCTTCCGCTACCGCTACTACGAGTACGACAACAACACCCCGCGGATCTTCCTGCCCGGATACGTGCGCTACCACGGCGTCTTCGAGGACATTCCGCGGATCTCGGTACCGTACTCGCACGAACGCGACACGCTGTCGGCGACGCTCGGGTGGGATCTCAACCAGAAGAACGACCTCGAGCTGCTGGTCAAGTTGCAGACCATCGATCGGACCTTCCGGGAGACCGAAAGCACCGACGAGGACCTGGTGCGGTTGTCGTGGAGCACTCGCCCGACCACGTGGCTCAACCTGCGGGCCAGCTTCGAGCGCGGGGATCGCACCTACGACGAGTACCATCCGCATGAAGCCGAGGCGAGCTTTGCCGAGCCGGGGCCGTTCTCGAGCCTCGAAGGCCTGCGCCGCTTCGACCAGGCCAACCGCGAGTACGACGAGATCAAGCTTTGGGCGCAGTTCCTCGCGGGTGACCGCTGGTCCTTCGCCTTCGGCATCGCCGATCGCGCCGAGGACTACCCCGACAGCGAGTTCGGGTTGGTCAGCGACGACGTCATCGAGATCGATGGTGAGCTCGCCTTCATGATCGACGAAAACAGCACTCTGACCGTCTTCGGCCACCGTTCGGATCGCGAAAGCTTCCAGCGTAGCCGCCAGTCGGGTGCGACTCCGTCGACCAATCCCAACGACAACTGGAGCCTCCTCGCCGACGAGCTGAACGACACCTGGGGATTCGGCTACTTCGGCAAGGCGGGTCGTTGGAACTGGACGACCAACCTGCGCTGGGCCAAGTCGGACGGCGAGGCGGACTTCGACACGCCTCCCGGTGGCACGCCGGCGACAGCGGTGGACTTCGACAACTACGAAGACATCGAGCTGCTCGCCTTCGACGCCAAACTCGACTTCGAGCTCAACAGCGCCGCCTCGATAGGGCTGACCTGGCTCTACGAGGACTACACACTCGACAGCTTCATCCTGCAAGGTCTGCAGAACGTGCTGCCGGGTGCGATCCTCCTCAACGCGAACAACGGGGACTACACCGCCAACGTGGTTGGTGGCCACCTCAAGCTGTCCTGGTGACCATCGGCGACGTCGGTCGCATGAGCGAGGAGAAAGGGCCACCTTCGGGTGGCCCTTTTGCTTGCCCGCAGCCGCCAGGCGTCAGCGGGGCGACGGCCCCTGCTCGGGGCTGGGAGGGGCGCGGGCTGCGCTGGTCGCATCGGGCCACGATGTCGCGTGGGCCGGCGAGTGGGACCGTGACCCCGGTGATGCTCGGGGCTCCTCACCGCGGGATCGTTCGGATGGTCGACGTTGCCGCGCGTCAGTAGGGACCGTTCTGCGTGTGGCTGATGGCCAAGTATGGCGCCGACCTCGAGCGGGGCGCGCTTGTGACCGCGAGTCCAGAGAGGGTCCGGATTCGACCCGGCGACTCTGGCCAGGCCCCTGGTGCGCGACGTGCGCCGGGGCCGTCTCTCCGAAACCCCCGGGATCTGCTTCCCCGTCGAGGGAGCCACATCCCGAGCCCCGACGGGGCGAAAGGAGAGAGCCCAGGGCAACGCCCTGGGGAGGGGGGTAGGTGAGGTCCCGAGCCCTGAAAGGGCGAGACTCCGGCCCTGCCGCCGGTTCTCACATCAGCAGGTCCCAGCTCCCCACGCCGGTCGCGACCGGATGCCGGACCGCTCTCACTGGGGGATCGAGCTGGATCTCCCAGCGGCCGACATCGCCGCCGAAGTACGACCAGGTCCAGAACTCGAGAACGAGCTTCCCTTCTCGCGCAGTGAATGTTGGCGGCGAAGGCTCGGCCGCCCCGAGCGGGGCCAACAGGGCCTGGCGAACCTCCTCCGCCGAGCCCAGGTGCCGTAGAGCGTCTCGGTACACGTCGCTGGCCTCCCGGTCAACCGGTACGGAATCGCGGTTCGACAACACGACGGCGTACGGCTCGAGCGCGATGAGCACCTGCGTCAGGGCGCGGGCTACCTCGATCGGCTCGCGGCTCCCAGGGTCGTCGACGCCGGCGACCGCGGCAGCCAGGCTTTCCACCCACTCATCCACGAGGTTGAGCTGGTACCGAATCGGCGCCCACGCGCCCGCCGCCCACACGAAGACTACGTCAGGCGCGGGAGTATGGACCAGGTACTCGACGACACAGAGCTGGGTGTCGAGCGCCGGTAGGGGGACAGCCCGGCTGCGAAGCAGTTCCGGTGCGGTGGCGGCAATCCCTCCGTATTGGCGAAATCGATCCCGGACCTCGCCGAAAGGCGGTGGGCAGGAGGAAGTAGCTCGGGCGACAACCGGTCGACAGTCGAGCAGCGCCAACACGAGGATGGCGAATGCTGCGGCTGTCGAGGGCATCAGATGGGCTCGAGTCACCGGCCAAACTCCGCTACATCGACCCGGCGGGCCCTGGACGGTCGGTCACACTCAACTCGCTGCATTGGAAGGCAATGCGTCCGTCCCCTGCGAAGTCGAATTCGATCGACCAGCGTCCGTCCTCCTGCTTCTCGAAGGAGGCATCCCAGGTCAGTGGGCAGCGTCCCGCGTTCGGCGGGAACTCCAGGCTGACTTGCAGCGCCCCTACCCAGGTTGCCCTGACGATGCGTACCCTTCCGGCGGACTTCGCCGATTCCGGCCGCAGGAAGGTGAGCTCCAAGTCTCTGCCGCCCTCGACCCATGCCAGCGAGCGCAGACTGAGGTCGCACCACCCGAGGTTCGCGAAACCTCGGGGTTCATTCGGGGGCGCGGGATCACCAGCTTGCATCGCCGATCGGAAAGTCTATGTCACGGGGATGGGAGCGACTTGGGTAGGGACGACCTCTGCTCTGGGATTGCCGACCTCCAATGGGTCGAAAAGGAAAAGCCCAGGGCAGCGCCCTGGGCCGAGAAGGCTCGAGAAGCGGAGGTGTGAAGGGGCGAAGCTGGCCTGTTCGCCCACTGGCTCGTGTTTATCGTAGCGCCGTCGATCACGGGGCGGGTCATTCGCGCGGCGCTCGGGCTTCAGCGGAAGCTCCACCGGCGTACCGGTGGGCCTCAGGATTCCTGGCAACGGCCGCGACCCAATCCCAGTCGATTTCGTCGACTGTAGGCTGGCGGGTCAGCGTCAAGAGGTTGTAGGGGAGCGCGAGCTCCGGGTAGCCGAGGATCTCGTGGATCGTCAAGTAGAGCTGGTATCGAACGAAATCGGCTTCTTCGCGGTTGTACAAGGTCTTGGTGATTCGCTCGATCGCCGATTTCGAGCAGGAGCTGCGGAGGGCACTTCCGAGCCCGGCTGCGCCCCTCTCTCGAAGGGTTTCCAGGGGACCGTTCTCGAGGGCTTGCCAGCAAGCTTCGAGAAAGGCTGGATTTGTGGCATCGAACCCAACCATGAGAGCTAGGATCGCTTCTTCGGCAACTTCGCTCTGGTCATCTTCGGAGAGATCGAGCCCTCGGCCCTGGGCGAGCGAGAGCAGGTCTCGCTCGAACCGGGCGTCAACCTGCTTGAGAGTGGCGACGACTAGGGCCCTTAGCTGGCTCGTCGGGAGCAAGCCCTGCCGAGCCAGGTGCCACTGCGGAGCCAGGTCGCTGCCCAAAGTACTATCGTTCATCCATTAGCCCTTGTCCGCGGTCTTCTTCTTCCAGGGTCTTCCGCTGGTACTTCTCGACCCTCTGTTGGACCTCATCCAGCTTCCGGGAGTATTCTGCCAAGAGCCGTTTGGGTTGATCGCCGTCGCTTCTTCGCCGTAGGGGAAGAAGCGGTGGAAGGCGACGGGGGCTGCACTCGCGTTGGTGATCAGCCGCGGGGTGCCGAGGTGGTCGAGGGGGAAGTGGCGCGATCCTTCGGCCTGGCTCCACGATGCCGGCAGCTGACCGCTGCCGCGGTAGATCAGGTCGCAGTCGACCGTCCATCCCAGGGTGTCGCGGTTGTAGGTGTACTCGCGCAGGGCCTTGTTGTCGAGCCCTCGCAGGGTGTAGCGGTTGCGGTTGAAACCACTTCCGGTGACGACGGAACCCGGACCCTGGACAAGCAACCCGCGGGGCGCGAATCCCGGGGCTGGTGCCACTACAATGCCGCTCATGGGATTCCTTGCTTCACTTTTCGGCAAAGACTGGGCGGCTGAGCTCGAGAAGGTCGAGCGTGACCTCGCCAACGACGATCCGGTGCTGGCGCTCGACCGGGCGCGCAAGGCGGCCAAGGGTGCGCCTGAAGGCGGTCTGCGCGATCGGGCGGTGCGGTTGGTCGAGGAGGCGCGGGCGGCGCTGGTGGCGCGGGCGCGCTCGAGAGCTGAGGCGTCGGAGCGTGAGGGCAACCTCCTCGACGCGATCGACTGGATCGGCTCGGCGCTCGCCAACGAGGATGCCTCGGTGGTGCGTGCCGAGCTCGAGGCCTGGCGCAGTCGCCTGAACGAGGCGCAGGAGCGCGAACGTTCGCCGCTGCTGGGCAGTCGCGCCACGCGGCAGCACGACGACCACGAGCACGATGACGAAGGTGATTCCCACGATCCGGAGTGGGACGCGTGGCTTTCGACCCTGCGCGACGACCTGGTGGTGCGTTGGGAGGAGGCGCCGGAGGCGGTGGCGTTCGCCGCGGTAGCGACCAACGGTGGCGATGCCGAGGGTGCGCTGGTGCACTTGGAGCATCTTCCGGCCGATGGTGTGGTGGGCTTCGAGCGGGGTCGGGCGTTGCTCGCGCTGGGGCGTTTCGCGGACGCCGTCGCACCCCTCGAGCTCGCCTGGCGCGAGCTCGGATCGACGCCGATCGACACGGTGGGCTCGGTGTCGATTCCGGCGATGTGGGCGGAGGCCAAACTTGGGCTCGAGGCCGCGGCGGAAGTGGTGGAGCGGCTCGCCGACCTCGCCGACCCGCGCGGCGACGGGGGGCTCGAGCCGGCGCTCGTCCACGCCCATGCCCTGGCGCTGACCGGGGCGATCGACCACGCCGACACCGCTTTGCGCGAGCTGGCGCGCTTTGCCCCCAAGGACTCGCGCCTGCCGCTGGAACGGGCCTCGGTGCTGGCGCGCGGCGGACGTCGGGACGAGGCGATCCGTGTGCTCGACGCCGCGGTCGCGCCGACCTGTCGCGCCGGCTGCACGACGCCGCCGCACTTGCCATCGCTGCGCACCCTGGCGGGACTGCTGCTCGATCAGGGCGCCGAGGTCGAACGGGCACGCGAGCTCTTGGCGATCGTGGCGCACCGCAACGGTGGGTCGCTGTCGGCCACGGATCACCTGCTCCTGGCGCGGTACTACGACGCCACCGGGGATGGCGAGGCAGCGGTTGAAGCGCGGGCGGCAGCCGAGGAGCTGGCCGGCCTCGACGTCGACGTGGCGAGCCCGGTGCTGGTCGCCGGAGGGCGGCGGCGGGTGCTGTGAGCCGGCAGGCGCGGGAGCTGGTGGCGCTCGACCCGGCGACCGGTGCCGAGGTGCGGCGCTACGCCGGCCATGGGCCGGACGCGGTCGAGGCGATGCTCGCCGCTGCCGCCTCGGCGGCGGCCCGGGCGAGGCGAGGTGGTCTCGAAGAGCGCACTCGGCGGCTGCAGAACCTCGCCCGGGTGTTGCGCCGCGATCGCGAGCCGCTGGCGCAGATCGCCACGGTGGAGATGGGCAAACCCATCCGCGAGGCCGTTGCCGAGGTGGAGAAGTGTGCCCTCGCGTGTGAGGTGATCGCGGAGCGCGGGCCAGGGTGGCTCGCGCCCGAGGTCGTGGCGGTCGAACGCGGGCGAGCCGAGATCGTCCCTGTGCCTCGCGGTGTGATCCTTGCCGTGATGCCGTGGAACTTCCCCTACTGGCAGGTGGTGCGCAACCTCGCCCCAGCGCTGCTCGCCGGCAACGCGGTGCTGCTCAAACACGCCTCGTCGGTGCCGGGGTGTGCGCTTGCGCTCGAGGAACGGGTCCACGAAGTCGGTTTCGACGATGGCGGCTTCGCGGCGCTCTTGGTCGGCGCCGATGTGGTGCCGGCGTTGATCGCCGACCCGCGGGTACGGATGGTGTGTCTGACCGGCAGCACCGAAGCCGGGCGATCGGTCGCGGAGCTGTGTGGCCGGCACTTGAAGCCTTCGGTGCTCGAGCTCGGCGGCAGTGACCCCTACGTGGTGCTGGCGGACGCCGATCTCGAGCGTGCCGCCGATGTCTGTGCCGCGGCGCGGATGGTCAACGGCGGGCAGAGCTGTATCGCCGGCAAACGGTTCATCGTCGAGGCGGCGGTGGCGGAGCCCTTCGTCGAGGCACTCATCGATCGGCTGCGGGCCTGGCGCATGGGCTCGCCGCTCGACTCTCACACCACCCTCGGGCCGATGGCCCGCCGGGACTTGCGCGATCAGCTCGCCGAGCAGGTCCGCGCGAGTTTTGCCGCAGGAGCGATCTGTCGATTGGGCGGAGAGGTCCCCGAGGGGCCTGGTGCCTTCTACCCGGCGACGGTGCTGACCGCGGTGGCGCCCGGCATGCCGGCGTGGGACGAAGAGCTCTTCGGTCCGGTGGCGGCGGTGCGTGTGGTCGCGGACGAGGCCGAGGCGATCTCCGCCGCCAACGACACCTGCTGGGGCCTGGGTGCGGGGATCCTCACCGGTGACGCCGCACGAGGGCGCCGGCTCGCGATCCAGGAGCTCGAGGCGGGCAGCTGTTTCGTCAATGCGGCGGTGCGTTCGGACCCACGTCTGCCGTTCGGCGGGACCAAGGACTCCGGCTGGGGGCGCGAGCTCGGTCGCGCCGGGATCCTCGAGCTGTGTGACCTCAAGACCGTGTGGATTGGGGCTTGACGCCCGCGCGCCAAGGCGCGAGACTCCCGCCCACACGTTGATCGGTTCTTCTCTTCCCGCACGGGTGTTGGAGGTTTGGTGATGGCGCGCAGTCACGAGTTGATCCCGAGTGAGCACATGGGCCGGTCGATGCATCTGTGGCGCTACGGTCACTTCGGGATGCCGGTGCTGGTGTTCCCGTCGGCCGCCGGCTTTGCCCATGAGTGGGAAGCTCAGGGAATGCTCGAGGTTCTAGCAGATCTCGTCGGGAGCGGGCGGGTCAAGCTCTACACCACCGAGTCGAACGTCGCCGAGGCGTGGACGCGCAAGGACAACGATCCGGCGTGGCGCATCGGTCGCCACATCGCTTTCGAACGCTACGTCGTCGAGGAACTGGTGCCGTGGATCCGTCAAGACTGTCGCCACGCCACCATTCCGATCGCCACCACCGGCTGTTCGCTCGGCGCCTACTACGCCGCCAACATCGCGCTCAAACACCCCGACCTTTTCAACTGGGCCCTGTGCATGAGTGGTCGCTACGAGCTCACCCACTTCACCGACGGCTTCGTCAACAGCGATGTCTACTTCAACAGCCCGCTGGCGTACGTGCCGAACCTCGGCGGAGAAGCCCTCGACCGGATTCGCGAGCACACCTTCCTCACCATGGTCTGCGGCCAGGGAGCGTACGAGGAGGGCTGCATCGAAGAAACCCAAGAGCTCTGCGACCACTTCGAGGCCAAAGGAATCCCGCACCAGCGCGACATCTGGGGCCACGATGTCCGGCACGACTGGGACTGGTGGCGGCGGCAGGCGAGGTTCCATTTCACGCGGCGGTTCGGGGGATAGGTAGGTAGGAATCGGCGGCGGGGAGGAAGGGACTACGGGACTGAGGGACTCCCGGAGCGCCTCTCCGGAAAGCCCTGAGCGACTTACCCCGCGAGAGGTCACGCGTTTTGCGACATTTCTCGGAGTCGCCTGCGCAAGCAGGTGACCACTCGAAACTTGTGCGGCTCTCTGCACGGTGTGATTTTCCGACCTGATCGCGCGCGGCAGTGGTGCCCGTATCTCGAGGACCGCGCCGTCAGTGGCTCGCCTGCGCTTG
>CAZRFU010000067.1:0-29495 GCA_964599475.1 uncultured Thermoanaerobaculia bacterium
TGCCGAGCTGGTCGCGGGTGTAGCTGACCTGGTAGAGCGGGGTGCCGTCGAAGCTCGCACTCGCCGATTCGGGCTCGCCGAAGCCGTTGTAGGCCATCGTCGTGGTGACGTCACCAAGACTCGTGCCGGTGACGAGGCCAGTGGCCGGGTCGCGGGCGATGGTGAGGGCTCCGGCCGCGGTGAGCAAGCCGTCGTCGTCGTAGCCGAACGCCGCGGTATGGGCGCCGTTGACGCTGCGGCTGGTGAGCCAGCCGTTGCCGTCGTAGGTCCGGGCGACCGCACCAGCGACCTCGCCGGTCCAGGTCGAGGACAGCAGGTAAGGCCCGCTCCAGCTGTAGGCAATGGCGCCACCGTCGGGATCAGTGGCCGAGACCACTCGGTCGTCGGCGGTGAGGGGCGGGTAGGTGAAGGTGTAGGTCCCGAGTGGCGAGGAGATCGCTTCGAGGCGCCCCTGGACATCGCGGTCGAGGCCGATGGTGGTGCTGTCGGGTCGGGTGATGCCGGTCAGGTAGCGGTCGTAGTCGTAGCTGTAGCTGGTCGATCCGGCACCCGGCAGCGGCGGCGGGTCGTAGCCCGAGACCAAGTCGACGGGGGTGTGAGCGAAGCCGTGCTCGGGCCGGCCGGGAGGGGTGAGGCCGGTGAGGTTGCCGTTGGCATCCCAATCGAAGCCGATCGTGCGCGTATCCGGCAGCATCTGGGTGGTCACGCGGTTGGCGTCGTCGTAGCTGAAGCCCACGGTGCGCAGCAAGGGGTCGGTGAGGGTCTCGAGCCGGCCGAGCAGGTCGTAGCCGAGATCGAGTCGGCGCAGGGCCGGGCCACTGCCCTGTTCGATCGCCTCGAGCCGGCCGCGGCTGTCGTAGGAGAAGGTCGTCGGCAACAGTGTGCCCACCTGAATCGAAGTCGGGCGGCCACGGGAGTCGAGATCGACCGTGCTCACGCGACCTTCGGGGCTGGTGCGGGTCAGACGCCGCAGGGCCGCGTCGTAGTGGGACACGTACTCGCGGCCGTTGACGAACACCCGGTCGGTGCGATCTTCGAGGGACAACGGGTTGCTCGGATCGGCGAGTGTCGCTTCGCTCGAGCGTTCGACGCTCAGCACCGCAGGGCCGCGGGCGACGGTGGTCTCGACCGCGTGCTCGGCGAGGCCTCCCCATTGCGCATCCGGCTCGCGGAAGCCGAAGGTCGTGCCAACGCCGGTGCGGCGGGTCTCGAACGCGCCGTCGGCACTCTCCTGCGAGGACGACAGGAGCCGGTAGGTGATCCCAGAGGTATCGGTGCCGCGCAGCGTGAGAAGGGTGGTCCGACTCGGGCTCTCCCAGTGCTGGTACTCCATGCCCCGAGCCATGCGCGTACGCAGGCGCACGACATACGCTCGGCTGCTGGCACCGCTGCGCAGGCTCCAGCGGGTCAAGGTTTTCCAGCCTCCGGCAGGATCGTCGTCACGCTGGAGGCGGCCATCGGTTCCGCTCCATTCGAACGACCACGCATGCTGGCGGGGCGGGGCGAAACTCGCCAGCAGCCCTCCGGTGGTGTTGACCATCTGCCAGCGGTTCTCGAGCGGGTCTTCGACCGATTCGAGGTAGCCCTGAGGGTCGTAGTCGAGGACCATACTCTGCCCGAACGGGCCGACGATCTCGCTGACGCGGCCGTCCGGGTCGCGGATCAAAGTCGTCACGTTGCCCTGGACGTCATCGAGCGTGAGGAGCTTGCCGTTCGCGTCGTAGCCGAGCTCGAGCAGGACTGCTCCGGTCAATGCATGGAGGGTGCGCAGGTGGCGACCCTGGTGGTTGAACACCAGCACCTCTCCTCCGTCGAGCACGCGGATTTCCTCGGCGGACCACGGTGGCAGCTCGGTGCCGACCCGCATCACCAAGGACAACCCCGCATCGGCCATCAGCAGCTCCCCGCCCGGCATCACCGCGAGCCCACCTGGCTCGCCGAAGTAGAACTGCTCGGGCGCCATGCCGGCGTCGAGGTTTTCGCCGTAGAAGTCCGACGCGCCGGCTACCGTGCTGATCGTGCCGTTGGTGCTGACGCGGCGGACGGTGAAGCCCCATTGCTCGGCGATATAGAGCGAGCCGTCACCGCCAAAGGCGAGCGAAAGCGGTCCGGGCACACCCGCAAGCGTCGCGGCGTCGTCATCGCCGGAGCTCAGCGGACTCCCATTTCCGGCGAAAGCCACGATGGTGCCGTCGTTGCGGATTCTCCGGACCCGATTGGCATCGCGATCGGCGATGTAGAGCGAGCCATCGAGGCCTACGACCACGTCACGCGGGTTGTTGAAGGTCGCTTGATTGGCGGGACCATCGTCGCCCGAATCGCCGAAGTCTCCGGTTCCGGCGATCGGAGTGGACCAGCCATCGGCGTCGATCTGCCAGATTCGCCGATCGGAAGCATCGGCGACGTAGACCACACCGCGGTTCGACACGGTGACCCCAGCGGGCTCGGCAAACGGGGCGTTCGATCCGGGGCAACCGAAGCTGCACGGGTCGCCCCCGGTCAGGACCTCGCCACCCCCACCGCCCTGACAGGTCCCGGCGAGCGTCGTGATTACGCCCCCGTGCACCTTGCGCACGCAGCCGTTGGCGGTGTCGGCGATGATCAAGGCCCCGTTTGGCGCCACGGCGACGTCTTCGGGCCCGGAGAGCTGAGCCTCCGTGGCCAGGCCGCCGTCACCGCAGGCCGCGCCGAGAATCGTCCCCCCACCGCCGCCCGGATCGCAGGCGGTGCCGTTGCCGGCGACGGTTTCGATCGTGCCGTCGGGCAACACCCGTCGGATCCGGTGTGCCATGGCGTCGGCGATGTAGATCGAGCCGTCGGGGCCCGCTGCGAGTCCCTTCGGTGCGAGTAGGCTCGCATCGACCGCGGGCCCGCCGTCGCCACTGTCGGCCCATTGGCCGTTGCCGGCGAAACGCCGGGCAAGTGGTCCGATGCGGCGGCTGTCGCGCCGCGTCCCGTCACCGCGGAAGACCACCTGGGCGCCGGGGTCGTAGCGGTGGTGCACGGAGAGGCTCCAGCCTCCCAGGCCTTCACGGGAGACGTCGAAGTTGCCCATGCCGCGCACCCGGCGGGAGATGGTCGACACCGTCCGCGAGGTTACTGTGACCGTCCGATTGGCGCGGCTGCCAATGAAGGAGCTGCCCGACGGCAGACGGGAGAACGAGCGTACGAAATTGCGGGGCGTGCTGTAGTAGATCGCACGGTAGACGTACTCCCGCACGATGACAACCGGCTGCGTTCCCTGCGTCGGACGTCCGAAGAGGTCCCTGCCGTCCCAGCTGATGGTCCAGGTCAGGTTCGGATTCGGGGGGAAGGTCTGCTGGTAGCGCTTGCCGGCGACGGTCACCGTCGCCCTAACCTGGATCAAGTCGCTCGACACCCCGGGGCCGGTCAAGACGACCGGCAGCGAGTAGACGCTTGGGCCACGGTCCTTGACCCGTTCGCTCGAATAGGCAAGAAACCAGGGTGCACCCACGAGAGGGATCTCTTCGCGCAGAACCTGGTTGTGGCACTCGATGATCGAGCCGGCTTTCTCGCAGCTCTCGTCAGTGCTTTCACTCGGCTCGTTCGGATCGGGTGTTGGCGGGACCGGAGGCGGGTCGGTGGTCGGCGGATCGGGAGAATCACGCGGGTCCGGCTCACTGCTCGGCGTGTTGGCATCCTCGGGCGGGCCCCAGGGCCAGTTCCAGTCCCAGGGGGTGAAGTGTGTGATCGGCACCCGCCAGAGCTCTGCTCCAACCGGGTACAGCAGCGCCAGTCGGACCAGCTCGGACGGGCTCACCCCAAGCTCGTCGAGCTCGGCCGGGCTGGCCGGGGTCCCCGCGCCCTCGACGTCCAGCGAAGCAACGCCGCCGTCGACCGACAGGATCTCGACGATGCGGCCGTTCTCCGACGGGATCCACTGCGCCAGCTCGCGATCGTAGTAGCCGGCCGGCACCGCATCGCCCACCGGGAAGTCGAGATAGTTCTCGAGGTAGAAGGCCACCGGCTGGTCGAACTGTACGCGTACGGCTCCGGCCGCAACGGCCTCGTCGACCGAGAGCTCGACGGCGTAGGTGTAGCCGGTGTTCTCGGGCAACGGCGCCGGCATCCGCAGCGGGCCGAGCGGGCCGACGGTGTATTCGGTCGCTCGCACGGTGAGGGCCGTCAAAGGCGTGGTGTCGCCGTCGGCGAACGCCATGTCCGCGTGGATCTCCTCGGGGAACATCAGCGTCGCCTGGCGCTCGCCGGCGTCGTCCGTGACCACCGAGCCGCGGGCGACCTGCATCTCGGTTGCACCGGCCACGATCGGCGTGCTCACCGGGTCGTACTGCAGCAGCACGACATCCTCGACCTGCTCCCATGCCCGCCAGTCGACGTCGAGGGTGCGTTGGGCGGGGATGAATCCGTCCTTCTCGAACACCACGGTGATCGCCCCGCCGCCATTGATCGCGAGGTCCCATAGGCCGTCGCGGCGACTGAAGGTCCAGCCAACCTCGTCTGCGGAGTGAATCGAAACTCGTACGCCCGCAAGGGGCTCGCCGTCGACCCACAACACGCGACCACGCAGGGCCGCCAGCCGCCGTGGCTCGAGGGCACCTGGTTGCACGTCGCGCTGGATTGGATCCGGGCCGGTCCACAAGAACTCGAGCGCTTCGGCCGTCGAGGTCGCAACCGTCAGATCGAGAGGCGGAGCGACGCTCTCGGGATCCGGCGGAAGATCGGGCGCTGAGGGGTCTCGGGTTTCGGTCGACCAGCGCAGGGTGTCACCGGTCTCGAAGCCGTCGGCGAAGATCGGGTCGAAGCCGGCCCGCGCCGCGTGTGGCGAAGCCGCAAGAGCGAGCGTGGCAAGGAGTGCTGCGAGGGGGCGAAGCGCATCGGCAAGCTCCAAGAGGTCGAGGCAGAGGCGGACATGAGGAGATGGCAACGTTCGACCGAACAGGTACGTGCCACCCTACGACAGTTTCATGTATTGCACCATCCCCCTGGAGGGGGAGATTTCGAGGTCCGATGTGCGATCGGCGACCCTCATCTCCTGGGGGTCGTAAACCGGCCAAACCGGGACAAACTCGCAGTGGACGGGTGTGGCGCCCGGACCGAGGTGGCTTATGAGGCCTCTGGCGGCGGGAGACTGCCAGCCGGCGCCGAGAGGTCTGCCCCGCCTCGCTCGGCTCAGGACAGCGCCGGGACGATCGGCTGCGCGGCGGGGATCCAGGGTTCGCGGCGGCCGAACTTGGTCACCAGGGTTGCGCCGATGCCGACGAAGGTGGCGAGCCACCACACCCACAAGCCCACCATGGGCACGAACTTCAGTGATCCGAGGGCGATCAGGCCGATGGTGGCCGCCGTCAGGGGCAGCATCCTCCGTCGCCCGAAGCGCCGCGCGACCATCACCCCGAGGGCGTGGAACACCGCCGCCATGCCCCACAACTTCGCCAACACCGCCACCAGCAGGAGCAGGAACACGAAGGGCACACCCACCAGCGCCGACACCGCGAGGTTGAGCGCCACAAGAGTGATCAGGGCGGCGAGGACGAAGGTCAAGCCGATGCCGAAGGCGCGTAGGGGCTCTTCGATCACACACCGCGAGGTGCTGAGCATCTCGCGACCGGAGGTTGCAAACAGCACGAGCAACACCGCCATCCACCCGGTCAGCAGCGCGAGTTTGATGCCCACGACGGTCGGCGAGGTTGCCGACAAGCCGAGCGCGGGAGCTTCGAGCACCGCCAGGAAGGCTCCGGAGACGCCCGGGTAACTCACCGATCGGCCGCCGACGAAGGCATCGGGCGCGGCCTCGAGGCGCCCGCCGAGGACGAAGATGTCGCCTTCGACCCGCGCTCCTGGGCCGAGGTGGACGTCACCCCCGAGTGTGATCACGTCGCCGCCGACGCGGCCCGCGACCTCGACCGAGCCGTCGACCGCGACGACGTGGGACATCGCTTCACCCTCGACCACCAGGTCGCGCCCGATCGCCACCAGCTGGCGACGGGCGAGGCCCCCGGTTTCGAGGCGCAGCGCCGGGAGATCGGCGATGGCGAGGTCGCCTCGAGTGCCGGCCGCGACGGCCGCCTGAGGAGCCAGGGTCGCCAGCACCGCGACGAGCAATGTGCCGATTCGCAGGCTGCTCGGAAAATGGGGACCCGGGACCCGGGACCAGGGACCCGGGACGGAGATCGGACGACGGGGCCGATCTTCGTCCCCCGACGTGCACGTCGCAGTGGCGCTCGAGGAGCTGCTCGGGTGATGCTTCCGGCGCTCGGGCGGGTAGACGGTACCCGGTACCCGGTGCCCTTCTCCCCCGCGCTCCGAGCGGGTCCCCGGTCCCTGGTCCCCGGTCCCTGCTCCTGCAAAGCGCCTCATGCTGATCCTCCGGGTTGCGCGGCGAAGGCCCGCGCCAGCACTCGCTAGCGTATCGCGCGGGCGTTCGCGCTCGCACGCGCGCGCCGCAACACCGAACGAATCCCGGCGAAGAGCGCGGCGTTGGCGCCCAGGGCCAGCACCACGAAGGCGATTTGGGTGCCGAGGGAGGCCCCGACGAGGTCGGTGAGCGTGAGGTGGAGCCCCTGCCACGAGGCGGTGGCGAGGCCGCCGCCGGCGACAGCGATGGCCACCAGGAAGTCGCTGAGGGCGGAAGCCAGACCCACCGCGGCGCCGTCTTCGGCAGCACTGCGGCCGAGCAGCATCGCCGCGAGCGATCCGAGGACCACCATGGCCGCTACCGGCAGCTTCCAGGCCCGGCGGTGACGAGCTTCCCAACCGGCCGGCTCGAGCGAGGCCAACACCTGCTCGCGGAAGCCCGGCCGGGCTTCGACACGGCTCGCCGCCAGGCGCTGGTGGAGGCTCGTAAGCTCCCGACGCCGCACGGCGACCTCTGGTCGCGCGGCGACGGCCTCGAGCTGCTCGCGCTCGTCGGCGGTGACGGAGCCATCGGCTTCGAGGTCGAGCAGGAGCTCGAGAGTGGAGTCGAGGGTCTCTTGGGACTGGCTCACAGGCGCACCTCGTCCGAAAGCGAAGGGTCAGTGATGGGGTGAAGACGGGTCATCGTGGTCTGTCTAGTCTTCGAGGAAGTCGGACAACTTGTCTTTCAACATCTGCCGAGCGCGAAACAGTTTGTTCTTGACCGTGCCGAGCGGCATGTTCTTGGAGCTGGCAATTTCTTCGTAGGAGAGCTCGGCGTAGTGGCGCAACAAGATGAGCTCTCGGTATTCCCACGGAAGTCCGGAGATGGCTCCCTGGATCGCATCGGAGCGCTCGACGTTGCGGGCGTCGCGGTACGGCCCTGGGGCATCACTCGGCAGCTCCCACTCATACGAGTCGCTCTCGGCGTCGGTTTCACCACGGTGCAGCGACACCGTCTGGATTCGCCGCCGCCGGATCTCGTCGATGGCGAGGTTCTGGGCAACCCGGAACAGCCAGGTCGAAAAGCGATAGGAAGGGTCGAAGCGGTCGAGTGCATTGTGAACCCGGAGAAAGACATCCTGAGCCAGGTCGTGGGCCGCGTCGAGATCGCGGCTCATGCGGTAGAGGAAGCTCACCACCCGCGACTGGTAGCGCCCGACGAGCTCGCCGAAGGCATCCCGGTCGCCAGCGAGGACTCTCGAGACGAGCTCTTCATCGCTCGGGTGTCGTTCGCTGTCTACCATGGCTGTGTACGCGGACTCGAGGGCAAGGTTGCGGCTCCGATGGGGAGTCGGAGCATATCCGCTGGGTGGTGTGGGTCCCAAGTGGCGGAGCTCGAGGGTGAGAGGGAAGGGGACCAAGGGACGAAGGGACCAAAGGGACTCCCGGATCGCGTCTCCGAAGTCGCTCCGTCCGTGAGGCCCTCTGTCCCGTCTTCCTAGCTCGGCCAGAGCCTCGCCACCCGCTCGACCACCGCTCGCCCGGCGGCTTGGAGGTCGGGCGCCACGTAGAGAAAGCCGCCGAAGAGCAGGATCGTGTCGAGAGGAAGCCGCGGCGGCTCGCGGTCGATCGGCAGCCCTCCGCCGACCACCGGCATCGCCGGCAGCAGCTCGCCGATCGGTGCCGACAGGCGATCGATGATCTGGTGGCCTTCTTCGGCGCTGAGGCGGAAGCGGCCGCCGGCCCACGGGAAGATCACTGCGTCGGCGCCGGCAAGGCGCATCAGATCCCCCAGCACCAACCCGGGTGAGAGGCCGTGGTGGGGATGGGCCAGGGCTCCGGCGAGGGTGGGATGAGCGACGATCGCCACGCCCGCCTCGCGCGAGAAGCGGCGCATCACGTCCAGGCCCATCAGCCACGGTGACAGCATCACGATCTCGACGCCATGGCTCTTTGCCAGGTCGAGCCGAGCCTCGAGGCCATCGATCGGCCCGGTCAGGTTGGGGACGTAACGCGTGCGACCGCCGGCCGCCTGGTTGGCGCGGGCGACGGCTTCGGCGCAGGCCGCGAGGCGATCGGCGTACGGGGCCGACTCCTGGTCGGCTAGCCCGTGATCATCCTTGACAAGGTCGAAGCCGGCCCGCGCCAACGCGCCGGCGCGAGTGCCGAGCTCGCCGGCGGTTTCGCCGAGGCTCTTGATCGCCGCCATCGTCAACGGTCGATGGCCGGCATCGGGGAACAGGGCACGCAGCCCTCGGGTCCCACGACGTGGACCCTGGAACCGGGCGATCGTCTCGTCCGACCACTCCACCGACTCCACCACCACCCCGTCGTACAACGCGATGTTGCCGAACAACCAGTTCAGCAGCTGCGGCAGGTCCCCGAGACCGGCGACCGCTGCCGGGTAGTCCACCACTGCCCGCCACAGGCGTTTGTCGATGCGCTCGATCGACTCGAGTCGACCCACGGCCCGGCGTTCGAGCTCACGAGTCAGAGCTTCGGCAGGGATCTCGACCGTCTGTTCGAGGGCGATGGCTCGAATCCGTTCGAATCCGTCTTCGTCGCCCCGACCGATGAGGCGATAGACCACGCGCAGGGGTGATGGCTCGGGCATGAGAGTATGGACTCTGGGTGAGGTGTCCTGGTTCCGCGGACGTTTGGGGAAGAATCATTCTCTCACGGCTGGTGGCGCGGCAAGGCGCTCGACCAGCTCACCGAGGGAGGTGACGACGTCCCCGCTCGGCAGCCGCCAGGTGCCGGCGTCGTACCGCACGGCGGAGTCGGTTGGGTCTCCCACCTCGAAGCCCGCCCGTTCGATGGCGTTTTGGGTCCAGCCGCGGATCGGCCCTGCGGGGATGTCGAGCCACAGCCTGGCTCCCGCCGCAGTGGAGCGGAACCGCAGCCGCTGCGGGTCGAGCACCAGCCGGCCGCCGGTGAGCGTGGCGGCGAGCACACCCGCCAGCGCGAGATCTTCAGGACCGCCGCAGTGGAACGTGCCGTCTGCGATCACCACCAACTGGTCGGGCACTGTGAGTGCGACCTCGAGATCGTGAGTGGCGACGACACACACGTGGCCGGCCGTCGCCAGCCGGCGCAGGGTGGACTGGAAATGGTGGCGGTGCACGACATCGAGATGGGCAGTCGGCTCGTCGAAGAGCATCACCGGGCTCGCCTGGGCGAGCGCTCGAGCGATCCACAGCCGCTGCAGCTCGCCATCGCTGAGCTCGGCGACCGCGCGGTGCGCAAGCTCGCCTGCGCCGCTGTCCGCCAGCGCCTGGGCGACCGCAGAGTCGTCGTCGCTCCGCGCACCCCGATGCGGCAGCCGCCCAAGCCTCACGAGCTCGGCCCCGGACATCGCCAGGGGGCGTTCGAGGCGCGATCCGCACCAGGTGACGGCGCGAGCGCGGGCGGCGAGCTCGAGCTGCTCGAGCGGATGGCCGCCGATGCGGATCGAGCCACTGCGCGGTGGCTGGAGTCCTGCCAGGGTTGCGAGCAGCGTCGACTTGCCGGCGCCGTTGTCGCCGACCACGGCGATGGTGGTGCCGGCTTCGAGGTCGAGATCGAGCCCGCGGGCAAGGCAACGGCCGGGCCAGCCGATGTCGAGCTCGCGGATCTCGAGCAGGGGTGCACTCATGCGAGCTCCCGCCAGCGTGGCCGCCGCAGGACCACCAGGGCGAGCCACGGGGCACCGATCAGCGCCGTCACCGCCCCGAGCGGCAGCGACAGGGAGGTTCCCGGCCACTGCACCAGCGTGTCGGCCAGCGCTGCCGCGGTGGCGCCGGCGGCGGCGCTGCCCGGCAGGAGCCAACGATGGGAAGCGGTGCGGAACAAGGCCCTGGCGAGGTGAGGCATCGCGACCCCGAGGAAGCCGATCGGCCCGCAGAAGGCGGTGATCGAGCCTGCGAGGATCGCCGTGGCTGCAAGTGCCACGGCGCGCACGCGGGGCACGTCGACGCCAAGGCTGGCCGCCTCGCGGTCGCCGAGGTGCAAGGCGTCGAGGGAACGGAGGATCGACGTGGCGAGCACAATGCCTGCGCCGACCAGAGTTGCGAGCAGGCCCGCGCTCGTGGCGGTGACGCCCCCAAAGCTGCCGAAAGTCCACACCACGTAGCTCTGAAGCCGATCCGCGCTGGCAAAGGCAAGGAGCAGAGTGGTTGCCGCCGACACCGCAGCCCCGAGCAGCACCCCGAGGACCAGCAGGGTGGTGGTGTCGACGCGACGAGCGGCAATCGCAACGCCGGCGAGCGTGGCGGCAGAGCCGACCATCGCCGCTCCGGCGAGCCCCAGGCCGCCGAGCCACGTCGCCATGGTGCCGAATCCGAGCACCACCAAGGCCACCGCCAGACTGGCTCCGGACGAAATCCCCAACACGAATGGGCCGGCCAAGGGGTTGCGGAACAACGTCTGCATCAACAGGCCACCGACGGCGAGACCGGCACCGGAGAACCAGGCGGCGAGCGCTCGCGGCAGGCGCAGCTGCCACACCACCACGGCGGCGCTCGGCTCGCCGCCTCCGAGGAGGGCGGCGACGACCGTCCCGGGGTCGATTCCGGCCGGGCCGAGCAGCAGCCCGGCCGCGCTGGCGACGAGACTCGCCGCTGCCAGCCAGCCGAGGCGGACCCCGCGCCGTATCGTGCTCATGACCGCTCGAGCCTGCGCAACCAGCGCCGTTCAGGCACGGGGAAGCGCTCGGGGTGGAGCCACGAGGCAAGCTCCGCCACGGCGAGATCGGGACGCACGACCGCGCCTTCCCACCAGTCGTTGGCACCGCGCTCGCCGAGGCGGAGATCGGGGATCAGGACCAGGCCCCGGTCGAGAGCATGCAGGAGGTGTGCGCGCGGTTCAGCGGCGAGGATATCGGCGCGGGTGCGGGCCAGGCCGGGCCCGAGCCACACCTCAGCCTCGGCGGCAACCGCCACCATGGCCTCGAGATCGACCGGAAGGTTTCCCGAGCCGAGCTGGAGCCGTTGCGACTCGAGCCGATCGAGTGCCCACCGCCCGCCGGCGGCCCGAACCAGCTCGGCGGTGGCACTGTGTGCGGGGGGCACCCACCAGGTGCCGCGCCAGGGCAGTCCGGTGAACACCGCCGGGCGATCCTCCAAGGGGAGATCGGCGGTGCGAGCCACGGTCGTCCGCCAACCGACGTGGACCTCGTCGAGAAGGGCCACCGCGCGGGCCTCTCGACCGATGAGGGCGGCGATGAGGTGCAACCACTCGGCGCGCCCCACCGGCTGCGGCTCGAGCCATTCGGCATGGGGGATCGCCACGATGCCGAGCGCGGAGAGTCGTGGGGCGAGGTCGTCGGCAGCCGACAGCGGACTGGTGAGCACCACGGACGGGCCGGCCGCGGAGAGCCTCTCGAGCTCCAGCGGGCCGTCATTGCCGAGCTCGACGATCTGCTCGCGCCGCGCGCGAACCTCGGGCGCCCAGATCAGATCGCGACCGGTGTGGGCGACGATCGTCGCCGCGGCGTCGAGAGCTGCCAGCTGAGCTGCCTGGATGGCGGCGGTGGTCGCCACCCGATCGACAGGAACCCGCAGCCAGGGCTCGCCGGCGTGGGCCGCCGGTAGCTTTGCTCCACACTCGAGCAAGACCAGGGTGAAAGGCTTGGCTGCCCCAGGCCACGGCGAGGGCATCACCACCCGTCGATAGCCGTGGCCGGCCTCCCAGCGCATGCCGGTCGCGTAGTCGAGCTGCGGCAGGGCCGGCTGCTCGCGGGTCGTACACGGCGGGTCGGCCGTCGGGGCCGGTGTCGTCGGACGGCAAGCTGCTCCCCAGGCGGTGCAGAGCAGGCCCACCAGCAGGAGGTGCCACCGCCAGAGACGCCGGCCCGCTCGCGTCACCACGAAAGCCGCGCTCCCACTTGGACCAGCCGTCCGGCGGTGCCGTAGCCGGCGATCTCCTGGTAGTCCTCGTCGAGGCTGTTGTGGATCGCGAGGTCGAGCTCGACGCGGGGAGTCGCCCGCCACCGCAGACCGAGGTCGACGCGGACGTAGTCGTCGAGGGCTAGGGCGCCTACGTCGACCCTGTCCGCCACGCCGATCACGGTGGCGGTTGCCTGCCAGCGCTTGGTCGGCTCGAGCTCGAGCACGACCACCCCGCGGTGGCGCGGTCGGCGCGGCAGGGCCGCCGCGGTCGACCGATCTTCCGCCTCGAGATAGGTGTAATTGCCGGACACGCGCCCGCCCTCCCAGCCGATCCGCATGCCGGTCTCGATCCCGCGGGTGCGGGCTCGACCGATGTTGACCGCGGTGAACGCCGGACCAACGCCGATCAGGTCCTCGAAGTCTTGGTGGAACAACGCCGTGCTGACCTCGATGCGGCGCTTGGACCAGGTCAGCCCAAGGTCGCCGCCGCGACTGGTCTCGGGCTCGAGCTCCGGGTTGCCGAAGTAGGGGAAGACCAGCTCGTTGAGCGAGGGCGCGCGAAAACCGCTGCCCCACGCAGCGCGGAGGGTCCAGTTCCCGAGCGGGCAGGCGAGGGCGAGGCGGCCGGTGGTAGCGGAACCGAAGCTCTGGTGGTCGTCGTAGCGGACGCCGACGGTGGTGGTGCAGGCTCCGGCATCGAAGCGGTGTTGGAGGTAGAGCCCGGCGAGGCGTTGGCGGTCGGTGAAGGTGCCGACATTGTCGACCTCGCGCTGCTCCCAGGACATGCCGAGCGAAACGACCGCGCCGCCGAAGCTGCGGTCGAGCTGCACCGCAGCGTCGGGTACCGAAGAGGTGATCTCGAAGTTGTTGAAGAACGTGTCCGGGTCGGTTCCGCGCAACTGGTCCTCGAAGTATCCCAGCCGTGTCGCGATCGTCACGGTTCGTCGCTGGTGCGACCAGTGGAGGCCGAGCGCTTGGAGGCCACGATCCTGCTCGGCGTTGAGATCGTCGACCGGACCGCTCGCGAAGTCGAAGCCGTCGAGCTCGGTGGTGGCGTCGAGCGCTCGCCAGGTCAGCCTCAGCTGATCGCGGGAAGTCGGGTTGGCGTCGACCCGGGCGCTTGCCTCGAGGCCCCGATGGCGGTCGAGCTCGGGGTTCCCCGCTCCTTCGTGCGCAACCGAAATCTCCTCGCCCTCGAGATGGTCGAGCGCCAGGCGCCCGCTCCACCGCGAGTCGCCGAGGCTGACGGAGGCGCCGGCGCGGCGCACCGAGCCCTCCCCGACGCCGATGGTGCCGACTCCGTTCCAGCCGGGGGCGGGCGGCCGCGAGATCAAGTGGATCACCCCACCCAGGGCCTCGGATCCCCACAAAGCACTTTGCGGGCCCCTGACGACCTCGATCCGGTCGAGCTCGGCGGTGCTGAGGGCGGCGAAGTCGAACAGTCCGGTGGCGGGGTCGTTGAGCCGTTGGCCGTCGAGCAACACCAGCGTGTGCGCGCTGTTGGCGCCGCGCATCAGCACCGAGGTCACCCGCCCGGGCCCACCACTTTGTGACACCTCGAGTCCCGGAGCCAGACGCAGGGCCTCGGCGGCCGACCCCGAGCCGAGTGAGTCGAGGAGCTTGCGGTCGAGCACGCTGGTGCTCGCCGGCGCTTCGCGCTCGGTTTCCTCGAGTCGGCTCGCGGTCACCACGATCGACTCGCGGTGCGGCTCGCGCTCGGCGGCGGTGGGAGAATTGATCGTGGCGTGAGCGAGATTCGCCCACGCAGCGGCAACGACGAACCCAAAGATGCGGCCTCGTGGCATGTCGGACTCCTACCCCCCTCGGGGTGTTCGTGGTCCCGTACGCCGGCCGGTCTCCTGGCTCCCGATCAACCTCCCGTCGCGCCTTCCCACCCGCTTTGGGCAGTGGCAGAGGCGACGGTCGTCACGGTCACAGTCGCGGGGCGGCGAGAGAGTCTCACTCCTCTTCCCGACACCGGCGCACTCCTGGTGTCGATCACGATGATCGACGTGGTCCGTCCACGCTACGCCCGGCGCGCAGACCTGTCAAGCGGCGTTGACCAACACCGAGGGCAATTGCTAAAGTAACACTTCAAGGTTTAGCGTCGGGAGAGCGCACGGTGAGGGCACCAGCGAGAACGTCAGAGCACCAGCCGAAGGGCCGTCAGCAGTCGCGTCGTCGGGGACCGGGCGACGAGATCATCATGGGGTGAAGACGGTTCGCAGGGCCACTACCCAGGCCGCGTCCTCGCGGCTCGGTGTGAGGACCCGCTGGAGCGCGGGTTGCAGCGTGACGTGGTCGCTCACTCGGTACTGGTGAGTCGCCTCGATGATCAGCTCGTGGTGGCGGTGCACGGCGGTCCCGAAGCCTGCGGGGTGAAAGTCGAGCACTGCTGCGGCCAGGCCTAGGACGCCGCGTCCAAGCTCGAGCGTGGCACCCACTTCGGCGGTGCGTGAAGTCGACCTCTCGGCACCCTCGGCCACGCCGACCCGGGCAAAGAGGATGAACGTCGGCGCAAGTGGCACCTCGGCGGTGCCCAGCGCAAATGCCGACGATCGCTGTGGCCCGCCGGGCTCGAGCGAGCTGCGATGCCAGCCGAACGACAGCTCGAGCCTCGCCGCGGTCGGCGCCGCAGGACCGAGCTCGAGCTCGAACGCGAGGAGCGGCTCGTCGAGGTCGAGCTCGAGGCCGCGGGAATCCGCCGGATCGCCGGCGTTGCCGTCGAGCGCCACCGCTCGCCATCGGCCCGCTGTCCAGTGCCGGTCGATGCGCAGCCCGAGGGCGGCGCTCGGGTAGATCGGTGGGGCCGCCGCGTTGGTGGCGAGGATGGCCGGGGCGCCGAAGGCGCTATGGAGGAAGAGACCGCCGCTGTCGGTGCTCCACAGCTCGGAGTCGGCGGCGAGCCAGCCCAGACGCGCGGAGCTGCCACGTCCGAGATCGCGTTCTATCCACAGCTCCTGCACCCGCAGACCGTTTGGTGCGTCGATGTTGCTGATCGTGCCGACATCGCCGAGCGACGCGGAGAGACTCTCGCCCACCGGCCACAACAGGTTGGTCGAAACGCGCCACGGCGAGTCGGCACCGAGCTCGGCCTGATACGCCAGCGAACCGAGCGCGGCCACGACATCGCCGCCACCGCTGAGCTGTCCCAGTCGCTCGAAGGCAAGCTCGAGGGCAAGGGTCTGCTCACCGGCGTGAGCCGAGCCAGAAGCCAGGACGGTGAGTGTCGTAGCCAGGGTCATGCGGCGCAGGACCATGCCGGATACGCCAGATCGAATCACCAATTTCGGCATGCCAAAAGTATATAGCAGCACAGCCGAAACTGGATCCTCACTCGCGGACCTGCTCACCCGGCTGCTTGCCGATGCGTCAAGATCGTGGCCATGAGGATCGAAACTCGCGCTGTCCGTGCCCGTGCCTGCCACACCACGACCACCGGCGACGTGGCACCGCCGATCCACCTTTCGACGACCTTCGAGCGCGACCCGGATGGACAACCCCGCCGCGGCTTCGTCTACGCTCGCAGCGAGTCGCCCAATCGCGAAGCGCTCGAGGCAGCGCTGGCGGATCTCGACGGCGGCGCGGCGGCGGTGGCCTTCCCGTCCGGGGCGGCCGCGATCAGCGCGGTCCTCGCAGCTTTGCCCAAAGGGGCGGCCGTGGTGCTGCCGCGCGACCTCTACCACGGCGCCCGCACGCTGGTGCACGAGCTCGGGCCCCGGCTCGACCTGATGCCCCGCACCGTGTCCGTCGGCGACCTGCTCGCGGGAACCGTGTCCCTGCCGTCGCAGCCGGGCCTGCTGTGGATCGAGACGCCTTCGAACCCCAACCTCGAGATCACCGACATCCGCGCCGCGGTGGCGGTGGCTCGTCGCGCCGGCTGGTGGGTGGCGGTCGACGGCACGTGGGCGACGCCGGTGTTGCAACGTCCGCTCGAGCTCGGCGCCGATTTGGTGGTGCACTCGACCACCAAGTACCTCGGTGGACACAGCGACGTGTTGGGCGGTGCGGTGGTGTTGGGAGCGTCCGCGGCGGCTTTCGAACCGCAGATCCGAGCCTGGCAGCAGGTGGCCGGGGCGGTGCCGAGCGCGTTCGATTGTTGGCTGGTGCTGCGTGGCCTGACCACCTTACCGCTGAGAGTGCGGGCGCATTCGGCTCATGCTCGGGCTCTGGCGGAGGCCTTGGTCGGGCACCCGCGGCTGGTTCGAGTCGCCTACCCCGGCCTGCCAGACGACCCTGGGCACGCGGTCGCCGCAAGCCAGATGCAAGACGGTTTCGGGGGCATGCTCGCGATCGAGGTGGACGGGGGGCGAGAGGCGGCTTTCCGCCTGCTCCAGCGCCTGCGCCTCTTTACCCGGGCGACGAGCCTCGGTGGGGTCGAGAGCCTGGCCGAGCACCGAGCATCGGTCGAGGGAGAGCACACCCGCGCCCCTGAAGGCCTGATCCGGCTCTCGATCGGCCTCGAGCATCCGGACGATCTGATCGAGGACCTCATGGCGGGCCTCGCCGGCCTCTGAACTGCTATACTGCTGACCTGCCGCGCGATCGAGGCCCATCTCTCGCCGGCGCCGTGCCGACGCCCGAGCCCTCGGGTCGGCAGAGTTCCGCGCCCCGAAACCGGGGCCATCGACAGGACCAGCGAGGCCTGGCCAGGAGGATTTCAACGTGAGCGAGCGCACCATCTACGTGACCGCGGAGGACCGCACCAGACTCGAGAAGATGCTCGAGCGACCGACTGCGACCTATGACCGTGAGGACGTGCGCGAGCTGATCGTCGAGATCGGCCGGGCCACGGTCGTGCCGGCCGCCCAGATCCCTGCCGACGTCATCACCATGAACTCGCGTGCTCGCCTGCTCGATCTCGATCAGGGCGAGATCCTCGACTACACGGTGGTCTACCCGCCCGAGGCCGATTTCGGCGCCGGCAAGATCTCGGTCCTGGCGCCGATCGGGGCGGCGATGCTCGGGTATCGAGTCGGCGACGAGATCGAATGGCCGGTGCCGGCCGGCGTGCGCCGCTTGCGCGTCGAGGAGGTCCTCTATCAGCCGGAAGCCGCGGGAGACTTCACGCGCTAGCGGTTGCCCATGTGCCCTGCTGTGGTACACACAGGTCGGACGCAATGGGCGCCGTCCGAGTACTGCGACCACGGTACCGGGTACCAGGTATCGGGTACTCGCCGGAGCGTGAGTGGCGTCCTCTCTGCAGTCCCCCGGGGGACCTCGTCCGGTCCCCGGTCCGGATCCCTGGACCCTGACCCCCGCAGAGCTATTCGTAGCGCAGGGCCTCGATCGGCGGCAACCGCGAGGCCTTCATCGCCGGCCACATGCCGAAGACCAGTCCGACGCTGGTGCAGAACAACAAGCCGATCGCCGCCCATTCGAGCGGCACGTCGACGCCGAAGTCGGTGACCATCGCGACGACGTTGCCCAGCCCGAAGCCGACCAACACCCCGACCATACCGCCGAGGTTGCAGAGCAAGATCGCCTCGAGCAGAAACTGCCCGAGGATCGCCTTGCGTTTGGCGCCGAGGGCCTTGCGGATGCCGATCTCGCGAGTGCGTTCGGTCACCGATACCAGCATGATGTTCATGATGCCGATGCCGGCGACCACCAGCGCGACGATGCCGATGACAAACGCGCCGATCTTGACTCCCGTGGTGGCCTGATTGAACGAACGCACTTGCGAGTCGTTGGTGAAGATGGTGAAGTCGTCGGCGTCTTTGGGGTGCACCCCGCGGTCCGCCCGAAGCACGGCGCGGGTCTCCTCGATGGCATCGGCGACCAGGTCCGGGCTCTTGGCGCGGACCGTGACGTTGACCGACCGCGCTTGTCCTTCGCCGTCGTAGAGGCCGTACTGGCGAGTGAAGCGCGAGATCGGCACCATCACGTAGCGATCGAAGCCACCGCCCATCGCCGAGGCCTTCTCTTCGAAGACCCCGATCACGTCGTAGGCGACGCCGTCGACGCGGATCTCGTGGCCGATCGGGTCGATGAAGGGGAAGAGCTCGTCGGCGATGGCGGGCCCGATCACCGCGACCTTGCGCGCGACCTTCAGGTCCTCCTCGCTCAGGTTGCGCCCTTCGGCGACCAGGTGGGAGTTGTTCTCGGGGTACTCGGGCGTGCAGCCGCACACGACGTTGCGGCCCTCGGTGGTGGTGCCGAGCGCACCGACGGTCACACCGAACTGCCACAGCTCCGCCCCGACCCGATCGACGCTGCCCACGTGCTCGCGAATCGCGTCGGCGTTGGCGATCGTCACCGGCCTGCGGCGGCGGATGGCCTCCCAGTCGACATCACCGCCGTGCACGCCGCGGGCGGGCCACTTCTGCACCTGGAAGACGGTCGACCCGAGCACGCTCATCTCGCGCTCCATGGTCGACTGCACCACCGAAATGCCGGTCATCACGCCGATGATCGAGGCCACACCGGCGATGATGCCGACCAAGGTCAGGGCAGAGCGCAGACGGTTGGTGCGCAACGCTTCGGTCGCCATGGAGAACAGCTCGCTCAGGCGCATGGGGACTCCGGGAGGAGGGCATCCGGGACCCGGGACCCGGGATCCGGAGGGAGAAGAGGCGCAATGACGGTGGTCGAGCTACTCATGGCGCAGCGACTCCACCGGGTCGAGGCGTGCAGCGCGCAGGGCAGGAATCAAACCTGCAGCCACCCCCACCACCATCGCCACCACGATCGCGATGGCGACGATGCCGAGTGACAGGCTGGCAGGGAGCAGGAAGCGGCTGATCAGGGCTGCGACGGCCCATGCCAAGGTCAAGCCGAGGATGCCGCCGACCACACAGATGGCAGACGACTCCAGCAGAAACTGCGTGAGGATGGTTCGCCGCTTGGCGCCGAGGGCCTTGCGGATGCCGATCTCGCGGGTGCGCTCGGTCACCGACACGAACATCACGTTGGCGACACCAATGCCGCCGACGAACAGCGAAATGCCGGTGATCAGCATCCCGATCAACAAGACCACACCCATGACGTTGTCGAACATGCCGACCAGAGCGTCCATCTTGTTGATCGAAAAGTCGTCCTTTTCGGCCGGGGCAAGCCCGCGGACGCCGCGCATGGCGCCGGTCAGCTCGTATTCGAAGGCGGCGAGGACGGCTCCCGGCGGCGCTTTGACGGCGAAGTCGAAGCTGCGATCGCGGGTGGTGCCGAAGACCTTGCTGAATGTCGAGATCGGCACGAAGACGCGCGAGTCGAAATCGGGACCGTCGAAGAAGCCGGCGCTGCCCTGTCTTTCCATCACCCCGATCACGCGGAACTGATGCCGCCCGATCCGCAGCGTCGCGTTGAGGGGGTCGATGTCTGCAAACAGCCGCTCCCGCACGGTTTCGCCGATGACACACACCCGGCGCCGGCGCTCGATATCGGTCGCCGACAGAAAGCGACCGCTCGCGGGCACGGCGCTCGATACCAAGACCTGGTTCTCTGTGGTGCCGATGATCGAGATCTGGTTCAGCACGTCCGAGCGATAGCGCACCGGCTTGCGGGTTTCGGTCGACGGGTTGACGATCGCGCCACTGGGCAGCCGTTCGGCCAACTCGTCGGCCTCTCGCAGGTCGAGGTTGGGGCGGTTGCGGAACTCGAACCAATTGCCGCGGATCACCCACGGCGTGCGCGAAACGTAGAGCACGTCGGATCCCAGCACCGCCACACTTTCCTTGAAGCGATTGGTCAGGCCGTTGGCGGCGGTCATGGTGGTCGAGACACCGAGGATGCCGATGACGATGCCGAGGGTGGTCAAGATGCCGCGGGCGGGATTGTTCTGCAGCGCCTCGAGCGCGGTGCGGGCGATTTCGGCGAGGCGTTGGCCGCGGCGTGGCGCCGACTGGCTCATGCGCTCTTCCTGGCGCGGGCGGTGGGCTCGTCGCGTTCGATCACACCGTCGCGCAGGCGCACGATGCGTTCGGCGTGGCGGGCGACCTCGTCTTCGTGGGTGACCAGCACGATGGTGTTGCCGGCGGCGTGGAGCTCCTCGAACAGGGCGAGGATCTCGATGCCGGTCTTGGAATCAAGGTTGCCGGTGGGCTCGTCAGCGAGCAGGATCGACGGCCTGTTGACCAAGGCGCGGGCAATCGCCACGCGCTGCCGCTGCCCACCGGACAGCTCGTTCGGTCGATGATGTCGGCGGTCGGCCAGTCCTACGGCGGCGATGGCTTGGCCGACGCGCTCGCGGCGCTCGTCGGCGTCGATGCCGGCGTAGATCAAGGGCAACTCGACGTTGCGAAAGACGTTCGAGCGTGGGATCAGGTTGAAGGTCTGGAAGACGAAGCCGATCTTGGCGTTGCGAATCTCGGCGAGCTCGTCGTCGTCGAGCTCGGCGACGTCCTCACCGTCGAGCTGGTAGCGCCCCGAGGTCGGCGAGTCGAGGCAGCCGATGAGGTTCATGAGGGTCGACTTGCCGGAGCCCGAAGGGCCCATCAGCGCGACGTATTCGTTGGCGCGCACCTCGAGCGACACGCCCCGCAGCGCGTGGACTTCGACACTGTCGGTGGCGTAGGTGCGGGTGACCTCTTCGAGCAGGATGCTCATGCTTAGCCCGCTGCTTCGGCTTTGGTCTCGACCTTGGCGCCGTGGGTCAGGTCCTTGGAGATCGCACGGTAGCTTCCCGTGACGACCTGATCGCCCTCGCTCAGACCTTCGAGGACCTCGATCGCCGAGTCGCTCTGGATCCCGGTTCTGACCCCGCGCGCCACCGCATGCCCGTCTTCGACCACCCACACGACGTTGGCAAAGCCCTCGCGGTCGAGCTCGAGCTCGCCGAGGACGCCGGCGTCGCCGCCTGGGCCGACCAACTGCTCGGGGGTGCGGACGGCCACGCTCTGCAGTGGCACGGCCAGCGTCGACTCGCGTGTTTCGGTGACGATCTCGGCACTGGCGGTCATCCCGGGGCGCATGTCGGGTGACGGGGAGGTCAGGGCGACCTTGACCTCGAATTCGGTACGCTGGTCGGTCGTGCCCTGGGCGTTGGTCTTGGCGCTGCTGGCGATTTCGGTGACGACGCCGTCGAAGCGCTGCCCAGGGAGAGCATCGACCTCGATCGTGGCGGTGTCGCCGAGCGACAGCGACACGACGTCGTTCTCGTCGACGTCGACCAGGGCTTCCATCCCCGAGAGGTTGGAGATGGTCAGGATGACGTCGCTTTGGAATTGCGACCCGACGGCAATCTCACCGGCCTCCTTGTTGAGCTTGCTGATGGTGCCAGACACCGGCGCGTAGATGGTGGTCTTCGACAGGGCGTCCTGCGCCTGCTTGAGTGCGGCGCGAGCCTGTTCGACGCTGTCACCGGCGCCCTGGGCGCGGGCCCGTTCGACCTCCATTGCGGCACGCGCGGAGTCGAGCGACGCCTGCGACTCGAGGTTCTTGGCGAACAAGTCGGCGAGGCGTTCGTGGTCCTTTTCGACCTTGATCAGCTGCTCCTTGGCGAGGCGCACGTTGGCCTCGGCACCCCGCAGATTGGCCTGGGCACTTTCGACCTCGGCGACGTAGCGCTCGCGGTCGAGCTGCACCAGCAGCTGGCCCTTTTCGACCCAGTCACCCTCCTTGACGGGGAGCAGCAAGATCTTGCCCGAGACGTCGGCACTCAAGTCGACGCTGACCACCGGCTGGATGCGCCCGACCGCTTCGACGGTTTCCACCACTTCCTGGCGGGTCGTAGCGGTGAGCTCGACGCTGATCGGCTTGTCCGTCTTGCGCGAGAGGGTCGCGGTCGCGACCCCGGCGACAGCCACCAGGATGACGGTGGCGATGATCCAAGGGGTCTTCGAACGCTTCTTCTTGGCCATGGGGCGATCCTCGGTGTTGGTCTCACCCGTTTGTCGAGGCGGGCTCGAAGGGGAACTACGGGGTCACGCTCGCGGGTGTTTCGAAGGGTGAGAGAGCCACCGGGTGCGATGCGTCTTCTCGAGGTACATGAAGGGAGGAGCCCATGCACTGCACCATCGCTTCGAGTCTCGCCGTGATCGCCTTGATGGGCTCGCACCCGCTGTGGGGCCAGGAGCCGGTCTTTGCCGATGGTTTCGAGATCGGTGGAACGGCAGCGTGGAGCTCGACGCTGGGAGCCACCAGCGGCTGCGCTGGTGGCGGTGCGCTCGCCGGGGCGCTCGAGGGCGACCTGGGGCCGGCACCAACGGGCTCGTTCGTCGAGATCTCCTGCCTCGAGGTGCACAACGATCAGGGTGTGGCACGGTTCGAGCCGGCGTGGTCGGGGGTGCCGATCGCGCGAGCCGCGGGAATGGTCGATGTGGCGGACTTGGTGGTCGTCGGGGAGGGTGAGCGGCGCCTGGCGGCGCAGTTCGTGGTGCTGTCGCGGTGGGGGGCGCCCCTGGCCGACACCACCGCACCGATCAGGTGGCTCGAGATCACCCTGCCGGCCAAGCTCGGGCCGTTCGAGAGCGCCCGCTACTCCCTGCGGCGCTATCCCGGGCTTGCGCCGCCAGCGGACGGATTTGCGGTCGAGGTGACCACTGCGCCGGGCGTCGTGACGATCGATACCGGTCTTGCGACCTTCACCCTGGCGCCCGAGGATCCCCGCCTGATCACGGGGGTGGCGATCGACCTCGATGACGACGGCGTCGGACGCAGCGTGGTTGCGAGCGGCGCGGTGGGCACCGGGCCACGGCTGCGCTTCGATCCGGGAAGTGGGCCATTGCTGCTCGACACCTCCGGCGCCGGGCAGGTGGTCCTCGATCCAGGGGGCTTTCTCGTAGCGCGGGCCGGTCCGGCGCAGGCCGTGGTGCGTTGGAACGGCCACTTCGTCGCACCCGGTGGCCTCAGCCGGTGCACCCGCGGCGGGCTGGATTACGAGCGCTTCGGCTTCACCGTAGAGATGCGCTTTGCCCGCGGATCGCGCGACGTCGGCCTCGACGTTCACCTGCGCAACGAGTGTTCGGACGGCGCCAGCTCCGGAGACGGCAATCTGCTGACCGACGACGCCGTTGCGGTGCTGGAGGCGGGATTTTCGCTGCCGCTGACGATCGGGCCGGTGATGCACTTGCACGGCGGGGCGGGCGCGATCGGCACCTCCCCGCCGGCATTCGCCGGCACGACCCGGGTGGCGCAACGGCGGGGTGGCGGGACTCCGTGGGTGCGGCGCGCGGAGGCCAGCCGCGACGCCGCGCTGCTCGAATCGGCCGAAGCCTTCCAACGACCGGTCGTGGGCGTGAGCGACGGCGTGGTCTTGGCGGCGCTGACCATGCCGTGGATGCGCTGGCGTGAGCCCCAAGCCTTGGTGGCAACGGCGTCGGTGCTGCGGCTCGAGGTGATCGGGGAGAACCTGATCGTCGGCGAGGGCAAGGGCGTTTGGGGTGCGGGGCTGCTCCACCTCGCCCCCGTCGGCGCCGGCGCCGCCGCCCAGCTGGCAGGGGCGCGTGAGCGTTTGGGGGTGCAGCTCGAACGCGGGCTGCTGGTGCGGCCCACCCGGCCCTTCATCGATGGCGCCCGGTTGTTTGCGCCACTCGGGAGCAACTCCCCGTCGGCCATGACCGCCGACTACCTGGCGACCCTCGAAGCGATCCATCAGCAGACGGTGGCTCCGGGTGGTCAGTGGGACCGAGCCAAGACCTTCGGCTCGCAGCTATGGCCCGAGACCCAGTTCGACGAGTTCGGCGTCGACAACCCCGAGCCCTTCCAGAACTTCGCTTCCACCAACTATTGGCAGCCGGTGCACGCCGAGGTGATGGAGTACCTGCGCAGCGGCGAGCCGCGGTGGTTCTGGGACTTTTCCGGACCCCAGATGTGGCTCCAGCTCTTCAGCGCTTATCTCAACCTCGGCGACCGCACCCACAGCAACCGCAACGGGGTGGCGGTCAACTCCGGCGGCGGCGGTGAAGGGCACTGGCATCGCTCCAACTTCGGCTCCGATGACTACACCTATGCGCTCGGCTTCGATGTCGCCTACGCCACGCGGCCGAGCCAGGCGCTGCTCGACCGCATCGCCCGCACCGGCCAGACCCTCGTCGATCGCTACGACGTGCCGTGGGCGCAGCAGGCGACGCGCGATCCCTTCGTCAATACGATCGACATCACCCGTGGCACAGTCCAGCACTTCACCCTGCTGGCCAACTGTGCCGAGCTCGTGCCGGGTCCCCAGGGCGAGGCGTGCCACGCGCGCCTGCTCGAGATCCTCACCGAGCTCGCGGCCGACAATCTCAGCGCCGGCGTGTTCTGCGAGGGCGACGTCCCACATCCGACGATGTGCGGCACGGGTCAGCAGTTCATGACCAATGCGCTCTTCTACCACTTCTTTCATCGCATGTACTTGATGTACGGCGACGTCGGTGGTCGGCTGCTGCGGGCGCTGGTCGAGGGGCCGTGGTGGTACTACCAGGCGGGGATCGACCGGCTCGGCGATGGCGTGTCGATCGACCCCAACGGTGTCATGGCGGCAGGGATGACCTGCACTCTCACCAACGGACGCCAGGACATCGCCTCGTGCCAGCGTGCCACCGACGGCGACGGCAACTTCAGCGTGCTCAACCCGATCAGGCCGAGCAGCTTGTTTCTGCTGCTGCTCGCCCATGACCTCGATCCCACCATCGAGCTGTGTGCGGTGGCGCGCGCCGGTCTCGAGGCGCTCGACCCGGCGAGCCGATGGGCGGCCTGGATCACCACCGGGAGTGGCTGGTGGAAGGGCAGTGCGCAGATGCTGCAAGGGGCTACCGTCGGCGTCGGCGTCTACGAAACGTGTGGGCCGTAACAAGGTGTTGGGTGTTGGGTGGGGGCCCAACCCCTAACCCCCAACCCCTTCCCTAGAACAACCGTCGTTCGCCCCGCTCCAGCGCCAGCAGCTCTGCCTTGATCGCGAGGCCACCGCCGAATCCCACCAGTCGACCGTCGGCGCCGATCACGCGGTGGCAGGGGATCACGATCGGCAGCGGGTTGTGGTGATTGGCGCTGCCGACGGCGCGTGCCGCTCCCGGGTCACCGAGCTGCTCGGCAATCGCACCGTAGCTGGTGGTTTCGCCGTAGGGAATGGCGCGGAGCAGCTCCCACACCTGCAGCTGGAAGGGTGTGCCTCGCGGGTCGATGGGCAGATCGAAGACGCGCCGTGCGCCCGCGAAGTACTCGCGCAGTTGGGTCGCCGCGCGGCCGAGCACCGGCACTTTTGCCGGCAAGCTGGTGGGAGGAGGCGCACTGCAATCGGCCCGGAACGCGATCTGGATCAGCCACTCGCCGTCGGCGACCAGCCGCAGTGGCCCAACCGGGCTCGAGATCTCTTCATGTTGCAGCATCGGCGGACCTTCTGAGCATGGCGGCGTCGTGTCGCCAGAGCAACTGGGCGGCATAGGCACGATGGGGTCGCCAGCGTTCTGCGCGCCGTTCGAGCTCTCGCGGGCTGAGACGGCGGGTTGGATCGAGCGCACGCAACAGGCCGAGGTCGGAGGCGGGAAAGGCGTCGGGGTCCCCGAGGCGCAGGCTGACGTAGTGGGCGGTCCAGGCGCCGATCCCGGGCAACGCCTCGAGTCTTCGGCGCAGCTCGACGAAGTCGACGCCGGGTGCCACGACGATCTCCCCTGAGTCGACCGCCAGCGCGAGCGCCTTCAGGGTATCGAGTCGACGCTGGATCAGGCCGAGGCCGCCGAGGTCGGCCGCGGCGAGCTGGGCCGGGGTCGGGAACACGCGGCTTGGTCCGTGGGGACTATCGGCGTGGAGCATCTGGCCGCAGCGTTCGACGATCCGGCCGATCAGGGTGGCGGCACCTCTGACGCTGACTTGTTGCCCGACGATGGTGCGCACGGCACACTCGAAGCCATCCCAGGCACCGGGAACTCGAACGTCGGGGTGGAGCTCGACCAGTCCGCCGAGGTCGGGGTCGCCTTCGAGGGCCGACCGTCGAGCCGTGGTGTCGCCGTCGAGGTCGAGCAGGCGGCGGACGCGGGCGAGGATCGAGGGTGCAACCGCGGTGGCCGAGGCGGGAAGGGTCACGGCGATCGCGTCACCGCTCACGGCCAGCTCGACGACGCCGACATGGGCGGCGCCGGTGGCGGCATCGACTTCACGGAAGGTGCGTTGGTAGGCCACGTCGGCGACCTGCTCGACCCTGGGTAGCCGCCTGAGCTCGAGAAAGGCACGCGCTGCCTGCCACGAAAAGCATGAGGGGAGGTGAAGGTGAACGACCACGGCCCCACTCTACGTGGTCGATCGAGTCTTGGCGAAAAGGGTGTAGGCTCGTCGCCCTGTTCGGAGGGGACATGCGAGGCCGCAGCTGCTTTCTTGTTGCGATCGGGATCTCGGCGCTGGCGCTACCGGTTGCGGCAGCCCAGGACGATTTGGTGTGGATCACCATCCCGGGCGACGCGTTCGAGCTCGCTCGGGAAGTGTTGCCCCGCGGCGCGGACGGCGAGGCGTTGGCGCGGATGGCGGAAACCGACGGGGTGATCCTCACCCAGCTGCGCGAGAGTGAGCTCGATATCCTCACTGGAGCAATCCACGACCGCTTCGGCCGGTGCGGGGGCTACGTCTTCCATCCCTCGGCCGAAGACGGCTACGCGCAACTCTCCCGGGTGGCAGTGGCCAACCGCACGCCGGAAGGTGCGTTGCCCTTCGTCATCGACCAGCCGGACTGGGTGGTGCCGCTGGCGGCGGAGCTCGACGGCACCGAGCTGCTGGCGACGATCACCAGTCTCTCGACGGACTTCCCCAATCGCTACCACGCCCACCCCTCGGGGCTCGCGGCGGCCGAGTGGATTCGCGACCTGTGGGCCGGGTACGCAGCCTCTCGGCCCGAGGTGACGGTCGAGCTGGTGGCGCACAATCCGACCACCGTGACGCCCCAGCCGTCGGTGCGTCTGGTGATTCCCGGATCGACCCTGACGGACGAGGTGGTGGTGCTTGGTGCCCACCTGGATTCGACCAGGTCCTCGTCAGGGTGTTCTTCGAACCCGAGCTGCCTTGCGCCCGGCGCCGACGACGATGCCTCCGGGATCGCCACCCTGTCCGAGGTCTTGCGGGTGGTGCTGGCCTCCGGCTTCCAACCGCAGCGCACCGTCTGGGTGTTCGGCTACGCCGCCGAAGAAGTTGGTCTTCGTGGCTCCAACGCCATCGCCACCGCTGCTTCCAACTCGTCAACCAACGTGGTTGCAGCGCTGCAGCAAGATATGACGGGCTTCAAGGGTTCCGCTGAAGACATCTGGTTCATCACCGACTTCACCAATGCGGCTTTGACCACCTTCCTGCAGCAGCTGTTGGCCACCTACTGGCCGGCGACGACTTGGTCGACGACTCAGTGCAATTACGGCTGTTCGGACCACGCGTCATGGCACAATCGCGGCTACCCGGCGGCTTTTGCCTTCGAAAGCCGGTTCGGGCAGCACAACACCGCGATCCACCAAGCCGCCGATACCGTCGCGACCCTCGGCAACAGCGCGGTGCACGCGCTCAAGTTCGCGCGGTTGGCCTTGGCGTTCCTGATCGAGACTTCACGCGATGGAGTGGGACTGCCGTTTGCGGACGGCTTCGAAAGCGGCGACACCAGCGCCTGGTCGGCCGCCGAGTAGATCGACGGGCGGGCTACTCGGCCAGTCCGCCCTTGAAGCGCACCTCGTAGAGGTCGCGGCGCCGGTCGTTCCAGTTGCGCACGGTGCCGCTGCGCCGGCTGCGATCGAGCACTTCGAGGTCGACGTCGTGGATCACCACGGTTTCGACGTTGGGGGTGCACTCCGCGGCGATGCCGTCGCGCGAGAACATCAGGTCGGAAGGGGTGAAGATCCCCGACTGGGCGTATTGGATGTCCATGTTCTCGACCTGCGGCAGATTGCCGACGGTGCCGGCGATCGCGACGAAGATCTGATTCTCGATCGCGCGGGCGTGGGCGCAGGTACGTACCCTGAGGTAGCCGGCGCGTTCGTCGGTGCAGAAGGGGACGAAGAGGATTTCGGCACCCTTTTCGGCCGCCAGGCGCGCGAGCTCGGGAAACTCGACGTCGTAGCAGATCTGGATCGCCACCCTGCCGGCATCGGTGTCGAAGACCTCGACGGTGTCGCCCGGCTCGACCCCCCACCAGCGCCGCTCGCTCGGCGTGATGTGCAGCTTGGGCTGGCGACCGATGCGGCCGTCGCGCTGGAACAGGAAGGAGTTGTTGTGCAGGCGACCGTCGTCGAGCGTGAAGTGGGAGCCGCCGACGATGTTGACCGCGTGTTTGACCGCGAGGCTGCTGAACAGCTCGAGGTACTGCGGGGTGAACTCGGCGAGGCGCCGCACCGCCGCTCCGGGGCGCTCGACGGGCAGGAAGGACAGCAGCTGCAGGGTGAAGATCTCGGGAAACACCACGAAGTCTGAGCGGTACCCGCCGGCGACATCGACAAAGTATTCGCACTGCCGGGCGAAGTCCTCGAAGCTCGAGATCGCCCGCATCTGATACTGCACCACGCAGATGCGCACCGGATGAGACGACTGCCAGCGCCGCGCCGTCGGTCGCCGGTAGTCGAGATTCGACCACTCGAGCAGGGTGGCCCAGCCGCGCGACTCGTCGTCGTTGGCGAGATAGCCGGGAATCAGCCGCTTGAGCACGAAACCGTTGGCCAGCTGCGTGGTCAAGACCGGGTCGTGGAGCTCCCGTGCGACCACCTTGTCGACGTACTCGCGGGCGCTCAGGGAATCGGCGTAGGCGCCATATCCGGGGATTCGCCCACCGATGACGATGCGGCGCAGGTTGCGCTCGCGACATAGGCGCTTGCGGGCATCGTAGAGGCGCCGGGCAAGACGCATGCCGCGACAATCGGGGGCGACCATGATCTCGAGACCGTAGAGGGTGTCGCCGTCGGGATCGTGCGTTGACGCGGTGCCCGAACCGCTCACCTCCTGCCAGGTGTGTCCGTCGGCGTATTCGTCGAAGTCGACCAGCAGGCTCGACGAGGAGGCAACGAGACGATCGTCGAGGAAGACGCCGAGCTGGCCGTCGGGAAAGCGATCGAGCAGCGCCGCGAGCTGCTCGCGGGACCAGGGCTTCATCCCCGGGAAGCACCGCTGTCCGAGCGTGACCAAGGATTCATGGTCGGCCAGATTGAGCGGCCTGACCTCGAGAGTGCTTTCGAAATCGGAGGCGTCGACGGACATGGAATGAGGGTAGCAGAGTCCCGGGGAGGGGGACCCGGGACCAGGGACCAGGGACCCGACCCGGACCAAGACCGGACCCTGACTTGATTTTCGTCCTCCAGGGTGCACCACACGGGTGCACGGGGAACTGCTCAGGAGATGCCTCTCGCGCTCCGGCCGATACCCGATACCCGATACCCGATACCCGATACCCGGTGTCGGGTAGGCCGGGAGGTCACCCTCCCGGCCCCCCACGGATCCGGA
>CAZRFU010000068.1:0-29268 GCA_964599475.1 uncultured Thermoanaerobaculia bacterium
TTGCCCCGCGCTCTGCTCCCGGTGGTCGGCGTCGTGGCGACTCCCGGCCTCGAGACCGGCGGGGTGACCATGGATGCGATGGAACGTCGACTGGTCGAACAGGCACTCGCCGAGGCCCGGGGCAACCGATCGCGTGCGGCGAAGCTGCTGGGCCTTACGCGTTCGCAGCTCTACACCCGCCTCGCCCGCCATGGTCTGGAGTGAGACTCACTCGCACCCACAACGCAGATCGCTCTTTTGGATGCGCGGATCGAGGCGGTCGGCGAACCACTGCAACACCTGTGGGTCGAGCGCCGCGATCGCCCGCTGCTCACAGGGATTCAGCTCGATGCCACTTTCGACCAGCTCGTCGACGGCCCCTCGAGGGTTCTGTGTGAAGCGGCGCCGCAGGGCCTCGTCGGTCACCAGGCGGCCGATCACGCGCTCGACGGAAGGTTGACTCATCGCAGGCTCCTTCGTGGTGATCGTAGTGCCTCGCAGCCGCTGTCGCCGGGGCGACCGCGAGGCGTGTTGCGATCACAGTGCGGCGGTGGTCGCCGTGGAGGACGGTTGTGGGGCGCTCCAGGCATCGTCGGCGAGCTGCCAGCCGCCACCGAGGGCCTGGTAGATCTCCACCAGTGTCGCCAGGCGCTCGAACCGAGTGCGGGTGCGTGCCAGCTCGGCCGGGAAGAGTTGGCGTTGGGCCTGCAACACCTCGAGGTAGTCGGCCAGCCCTGAGAGGTAGCGGGCGTTGGCGGCGTGCACCGCAGCGCGAGACGCGTCGACCGAGCGCTCCTGCTCGCGTTCGACCTTCGCCAGTTCCTGATAGGCCACCAGGGCCGTCGAGGTCTCGGCCAGGGCGCGGGTGACCGAGGCCTCGTAGCGCACCTTGGCCTGCTCCCAGCGGGCCACCGCAGCGCGGCGTTGGTTGCTCAGCTGTTGCCCCTGGAACAGGGGACTGAGCAAACCGCCGCCGACCGACCAGTTCTTGCCCGCGGACAACAGATCGGAGACCTCCGGCGCGACGCCGCCGAACAGGCCGGTCAACCGCAGGGTGGGGAACATTTCTGCCACAGCGACGCCAACTTCGGCGTTGGCGGCGATCAGCTCCTGCTCGGCCTGGCGCAGGTCGGGGCGTCGTTGGAGCAGGTCCGCCGGCAGCCCCGCGGGAACCTCGGGCGGCAGCATTTGGGCGTCGAGTGCGGCCCCGCGTGGGCTCGAAGTCGGGAGGTGGCCGAGCAGCACCGCGAGTCGATTCTCCTGCGCGACGATTTGCCGCTCCAAGTCCGGAATCGACGCTGCCGCTGCCGCTTGCAGCGCCTCGGCGCTGGAGGTTTCGAGGCCCGAGGCGAGGCCCGCTTCGAGGCGAGTTTCAAAGAGACTGTGGGTCTGCGCGAAGGCCTCGGCCGAGCGGCGCGCAATGTCGAGCTCGAGATCGAGGGCGCGCAGGTGAAAGTAGGTGGTCGCCACGTCGCCGACCAGCGACAACATCACCCCGCGCTGCGCTTCTTCGCTGGCGAGATACCGCGCCCGGGCGGCCTCGTCGAGGTGCCGCAGCCGACCCCACAGGTCGATCTCCCACGACACCCCGAGTTGCACGTCGACCTGGTCGAAGGTCTCGGGGCCCACCAGCGGCGAGCGACCCCGCGACCAGCCGGCACCGGCTGACACTGCCGGCAGCCGCGACGAGGCTGCGATTCCGGCAGCGGCTCGGGCTTCCTCGACCCGCCAGGCGGCGAGCCGAACGTCGTGGCCCTCGCGCAGGGCCTGGTCGATCAAGGCGGCGAGCACGGGATCGCCGAAGAGCTCCCACCACGAGCGATCGGCGAGTGAGGCCGTCGGGTCGCCTGCAGCTGGGGCCGGCTCCGCGGCACCTCGAAGCTCAGTGGGCAGTTCTATCTGGGGCGCCTGGTAGCGTGGTCCGACGCTGCAACCGGCCGCAACGACGGTGGCGAGGGCAGCCGAAAGGATGGCTTTCATGACGTGTACCTCGGTGCTGGCGGTCACGCCGCAAGCGAAGGAGTGAGCGATTCGTCGCTGCCCGGCTCGATGTGGTCGTGGCGGGCACTACCGACGGCGATGTGACGAGCCGCGATCAGGGAGTAGAAGACGGGGACGACGAACAGGGTGAAGATCGAGCCCAGCACCATCCCCGTCACCAACACGATGCCGATGCTGTTGCGCGCCGCAGCACCGGGGCCGGAGACGAACACCAGGGGAAGATGCCCGAAGACGGTTGCGGCCGAGGTCATCAGCACTGGTCGCAACCGGGTCACCGAGGCCTCGCGGATCGCCTCCGCCTTGGAGAGGCCTTGGGCCTGCAAGGTGTTGGCGAACTCGACGATGAGGATGCCGTTCTTGGCGATCAACCCCACCAGCGTGATCAGTCCAACCTGGGAGTAGATGTTGATCGTCGTTAGATCGAGGAAGGTGAAGATCAACGCGCCCGACAGTGCCAGCGGCACCGACCCCAACAACACGATCAGCGGATCGCGGAAGCTGCGGAACTGCGCCGCCAGGACCAGGTAGATCAGCACCAAGGCGAAGCCCAGCGTCGTGGTGAGGGCGCCGCCTTCGTGGCGAATCTGGCGCGACTCTCCGGCGTGATCGAGGCTGATCGCCGCGCCGCCGGCCGCCCGCGCGGCATCCTCGAGCACCCGCAAGCCCTCTTCCTTGGTGACGTTGGGCAAGACGCCGCCGAAAACCCGCACCGCGTTGCGCTGTTGGAAGCGGTTGAGAGTGCGGGGGGCGGCGTTGGTTTCGATGCGCGCGAAGCTCGAGACCGGCACCAGCTGGCCGTCCGGAGTTTTGATCTTCAAGTCGAGCAGCGGTCCAACCGTCGCTCGGTCCTGATCGTCGAGTTGGGGGATGACCTTGTAGCTGCGGTCGAAGTAGTTGAACCGATTGACGTAGGCGCCACCGAGAAGGGTCCCGAGCTCGCGTCCGACGCCGGCGAGGTCGAGCCCGAGGTCGGCGATCCGATCGCGGTCGAGGACCACCCGCGCCTCGGGGAGGTCGAGCTTCAAATCGGTGTCGACGTAGAGGAACTTGCCACTTTGCCAGCCGGCGCCGAGCACCGCGGCGGTGGTCTCGAGCAGCTGCTCGGGTGGCGCGTCGCTTTGCAACACCAGCTCGACGTCGTACCAGCCCGGCGTCGGCAGCGGCGGGTCGAGGCGCGGAAACACCCGCAGTCCCGGCACCTGTGACACGGCGCCGTAGACCTCACCGTACATCTCGCCGGTCGAGCGGCCGCGGTCGTTCCAGTCCTTGGTGACCAAACCGCCGAACCCGCCGAAGGTGCCGGTCAGCGACCACATGAACCGGGTCTCGGGGAACGCCGTGATGGCGTCGATGACCTGACGCGAATCGCGTTCGACTGCCGGCAACGAGGCATCCGGCGAAGCCTCGAAAAACAGTGAAATGTGGCTCTGGTCCTCGACCGGCGCCAGCTCGCTGCGCGACCAGGAGTACAGAGGCCAGGCGGCGACGGTCACCAACAGGGCCACGGCCACGATCGCCGGCCGCATTTCGAGCGCACTCTCGAGCAGGCGGGCGTAGACCCGGCGCACGGCGTCGAAGCCGCGGTTGACCGCAGTGGTGAGCTTGGTTTCAGCACCGTGGGCGTGCACGAAGTGGGAGCTCATCACCGGCGAGAGGGTGACCGCAACCAAACCGGACACCACCACCGCGGCAGCCAGCGTGATCGCAAACTCGAGGAACAGGGTGCCGGTGAGCCCCCCTTGGAAACCGATCGGCGCGTAGACCGCGGCGAGTGTGATGGTCATCGCGATGATCGGGCCGAAGAGCTCGCGAGCTGCGGCCAAGGCCGCGTCGCGACGCGACTTGCCCATGCGAACGTGGCGTTCGACGTTTTCGACCACCACGATGGCGTCGTCGACGACCAGCCCGACCGACAACACGATCGCGAGGATGGTGAGCAGGTTGAGGCTGAAGCCGAGGGCCAACATCACCACCGCGGCGCCAACCAGCGACACCGGCATCGCCACCAGCGGGATCAGCGCGGTGCGCACCGAGCCGAGGAACAAGAACACCACCAGCCCGACGATCAGGATCGTCTCGCCCAAGGTCTTGGTGATCTCCTTGAGGGCACTGCGCATGAACATGGTGCCGTCCCACACCAGCTGCATGTCGATGTCGGCCGGCAGCGTGGCTCGGATTCGCTCCATCTCCGCCTCGAGGGCGTCGGCGACCTCGAGCTCGTTGGCGCCAACGACCGGCCACACGCCGAGGTAGACCGCGTCTTGGAGGTTGTAGCGAGCGACCAAGGTTGGCTCCTCAGAGCCGAGCTCGACTCGGGCGACGTCCGAGAGTCGCACCACCGCGCCGTTGCGCTCGGCGACGACCAGGTCCGAGAACTCCCGCTCCGAGCGCAGATCGGTATCCGCCAGTAGGTTGATCTGGACCAGATCGCCCTTGGTGCTTCCGACCGCGGCAAGGTAGTTGTTGCGGGCGAGCGCCGCCTGGATGTCGCCGGGCGAGAGGTTGACCGCGGCGAGGCGATCGGGATCGATCCAGACCCGCATCGCGAGCGGCCGCGCGCCCTCGAGCGTCACCCGCTGGATGCCGGGCAAGGTCGTGAGCTGTGGCTGCAAGGTGCGCTGGAGCCAATCCGAGACCGCCGGCATGCCGCGTTCGGAGGAGGTGAAGCTCAGGTAGAAGGTCGCGTAGGGCCGATCCGCCCGCTGCACCTCGACCGTGGGCGGCTCGGCTTCCGCCGGCAGCTCGGAGCGCACCTGCTGCAGGCGTGCGGTCACCTCGGCGAGGGCGTCGGTCGAGTCGCGATCGAGCTCGAGCCGCACCGTCACGGTGCTGATGCCGGCACGACTGGTCGACTCGACATAGTCGACCCCGTTGATCGCCGACACCGCTCGTTCGATCGGCGTGGTGAGGAAACCCCGCACGGTTTCGGAGCTGGCGCCGGTGTACACCGTCGTGATCACCACCGAGGAGCTTTCGATCTGCGGGAACTGTTGGATCGGTAGGGTCGAGATGGCGCGCCAGCCGACCAGGACGATGACCAGATTGACCACCGCGGCCAGTACCGGGTGTTTGATGAAAATGTCCGTAACGGATCGCATGGATCTCTCCTCGTTGGCCACGGTGGGTCGTGTCAGTGGCCGGGAGCCAAGGCGGCGATTTGATCGGGCTGGACGGCGACCAGCACCGCCTCGCGGAGCTTGAACGAGCCCCCGGCGGCGACTTGCTCGCCGACCTCGAGCCCGGAGCGAATTTCGACGCGGTTGCCGACCAACCCTCCGGCTTCGACGGGGCGGACGTGGGCGCGTTGCTGGCCTTGCTCGTCGGTTTCGATGACGAACACGTGGTCGCCCTGAGGGCCGCGGCGCAGGGCACTGGCCGGAACCACCACGGTCGAACGAGCCTCGCCGACCGGGACCACGACGCGCACCGACGCACCCGGCGCGGTGGCCCGCCCGGCGTTGGGGACGCTGGCGCGGACGAGTGCGGTGCGGGTGGTGGGGTCGACGCGGGCGTCGACCGCGACGATCGATCCGGCGAGCGGCGTCGGGTCGGCGTCGGCGTACACCTGCACCGACGAGCCCTGATCGAGGGAGGCCGCGATCGCTTGGGCGATCGCGAAGTCGACATGCACTTCGTCGTCGACGCTCTGCAGGGTGGTCAGGTGCGAACCGGCATCGAGGTACTGACCGCGGTGGACATCGGCGAGACCCACCCGGGCGCGAAACGGTGCGCGGATGGTTTTGCGCTCGATCACCGCCAGGGTGCGGGCGATCTGGGCGTTGGCGATGTCGAGCTCGGCCTGGGCCTGGTCGACCTCGAAGGCCGACACCGCCTGCTCGCGATTGGCTTGCTGGTAGCGATCGAGGGCCGTGCGGGCGAGGGACGCCTGCGCCTCGAGGGCGGCGAGCTCGGCACGTTCAACTGCGACATCGAGTTGCACCAACAGCGCGCCGGCGTCGACCACCCGACCCGGCGCCAGCGTGGCGTGTTCGACCGTGCCCTCCAGCTCGTTGCGCACCGTGACCGAACGCTTCGCGAGGACGGTGCCGATGGCGCTGGTCGTCGACTGGGTGGCGAACGCTTCGGCGGAGGCGACGGTGACGGACTCCATCGGCTCGGGCTGCTGCGCCGATGCGGCCCGCGAGGCTTCGAGGGAATCGGCCTTCCACGAGGCGAGAGCCGCGGCGGTGCCGAGCGCGCCGACGACGAGGATGAAATTGGCGATGGAAATGCGGCGTTGCATGAGGATCTCCTTCTGGCCGAGCTGGGCGTCAGGCCCGCGGCTCGATCTGCAGCCGACATGGCAACAGCCGTGCCACTGCCGGAACACGCGCGCCCATTCGGCGCAGATGCCAGCAAGGACTGATCAAGGCATCGCAATGGCGACATCGATCAGCAGCACCAACTGTGTGTCGATTTATCGCCACTGTGTCGATGGATCGACAGTGTCGATTTTCGGACGCGGGCGGGCATCCAGCCCAGTCCCCGCGGCCGGGTGGGCCTTCGTGGTCGCGCCACAGTCGCCCATGGCGCCGCGAGGCCGGCTCAGAAAATGGGTACCCGGGACCCGGGACCAGGGATCCGGAACGGAGACCGGACGCGGACTGATTTTCATCCTCCGGGGTACACCACGGAGGGATGCATGGGCAACTGCTACTCGAGGCGCTGCGCGACCATCACCACGTGGCGATGCCGTTTGCTGCCGGACCGGGCGGCGACGTGGTGGGTCTGCACGCCGAAGCCGCCCTTCTCGAGCTGCTTGACGAACTGCGGCGCCGGCGTCGCCGACCACACCGCGACGATGCCGCCAGGCACCAGGGCCTGACGCAGGTAGCCGATCCCGCGGGGGCCGTAGAGGTGGCGATTGGAGTTGACGGTGAAGGCCTCGGGGCCGTTGTCGACGTCGAGCAGGATCAGATCGTAGGGTTTGCCGGTCGAGCGGGCGTCGCCGAGGCAGTCCGCCAGGTCCTTTTCGAGCACGTGGACGCGCGGATCATCGAGCGGATGCGAGGCGAGGTGGCCAAGCCAGCTACGGTTCCAAGCCACGACCGCCGGGAACAACTCCGCCACCACCACGGTGGCCTCGGTGCGCGGGCCGACGCGGTCCAACACCGCCCGCAAGGTGAAGCCGAGGCCGAGCCCTCCGACCAGGATGCGCGGCGAGGGGCGAGGGCCAAGTGCGCGCAATCCGAGATGGGCCAGACCCTCCTCGGAGCCATGGGAGCGAGACGACATCAGCTCCTCGTGGTCGACCTGGATGACGAAGTCGTCGCCGCGTTGGTAGAGCACCAAACGACGGCCATCGCGGGTGGTGACGCTGTCGAGGACGGTCCGGGGCAGCATAGGTTCTCCGTGCGGAGCACGGGCCCCGGAAGGCGAGAATACGCGAGATCGGCCGGTCTCGACCTGGCGGCCGGTGGAAAAACTCAGCCGCGTCCGGCGGGAGTTTCTCGGGCTGCTAGGGCGTCGACCAAGACGCGGTCGAGCCGAGCTCGAATCCGTCGGCGAAGACATAGCTGTTTTGGAGGCGAGCCAAGCCGACGAGGCTGGAGTCCGGGAGCTCGTTGAGGAGACTGGCCGCGACGACGACCCGGCCGCCGTGAAGGACCAGATCCCTCGGCGCGTCGTAGCTGCCCTCGGCGAAGGGGAGAAACGCCGCGTCGGCGTCCCAAGTGGGGTCCCATGTGCCGTCCGGGCTCGTGCGCAGGATCCGGATGCCGTCGTTCGGCGCCCAGGTGTGCGCGGAGAGTAGCAGTCGGCCGTCTCCCTGGGGTTGGACCGCGTTGAAGAGGTCGAAGAAGGGGGAGACGAGACGCCCTCCAAGACCGAACCCTTCATCGAAAGTGCCATCTGGACGGATCATCGCGACCGCTCCAACCTGGCTGGGCTCGATATCGCGGAAGTGGAGGCCGGACATCACGACCCTTCCGTCGCTCAGGAGCGCCATGTCGGTCGAGTATTCGTCGCTCGAGGCCCCGAAGGTGACGTGCAAGAGCCCGTCGGTGCCGAAGTCGGCGTCCGGGGTGCCGCTGGGATCGAGGGCATAGAGGAGGAAGTCCTGGTTGGTGCCATTGGCACTCCGACCATCTCCACCGACGTAGATGCGGCCACCGGGATGGACTGCGAGGGTCATGAAGAGGCTCTGGCCGGGCGGCTCGAGCTCAGCCCAGCCGCCGGCGCCGAAGCCGGCGTCCAGCTCTCCGCTGGGCAGCAGTCGCGCCACCATGAAGGTCCTGTCGCCGGTGTTCTGGGGATTGAACGAGCCGGCAGCAAGAACGATGATGTCGTCCCCGTCCGGCGCCAGCGCGAACACGGTCTGGTCGGAGCCAGCGGGAACCCCGAGGTCGAGCATGAGGACGCCGTCGCTGTCGAAGCTCGGGTCGAGGTCCAGGGAGTTGGCCAGGAAGCGCACGAGGAGAAGCCGCGAGCTGCCGTTGGTCAGGTATGCCACGCCGCCGCCCACGGCGCGCCCGGAGCCGTCGATGGTCAACGTCTCGAAGAGAGTGGCTGCGCCGTTGGCGAGGACCAGGTCGAAGTGCCCGAGTGCGGCCGTGTCGCTCACCACCGCGAGCCGCGCGTGCAGCCCTGGGGCCGCTGCCGTGTTGCGGGTTCCAGCCCAGAAGAGCGAAGACCCGTCGCGGCTCGGGACGATGCTGCGGACGAAGAGAGTGTCGGGCGCGGCGCCGACGGCATAGAGGCCGTCGCCAAAGAAGGTCGGGTCGGGAGCACCATCGGCCAGCACGATTGTTGGTGCCGCCAGCAAGGCCGAGACTGCGCAGGCGCAGTGGAGCAGGGAGCGTGATCGTGTCCTCATCGCGAGCCTCCGGGGGCGGTCATGTTCCCCAGATCGACGAATCGTTCGAGCCGGGGCCATCGGGCGTCGGGGCTTCGATAGTTGCCAGCGAGATCGCGAGCGAGCTCGGCGATCACGGCCCGGCGCTGCCACTATGCCGGGTGAAGCGGTGCGCGGCTGGTTGGGGAGGCGGTCGTGCCGTACGCGGCGCAGGCTTCCTCAGTGGTCAGGCCTGCTGGCCCCTGATTCTTGGTGGTGCGCATCTCAGTCGAGACTCGGGGTCCGTAGCCGAGAGCACTGACTTTGGGCAGTGGTGTCGATCGCGGCGAGACCTGCCCGATCGCCTCGTCTCGGTCGGCCGGGCCGGTCGGCCCCTTGAATGCGTCCTCGGGCGCAAGGGCCGTACCAGCAGGGCGCTCAGAAGGGCGCGGGCAGCACTCGGGCAAGTACCCGATACCTGATACCCGGTCCCCGGAGGTGGTGCACAGCAGGTTCGGTTTTCATCCATCGGTGTGTACCGTAGAGGGTGCATGGCAACTGCTACAGTTCGAGGCATGCGCGGTGTCCCGCCATCGTTGGCTGCCCTCGACGCGACGATCGCCTCGTCGATGAGGCGGTGGGGCGTGCCCGCCCTGCGCGTGTCGATGGCGATCATCTTCGTCTGGTTCGGCATCCTCAAACCTCTCGGCTTTTCTCCTGCGGCTCCGCTGGTGCTCGCGACCGTGGGCTGGATGCCGCTGCTCGAGCCCCCTCAGTGGCTTGCAGTCATCGGCTGGTGGGAGGTCGTGATCGGTGTGACCTTCCTCCACCGCGCGACGCTCCGGCTCGCGATCGCCCTGCTGGCGGCCCAGATGGTCGGGACCTTGCTGCCATTGATCCTGCTGCCGGAGGTGACTTTCCAGGCGGGCCACTACCCCTGGGCGCCGACGATGGAGGGTCAGTACATCATCAAGAACCTGCTGATCATCTCGGCCGCTTTGGTGATCGGTGGCACCGTGCGCGACCGCGCCGCGTAGCGGCCCGGCGGGGAACCGCCCACCCGGCCGCGGCGCGCCGCCGGGGCTGCTCCTCTTGACATCCCACAGGAAGTAGCGCACACTCCTCTAGGCATCCCACATGGGGCGCCTCGGAGGGGACGACAGATGACCGATGCCCGATCGCCGATCCTGCAGGGAACTCTCGACCTGATGGTGCTCAAGACCCTCGACCAGCTCGGTTCGTTGCACGGTTACGGCATCGCGCGCCGGATCGAGCAGGTGGCCGAGGGGGCCCTGTTGGTCAACCAGGGCACGATCTACCTGTGCCTGACGCGCCTGGTGCAGAAGCGGTGGGTGAGCACCGAGTGGGGCACGTCCGACAACAATCGCCGCGCCAAGTACTACTCGATCACCAAGAGCGGTCGCGAGCAGCTGGCGATCGAGACGGAGAATTGGGCACGGATCTCGAGTGTGATCGATCGAGTACTCGACCCGGCGAGCGGGTACTGAGCGATGCCGACCTTCGTCGCCGTGTGGTGGTCGCGGCTCCGGGCCTTCCTGCAGCCGGCTGGGCTCGCAGCGGACTTCGACCAGGAGCTCGAGAGCCACCTGGCGATGGCCGAAGAGGACAAGATCCGGCAGGGTTTGACTCCCGCTCAGGCCCGCCGCGAGGCACGGCAGGAGCTTGGCGGGTTGACCCAGCTCCGCGATGCCGCCCATGAGGCTCGCGGCTTGCCCGGGATCGAGGCCTATTGGCTCGACGTCAAGCTCGGTCTGCGGATGTTGCGCAAGTCGTGGGGCTTGACCTTGATCGGGGGCCTCGCCATGACGATCGTGATTGCGGTCGCCCTGGTGGCGTTTGCGGTCGTCGAAGTGCAGTTCCGGCCGACGTTGCCCCTCGAAGAAGGCGATCGCGTGGTGGCGCTGCAGACCTGGGATGCTCGCGCTCACCGGCGCCATCCGACGTCGCTGCGGGATCTCGAGCTGTGGACCGAGGGACTGCGTTCGGTCGAGGATGTTGGTGCCTTCCAGACCGTGGTGCTGCCATTGAGCAGCGCCGGGCCGTCGTCGCCACCGGGACCACGGGAGTTGGTGCAGGTGGCTCAAATGTCGGCCTCGGGCTTCCGGCTGGCTCGCGTTGCCCCGCTGCACGGGCGGCCGCTCGTCGATGAGGATGAGCACGCCGGCGCCGAGCCGGTCGTGGTCATCGGCGCTGAGCTCTGGCACTCGAGGCTTGGTGGCGATCCGGGGGTGCTGGGGCGCCAGCTCTACCTCGGGGGCATCGCTCACACCGTGGTCGGGATCATGCCCGAGCCCTTCGCGTTTCCGGTCAACCACCACCTGTGGGTGCCCCTGCGAGCCGACGCTTCGGAACCTACAGCCCTGCTGGGCGACGGCGATGGCGAGGGTGTCGTCTTTGCGAGGCTCGGGCCCAACGCCACCATCGCAGACGCCCAAGCCGAGCTGGCGACCTTGGGCCTGTTGGCACTGCCCGAGGGCGACGAGGAGCTCGAGCCGCGGGTGGTCCCCTACACCCTTGCTCTGACCGGCGATGTCGACCGCACCGAAGTGCGCTGGCTGATTCGGCTCGTGGTGGTTCTCGGTGTCCTCCTGCTGGTGCCGCCGTGCGCCAACATCGCGATCCTGGTCTACGCCCGAACCGTGACCCGCCAGGGCGAGTTTGCGGCGCGCCACGCTCTCGGCGCCAGTCGTGGGCGCATCGTCACGCAGCTGTTCATCGAGATGTTGGTGCTGACGGGAGTTGCCACGGTGGTCGCCCTCGTGCTGGCGCGCGTGGCCCTCGGCTGGGCCGAAGCGATCGTGCGCCGCGAGATCCCTGGCGGCCCGCCGTTCTGGATGGACTTCGACCTTTCCTGGCGAATGGTCGCTTTTGCCGGACTACTCGCGGTGTGTGCGGCGCTGATTGCGGCCGTGGTCCCGGCTCTCAAGGCCACCGGTCGGCAGATGCAGTCGGGGCTGCGCGCTCTCGGAAGTCGCGCGGGCCTGCAGCTCGGCGCCACCTGGACCGCGCTGGTGGTGATCCAGGTGGCGCTGACGCTCGCGACCTTGCCGTCGGCGATCGAGATCGGGTGGGGCACGATCCGCCAGGGAGTGCTCGGACCGGGCTTTGCTGCCGAGCGGTTTCTCACCGCCCGCATCGAGGCCGCGCAGGGCCAGGAGCGGGATTGGGGCTTGCCGGTGGGCGAGCTCGTCCGGGCGCTCACGCACGAGGCCGGCGTGGCGGGAGCGAGCGTGGCGGCGTCGCTGCCGGGCGACGAGGAGTGGGCCAGGGTCGAGGTCACGGCACAGATGAATCCCGGGACAGGGGTCGTCACCTCGACGAGCCTGGCCCGCACCAACCGGGTCGATTCGACCTTCTTCGACACGCTCCAGATGTCGGTCTTGGCCGGCAGAGCTCTGGGGCCCGCCGATCAGGGGCCGGCACCCACCGCGGTGGTGGTCAATCAGACCTTCGTCCGCGAGGTTCTCGGGGACGCCGAGCCCTTGGGGCAGCGCGTGCGGTACCTGCCCACGCGCGCGGAGCTCGAGCACGGGAAGACAGCCGACTCGGCGCCTTGGCTCGAGATCGTCGGAGTGGTCGAGGATCGACCCGCCAACACCACCGGGGGAACCCTCTACCACCCGCTCCCGCTCCGGCTGGAGCTGCCGTTGGCCGTGGTTGCGGACTCTGGATCTGCAGCGGGCGACCTCGGTCGGCGGCTCGCGGCGCATGCGGCGGCGATCGATCCGGGGCTCGTGGTCGACGAGGTCCGCACGCTGGCACAGGTCTATCGGGAACACCAGGTCGCCAACAACGTCGGCGCCCTATCGCTCGCAGTGGTGACCCTGAGCATTCTGCTCCTGTCGGCTGCGGGCATGTATGCCCTGTTGTCCTTCACGGTCAACCAGCGTCGGCGCGAAATCGGCATCCGGGCCGCCCTCGGGGCCCCGGCGCGGCTGATCCTGGCGACGATCTTTCGCCGCGCTGCGCTCCAGGTCGGCAGCGGCGGCGCGCTTGGGGTGTTGGTAGCACTAGTCCTCGACCACTCTCTGCCGGCTGAGAGTGTCGGCGGGTGGGAGGTTCCCGGGGTGATACCGAGCGCCGCAGTGCTGTTGCTCGTGGTCGCGATCCTCGCCGCGATCGGGCCCGCTCGGCGGGCGCTACGAGTCGCAACAATCGACGAGTTGCGGGAAGGCTGATGGACGTTCGGCGCACTGACACGGCCCGTGCCCGACGGCTTCGGTGGATGGTCGCGGGGAGCCTGACTGCCCTCGGCCTCGCGGTTGCGGCAGTGGCCTTGGTGACGATCGAGCCGGCGGTACCAACGATCGACTCCGACGGGCACTTCTTCGGCACGGTTGTTCGAGGAGAAATGGTGCGCGAGGTGCGTGGCCCCGGCACGCTGGTGCCGGAAGAGATTCGGCAGATCTCGGTCTCGACCGAAGGAACGGTGGAGCGCGTCGTGATCCTTCCGGGGCAGCCGGTGACGAGAGACTCGGTGATTCTCGAGCTCAGCAACCCCCAGCTCGAGCAGGCCACTCGCGACGCGGAGCTCGAGCTCGCGGCGGCACGAGCCGAATACGCCGATCTCGTCGTCAGCCTCGAACGGGAGCTGTTGACCGAACAGGCGGCAACCAAGCGGGTCGAGTCCGATTCGCGTCAGGCCACGCTTCAGGCCCGAGCCGATCAGGAGCTTTTCGCCCAGGAGTTGATCGCGGAGTTGCACTTCCGACTCTCGGAAGTCCGCGCCGAGGAGCTCGCCGGGCGCGCCGAAATCGAAAGGCGCCGTCTCGCGGCCGCCGGCGCCTCGGTCGAGGCCCGCCTCCGCTCCAAGCGGGCTCGCCTCGAGCAGACGGAAGCGCTGTTCGAGCTGCGCCGGCAGCAGGTGGCTGCGCTCGAAGTGAAGGCCGGAATCGACGGTGTGGTGCAGCAGGTGCCGGTCGAGGTCGGGGCAACGATCCCTGCTGGTGGGACCCTCGCGGTGGTGGCACGGCCCCACCCGTTGCAGGCCCGCATCCAGGTGCCGGAGTCGCAAGCGCGCGAGATCGTCGCCGGGCAGATCGCCCGTATCGACACGCGCAACGGCATCGCCGACGGTCGTGTCGTGCGGATCGATCCTGCGGTCCGGGACGGTGCTGTGAGAGTTGATGTGGCGATCACGGGTGCTTTGCCCGCGGGCTCGCGGCCGGACCTGAGCGTCGACGCCACCATCGAAATCGAACGCGTGAGCGACGTGCTCTTCGTCGACCGCCCGGCCTACGGCCACGAGCACTCGCGCACCACCGTGTTTCGCCTGTCGCCTGACGGGAAGTTTGCCGATCGCGTGCCGGTGACGTTCGGTCGAACCTCGGTTCGCACGATCGAGATCGTCGAGGGGCTCGAGGTGGGTGACCGGGTGGTGCTGAGCGACACCTCCCGCTACCAGGGTCACGACCGGATGCGGTTGGAGTAAGGAGCGAAGATGCTGAGATCATCCGAGGCTTTGATCACACTCGCGGGGATCACCAAGGTCTTTCTGACCGAAGAGATCGAAACCCATGCCTTGGCCGACGTGGACCTCTCGATCGGCAGGGGCGACTACGTCTCGATCGAAGGCCCGTCAGGCTGCGGCAAGTCGACCTTGTTGTCGATCCTGGGCCTTCTCGATGCGCCGAGCGGGGGAACCTACCTGCTCAACGGAAAGCCGGTGGCTGAGCTGCGGCCCTCCGAGAGGGCGCGCATCCGCAATCGCGAAGTGGGGTTCATCTTTCAGGCCTTCAATCTGATCGGGGAGCTGAGCGTCTACGAAAACGTCGAGCTGCCGTTGACCTATCGCGGGATGCCGGCGGCTGAGCGCAAGCGGCGAGTCCTGGAGGCGCTGGAGCGGGTGGGGATGAGCAGCCGGCTCAACCATCACCCCGCGCAACTCTCGGGTGGCCAACAGCAGCGGGTCGCCGTGGCCCGGGCGGTCGCCGGTGGTCCATCGATCCTGCTGGCGGACGAGCCCACCGGCAACCTCGACTCGGCCAGTGGCGAGGCGGTGATGGCTCTCCTCGGCGAGTTGCATGCCGATGGTGCCACCATCTGTATGGTCACCCATGATCCGCGCTACGCGCGGTACGCCGAACGGTCGGTCCATCTCTTCGACGGTCGCATCGTTGCCGACGCGGTCATGGTGCCGGAAGGCGTCCGAGCCTGAGAGTCCGCGAGTCGCCGAGTGGAGTTGCGGATCGGCTACAGTCCTGTCGATGGTGCTGTCGACTTTTCTCGTGGCCGCGCTGTTGGCGAGCTCCACTCAAGCAACCCAGGAGCCGGCGAACCAGAACGCCGAGCTCGACGTGGTCGAAAGTTCCGCCGGGACGGTCATAGGGGTGCGCAACCTCCGGCCGGTGGCGATGGAAGTGATGATCAGTGCCGTCGACGAGCCCTCGTCGCCGTCGGAGTTCCGCGTGGTGCCGGCCCTGGGGGTGGTGGAGCTCTTCCGGTACCCCGGGCGCGAGCGTCAGGAGGCGCTCGCGGAGGTCGCGGCGAAGTGGCGGCTGCAGACCTTCATGGGTGATCCGGCCGCGATTCGGCCTGACCCCGATCATCTTTACCGCCTGCCCTTTGCGCCAGGCAAGCGGTATCGGCTGAGCCAAGGGTTCAACGGGCGTGAGTCACACCTCACGGTCGAATCGCGCTATGCCCTCGACTTCCAGCTCGAGGTTGGCGAGGCCGTTCACGCGGCTCGCGCCGGGCTTGTGGTCCGAGCGGTGGACTGGTTCAGCGCTCGGGTGGACGAATCGCGGGTCGCGGAGGCCAACCTGGTGGTGGTGGCCCACGACGACGGAACCATGGCGCACTACGTCCATCTCGCGCGCGGCAGCGTCTTGGTCGAGGAGGGTGACCGGGTCGAACGAGGCCAACATCTCGCCGACGTCGGCCTGACCGGATTCACCCGCGGTCCGCACCTGCACTTCGTCGTCCGCCGCGAGCGCGACGTTGCCGTACCGATCCGCTTCGAGGGCTACGAAACTCGCGATCTTTCGCGCCGGGGGACGTTTCGCCTGCCGCCGCCGATGCCGCAGTGACGCATTCGGTGACCCGCGAAGCCTCCGTGGAACCAGGACCACGACGGCGATGCGCCATGGCTGGTTCCTTGCCGGCAGATCACAGGGGCCGCAACAGGGCCGAACAATCCGCGGCCGGCACGAGCGTGCGCAGCTCGAGCTCGCGGCAGAGGCGTTCGGCCTCGCGATGCTCCCCGCTCTGCGCCAGTGAGGCGACCAGCAGCAGGGTTGCTTCCTGGTGGAACGGCGACTGTTCGAGTGCACGCCGCAGCCACTGCTCAGCGCCCGTTCGATCGCCTCGATCCAGGGTCCGGCGGGCAATCAGCACGGCGACCTCGACCAGCCATGGGCGGATCCTCACCGGCTCGGCCGCGTACCCTCGGTTCATGGCTGCGAAGGCACGCTCGAGCCAGGGGAGAGCGGCCTCACCCTGACCCTGGATCTCGAGGACGTCGGCGACGTTGATCATCGCCGGCCAGAAGTCCGGATCGAGCCGAACGGCTTCCTGATGGGCAGCGAGCGCCGCGTCGAGACCGCCCTGGGCGGCGAGTACGAGTCCACGAGCCTTGTGCGCCGGGCTGGAGGTGGGATCCTCGCGAACGGCCGCTTCGGCGAGCGCTCGAGCGCGCTCGAGTTGGCGAGTGGCCGGGTCGCGGGAAAGGCGGCCGCTTGCCAGGGCCTGGGCGAGGCCGGGCGATCCCGTCGCGTCCCCACTGGGCCAGCGGATCACGCGTTGGGTCAGCGCGTTGGCGAGGCCGGTCAGGGCCACCGGATCGGACGGATGGGTGGCAAGGACCTGTTCATACAGGGCGATCGCCGCCTCGTTCTCGGCGTAGGAGAATTGGTAGTAGAAGTCGGTTGCCCGGTCCGTAAGCGCACGCTGTGCCGTTGCGGGAGCCGACGCGGGTGCGGGCTGAGGTGTTGTGCGCGTCAGCAGGAGCGACGCGGTCGCTGCGAGCATGAGACCGGGGACTAGGATCCACCTCGCTCGAGGCCGCCTCGGGGCGGTGGTCCCGGGTACGGGAGGCGCTGCGGTCGTCGGGGACATGACCGAGGCCACCAGCCGGTAGCCCCGCTTGGGGATGTTCTCGACGTAGCGCGGCTTGCGAGAGTCGTCGCCCAGCGCGGCGCGCAGCTTGAAGATGGCCCGGGCCAGGCTGTCGGGTCCAACGATGACATCCGGCCAAACCGCCGCCATCAGCTCCGCATGTCCAACGACTTCACCTTGTCGCGCGGCCAGATACGCCAGACACTCCGCCACCTTGGGCTCGAGGCGTGCTTCCCCGGTGGCGCTGACGATCCGTCCGGATCTCAGATCGACTTCCCAGTCCCCAATCGTAAAAACTCGGGTGCCCTCGGCAAGCATGGGAAGAGTTTCGTCAGAGGAAAGGGAGGGATTCTCCATGGACCAACGCTCAGGATCTTGGCAACCTGCAGCACCAGCCGGCTGATGGGTGCCGGCTCGCGAAACGAGGAGCTACGATGCTGACACACCTGAAGACGATGACGCTGGTCTCTCTCGCCCTCGTGGGCGCGTGTACGAGCACGACCAAGACCACCCCGGTCCGGTTTGCCCCCGAGATGGTCCGCGCGGATCTCGACGAGTTGTACTCCTCGCTCGAGGCTGCCCACGTCGATCTGTTCGCGCGGACTCCCCGGGCGGAGCAGGAGCGGGTGCTCGCGCAGTTGCGGAGCGGTGTAGACCGGCCGATGTCGGCCGCCGAGGTCCACGTGGTGTTTCAACGCTTCGTCGCCGCAGGCAAGATCGCGCACGCTCGCGTCGACTTTCCGATCGAGGAGTGGGAGCGGTACCGCGCGGTCGGCGGGAGCGCGGTGCCGCTGGCACTCCGCGTGGATGGGGAACGAGTGTCGGTTTTGCACGTGGTTGGTGCCGACGACATCGAAATCGGGGACGTGGTGGTCGCCGTCGACGAGCTGGAGGTGTTTGCGTGGCTCGGCCGTTTGCGCGCGCACGTTTCGGCCGACAACGACCTACTCGCGTATACGCAGCTCGAGCACCGGTTGCCGCTCTTGACCTGGGTCGAATTCGGCGAGATCGACGGGGTGTGGCTCGAGGTCGAACGGCAGGGGCAACGGCGGCGAGTCCGAGTCCCCGCGATAACGCGCGAGGTCTACGCCGAGAGGGTGGCGACCGTCCCCCCGGGTTTCGAGCTGGACCCCAATTTACGCGAGGCACGAATGATCGAGCCGGCCATCGCCTATCTCCGGCCTGGGCCCTTCTACGACAACCGGCCGGATGCGGCAAACCCGTGGGACCCCAGTGCCTTCGTGGCGTTCGTGGACCGCGCATTCGAGGAGTTCCTCGAGGCCGAAGCTCCGTCGCTGATCGTCGACCTGAGAAGCAATCCGGGTGGGGACAACTCCTTCAGCGATCCGTTGGTCGCGTGGATTGCCACCGAACCGTTCCGATTCGCTTCGTCTTTTCGCGTCAAGAGTAGTGAGGCTGCCCGTCGCTCGAATGCTCGGAGACTGGCTCAGGGAGCCGCGGACGACGACAGCATCGGCGCTCGCTTCGAGCGGTCGTATGCCGCGACGCCCGTGGGGGAGCTGTTCGACTTCGAAATCGCCGTGGTGCCACCACGGCCGGGTCGCCGCTTCGAAGGCAAGGTCTTCATGCTCGTGGATCGCCACAGCTACTCGAACGCGGTCACCGTCGCGGCACTCGCCCAGGACTATGGCTTCGCCACGATTCTCGGCGAAGAAACCGCAGATCTCGCTTCGACCCATGGGGCGATGGAGACGTTCACACTGCCCCGAACGGGCGTCGAAGTCGGCTTCCCGAAGGCGTTGATCGTTCGCCCGAGCGGGGATACAACTGCTCGCGGGGTCGTGCCCGATGTGGCGATCGCGGCCCCGGTTGGTCGTGTGGACAGCGACGTCGTGTTGGCACGGGCGATCGAAATCGTGCGCGACGAGGGTCGATGGACTCGACCAGGATCACTCACGTCGCACGCAGGTGCGCGCTGAGTGCTCCTGATCCACCTACCCGGGACGTGATCGCCGCCGCCGATCTCAGCCGGCGTGGAAGCGTGCACCCTTCTTGGCCATGTCCACGAGTAGCCCGGCCGGGGTGAAACGCGCGCCGTGGCGGCCGGCGTAGTGCTCGAGTCGGGCGACGATGCGGTCGATACCCTGGCGATCGGCCTCGCGCAGGATGCCGCCGCGGAACGGCGGGAAACCGAAGCCGAAGATCACCCCGATGTCGATGTCCTTGGGGTTTTCGATCACGCCGTCCATGATGGTGAAGGCGATCTCGTTGAGCATGGCGAGGAAGCAGCGCTCGGCGATCTCCTCGGCCGGGATCGGGTGGGGTGCCCAACCCACCAACTGATAGATGGTCTCGTCGACGACTTTCTTCGGTTGGTCGTAGCGGTAGAAGCCCCGCCCGGCCTTGCGACCGAAGCGCTTGTCGGCGATCAGGCGCTCCATCGCCGGGGGGGAGTCGAAGCGTTCGCCCAGGTGCGCGCGCATGACCGAGCCCGCATGGGCAGCGATATCGATGCCGACCTCGTCGAGCAGCGTCAGAGCGCCAACCGGCCAGCCCCACCGGGTCAAGGCCTTGTCGACCTCTTCCACTTTCGCGCCGCCGGCAAGGCACAGGGCGGCCTCGTTGCAGAAGGGGCCGAGCACGCGGCTGGTGAAGAAACCTGGGCCGTCGCCGACGACGATGATGGTCTTGCCCATCCGTTTGCCGAGAGCAACGGTGGTCGCGACCGTCTGCTCGGAAGTGCCGGGGTGGCGGATGATCTCGAGCAGCGGCATCTTGTGGACCGGGCTGAAGAAATGCATGCCGACGACCTGCTCGGGCCGTTTGCTGGCCTGGGCGATTTCGGCGATCGGAATGGTCGAGGTGTTGGACGCGAAGATGAGCGACTCGGGGGCCTGCGCCTCGACTTCACGCAGCACCGAGTGTTTGACTGCGAGGTCCTCGAACACAGCCTCGACCACGAAGTCGACGCGGTCGAAGCCGCGGTAGGTCGCCTGGGGATGGAGACGCGCCATCGCCTGCTTGAAGCCAACGTCGGAGAGCCGTCGGCGCCGTCGCATCTCCTCGAAGCGTTCGGCGGCGTAGCCCATGCCGCGGCCAACTGCGGCGTCGTCACGGTCCTTCAAGATCAGCTCGACGCCGCGATGCGCCAGCACCTGGGCGATTCCTGCCCCCATCAAGCCGGCGCCGAGGACCGCGACGCCCCCGACCGGTCGAGCTCCCTTGGCCATGGCGCCGGCGCGGCCTTCGACATCGTTCTTCATGAAGAACAGACCCATGAGGTTCTTGGCCACCGGGCTTGCAACCAAACGCGCGAACGCATCGGCCTCGATCCCCAGGGCCGGGCCCAAGGGCTCCTTCATACCCTCATGGACGACCTCGATCGCTTCGAGTGGGGCTGGATAGTGGCCGCCGGTCTTGCGCCGGACTTCCTCTTCGGCCTTTTCGTAGACCAACTTTCCGCCCAGCGGTGAGCGGGCGAGCAGGTCGCCGGCGCGCGAGGCGAAGGTCGCGGGTTTGGCCGCCGCGGCCCGACGCTTGCCGCGTTCGGCCAGCATCGCGACGGCCTTGTCGAGATCGGAGGGATGGCAGATCTCATCGACCAATCCCACCTTCTTGGCGCGGCGCGCAGGGATCTGCTTGCCGGTGAGGATCATGTCGAGGGCGTCGGGGACGCCGATCAGGCGTGGCAGCCGCTGGGTGCCGCCGAGGCCGGGGATGAGGCCGAGTTGGACCTCGGGCAGACCGAGTTTGGTCTTGTCGTGCTCGGTGGCGACCCGCCAGTCGCAAGCGAGCGCGAGCTCGAGCCCGCCACCGAGGCAGGAGCCGTGAATCGCCGCGACGCTCGGAAACGGGGCGCGCCCCAGGCGAGACATCAGGGCATGGCCACGCGAGAGCAACTCGCGCACCTCGGCGACGTCTTCCACCGCCACCAGCTCTTCGATGTCGGCGCCGGCGACGAAACAGTCGGGCTTCGCCGAACGCAGGATCAACGCCTTGGGCGGGTTGGCCTCGAGCTCACCGAAGAGGCGTTCGAAGGCGGCCATCACGCTGGTCGACAGAGTGTTGACCTTCTTGCCGGGCTCGTCGAGCGTCATGGTGGCGATGCCACCCGAGACCTCGAGCGTGATCGGACTAGTGGCTGCGGCGGTGGCGCTCATGCACGAACCCCCTTCGAGATGTAAGACGGTCGGGTGGGGGCAGGACCTCGCGAAAGTCGCAGAAGAAAGGCGACGCGGCCTGCTCCTTGGATCGTAGGGAGACCCTGGGGGCTTGTCAAGGTGCGGCAAAGATGCCGCGGGGCGTCACGTCCCGCTGTTCTACAATCCAGCAGGCGCGCGCCCTCGCCTTTCGTGCGCTCGCTCACACTGGAGGTAGGCAATGGCACGGTGGAAACCGAGAGTCGTGGTGATGGTCGCAGCGTGCGCAGTGGCGCCGATGGTTCGCGCAGAGGAAGCCCCGCCCGCCTGGGAGGCCAAGCTGGGATTGTCGTGGCTCGAAACCTCGGGCAACACCGACTCGAGCTCGCTCGGGTTCGACGCCACTGCGGTGCGGCGCTGGTCAACCTGGACCGTCGATGCCGACGGCAAGCTGCTGCGTGCCGAAAATGCCGGCGAGACCACTGCAGATCGCTGGAGCCTGGGAGCGAGAGGCACCCGCGAGCTGAGTCCACGCATGGGGCTGTCGGCGGCCGCCCGCTTCGAAGCCGACGACCTGGCGGGCCTCGATCGCCGCAGCGTCGTCAGCGGCGGTGTGGTGTGGACCCTCGCGGACACCGAGCGGTGGAAGGCCAAGCTCGCAACCGAGCTCGCCTGGACCGATGAGCAATACGCCGATCCCCTGGCGGACACCGACTTTCTCGGCGCGGTGATCGACGGGCGTGGGGAATGGGCCTTCTCGCCTTCGGCGAAACTCCTGCACCGCCTCGGATTCTGGCCGAGCTTCGACGACTCCGACGACTACCGCCTGCTTGCCGACGTGGCGGTCCAGGCCGACCTCAACAGTTTGCTCGCGCTGCGGGTCGGCTACGAGTGGCGCTACGACGGAGTCCCCGCGCCGGGGTTCGTCAGCACCGACCGCACCTTCACCGCTGCGGTGGTGTTGACGGCCGCCGCGAAGCGCTGATCGTCACTCGAGCGCGGTGCGCAGGCGCGGGCCGAGACCGTCGAGGCTCGGCCACCGCTCCAGCACCGCCTCGACCGAGATCCGCCCGTCCCCCTTCTTGCGCAGCTTGGCGAGGGCCTTGACGACGTCGTTGCCGTCGGCATCGAGGACCGTGTCGGCGGCCGGTGCCAGCGCGACCTCGAGGCGGGTGCGCTGTTCGGGACTGAGGTTCCCGCTGGCCAGCGCCGACCCGGGGATGCCGACGGTGGCGAGCTGGGGGGCCAGGGTGCGGTAGAGCTCGGCGAGGCGCGCGTTGCGCACCGGGTCGACCCGCAGCATCATCGAGCGCGCCGCCGCTTGCGCCAGCACCACGTCGAGCCATGGCTCGCCCGGCAGCAAACCGAGGCCGGTGAGGAGATTGCGCATCAGATCGGTTTCGACCAGAAGGTCGGCGACATCGAGCGCCGCGGCTTGTTGCGGATCGGTGTGCGTGGCAGCCTGGGGCGCCAGCGGCAGGCTTCCGCCGAGCAACCGCCGCCAAAGCTCGATTGAGCGTTCGTCGGCGCTTGCGGGGTAGGCGACCGTGCCGATGTTGCGCGCGCTCGCCAGGCCGTAGGGCACTCCCAGGCCTTGGGCTTCCCAGGCTTCGCGATCGAGCACGTAGAGCGTCAGTCGCGGGTCGCGGCGCGCGTGGCGCGCGAGCTCGCGTAGCAACGGATCGAGACGGCCCTGCAGGCGCGAGGCGCGATCGAGGGCGCCGGGGGAGTAGTGTGCGGCGAGCACCGGCCCGTGCAGACGCACCAGCCCCTGGGGATCTCCGGCGTCGGCCGGCGACAGGCCGCCGAGAAGCAGGGTGGCGAACAACAGGGGTGAAATCGTGCGCATGTGATCCTCCGACGTGGCTGTCTACAATAACGGTGTCCGTCGAATCGTGCGCGAGGAGGGATCATGACCGGACCGGAATTCGCAAGTGGCCTGGTGGCCGAAATGGACGCTCTCTTTGCTCAGCTCGGCGACAACGAGATCCTCGAGGCCGAATCGGGTGGCAAGATCGAGGTGTTGACCCTGCTCGAGCTCGCGCTGGCGAGCGAGCTCGAAGCCAGCGAGCTCGCCGGAATGTGGCTGTCGACCACGCCCGAGATCGACGCGAAGGCGCTGCTGGCGATGCAGTGCGGCGACGAGATGAAGCACTATCAGCTGATCATCGAGCGGCTGGCCGAGCTGGGCCGGGACGTGAGCCAGATCGATCCCCTGGCGCGCGGCTACAGCCCCCTCTACCAGTACCTGCTGACCCTCCAGAGCACGGTCGAACGCATTGCTGCGGGGCCATTCGCCCGCGAGGCGATCGCCCGAGTTCGCAACGAACAGTTCATGCGCTTCTGTCGCGAGAATGGCGACGAGGCGACCGCGAAGCTGTACGAGGAGGTAATCCAACCTGAAGAGATTCGCCACCACGAAACCGGCCGCAAGGTCCTCGAGCGGTTGTGCACCACGCCGGAGCTGCAGGCGCGAGCGCGCGAGGTGACGTTCGCCGCCCTCGCGATTGCGGACGAGCTCGGCACGCTGGCAGCGCGGACCGCGGGCCTGTCGATGCCGGTGCCGGCCTCGTGAGCGCCGATCTCGCGGGTCGAGTGGCGCTCGTGACCGGGGCCAGCGCCGGGATCGGCTTTGCGAGTGCCGCGGCCCTGGCACGGCGCGGCGCGGCCGTTGCGATTGCCAGCCGCGGCGGGGCAAAGCTGGAAGCCGCCCGAGCTCGGCTGGAGGCTATGGGGGCGCGAGTCGAGTCGTTTGCGGCCGATGTGGCTGTGGCCGAGGATCTTGCAACGCTTCCCTCGCGGGTCGTGGAAGCCCTCGGAGCGATCGATGTCGTGGTAGCCAACGGCGGCGGTCCGCCGGCCAAGCCCGCGCTCGCCATGACCGATGGCGACTGGCAGCGTGCCTTCGAGCTCTCGTTCCTGCTGGTGCCGCGGCTGGTGGCCGGGGTTGTCGAAGGGATGCGGGCACGCGGCTTCGGGCGGATCCTCGCCATCAACTCGATCTCGAGCCGCCAACCGATTCCGGGCCTGGCGGGGTCGAATGCGATGCGGCCGGCGGTGCTCGGCTACCTCAAGACCCTCTCTGACGAGATCGCTGCCGAAGGGGTGACGGTCAACGCGGTGCTGCCCGGGTACACCCTCACCGAACGCCAGCAGGAGCTGGCAGCGGTGCGCTCCGAGCTCGACGGCCGCAGCCCGGATGAGATCGTCGCGGGCTGGGCAGCCCAGATCCCCGCGGGACGCCTGGCCGAAGCACGCGAGATCGGCGAGGTGGTGGCGTTCCTCGCCTCGCCGAGTGCCGGCTATGTCACCGGCCAGGCCCTGGTGGTCGACGGCGGCTGGGTTCGTGGTCTCCCGTGATCTGACGGATGCCTGACACACGAGGCCCCAATTCTTTCGTAGACTCCGACCAACCGACTGGTCGGTATTCTGGTGGGGGGGTCACGAAGGTTGGTGAGTCACGCATCACGCTTCGCCGCCGGCAATGCGCTGAGTGCACGGGCGCGGCACCGCGCCATTCTCGATACCGCTGCCGCTTTGATCTGCGAGCGCGGGTATGAGCGCACCTCGATCCAGGACATCGCCGAAGCCTGTGGTCTGACCAAAGGCGGCCTCTACCACCACATCGAAGGTAAGGAAGACCTGCTGCTCGAGATCATGCACTACGGCATGGATCTTTTCGAGGAGGAGGTGTTGGCGCGCGTCATCACCATCGCCGATCCCTTGGAGCGGCTGCGCGAGTGCATGCGCCGGAACGTGGTCCTAGTCTCCGAAGGAGCGAACAAGGCGGTGATCATCATCCTGCACGAGCATGCGACTCTCAACGGAGCCCCACAGGAGCAGATCAACGCGCGCAAGAAGAACTACGTGCGCTTCCTCGAACGGTCGTTTCGCGAGGCGATGCGCGAGGGTCTGGTACGCAAGGTCGATCCACGCGTTGCTGCGTTCTCGTTTCTCGGCCAGATCTTGTGGACCTACAAGTGGTTCCGTCCGGCGGGACAGATCACGCCGGCGCGTCTGGCGGAGGAAATGGTGACGTTGTTCTTCGGTGGGCTGGAGATGGTGAAGGGGGACCAATGAGCGGCAACGTGACGATGATCGGCTTCGGCGAGGCCGAGCCGCGAGCCGACCAACTGATCGACAACGACGCGGTTCTTGCCATCCTGACCGAAAACGGCGTCGACGTTCGCGGCAAGAACGGCGCCGATACCGAGGCGCTGGTCGGCATTCGGACTCGCTGGTGGTCGCAGCTCTCCTCGACCGAGCTCGCGATCGAGGCGGCTCGCGCCGCGGTCGCCGACGCTTCCGCGCGGGTTGCGGACTTCGAACCCTCCAAGATTCGTCTGGTTCACTCCGGTGGCTCGAGCCCGGACAACGTCTTCCCGGCCTGTGCCTGCGAAATCCAGGGCGCGCTCGAGATCCCGCCGGGCGGGTGTGAGGCCCGTGACATTTCGCTCGCGTGCTCGTCGTGGGTCGACGGGTTGTTGTTGGCAGCCAGCCGGATGCGCGACAAGGGCATGCGTTTTGGCCTGGTCTCCAACGGCGAGGCGATCGGCACGCGCCTGAACGCTCCCACCAGCCTGTCCTATTGCCTGTGGGGTGACGGCGGTGGGGCGGTGGTGCTCGAGTACGACCCCGCGGGTGATCCAAACTGCGGGATTCTCGCCGACCGTGCGATCGTCGACGGTCAATACGCCGGTTGGACCCGCAGTCTCAAGCTCGGCACCAGCCCAGATCACCAGGACTTTCCCCACCCCGACGCGTCGATGGGGTCCCACGGCAAGGACATTCACCGGTACGCCATTCGGACGGTCGCGGCGGCGGTGGCCGAGTTGCTCGAAGAAGCCGGGGTCGCCGGCGAGCCGGTGTGGTTGGTGCCGCACAACTCGAATCTCGGCATGGTGCACGAAATCGGCCGCCGCCTCGGGATTCCCGAGGAGAGGGTGATCACCCGCATTCGCGACCGCGGCAACACCTCGTCGGCGTCGATACCCCTCACCCTCGCGCACGCCGCCGAAGCCGGCCTCTTCAGCTCCGGAGACCTGCTGGTGTTGGCTGCCTTTGGCGGTGGGATGGCGGTGAATCTGGTGCTCTACCGCTGGCCGTGACTGAGTGACCCGACGGCGGTCGACGCGGACGCGAGCGGCAGCTGATAGGCGACCATCTCGCGGTCGTTGCGCACCAGCAGGGTTGACCCGGCCAGCGCCGGCGGGTTCCAGGCCTTGCCGGACAGCGCCTCGAACCTCCCGAGCTCGCGCAGCTCGGTGGGGTTGGGCTCGATCAACACCACCGCACCCTTTTCGGTTTGCACCAGCAGCAGGTCCTCGACCAGCAGTAGCTGGCCGTGCCCATACCGCCCGGCTTTCCACCGGCGCTCGCCGGTTTCGGGGTCGAGGCACACCAGCGTGCCGTCGTCGAGGCCGTAGACCGAACCTTGGTAGGTGACGATGTTGGCGAACTTCGACTTCAGCCGCGGCGTTTCCCAGATCCACGAGACCTCGAAGGTGTCGCCGATCTGCTGCAGCTGCAGCAGCTTGCTGCCGACGCCATAGCCGGCCGAGACCAACAACCGGTCTCCCGGCAACGGCACTGGGGCCGCAACGTTGGGCTGCCCCCCAACAAACGGGATGCGCCACAGCGCCGTGCCGTCCACGAGCGCAAACGCCGTGACGCTGTTGCCGTTGAAGCTGATCACCTGGGCCTGCCCGCTGAGCTCGGCAGTGATCACCGAGCTGTAGCTCAGCGGGTCGTCGCCCCCGTGCCAGATGACGTCGCCGGTCGCCGCGTCGTAGGCCACCACCGAATAGCCGTTGTTGCCGCCGACGTTGACGATCACCCGGTCGTTCACCAGCAGGGGCGAGCCACTTTGTCCCCACTCGAGGCTGCCGCCGCCGTGATCCGGACCAAAATCGCGGGCCCACAGCAGGCGCCCGCTGTTTTGGTCGAGCGCGACCAACCGTCCGAGGGCACCGCGGGCGAAGACCCGACCACCGCCGACGGATGGCGTCGCTCGCGGGCCGATGCCGCCGAGTGTGGTCTCGTAGCGAGCGGGGTAGCTGTGCTGCCACACCAGCGCGCCGGTCTCGAGGTCGTAGGCGCTGACCGCCTCCTTGTCCCCGCGCTGCTCTTGAGTAAAGGCGCGCCCGTCGACGATGGCAAAGCCCGACCACGCAGGGCCGATCGGCTGGCGCCAGAGCACTCTGGGTGGTTGCGCGCTCCAGTCGCGAGCGAGGTGGACGCCGCGAACTTCACCGTCTCGCCGCGAGCCGAGAAACCCCGCGAAGGTGGTGTCCGGGGTCGCTTGCGACACCGATTCGACCAGCACCGATTCGGTCGCAACTGCTGCGTCTGCAGGCGCCTCGCCCAGGTGCGCGGGGGCGACTGCTTGCGCGGGCGCCTCGTCGAGGGAATCATGCGCCGACGCAGTGGCAACGGGGGTCGTCGCGGTGGCTGGTGCTGGCGCTTCGGTCGTCGGCATCGCTGCGGTTGCAGGGTTTGGGGCGTCCGTACCGGTCGGCTCGGGGAGATCCGCGACCTCGGGAAGGTCTGCCGGCGCGCTCCAGCTCCACGCAAGGATCGGCACCAGGTCTCCAGTGACACCCCGAACCTCGATCATCTGACTGGCGGCAACCCCAAGTACCGCGGCGGCCAGCGCGATCCAGCCCCGTCGGCGCCACGGCAGGCGCGAGAGCAATAGGGCCCACAGCAACATCAGGATCCCAAACAGCATCACGAGGGCGATGCTGCTCATGGTCTTCTGTTGTCCGTCCCATGAACCGAGTTGGATCCATGCGAGCAGGAGGCTCGTCAGGACGACGAGGGCAACGGCGGGCCACCAGCGAATTGGTTTCATCGGGCGTTCCTATCCCGAACCGCGGCGAACCGCAAGCCGATGGAGGGCGTCGGCTCTCGCACGCTCGTCTTGCCGGTCTCGATCGGCGATACTCAGGGGCTCATGCTCGGCGCTCGCGCGCCCTTCTCATGGACGAGGACACCCATGACCGATCTGCTGGAAGACCTGCGCTGGCGCGGCCAAGTGCATCAGATCACCGACGAAAAACTCGGCGAGTGGCTCGCGACCGGCTCGCGGGTGGTGTACGCGGGGTTCGACCCGACCGCGGACAGCCTCCACGTCGGCCACTTGGTGCCACTGTTGTTGTTGCGACGCTTCCAGCGCGCCGGCCACCGGCCGATCGCGGTGGTCGGCGGCGCCACTGGGTTGATCGGCGACCCCAGCGGGCGCAGTGACGAGCGCAATCTCCTGTCGCTCGAGCAACTCGCCCACAACGTCGAGGCGATCAAGCGGCAGATGACACTCGCGCTCGATTTCGGGCCCGGCGGCGCGCTGTTGGTCGACAACTACGAATGGACCCGGGAGCTGACCCTCCTCGAGTTCCTGCGCGACATCGGCAAGTGCTTTTCGATCAGTGCGATGCTCGCCAAGGACTCGGTCAAGAATCGCCTCGAGCGCGAGGACGGCGGCATCAGCTTCACCGAGTTCAGCTACATGCTCTTGCAGGCGTACGATTTTGCCTACCTCGCCAAGCACTACGACTGTGAGCTGCAGGTCGGCGGCAGCGATCAGTGGGGCAACATCACCGCCGGAATCGACCTGGCGCGACGCCTCGACGGCCGCCATCTCTACGGCCTCACCATGCCGCTGCTGACCAAGGCCGACGGCAGCAAGATGGGCAAGACCGCGAGCGGGGCGGTGTGGCTCGACCCCAACCGAACCAGCCCCTACGCCTTCTACCAGTACTGGGTCAACGTCGACGACGCCGACGTTGGCAAATGCCTGCGGATCTTCACCGATCTATCGCGCGACGAGATCGAGACCCTGGATCGGGAGCGGATCGAGCGCCCTCATCAGCGCGCGAGCCAGAAGCGGCTGGCGGAGGAGTTGACCCGACTGATCCACCAGCCGGAGGGCCTGGCTCGGGCGCGGCGGGCGACCGAGGTCCTCTTCGGCGCCGAAATCGACCAGGTGAGCGATTCGGAGCTCGGTGAGATCTTCGCCGACGTCCCGAGTCACGAAATCGCGCGGAGGGAACTGCAGGCCGGCTATCCCCTGGTGGACGCCTTGGTGGCGGCGGGTCTTGCCGCCAGCAAGGGAGAAGCCCGAAGGCTGATCCAGCAGGGTGGCGCGGCGATCAACAATCGCAAAGTGACCGACGTCGAGACCCGGCTCGGCGAAGGCCACTTGGCGAGTGAATCGGTGATGGTGCTGCGCCAGGGCAAGAAGCGTTACGCGTTGCTGCGGTTCTTGTAGGAGGTACCGGGTACCGGGGACCAGGTGTGCGCCAGGCAAAGCCTGGGAGGAGGAAGTCGATGGGGTAGAGA
>CAZRFU010000069.1:0-28480 GCA_964599475.1 uncultured Thermoanaerobaculia bacterium
CTAACGGAGGCACCTTGGCCCTCTCCTTTTTGCAGAACTTTCCGGACGCTACCCGGGTACTGAAGACCGGATTTTCATCCGACGGGGTGCACCTCGAAGGGGTGCATGGGGAACTGCTCAGAAGACGGGGACCCGGGACCAGGGACCCGGGACCAGGCCGGAACGGAGACCGGACGGCGGGCTTGATTTTCATCCTCCGGGGTGCACCACGGAGGGTGCCCTACCGAGCGCCGAACGTGGCCTCGTAGGCGCGCCGATAGTCGCTGCGAAGCTCCGGCCCGATCCACCGCTCGACCAACGCGCGGTGTTCGGCGGTGCCGCGCAGATCGCGCAAGGCAGCATCGATCGCGGCGATCACCGACGCTCCCCAGGGCGTCTTGGGGCAGGCGACGTGAGCCTCGATCATCGCCGGACTTTCCTGCAGCGGCAGGCTCACGAACGAAGCCTCGAGGTTCCTGGAGCGGGCGTGGAAAGCGGCTTCGTAGGGGTAGCCGAGGATGTAGTCGACGCCCTCGCGGTTCAAGAGCTCGAAGAGGCTGGCGTAGATGTCGTCGCCGAAGCGGCTGTAGACGTGTTTGGCCTGCTTGTGCTGCAGCAGGATGGCATCGATCGCCTCGCCGTACGAGCGGCCTTTGGCAACGCCGAGACGTAGCGAAGAATCCTTCAGCAGTGCCGCGAGCGACACCGGCCCTCCGTCGCCGAACCGCGCGAGATCGGCGCGTCGCACGGTGATGCCGTTGGGCGGCAGGAGCAGATCCGGCAGCGAGAACGCCATGAACTGCTCCCGCTCCGGAGTGCGAATGTAGGCCGGCGAGCAGACCTGCTCTCCAGCCCGGAGCCGTAGCTGGATCTCCGCCGTGCTGGCGGTTTCCGAACGGTGTTTCCAGTCCGGCATCTTGCCGCGGAGCAGGCGCACCATTTCGTCGGCGATGCCTTTGTCGGCATCGACGCCATCGGCAATGAAGAATGGAGGGAACTCCATGCCGAGCCACGTGAGCTCCTTGGGATCTTGTTGTCCGGCGACGGGGCCGCTGGCCGCCATGAGGAACAGGGCAGGACCGATGCACAGCTGACGCAAAGTCATGGGGAGAGGATAGCAGTTGCCCACCCAGGGTGAAATCTGGTCCCTGGTCCCTGGTCCCTGGTCCCCGATCACTCTTCCCGAGCAAATCATGGGCCTTGGGAACAAGGTCGCCCCCTCAACGGTAGACTCGCGGGCGTGGAGCGCGAGCCGGACAACAGCCCATCGAGCCCCTGGTCCCCCCTGCGGTCGCCGGTCTTCCGGTCCATTTGGCTGGCATCGGTGGCATCCAATCTCGGGACCTGGATGCACGAGGTCGGCGCCGCCTGGCTGATGACCTCGTTGACTCCGTCGGCGACTTTGGTGGCGCTGGTGCAAGCTGCCGCAACCCTGCCGATGTTCGCCTTGGCCTTACCTGCCGGGGTGATCGCCGACCTCCTCGATCGCCGACGTATCCTGCTCTTTGCCCAGGGCTGGATGGCGTGTGCGGCGTTGACCCTGGCGGTGACGACCGCGTGGGGGGCGACCTCGCCGTCGATCCTGCTGCTGTTGACTGCGGCATTGGCGATCGGCACGGCGTTTTCGGCTCCCGCCTGGCAGGCATTGACGCCGGAGCTGGTCGGCTTTGCCGAGCTCCCCAAGGCGGTGGCGCTCAACAGCCTGGGATTCAACATCGCGCGGGCGGCAGGCCCGGCGCTCGGTGGCCTGGTGTTGGCGCTGCTCGGCCCTTGGGTCAATTTCGCCTTGAACGCGACCTCTTTCCTGGGTGTGCTCATGGTGCTCGGCCGCTGGCGCCGCTCACCCAGCGAAGGCGAGAGCCTGCTGCCGCAGGAACGCTTCATTCCGGCCCTCCGCATGGGGGCGCGCTACGTGCGCAACTCTCCCCGCATGAAAACCGTGTTGCTGCGTGGCGGCTTGTTCGTGCTCGCGGCGAGCGCCTGGTGGTCGCTCCTGCCGCTGGTGGCACGCTTCGGCCTCGGGCTCGGGCCCGGCGGATACGGCGTCCTGGTCGGCTGCTTCGGCTTTGGCGCGGTTGCCGCGGCGAGCGCCTTGCCACGGATCCGCGCGAAGATCTCCGGCGATGGGCTCGCCGTGGCAGCCTCGCTGGTCTTCGCCGGTGCGCTCGGCCTGCTCGCGCTCGCCACGCGGGTCGAGGTCGCGGCGCTGGGCGCGGTCCTCGGCGGCGGAGCCTGGCTCACGGTCCTGTCCGGCTACAACGTCGCCGCGCAGAGCGCCGTGCCCGGCTGGGTGCGGGCACGGGCCCTGTCGATCTACATGTTGGTCTTCTACGGCTCGCTGGCCCTCGGCTCGGGGCTCTGGGGCAGTGTTGCCGATCACCTCGGCAGTCGTGCAGCCCTCGGAGTGGCTGCAGGACTGCTGATCGTCGGGCTGGTCTCGGCGCTCCGCCCCCTGGGGTCGATCGACCCGACGCGCCTGGCTCCATCGCGCCACTGGCCGGCACCGCTCCTGCCCGGCGACCGGGTCGCCGACCGGGGCCCGGTGCTGATCACCGTCGAGTATCGCGTTGCGGTCGACGATGGGCCGGCGTTTGCGAAGGCCATGCAGGTGGTCGGCCGCAGTCGGCGCCGGACCGGGTCGCTGCGTTGGGGCCTGTGGAACGACCTCGCCGAGCCGGAGCGGTGGGTGGAGTCTTTCGTCGACGAGTCCTGGCTCGAGTACCTGCGCCACCATGAGCGCCTGACCGCCCTCGACGCCGACATCGAGGCGAGGGCGCTCGCCTTCCACCGCGGACCGGCTGCTCCGATCGTGTCCCGGTTCGTCGCCGGGGGGCTGCGGCGGGCGTAGATCAAGGTACCAGGTAGCGGGTACCAGGTACTCTTCGGATCCCGATCCGGGACCCTTCTTCCAGTACCCGATACCCGGTACCCGATACCTTCTTCCGGTCCCGGATCCCCGGTCCCCGGTCCTGGCCCCCCTCCTACAACCTCTCAGCCATCTCTTTGAAGCGCCGCAGCGACCGTTCGGCGGCGCGGGTCCACCATTTCTGCAGCCCGGTCCAGCGCAGCACCACGTCGGGGATGGGGAGGTCGGCATTGAGCTCGACCCGGGTTCCTCGCTGGGTCGGGCTGAAGAAGAAGGTCCAGGCCACCGGCATGCCGACGACGGGCGAGCGCCAGGCCATGGCGCGGTCGTCAGTGACCATGTGGATCCGGCCTTGGCTGCCCAATCGCAGCGGGCCGAAGGCAAAAGTGAGCTCGAGCTCCGAGCCTTCGCGGGGAGGTCGCAGGTCACTGGTGCGCGCGTGCGACAAGCCCCGCCACCACGAAGGCCAACTGCGCGTCTCTCGCAGCAGGGAGAATGCGCGGTCGGGTGATGTGCCGACGGTGGCGACGGCGCGGATTCGGCCCATCAGGACAATAGCGGGGAAAAGGTTGCCCGGGCGCGGTGACCCGCACCCGGGCACAGTGGCTTACAGGTCGGCCTGGTTCATCGAGGCGACGAGGTCTTTGATGATCGGCTTGAGCACCTTGTCGAACATCCGATCGTCCTCGACGCCGCCGCCGGCGCCGAACACCGAGACCTTGGTGGTCGCTTCTTCACCACGACCCTCGTCCGCCCAGATGATCTCACCGGTCTGGACGTCGATCAGGCGGGCGTTCATGGCGGCCACGAAGGTGTTCTTGCCGACGTAGATGCCGCGCGCGCCGCCGCCGGCGCGGGTGTTGCCGTACTCGGTCACGGCACCTGTCAGAAGGTACTTCACACCGAGCAGCTTGCCGGCCTTGACCGCCGTCGAAGCATCGATGTCACCGGACAAGGCGAGGTTCTTCTCGCGCATGATTGCCGCGAGCTGCTCGCGGTCGATGACGCGGAACTTGCCACCCTTGACGAGCTCGGTGACGAACACATCCTGCGCGGCTGCGGCACCGCCGCTGTACCACCACTGGTTGTCGGCCTTGTTGGTAAACTCGAGCACGGCGACTCGCGGCTTGTCGTTGGCGAGGGCCGGCAGCGCAAGGGCGGCAACGGCGAGAAGGGCGAGAGACACGATCTTTTTCATGCAATCCTCCTGGGAAAGTCAAGGGACATGGTCCATTCTCTGTCGGAGACGACCTCGTCGTCTACTACGAGTTGTGGCGGAAAACCGGGCCACCAGGGGTCACGCTGGCTTTTCGAGGGCACGCCGAGCCTTGTCGAGGGTCGTGCGGAAGCCGTCCCGGTCCCCTCGCTCGACCAAGTCGACGAGCTCGTTGAGGGCAGAGCGGGTAGCCCGGTAGACCTCCTCGCGGTGCGGATTGAGGCGTTGGATGTCGAGGTAGAGGTCGGGATCGTCGCCGAGGACCGAGGTTGCGGTCGCTGCTTGGCGGCGGAAGGTGGTCGAAGCGCAGGCGTGAAGCTCCGCGGCGTCGAGGCCACAGCTGGTCAGGGCATGACCAAAGACCATCCCGGTCAAATGGGCGAGCCCGAGCAACCAGCCCATCAGCCGATCGTGATGGGCAAACGGGACCGTGACCAGCCGGGTGTAGGGATGCCGGATCAGCGCTTCGATCTCCCCGCGTTCGGTGTCCGGATCGCGGTGGCACGCGAGGACGAAGGTCAGCTCTTCCCAGGCCGATTTCCCCGGTCCGAACATGGGGTGCAGCGAGACTAGGCGCACGCCGAGCTCGAGGGCGCGGCGCGCAGCCGGTTGCAGTGGCGCCTTGATCGAGGCGACCTCGACGACGAGTCCTCGCGGTCGCTGCTCGATGACCTCGCCGACGACGCGATCGGTGATCGCGAGGGGGACGGCGACCACCAGCGCGTCGTAGCGGCTGAGGTCGGCCGGGAGCGTCGCATGGGCGTCGGGCTCCGCAGGCAGCCCGGAGAGCACCGGATCGACGATCTCGACGTGGTGCCCGACCAGTGCGAAGAAACGCCGGATCCACGAGCCCATGCCGCCCGCACCACCCACGACCAACACGTGGAGTCCGGCGCGCTCGCGCCGGGCATCGAGGCCGATGCGATGTTGGCGCTCGACCGAACCGCGGATGATCGACTGGAAGATCGACTCCATCACCTCGGTCGACACGCCGCAGGCTTCTGCGTGGTCGCGCGCCCGGTTGAGGACTCGATCCTCGACATCGCGGACGACGACCGGGGCTCCGGCGCCGGCTTTCTCGCGCCCGACCTCCGCCGCCAGATCCATGCGGTACCGCAGCAGCTCGAGCAGGGCGCGGTCGACGGCGGCAATACGCTCGCGCAGGTCGGCCAGGTTGGTCGATGGAGCCATGCGGGGCAATTTACCATCACGGGGACCCGGGACCAGGGACCAGGGACCAGAGATCGGGGATCGGGGACTGAGGAATGGGGATCGGGGACCCGGGACCAGGGATGGGAATGGGGAATGGGGATGGGGACGCGGAGCGGTGGCATCGGCCACCGGGTGCTGTGGGCTTGTTCGATGCCGCGCCCTCGTGTATGATTTTGGCATGCCAAAAACTTTCGTTGCTCTAGCCATCATCGCCGGGGTCGCTGCCGGCTGCGCCAAGAATCCTGGACCCGCAGCGACGGCGTCGGGCCCGCTGCGGGTGGTCGCGACCACCGGGATGGTGGCCGACAGTGTTCGGCGAGTTCTAGGACCGGAGGCCGAGGTCACGGCGCTGATGGGCCCTGGAGTCGATCCACACCTGTACAAGGCGAGCGAGGGCGACGCTCGCCGTTTGGGGGAGGCCGACCTGATCGTGGTCAACGGCCTCCACCTCGAGGGCAAGCTCAGCGACCTTCTGCTCAAGCTGGCGCGGTCCCGTCCGGTGATTGCGATCACCGAAGGCTTGGCCGCCGACCGCCTGCGTGAGCCTCCGGAGCTTCAAGGAGCGTACGATCCCCATGTGTGGTTCGACCTTTCCCTGTGGCGCGACACCGTCGATCCGATTGCGCGGGTTGGCTGTGAGCTGCGTCCGGCTTCCTGCACCGACTTCCAAGCGCGAGCCGAGGCCTGGAAGGCTGAGCTCGAGGTCCTCGACCGCGAGGTGACCGAGGCCGTGGCACAGGTCCCGGAGTCGGCTCGAGTTCTGGTCACCGCGCACGACGCATTCGGGTACTTCGGCGCGCGCTACGGCTTCGAGGTGGTGGGGCTGCAGGGGCTCTCGACGGCCACCGAGGCCGGCTTGCAGGACGTTGAGCGGGTGGCGTCGTTGGTGGCCGAGCGCGGCATCCGCGCGATCTTCGTCGAGACCTCGGTGGCCCCTCGTGCCCTCGAGGCGGTGCAGGCTGCGGTGCGCTCGCGCGGCCACGAGGTGGTGATCGGAGGATCCTTGTTCTCGGATGCGATGGGTCCCGAGGGCACGCCCGAGGGCGAGTTCCCGGGTATGGTTCGCGCCAACGTCCGGACCATCGTCGAGGCTCTGCGATGAATGCCGATTCCGGACGGGCGGCGGACAGCCAACGCGTGCCGGCGGTCGAGGTCCACGATCTCACCGTTGCGTACCACACCCAACCGGTGCTGTGGGATGTCGATGTCGAGTTTCCTTCCGGGAAGTTGACGGCGATCGTCGGGCCCAACGGTTCGGGGAAGACGACGCTGCTCAAGTCGATCCTGGGGCTGGTCAAGCCGATCACGGGTTGGGTGCGGGTGTTCGGGGAGCCGCTGGCCAAACGCCGCTCGTGGGTCGGCTACGTGCCCCAACGCGAGAGCGTCGACTGGGACTTCCCGACCAGTGCTCTGGGTGTGGTGATGATGGGCCTGTACGGCCGCCTCGGGTGGATCCGTCGGCCGGGGAAGGCCGAACGGGCCGCTGCGCTCGAGTGCCTCGACCGAGTCGGCATGGCCGACTTCGCCGATCGCCAGATCAGCCAACTCTCGGGCGGCCAGCAGCAGCGGGTGTTCCTGGCGCGGGCTCTGGCCCAAGACGCGAGGCTCTATCTGATGGACGAGCCCTTCGTCGGCGTCGATGCCGCAACCGAAGATGCGATCCTGCGATTGCTGCAGGAGTTGCGCGATCGGGGCCGGACCGTGGTGGCGGTACACCACGACCTGCAGACGGTGTCGCGCTACTTCGACCACGTCGTATTGCTCAACATGCGCCTGGTGGCTGCCGGCCCGGTCGCCGAGGTGTTCACGCCCGCAAACCTCGAGACCACCTACGGTGGCCGCCTGACCGTGCTCTCGGAGCTCAGCCAGGCGTTGCTCGAGGCCGGTGAGGCGACACGTCCCGAGCTGCGCGCTGGAGCAGGGCCCGACGCATGAGCTTCACCGTGGTGACCGTCCTCGCCGGCACGACTCTCTTGGGAGCGGTCGGGGGGGTGGTCGGCTGCTTCGCCTTCCTCCGGCGCCAAAGCCTGCTCGGCGACGCGCTGGCCCATGCGGCGTTGCCGGGGGTTTGTCTCGCGTTCTTGATCACCCAGTCAAAACACGCCGAGGTCCTGGCGCTCGGGGCCCTCGCGACGGGCCTTGCGGGCGCCGTGGCGATCACGCACCTGGTCGATTGGAGCAAGCTCAAGCAGGATGCGGCGATGGGGATTGTGTTGTCGGTGTTTTTCGGCCTCGGCATCGTCCTGCTGACCCGCATCCAACGCATGCCGCTCGGCAACCAGAGTGGCCTCGACCACTTCCTCTTCGGCCAGGCGGCAACCTTGTTGCCGCGCGATGTCGCGCTGATCGGCGTCGTGGGGGTGGTCTCGCTGATCGTGATCGGGGTGTTCGCCAAGGAGCTCGGCGCCGTCACCTTCGACCGCGCCTGGGCGGCGAGTGTGGGCCTGCCGGTGCGGCGCCTCGAGCTGCTGCTGACCACGCTGTTGGTGGTCGTCGTCGTGACGGGGCTCAAGGCGGTGGGTGTGGTGTTGATGGTGGCGACCCTGGTCACTCCCGCCGCCGCTGCCCGCCAATGGACCAACCGCCTGGGAACGATGCTGGTGCTCGGCGGCGTCATCGGCGCCGTCAGCGGAGGTCTCGGATCGTGGGCGAGTGCCTCCTTCGCGCGGCTGCCGACCGGGCCGGTCGTGGTGCTCGTGGCAAGTGCCGTGCTGGTGGTGTCGGTGCTGCTGGCGCCGGCACGCGGCGTGGTGTGGGGATGGCTGCGCGATCGACGGGTGGCCCGGCGAATCCGTCGGGAGAATCTGCTGAAGGATCTGTACACCTGGGGTGAGCGACGCGACGATTTTGCGCGTCCCGTATCGCTGCCGCGGCTGATGGGGGGACGAGGGCAACAGCCGCACGAGCTGGCCCGGCTGCTCGCAACGGCGGAACGCGGGGGAGCCGTCGAAAGTCGGGGAGACGGGGTGGTGTTGACGCCGGCGGGCCGTCAGGCTGCCGCCAACCTCGTCCGCAAGCATCGGGTGTGGGAGGTCTATCTGACTCGCAGGATGGACCTGCCGGCCGACCACGTGCACCGCGACGCCGAGGCGATGGAGCACGCATTGAGCGATGCCGCCGTCGACGATCTCTGGCAGCGTTTGGGTCGACCCGAGGAGGACCCGCACGGTCAGCCGATTCCGCCGCCTTCGGAGGTGGGTCGATGAGCCCGACGTGGACCATCATCGCGATCGGGGCTCTGGTGGCGGCCAACTGCGCGCTGATCGGCACCTTCCTGGTGCTGCGGCGCATGTCGTTGCTCGGCGACGCGATCAGCCACGCGGTGTTGCCGGGCATCGTGCTCGCCTTCCTGCTCACAGGCAGCCGTGCCCCACTGCCGATGATGATCGGAGCCGGCGCGGTGGGTCTGATCACCGTGGCCCTCGTCGGAGCCGCGCAGGGGACGCGTCGCCTCCACGAAGACGCCTCGATCGGCGTGGTGTTCCCAGCCCTCTTCGCCATCGGCGTGATCCTGGTCTCGCGCTACGCCGGCCAGGTCGACCTCGACCTCGACTGTGTGCTCCACGGCGAGATTGCCTTCGCCCCGTGGGACACTCTCACGGTCGCAGGGGCAGATCTCGGGCCCCGGGCGCTGTGGATCCTCGGCGGGACGCTGATCTGCAACGTGCTCTTCGTGGTGCTCTTCTACAAGGAGCTGGCGCTGTCGACCTTCGATCCCGGACTCGCCGCGTCCCTCGGTTTTTCGCCAACGGTGCTGCACTACGCGCTGATGGGGATGGTGTCGTTGACCGTGGTGGCGGCGTTCGAATCGGTTGGGGCGATTCTGGTCGTGGCGATGTTGGTGGTGCCGGCGGCGACGGCTCATCTGGTGGCGGAACGCCTGGCAGCCACGCTGGTACTGGCCGTGGGGCTCGGTGTCGGCGCGTCGACGCTGGGCTATGTGCTGGCGCGCGAGCTCGACGCGTCGATCGCCGGGTCGATGGCCACCGTCGCCGGCGCCTTGCTGGTCTTGGCCCTCATCCTCGCACCGAAATCGGGCATCGTCGCTCAGGTCGTGCGACGGCGTCGGCTGGCGGCCGCAATGGCGGATCGCCTGGTGCTGTTGCACCTCCCCGCGGACGGGCGCGAGATTTCGCTCGAAGGGCTCGCGGCGGCCTTCCATTGGGGCGAAGGTTCGGTGCGCCGCGCGCTCGATCGGCTGGTGGCGCGGGGCTGGGCCAATCGCAATGGCGCCGGGGCGGTCCTGACCGTCGAGGGCCGACGGGCCCTCGACGGCGACTGGAGAATGCTTCAGCCTTCGTCGGCCGACGGTCCGTAGGCTCCGGGGACGGGCACGTCGAGCAGCCGTAGGTAGACGCCGAGCTGGGCGCGGTGATGGATCATGTGATTCATCACGAACGATCGCAGGACGGCGACCTTGGGCATGGTGAACATCGCCTCGCCGTTCATCGCGAGCGTCCAGTTCTCGAACATGGTCGCGTCAGCGGTGCGCTCGATCGCCGCGCGACCCTGAGCCACTACCGCGTCGAATGACTCGAGCAACGCCGCGGTGGTCGACAGCTGGGGCGCGACGTACCCGGCCAGGTCGAACACCGGCTGGTCGACGGTCGCTTCGATCCAGCCCGGGATTTCAGCGAGGTGAGCGGCCAGGGCGCCGAGCTTCATCGACTTCTGGTGGGGGCTGAAATCACTGTTGGACTCGGGGACCCGCTCGAGAAAGCGGCGGGTTGTCGCCATCTCGTGGTCGTACTCAGGCAACATCGAAGCGGCAATCGACATCGAAACCTCCAGGCCCATCCGGGCATCGTGTGGACCAGGAGTCTACGACGGCCGCCGGCGGGAGTTTCAGTGGGAGAGGCTGACGCGAAAGACTCGGCCTCTGCTCAGAAAATGGGGACCCGTCCCGACCAGGGACCAGGCCGGAACGGAGACCGGACGGCGGGCTTGATTTTCATCCGCCGGGGTGCATCGCAACGGGCACGACCCCCGACCACGCGTTGGTGGTGCCGTCGTCGAAGCCGTCCTCGAAGAGCGGTCCGCCGGGGCCCGGGAACGGGGGCTCGGAGCCGTCGAGCTCGCGCAGGAAGGCGATGAGCGCTTCGAGCTCGCTGGGGTCGAGGGTCGAGGTGATCCCGTGCTGGTCGAGCACGTTGCGGGTGGTGAGCACCTCCTCGAGCGTCGCGGCCGAGCCATCGTGGAGGTAGGGTGGAGTTGCCCAGACGCCGAGCAGGCTCGGGGTGTCGAGGCCGTCGAGGGGACCGCCGAGCCGGTTGCCGGAGCCGGGGCCAAAAGTGCCGACATCGTGCCGGATCCCGAGCGAGCTGTCGGTCCAGGCCGGCCCGGCGTGGCAGGCAAGACAGCCCGCGTCGACGAAGACCTGGCGGCCGGCGACGCCCATTGCGGTCGACGAACCGTCCTCCTCGCGGTGGGGGCTGCGATCGACCTCGACCAGCGACTCGACGTAGGCCGCCAGCGCGTCGAGGTCGGGCGACCGGCCGCGCTTGCGGGCGCCCAGTGGGTCGATGGTGGCGGCGTAGTCGGGGTTGCTCATCAGGCCGGTGCCGCCGAAGTGTTCGCGGATCGGGGTTTCGAAGTCCTGGATCTCGTCGAAGTTGCCACTCCAGTGGTAGAGGCCCTGGCCGCGGCGGCCGACGCCCCGCAGCGAGGTCGTCTCTCTCAAACCCTCGCCGAACTGGGTGAAGTCCCACACCTGGCCGTCGCGTCCACCCTCGAAATGGCAGGTATTGCAGGAGATGTAGCCCTCCTGCGAGATCCGTGGGTCGCGCGCGTCGGCGAAGAGTCGTTTGCCCTGGTAGACCTGGGCGGGCAGCACCTCGGCTGCAACGGTGGAAGTGGTGGTGAGCAGGGACAAGCCGGTTTCGCCCCGATCGAGCATCGCCGAGGCGTCGAACGCGGTGACGCTGCGGTCGAGCCCGCTGTGGACGTAGAGCCGTCGACTCACCGGATCGATCACCAGACCGTCGGGTCCGAGCCCAACGTCGACCTCTGCGGCCTCGGAGCCGGTGGCGATCACCAGGGCTACCACCCGGCGCGATCCGTGCAGCGTGACGAACAGGTGTGAGCCGAGGGGCGACACCGCGAGCGCGAGCGGCATGGACGAATCGTCGAGATCCTCGCGGTCGCTCTCCTGGCCGGCGCCGAGGTCGAGGGTCGAAATCAGCGCGCGGGTGGTGGTCTCGAAGTTGAGCAGATTACCCTCGCGGTAGAAACCGCGGAGGATGTTGTCCTTCTTGGCGGCGACGAAGGCGCGTGTTCCGTTGGGGGCGAATGCGACCCCACCGAGTGAGCCCGGCAGACCCCGGCCGGCGGTGCCGGAGTCGGGCGAGGTGGTGTCGAGCGGGAGCTCGATGTCGCCGAGCACGGCTGCGGTGGTCGCGTCGACCTGGACCACGATCCCGGCATCGCCGGCCGAGATCTGTCGCGTGACGAGCAGGGTGCCCCCGTCCGCCGAGATCGCGAGCCCGGCAGGGTCGGGCCCAACCTCGACGCTTGCGGTTTCGGCCCAGGTCGTTGCCGAGTAGCGCACCACCCGTCCGGTTCCGCGTTCGGCGACCCACACCTGCTGGCCATCGGGGGAGGCGACCGCAGCGACCGGAGCCGCACCCCAACGCCGGGGAATGGTGGTGAGCAACGTCTCGCTGGCGGCGTCGACGATGGCGATCCGGTCGTCGCCGCGACAGGGAATCCACAGTCGCCCCTGCCCATCGAGGGTGAGACCGCGTGGGTCGCGGCAGCTGCCTGAGAGCGAGACGATTCGGCGATCGCCGAGGGCGAGGCCGAAAGAACTGAGGCTGTTGTGGTCACCGTTGGCGGTCCAGACCCGGCTTCGATCGAGGTCGAGCTCGATCGTGCTCGAGTGGCGTGGCGGCAGGTTCGGCACTGGGTCGTGCACCACCACGGTCAACACCCGGCTCGCGACCTGGAGACCTGGGTCTCGAACCTGCACCAGAATCAGGTAGACGCCGGCTGTGAGGTAGGTGTGGCCGATCGAGCTCTGGTCCGCCGTCCACGGCGTCTGTGGTGTGCCGTCACCGAAGTCCCAGCGAAACGACAGAGGTGCACCTTGGGGGTGGCTGGCGGTGGCGGTGAAAGTCACAGGCACCGCCACCGGGATCGGTGAGGCGGGTTGGGCCACCACGTCGCTGATGTCGGGCCCAGTGCCGGCGCCGACCGGCGCCGCGAGCAGCAGCATCGCGAGGCAGCCGCCCATCGCCGCGACCTCGCGGATCCGCGTCACGGGACCGTTCCCGACCATGCCGAGGTATTGCCGGCCTCGAAGCCGTCGCAGAAGACGCAGAGGTTGACCGTCGCTCCGGTCGAGAAGCGGAAGGACATCGCGTCGATGCCGTTGCCGGCGACGTCGTGGATGCCGTCCTGCAGGATCCGCACCTCGTACGTGGTGTTGGGTGCGAGATCGACTTCCGGCACGACGTTGATCACGTTGTAGGAGGTCGACACCGCGGTGATCGGCAGCGGGGTCGAGCTGCCGTGCGCCACCACGTGGATGGTGCTGGAGTTGATGGTGTTGGCGTCGAGGGTTTCGTTGATCACCAGGCCGATCACGGTCTTGACCGGCTGAAACACGGCGCCGTGGGCGGGCAGGTGGTAGCCGACGGTCGGCGGAGTCGTATCGAGGCCACTTTGGTGGGCGAAGAGGAAAGACTCCTCGAAGTTCTCCTGCGCCTGGCTCACCAGCAGGACGTGCCCGAGCGGGATCCACTGGAAGTCTTCGAACCAATGCCCCTGAGGCGCGTTGAAGGTTTGCACCGAGCTCATGGTTTCGAGGTTGAACTTGTAGCCGACACCCCCACGACCGGCAAAGGCGTACTGATCCTGGAAGTGCACGTAGCGGCCGGGCAGCTGATCGTGGGTGAGAGTAAAACCGACCTGAAGGTCGGTTGGGTCGCTGATGTCAATGGCCACGAGGTTGGCGTTGCTGTTGGGCCCGTTGGTATTGTCACCCGCCATGAACACGACGTAGTTGCGCCAGATCTGCCAGGTCGTCGTGTACTGCCGGTAGTTGCCGTTGAGGACATCGAGCAGTACCGGATTGGACGGGTTGCCGACGTTCCACACCGACATGCCGTTCTGTTCGTCGCCCGGGGTGATGAACAGGAGGTTGCCGAGCCGCCACGACATGCCGGCGTTGATCCCCTGCTCCTGGAACAGGTTGCGGTTGGTGAGCGTCTGCTGGGTGCGGACGTCGTCGATGCGGGTGTTGCTGACGTAGAGGGGGTAGGTCGAGAGGAAGTGCCAGTACCAGACGTTCAACGAAAACGGCATCGGATCGGTCCACACCACGCGGTTGAGCGGATCGGCGAGGCTCTGGAACTGCGGCGGATCGGCGTTGCCGTGCTCGGGAATCCAATACTGGCGCCAGAAGAAGTCGCCGATCTTGAACCAGGAATGCCCATTCAAGCCGGGTGTCACCGACTGCAGCTCGTCCGGCACGATGGGGTTCGAGATGTCCCAGATGCTGGTGTCGCGGATGCCGCCGAGGTAGAGGTAGCCGCGGTGGAAGGTGGTGATCCGACCACCTTTGGGAAACGTCGAGAGGTGCGTGCCGGCCGGCCAGGTCTGGGTCGGAAGGCCCGGGCCTTGGGCCGAGGCATCGGGGGCGAAGAGCACCGCGGCGAGGATCAGCAGCCCGGAGGACAACTCCCGCGGACGCGGCTGAGTTTTCCCACGGGCTGTTAGGGTCGCTTCGAGCGGGCGCAGTTTCATCGGTACTCCTCCGGGATCGAGCAGTGGTCGACGGGCTTTGCAGGGTCGCAGGAGTATAGATGATCTGCGATGTCTTGGGTGGCGGGTCAGGTGAGGACGCTCCGCGGGTCGCCTACGGTGGCGCTGTAGGCTCGGTCTCGAGCGCGGCGATGACCTCAGGGTCTTCCCCTTCAGCCGCCAAGTCCGCCGCGGTTCGCCCTCGGTGGTCGCGGGCGTGCGGATCGGCGTGGGCTGCGAGGAGGCGGCGGATCGCGTCGACGAACCCGGCGTAGCTGGCGCGGTGCAGGGGAGTGCTGCCGTCGCCGCTACGGTTGGGGTCGGCGCCGGCGGCGAGCAGAGCGTCGACGATCGCGAGGTGATGGCGCTCGCAGGCTCGCATCAGAACGGTTTCGCCGGAGGTGGTCGTAGCCTCGGGGTTGGCTCCGGCCGCAAGGAGCAGCTCGACGACCGCAAGCGGATCGCCCCAGGCCTCGGCCATGTCGACCGACCACATGAGCGGCGTCCAGCCGGCGTCATCCGGCGCGTCGACAGCGGCTCCGGCGGTCAGGATCTCGGCAAGCTCGACGGGATCGTTGCGATAGGCCGCATCGTGGATCGCGCTCATACCTCTCTTGCCGCTGCCGGGGATCCAGTAGGTCGGTCTCGGTATCGTCACCTCACCCTCCAGAGCTTGCGCAGAAGGATGCGCAGGTGCGCCAGTTCCCGGGCCACGTGCACATTGGCGTGGGCAGAAGGGGAGGTAGTCTGGCCATCCGATCCCGGATAAGATGGCGGTATCCGTACGGCGCCGTCGCCCCTTTCGGGCGCCCCGGCTGACCCTTTCATTTCGCTCGAGAGGTGACGATGTCACGCGTCTTCGACTTCGCTCGTTCCGCCGTCGGCAAGAAGGTGATCATGGCGATCACCGGCCTGATGCTTTTCGGCTTCGTCTTCGGCCACATGGTGGGAAACCTCAAGCTGTTCTACGGCGTCGACGCCGAAGGCCGGTATGCGCTCGACGTGTACGCCGAGGGGTTGCGAGAGCTCGGCAAGCCGATCCTCGGCCATGGCCAGGCGCTGTGGATCGCCCGGATCGGTTTGCTCGCCGCGGTCGGGTTGCACATCTGGGCCGCGACCACACTCACTTTGCTGAACCGTCGGGCGCGACCGGTCGACTACGTCGGTCGCGCCACGATCCAGGCGGGGTACGCCGAGCGGACCATGCGCTACGGGGGCGTCATCATCCTGCTCTTCGTCCTCTATCACTTGGCGCACTTGACGTGGGGGACGGCCCACCACGACTTCCAGCCGGGCGCCGTTCACCACAACGTCGTGTCCGGCTTCAAGGTGTGGTGGGTGTCGGCGTTCTACATCGTCGCCAACCTTGCCCTCGCTCTGCACTTGTACCACGGCCTCTGGAGCCTGTTCCAGAGTATGGGCTGGTCCCACCCGAAGTGGGATCCGCTGCGGCGGCAGTTTGCCGTGGTCTTCGCCGTGGTCGTGTGCGTCGCCAACATCTCATTTCCGGTCGCGGTGCTGACCGGGTTCGTCGGTTGAGGAGCTGACCCCATGACGCTCGACTCCAGAATCCCAGCGGGACCGATCGAGAAGAAGTGGGAGAAGACCCGCTTCGACCTGAAGCTCGTCAACCCCGCCAACAAGCGCAAGTTCGAAGTGATCGTGGTGGGCACCGGCCTCGCCGGTGGTGCGGCATCGGCGACACTCGCCGAGCTCGGCTACAAGGTCAAGACCTTCTGCTTCCAGGACTCGCCACGGCGGGCGCATTCGATTGCGGCGCAGGGTGGCATCAACGCCGCCAAGAACTATCAGAACGACGGCGACAGCGTCTACCGGCTGTTCTACGACACCGTCAAAGGCGGGGACTTCCGCGCGCGGGAAGCCAACGTTCACCGACTGGCGGAGATCAGCGTCGCGATCATCGACCAGTGTGCGGCACAGGGGGTGCCGTTTGCGCGCGAGTACGGCGGCACGCTGGCCAACCGCTCCTTCGGCGGGGCGCAGGTTTCGCGCACCTTCTACGCTCGTGGCCAGACCGGACAGCAGCTCCTGCTCGGCGCCTATCAGGCCCTCGAGCGGCAAATCCAGCTGGGTGGCGTGACCATGTACCCACGCACCGAGATGCTCGATGTGGTGGTCGTCGACGGTCATGCCAAGGGCATCGTCGTGCGCGATCTCGTGACCGGAGCCATCTCGACCCACGCGGCCGACGCCGTCGTGCTGGCCACCGGTGGCTACTCCAACGTCTTCTACCTCTCGACCAACGCCAAGGGCTGCAACGTCACTGCCGCTTGGCGTGCCCACCGGCGCGGTGCGCTGTTCGCAAACCCCTGCTTCACGCAGATCCATCCGACCTCGATTCCGCCTGCTGGCGACTACCAGAGCAAGCTCACCTTGATGTCGGAGTCGCTGCGGAACGACGGCCGGATCTGGGTGCCGAAGCAGGCCGGCGACAGCCGTCGGCCGAAGGACATTCCCGAGAGCGAACGCGACTACTACCTCGAGGTGCGCTACCCGAGCTTCGGCAACCTGGTGCCGCGCGACGTGGCGTCACGGGCAGCCAAGAAGGTCTGTGATGAGGGGCGCGGCGTCGGCCCAGGTGGCCTCGGCGTCTACCTCGACTTCGCCAACGCCATTCAGCGCCTGGGTCGCAAGACCATCGAGGAGCGCTACGGCAACCTCTTCGAGATGTACGAGCGCATCACCGGCGAGTCTCCCTACGAAACGCCGATGCGGATCTACCCGGCGCCCCACTACACCATGGGCGGCTTGTGGGTCGATTATCACCTCATGACGAATGTGCCGGGCCTCTACGCGATCGGCGAGGCGAACTTCTCCGATCACGGGGCCAACCGCCTCGGCGCGAGCGCGCTGATGCAGGGGCTCGCCGACGGATACTTCGTGCTGCCGATGACGATCGGCGACTACCTCGCCGGGCAGATGGGCAAGAAGGTCGCCGCCGACCATCCGGCCTTTGCGGCGACGCAGGGCGAGGTCGAGGCCCGGATCGCGTCGCTGCTGCGGCCCAACGGCAAGCAGGACGCCGACACCTTCCACCGCCGACTGGGCAAGATCATGTGGGACGAGTGCGGCATGGCGCGCACCCGCGAGGGCCTGCAAAAGGCACTGGGGCAGATCGCCGAGCTCAAGGAGGAGTTCTACCGCGACCTGCGGGTGTTGGGTTCCGGCTCCGACTTCAACCAGAGTCTCGAACGCGCCGGCCGCGTTGCCGACTTCTTCGAGCTCGGTGAGCTGATGTGCCGCGACGCCCTCGAGCGCGAGGAGAGTTGTGGTGGGCACTTCCGCGAGGAGCACCAAACGCCCGAGGGTGAGGCCATGCGCAACGACGACGACTTCCAGTACGTCGCCGCCTGGCAGTGGACCGGGGCGAGCGACGCCCCCGCTCTGCACAAGGAATCGCTCGAGTTCGAGTACGTGAAACCGAGCCAGAGGAGCTACAAGTAATGCGATTGACCCTCCGGATCTGGCGTCAGTCCGGCCCCAATGCCCCGGGCAAGCTGGTCACCTACGAGATGCCCGACGTCTCCGAGCACATGTCGTTTCTCGAGATGATCGACGTGCTCAATCTGCGGTTGGTCGAGAAGGGCGAGGAGCCGATCGCCTTCGACCACGACTGCCGCGAAGGCATCTGTGGTTCGTGCAACATGATGATCGATGGCGTCGCCCACGGTCCGCAGAAGCTGACCACCACCTGCCAGCTGCACATGCGCCAGTTCTCGGACGGCGACGTGATCTCGGTCGAGCCGTGGCGTTCGGCAGCGTTCCCGGTGGTCAAGGACTTGGTGGTCGACCGTTCGGCGTTCGACCGCATCGTCGCGGCCGGTGGATACGTGTCGATCAATACCGGTAGTGCGCCCGACGCCAACGCCATTCCGGTGCCGAAAGAGGCCGCGGACGAGGCGATGGACGCCGCGCAATGCATCGGCTGCGGCGCCTGCGTCGCCCAATGCCCCAACGGCGCCGCGCAGTTGTTCACGGCGGCGAAGGTCACCCACCTCGCCAAGTTGCCTCAGGGCCAGCCGGAACGGTACTCGCGGGTGATCGCGATGGTCGAGCAGATGGAGCAGGAGGGCTTCGGCTCCTGCACCAATTACCGCGAGTGTGAGGCGGTGTGCCCCAAGGGCATCTCGATCGAAACCATCGCCCTGATGAACCGCGACTACATGAAGGCGAAGCTCTTCCAGAAGCCGGCGCGGGCAGGAGGTGGGGGAGCCGGCTGACGGCTGTTGGTCCTACACTGGAACGGGGACGGCCACGACCCGCAGTCCCTCGATGCCGTCGAGGCTGGTTGCAGGTAGACGGCACGGCCCGACACGCGGCTCGTGCTGGAACTGCATCACCGGTGAGACTGCTCGAATCTCTCTCGGTCGAGCCGGTAGACGAAGCAGTCGTCCTCCCCGAACCAGCGGCGCTCGACGAACCGGAAGCCCATCCGCTCGTAGAAGCGGTGGGCGCGGACGTTGGAGGCGAGCGGGTCGATCAGGATCGCCTCGACCTCGGCAGCAGCGAAACAGCGCTCGCAAGCGAGACGCATGATCTCGGTGCCGTAGCCCTTGCCGAGGTCGTCGGCCTCGCCGATCCAGATGTCGATCGCCCGCAGGTTGGCAGGGACCTCACCCCAGTAGTGGCTCTCCTCGAGCTTCGGGTCGATGATCTGCACGAAGCCGATCGGCCGTCCGTCGACCTCGGCGACGAGTTGTTCGCGCCACTCGGGAGAGCGCCCGAGCTCGACTTCCCAGTTCCAGTCGTCATTGGGGTCGGACTCGATCACATGCGGCTGCTCGTCCCAGTGCCGCAGCAGCGGCAGGTCGGCCAGCGTGGCTGGGCGCAGTCTCATTGCGAGAGCGCGGCGAGCACGCGGCGCAGGCGCTCGTCCGCCTCCTCGGCAACCGGTGCCACCTCGGGGTTGTCGACCATGGTGAACATCATTTTGGGATCGGCGATCGACACCTCGACGCCCTCGTCGGTCTGCTGCAGCACCACGTTGCACGGCAGTAGCAGGCCGAGGTGGGCCTCGCCGCTGAGTGCGCGATGGGCGAGATGTGGATTGCAGGCACCGAGGATCACGTAGGGTCGGAAGTCGACCCCGATCTTCTTGGCCAGCGTCGCCTTGACGTCGATCTCCGTCAGCACTCCAAATCCCTGGTCTGCCAGCGCAGCGGTAACCTTCGCTCGGGCATCCTCGAAAGTGATCCCGTGCAACACGGTCCCGAAACCGTAGCCTGGTTGTTCCATGAGCCTCCTTCCAGCCGGTTCATCGGCCGATGTCCCCATATTCGCAGATCGGCGGTAGAGGAGGAACGTTCTCCAACCACTACCCGAACCCGATACCCAATACCCGTCTGATAGCGTGCCGCCCGTGCAGAAGGACCTCTTTGGCTCCAACCGTGCCGCCGAGCCGACGAAGGCCGGCCGCCGGGGTGCTCGCGGGGATGTCGTCACCGGCAAGGTGCGGGTGCACGATCCCTTCGAGCTGGTGCGATGGCTTGCCTTGTCGCAACAAAGCGTTGGCGGAGCTGGTGCAGAAGAGCCTCGATGCGGGTGCGGGTGGTGCGGGCGAAGGAGCGAGGCCGGTTGCTGCTGGTGCGCCGTTGGCCGCCGGCGAGCAGGACGGCGCGGTGATCGTTGGGGAGGCCGAGCAACCGAGCCTCCAGAACCCACCCGAGGGTTCGCCGGATCCCATCCCGCCGCCGCTGGTCGGATCCCACGATCTGCTGGCGTATGCATCTGAGGAGGAGTGACGATGGCCTTCGATCTCGACCGTGGACTCGATCTCCTGCAGAGAACGCCTGGCGTGATCGACGCTCTTCTGAGGGACCTGGACGACGAGTGGACGAAGACCAACGAAGGGCCGGATACGTGGAGCGCCTTCGATGTTCTCGGCCATCTGATCCACGGTGAGGAGACTGACTGGGTTCCCCGGGCGCGGATCATCCTCGATCACGGCGAGGGCCGGCCGTTCGAACCGTTCGATCGGTTCGCCCAGTTCGAGCGTTTCGGCACGTGGTCCCTGCCGCGGCTGCTCGACGAATTCGCTCGGCTTCGGGCCGAGACCCTTGCGACCGTCCGCGGCTGGAACCTGCAGCCGGCGGATCTCGAGCGGCTCGGCCGCCACCCGGCCCTCGGTGCGGTCACCTTGGGGCAACTCTTCGCGACGTGGGTCGTGCACGACCTCGGCCACCTCGCCCAGATCTCACGGGTGCTCGCCACACGTCACCGCAACGACGTCGGCCCATGGCGCGCCTACCTGGGCGTCCTCGGGGATCGCGAGAGCAGGTAGACGCACCTGCGGCACGGGTGTCCCGTGGGACCCGAACGGGATCGTCGCCGTTCACCAGCCGGGAGGGAGGGGGAGACGCTGCAACCACCGCGAAGGTTGGGTAACGCTCTCCAGCACCCAGCGTCACTCTTCTCCGAACCCAAAGACCTTCTTCCGGGTCCCGGTCTTCTTACCACTTCGGTTGCGGTGGTCGCGTTAGTCCGTCAGTCCCTTTCGCCCTACCGCGCCGCCACCTGCTCGATGATCTTTTGCTCCCTCAGGCGCTGATAGGTTGCGATCGCTCCTCCTGCCAGCACCACGTAGAGGCCCCACCACACCAGCGCGATCAGCGGCTTGACGGTGACGTCGACCGACAGACGGGCCGGTTTGGCCGGGAAGTTCTGCGGGTCCAAGTTGGCGAGCTCGAGTTGGATCGCGCCGCTGCCGGCGTTGATCGCGGTCACGGCGATGGTGCCGCCACCCGGAATCTGGGATGGGGGTGCTTCGACCCAACCGTCGGGCCGGATGCGGTAGAAGGCCGTGACGACGTCGGTCGTACCGGCGCGCGTGACCTCGATCTTCGCGCCGACGGTGATCGGCTGGCCGGCGGCGAGGGCCTGGTCGACGTTGCTGGTGGCGTGCAGATCGAAGCCGCCGAAGCGGATCTCGGCGGCGCCGACGGTGACCTTCTCGTCCTTGCCGAGCTCCAGCTGACGACTACCTCCCGCGGACTCGCCCGGGTGGAACTCGATCGGCGAGATGTAGAGATCACGCAGCGGCACGCTGGCGATGGAAGGTTGGGCCATCAGCTGGCGGGTGCGGTCGTTGACGAAGAGTTTGGGGTAGGAGTACCACTCCCGGCCATCGGCCTCGACCACCTTGATCTCCATCCGCTCCTTGGTCCGACCTTCACGGGGCAGGAAGCGGGTGAAGGTCATCTCGCGCCCGCCGACGGCCTTGGTGACACCCTGCTCGAGGGTGACCTTGGCACTCTGGTCGTACGCCGAGGAGGCGAGGATCCCGATGAGGATGACACCAACGCCGACGTGGGCGAGGTAGCCACCGGCCGAACGCAGGCCGCCGGCGCGGAACTTCAGCGCTGCGCGGTGCAGGTTGGTGGCCACCGCCACCGACGCCAGCCAGAGGAAGACCAGATGGCTTGGAGCGCGCACGCCGGCGACGACCCCGACGCCGGTCATCAGGGTGCCGGCAATCAGGCCCGGAACCAGCTTGCGCAGCAGTGCCGCTCCGGTTTCGCCCTTCCAGGTGAGGTAGGGGATACACGCCAGCAGGGCCGCGATCAGCATCGCGATCGGCTGATTGACGCGGTTGTAGAACGAGGGGCCGACCTGGCCGGGATTGGGGAAGATGCTCTCGAGGAACGGTGCCGAGGTGATCAGCGGCGCCGAAGTGCCGAGGGTGATCACCGCCGCCGACACCGTAATGGTGAGGGTTGCGAGCACGAGGAAACTGCCGCGCGACAGCAGCGGATCTTCATTGACCTCGGTGGGAATGGTGCGCCAGCGCGTGATCAGCATCCACGCCGACAGGCCGACGAAGGCTGCCATCAAGCCGAGCAGCCATCCCGAGATTCCGAGGTCGACGAAGCTGTGGACGGAGAAGTCCGCCAGCACGCCGGAACGGGTCAGGAAGGTGCCGTAGAGCACCGACAGGTACATCAGACAGGCGGTCACCAGGTTGGCGCGCCGGAAGCGGCCCTTGGTGCGCTCGAGGTAGAGGCCGTGAATCAGGACCGTTCCCAGCAACCACGGGATCAGCGAGGCATTCTCCACCGGATCCCAGCCCCAATAGCCACCCCAGCCGAGGGTCTTGTAGGCCCAGTAGCCGCCCATCAGGATGGCGGTACCGAGGACCAGGAACCCGCCGAGCGTCCACGGGAATGCCCGTTGCGCCCACGTCGAGTAGTCGCGTCGCCACATCGCGGCGATCGCGAAGGCAAAGGGAATGGCACTCGCGGCGTAGCCGATGAACATCACCGGCGGATGGATCACCATCCAATCGTCCTGCAGCAGCGGGTTCAGTCCGGCGCCGTCGGTGGGCGTTTCGCTGAGCATCACGAAGGGGTTCTCGCGCACCAGGATGAAGACCAAGCCCAGCAGCGTGGCGGTGTAGACCCCCATCACCAGCGGCTCGGCGCGGCCGGCACGCGGCATCAGCGGCAGGCCGAGGAGAGCGCCCCACAGCAGCCAGATCAGGAAGCTGCCCTTCTGACCCGCCCAAAACGCCGCAAACTGGTAGTGCATCGGCAGGTCGAGGCCCGAGTACTGCTGGACGTACTCGATGCGGAAGTCGCGCCGCAGCAGGACCACCGCCAGGACCATCGACGTGGCGACGATGCTGAGAGCAAAAAACGTGTAGGAGCGGCGGGCGAAGATCGTCGCTTCACCGTCCCCACGAAGGACACGCATGTAGCCCCAGAGGCTCGCCAGGGCAAAGAACAGCGAACACCACAGCGCCAGGGCGCCGGGCAGGTAGAGGTGCGCGAGGGCTTGCATGGTCAGCCGGTCTTGGCTTCGTAGGTCGTGGTCTCGGTGGTCGAGTCGTAGGACTTCGACTCACCCTCATCGAGGCCCTGATACTTGCTCGGGCACTTGACCAGCAACTTCTCGGCCTGGAGTGCTTCGTCGGTCGGGTTCCAACGACCGATGGCGACGATGCTCACGGCATCCTCGAAATTGGCTGGTTTGACCCCGTGGTAGCGAACCCGCAGGGTCTCGTTGGTCGCCGGATCGACCAGGGTGAACCACAACGCCTCCGCGCTCTCGTCCCACGAGCTCGAACCCTGGACCAGGCCGCCGGCGACTTGCACCGTGCGGTCGGCGTCGACCGCCTGCTGGTAGCTCACGTAGGGCGTCAAGGCCGTCGAGAACGACGAAAACGCGAAGCCCACGAAGGCGACCAGGATTACGCCGCCCAAGACGTACAGACGCTTTTTGTTCTTCATGACTTCTTCTCCAGGCGGTCGAGTGACCGCTGCAGTCGCCACAACCAGACCACCAGGCCGGTCCAGATCACCAGGTTGACACCAAAAACCCACATGATGTCGGTCACGCGCCACGCTCCTCAATCGCTCCGAGGCGGGCGTCGAGCAGGCTCTGCGCGCGCACTCGCAAGCGGTGCATCCAGAAGTACAGGGTCGTGAAGCCGGCGAGGCTCGCCATCAACACGGTCAACATTCGCGAGTCCATCTCGATCTTGCCGCTGGTATTGACCACCGTCTGCGGGTGCAGTGAGAACGTCAACCGCGGCAGGATGAAGAAGAAGAACGGCGCCACGACGAGCCCGAGGATCGCGTACGAGGCACACACGCGGGCTCGCCGCTCGGGGTCCTCGATGGCGTCGCGCAGCACCAGGTAGGCGGCGTAGAACAGCAGTGCGACGGCAATCGAGGTCTGCCGTGGGTCCCAGTTCCAGTAGGCACCCCACATCACCTTGGCCCATTGGGCGCCGGTGATGGTCGCCAGCACGCAGAAGACCAGCCCGATCTCGACTGCTGCGGCCGCTGCGCGGTCGTGGCGTTGCGAGTTCCCCGACAGCAGGAGTCGCGCGCTCGAGAAGCCGGCAGCCATGAAGGCCACGAACGAAACCCAAGCCATCGGGACGTGGAAGTAGAGAATGCGGCTGGATTGGCCGATGAACCCCTCGGCAAGCGGAGCCCAGAAGAAGGCTCCGTACATCACCAGGGCGATCCAGCCCCACAAGATTCCGGCGAACACACCCATTACGGCTCCCAGACGGCCGCGAACAGCATTGCCGCGGCCGTGATCACGGTTCCATCATACAGAAGCAACAGACGCAGGGCGCCGTCGTCCGGGACACCCGCGGCAGCCGATCGGCTGGCGCCAACAGCCAGTACCAACAGTGGAATCAGTACCGGGAAGGCCAACACCGGAAACAGCGCGCCGCGTCCACGGGCATGGGCGACCATCGCGGCGACGAGAGTGGATCCGGCGGCCAATCCCAACCCTCCGGCTGCGAGGGCCGCGATCAACGCTACCGGGTCGGCGACCTCCCACTGCAGGAGGACTCCGAACAGGGGCACCAGCAACAGCTCCACCAAGATCAGCAACGAGGCCACGAAGGCCATCTTGCCGAACAGGACGGTCGACGGGAGCGCCGCGAGACGCAGAGCTCGGGCGGTCCCCACCTCCTCCTCGTGGACGAAGGCCCGGGGGATCGCTGCGGACGCCGTGAACAGCAACAGGACCCACAGCAACGCCGGCAGGATCGGCCGTGCGGCGGGATCGGCACCGAGTGGGCCGAGGGCCATGCTCACCAGGACCAAGGAGCTGGTGGCAAAGAGGGCGACCGTGGCGAGAGCGTGGCGCGCCCGCAACTCCACCCGCCACTCCTTGGCGAGGATCGCGAAGGCCTCAGCCCACCAACTCGACCACGCGCTTCGGGGCATCGGGAAGTACCAGGGGAGAAGGAGTGGCGACGATCACACAGGCATTGGGGAGGCGCTCGGCGAGCAGTGCCGAGAGCGTCTCGATGCCGCGCACGTCGAGGTTCTGGAACGGTTCGTCGAGCAGCAGGACCCGAGGATGACCCTGCAGGGCCCAGATCCAGCGGAGCCGCTGCATCATGCCCGAGGAGAGAGCACCGGCCGGTCGGTCGGGGGGCAGGCCGAGGCGATCGACGAGCTCGCGATCTTCGTCGTCGGCCGGCTCGAGCCGTCGCAGGCGTCTAAACAGGCTGAGGTTCTCGGCAACGGACAGTTCCGGGTAGAAGGCCAGGTCGGGACCGAGCCAACCGAGATCCTGTCGACGCCAGCCCTCCTCGGCCGGGCCCGAGCCGTTGCGAAACTCGATTGCTCCTCGGCGAGGGCGTTGGAGTCCCGCGAGACACCGCAGCAGCGTGCTCTTGCCCGATCCGTTGTGCCCGGCGACCAGCAGGGTTTCGCCGCGCCAGACCTCTCCCGACAGGCCGTGCAGCAGCCGGGTGCGCCCGTAGTGCACCTCGAGATCGTGAAAGGTGAGACCGAAGCTCGTCACGACTGGAGCATAGCCGCCCGGCGGTGGTGTCGACACGTCCTCTCGGGTAGGGAGGCGTCGCGAACTGCGCGAACCGAGCGGGCCGGGAGCTGTGGTACAAACAGCGGCTCATGTCCGCCTCCGTTCTCCTCGTGATCGGTTGCCCTCGGTGTGCGGCCCCGATCGACCCGCTGGCGGCAGGCTGCGAGAGTTGCGACAGTCCGCTGGAGCTCGATGCTGCGATTCGTCACCGCTTGGACGGGTATCGTTTTCGACTCCGGCGTGATCTACACCATCTGCGCGCCTTGGTCACCCCGAAGATCGCCGAGGCAATGTTGCCGCCGACCTACCTGTGGTGGTCGACTGGCCTCTTCCTTGGCTTCGTCGGCCTGTTCATCGCCGTGCCGATCGTGATCGTTGCGGTGGGGATCGCGCTGATGCGCGAGATGGTCCTGCTGGTCGTCTTTGCCGCACTCGCGAGTGATGTGGCGCTGCTGATCCTCGGCCCCTGGGCACTCATGCGCTGGGGTCGGCGTTGGGCCGCAAGGGTTCGAGGCCGGGCTCGCGAGTCCCTGGCGAATCTCGATCTGGTGCATCCGGAACGCTGCGGTGCGTGTGGTGGGATGGTGCCGGTGGTGGCGATCGTCGACGGCGAGGCGCTCGTGTGCCCTTGGTGCACCGCCGCCCAGGTGCCGGCTCCGGGTTTCGCCGCCAAGACCGACGAGACACTTCGGCGGGCGCTTGCGGTTGCCAGGGTCGAGAACGCTCACGTCGCGCGAAGGGCCAAGCCCACGGCGCCTCCGGTCGGATTCGTCGCGGAGCCGGGAGGCACGGTGGTCCGCGGCACGGTCTCCGGCGTCGAGGTCGTCGCGTTCAACGAGATCGTTGGCGATCGCTGCATCCAGCGCCTCGAGATGTCGACACCAACAGTGCTCGCCGGCGAATGCTGGTGGATCGAGCAGAACGCCGAGCCGGTGTTCCGCGCGTTCCTGGCGGAATGGGGCGAGCGGCTGCCGGAGGAGAGCAATGCCCCAACGGGTTGGCGCCGCTTTGGTAGTGCCGACCACCCGACTGCGGCGGAGATCGCAGGTGTGTTGGTACAGCGGCTCGAGCCCGGCACCGGCTTCGTCATCGATGCCGGGGGTGTTTCGCTCTGGAGGTCGGTGTCGCTCCTGACGCCGGCGTGGAGGCTCGTGAGCCGCCACGGCGAGCTGGCGGCATGGGCCGCGCGAGCGCTCGGAGGCTGAGCCCCGATACCCGATGTCTTTCTTCAGTCCCCGGTGCCCGGTACCTCAGGGAGGGGCAGCCCTCTCGCCTTCCCGAGGCTCGACCTCTTCCCGCAGCCGCATTGCGGCGACGGTCGCTTCCGGGAGCTTGCCTACCTCACGGTAGAAGCTCCGGATCGTGTCCATGTCCGCTCGTGGATCGCCGGTTGGCAGGAACAGCCCGCCGACCCCGACGCGGCGGTTGGGGTAGTCGATGAAGCCGCAGATGATCGGCACGCCGGCCCCGACGGCGATCCGGTGGAAGCCCGACTTCCAGTAGGGTGCGCGGCTGCGGGTGCCTTCCGGTGGGATCGCCAGCACCAGCTCCTCGTGGGCGGCGAAGGCGTCGACGATGGCGCCGACGATACCGGCCGGATTGCTGCGATCGATGGGGACGCCACCGAGCGCCCGCATCACGCCGCCGAAGGGCCAACGGAAAATCGACTTCTTGCCGGTCCAGCGTAGGTCGAGGCCAAGGGCCCAGGCGGCGCACAGCGCGAACGGCAGATCCCAGTTGGTGTCGTGCGGTGCCGCAATCAGGACGAGCTTCGGCTCGGCCGGCTCGCAGCCGCTGAGCGTCCACCCGGCGAGGCGCAACCAGGTCCGACCGAACCAACGCTTGAGGCGAGACGCACCCGTAGCCACCGGGGAAGGCTACGGCGGCGGCCCGCCTCCGAGTGTCAGGGATTGGTCAGTGTTCACCCGGCGGCGTCGTACGCTCGCCTGACGACTGCGATCAGCCCGGCGTCGACCTCGTCGCTCGATGTCAATCCGGCGACGTAGTGGCACATTCCGCCCGGAGGCATCGCTTTGACCCGCGGGTGGTCGACATCCTCCTTGAGGTTGAGCCCGAGCTCGAAGCGATCGTTGGTCTTGGGACCGAGCATTGCGAACTGTTTCTTGCGACGCAGCGACACGTAGCCCTTCTTCGGTGCGATCTCGAAGTCGCCGAAGCCTTCGATGGCGGCCATCAGTGCCTCGTGGATAGCGCGCTGGTGCGCCTTCTTGCCGGTGTAGATCTCGTCGAGGACCTCGGTGGGGGTCTTGCCGGCGGCGGCGCTCGCGCCGTCCGAACCGAGAGCGATGTGCGTCAGGGTGTTGGCGTCGCCATGGCCAAGGCCGAGCGCCTCGACCAGCCACGTGCGGATCTCGCCGTGTTTGGCCGGGCCGCGTCGGGCGATCAGCTCGCGCAGCTCGGCCAGCGACTTGCCGGTCTTCTTTTCGATGTTGGCGATTTGGGTGGCAATGGCTTTCTGGGGGTCCATGGGGGCTCCTTTGGGATGAGGTATCGGGTACCAGGTACCGGGTACCGGGGAAGAGGGAAGGGGGAAGGGGGGGTCAGGTATCGGGTATCAGGTATCAGGACCAGACAGGCCGGGTATGGCGAAGGCGGTTCCGGCGGGTCCCCGGTACCTGGTCCCTGGTCCCTTCCCCACCTACCGTGCCACCGCCGGCGCGGTGCCGTAGCGCTGCGTGGCCCAGCCGACGATGGCGCCGAGAATGCTGCCCGGCAGCATGATCTCGAAGTAGTAGTGCTCACCCGTGGCGGACGGCATCGCGGCAACCAGGTACGCGAGCGCCAGCCCGACCACGAGGCCGAAGGCGATGCCGGCCGGGACCGAGCGCACCCGCCGAGCGAACCAACCGGCCGCGAGTCCGGCGAGCATGCCTTTGACCGTCGAGCCGATGACGATCTCGAGGATCATCGGTCGCACCGCCGGAGTGAACCAGGCGGTGAGGCCGTCGAAAATGCCGAGGAAACCTCCGAGCAGCAGGCCGAGCAGGACTTTGTTCATTCGTCGTTCTCCGTCGTTGGTGGTCCGATCGCGGACCGAGGTCTACACTCAGATACAACGTTTGCGGCGGTTCCTTTAGTGACTTACCCCGCTAGATGTTCCTCCGTTTCCGACATTTTAGGCGGCAGCC
>CAZRFU010000070.1:0-28391 GCA_964599475.1 uncultured Thermoanaerobaculia bacterium
GTTCCGGATCCCGGGTCCCTGGTCCCGGGTCCCTGGTCCCCATTTTCTGAGCAGATCGCTTGGGTCTCGCGGTAGGCTTTCCCAATGAGCCCCAGCGAAGACCAGCGCGGTACCCCTTCTGAGTTCCGGCCACACCCCTGGCACGGCATCGAGCCTGGTGACCAGTTCCCCGAGATCGTCACCGCCTACATCGAGATGGTGCCGAGCGACGGGGTCAAGTACGAAATCGACAAGCAGTCGGGATATCTGCGGGTCGACCGTCCGCAGCGCTTCTCCTCCTTCTGCCCGACGCTGTACGGCTTTGTCCCGAGAACCTACTGCGATCGCCATGTGGCGACCGTGCGGGTCGACGGTGGCCCACTCGTCGACCGCGGGGATCGCGACCCTCTCGACATCTGTGTGCTCACCGATCGTCCGATTTCGCGCGGCGAGATCCTGCTGCAGGCACGCCCGATCGGCGGCTTGCGGATGGTCGAAAAGGGCGAAGCCGACGACAAGATCCTCGCGGTGCTGCTCGGCGACGCTACCTACGGCGAGCTCCGCGACATCTCGCAACTTCCCCGATCGATCATCGATCGGCTGAGGCACTACTTCCTCACCTACAAGTCCCTTCCGGGAGATCCGAGCGGAACCATCTCGGTCGACCCGATCTACGACTCGTCGCTGGCGCGGCGGGTGCTCGAGGCATCGGTCCGCGACTACCGGGAGGCGTTCCCCTCTTCTCCGGTCGCAGACTGACCCGCAGCGTCAGCGACGCGGCGATAGACGAACCGCTCCTGGCGGGTGGTGCCGTCTTTGCCCGAGATCGTGAGGTCGACCTCGAAGCGGTGCGGGCCTTTGCGCTCGAGCACCTGCCCTTCGAAGTGGAAGCGGTCGCCTTCGCGCGAGAGCAGCGGGAAACTCACGCTGTCGGCTTTCTCTTCCCAGCCGACCAGGTCCGGCCGGAAGTGTTTGAGCCGGATCGACAGCTGCCCCTCGTCCTCGCGCAGGGTCATCAGCTCGTAGAACACCACCTTGCCATCCTTCACCAGACGAAAGACTCCCACCATGGCGCCGTCCCGTGCCGGTGCCCACAGCTCCTCGACCTCACCGCCGAGCCCCTCCCCGACCCAATGGCCGGCAAGCCAGCCGAAGTCATCCAGCCGCGTCGGCGCCGCCGGCGCTTCCGCCGCCCCCGCCGACACCGCTACCAAGCTCGAGACCCACACCGCGATTGCGCGCATCCTCTCCTCCGTTGAAAGCCGAAATGTGCGGCTCCACACTGTCGACGCCCGGACGCCGCCGGAATCGACACGCGGCCGGGTGATCCGGCGTACGGGCCCCGGGAGCGCCCCAGGGTGTGCGTGGCAGCGCAGACCTCTTCGCGGCGGTCGTCGAGCCGGAGCGCCAAGGCGTGAGGTCGTGTGCGAAGCGGCGTCGCGCGTCGCGCAGTCGCAAGCGGCACGGTGACCGCTGCTGTTTCGGCGCGCGCGCGTGCAGCAAGGCCAATCAGACGGAAACCACTGAGCCGAGCGTAGCGGAGCGCACGACCTCACGCCCTAGCGGAGGCGAGCCGCCGACGGTACGGTCCTCGAGCTTGGGGAACACGCCGTCGCGCGAGACCAGGGCGGACTACTACACCCTGATCAGAGCCGCGCAAGGTCTTTAGTGTTAGAGGTTTGCGCAGGCACCGCCGAGAAGATGTCGCAAAACGCGTGACATCTCGCGGGGTAAGTCACTAACGTTCCCGCTGGCGCTCCTCGAGCTCTCGAAGGTGCTGTTGGATCCTCTCGCGCCGCTCGCTCTCTTCGAGCGCTGCGGCGCGCTCTTGCCGGTTGGCCTCGGCGTTGCGAAGGCCCCAGATCCGTGGGAAAGCCTGGACGTCCACGTCCCGGCTATCGAGCCGGCGAGGTACGAGACTCGGCTTCGGACCCGGTCACGGCCGCCGCACTGCTCGCGGAGTTGTACGAGGGCGGGGTGGTTGGCGGACCGCATGCCCGTACGCCTCGTGAGCGCCGGTCAGCGGAACGACAACCCCAACCACCACCTCTCGCGGCCCGCACCCGAGGGCAGCGGACTCGAGGAGCAGAATCGCGGCCCGCAGTCGGGTATCTCGAGGTCGCCCCCACACGAACCGAGCCTAGCAGGCAACCCACGCTAAGATTCGGTGCACTACCCTTGCCGCCGTTCACCTCTCGTGACACCTCTTGGAGATCCTATGCCCACGTCATTGCCATACCCTGCCTCGACGGCAACCAATCGGCCCCAGACAGGCGATCGTCGCGGGGCGTGTGCAACCCGTGGGGCCGACGCACTCGACGGCCGAGGCCGTCGCTCCCCGGAGCTCGCGTGGAGCGCGATCGCCATGGCGGCGCTGTGCCTTTCCGGGTGCCAAACCAAGATCGGACCCCCGACCGAGTCCGACTTCCGGTCGGCGCTTGCCTCGATGCATGCTCCGGAGTCGGAGATCACCGACTTCCGGCAGCTCAATCCACCAACGGACAAAGAACCCACCTTCACCGAAGGTGCGATCTACGAGGCTTCGTTCGAAGCGCACCTCACCACTCGAGGGCTCCTCCGCATCGGTCCTCAGACCGTCCCTACACGACGCGGAGCCTCCTTCCCGGTGGTCGGTACGCTCAGGCTTCGGGTCGAAGGTTCGGCCTGGGTCGCGAGCGACACGACGATGGAGCTCCTGTTCGAACGCCGCGAGCCGGACGACTCCGCCGCGCAGCAGCACACCCTCCAGGAGATGCGGAAGATCGGTCGGGCCCTCGAGGCCTGGCTCACAGACAACCTGCAGAGCGCGGGCGGCGACAGCGCCGACATCATCGACATGGGGATGATCCAGCAGCTCTCTCCCCAAGAGGTCGAGGCACTGGTCGTGTCGCGCTACCTCGACATCCTGCCTCGCCTCGACGGCTGGGGTCACGAATACCAGTTCTTCGTCAACAAGCGGGACCTCCTTCGGGGATCTGGACTGATGGCGATTCGCAGCCCGGGACGAGACGGGAAATTCCCCCGAACGTTCTACCGCGACTCCTACACTGGTCGAACCGCCTACGACGAGGACATCGTGTGGCTGGATGGCCAGTTCTTCCAGCGCCCCCAACTCTGACCGAGCTGACCGAGTCCTGCCAAGAGGCCGCTGCGCAGGCGCCCTACCGCACCCGACCCGGCAGGCCGACGCCTGGTTCGGGGCGTTCGAGGAGGACCTCGCGGCGGAAGCGGAAGAGCTCGGCGGGGCGGCCGGGGCCGCGATGCTCGAGCTTGCCGGTGCCTTCGACCAGGCCGGTGCGTTCGACCAGGCGGCGGAAGTTCTGTTTGTGCAAACGCAGGCCGGCGAGGGCCTCGACGACTCGCTGCAGCTGGAGCAGGGTGAAGGTTTCTGGCAGGAGCTCGAAGACCACCGGGCGGTACTCGATCTTGCCGCGGATGCGGCCGAGCGCGGTGGCAACCATACGGCGGTGGTCGAGGGCGAGTGGCCGGCCCAGACCGGCGCCGCCGCGACCGGCTTCCTCCACCAACCCAACTTCCCACAGCAGCTCGTAGCGTTCGAGCACGCGGTCGGCGTCCCAGCGCGCTCCGCCGAGACCGAAGGTCACGCCGGCGCGCTCGCGCCGCCGCGTGCGCTCGGCCGAGGACGCTGCCCTAACCCACTGTTCCAGGGCGGGCACGATCGCCTCGTCGAGCACCTTCGGTCGGCGCTCGCGCCAGTCTTCCCACGGCAGGAAGGCGTAGACGTCGCGCCAACGGGTGTCGCTGCGCTCGGCGCGATCGGGTTGCCGCACCAGCGCGAGGTAGGCGACCGAGACGACACGGCGCTGTTCGGTCTGCTCGCGCGGATCACGACCGCGGTCGCCGAAGGTGTAGAGCTGTTCGACGTACCCGAGGTGCAGGCCGGTCTGTGCCTCGACCCAGCCGCGCACCGCCTTTTCGAGAGTGGGGTCCTCGAGTGGATCGAGTGGGCCCGACGGCAGCGCCTCGCCGAGCCCGTCGCGTTTGGTGATCAGCACTCGGGGCACCTCGTCCGTCACGGCCAGGACCACGGCGTCGAGCCCGAGCGACAGGGCACGGGTCACGACGCTGCCTCGGACCAGTGCAGCTCGCCGTCGAAGACCTCGGCGAAACGCCGAGCCAACAACGGGGCCACCTCATGCGGGCTGCGGGTCGGGCCGCCGACAGCAGCTACACTGGCGACGACCTCACCCGGCATGCCGCAGGCGACGATGGTGCGGAAGGAGTCGAGATCATTGGTGAGATTGAGCGCGAGACCGTGATTGGTGCGCCAGCGAGACAGGTGCACGCCGATCGAGCACACCTTGCGCTCACCCACCCACACCCCGATCTCCGGGGCTACGCGGCCCTCGGCTTCGAGCCCGAGGTCGGCCAGCACCAACACCACCACCCGCTGGAGGTCGCGCACGTAGCGCCGCACGTCGCGGCGATCCGGCGACAGGTCGAGCACCGGCCACGCCACCAACTGCCCTGGGCCATGCCAGGTCACCTGCCCGCCGCGGTCCGTTTCTTCGAGATCGGCCCCAAGACGCGCCGCAGACTCCGCCGCCACCGCACGATCGAGGGCGTTGGAATTGCGACCGACGGTGAACACCGGTGGGTGCTCGAGCAGCAACAGTTCCACCCTCTCCGGCGACAGCTCGGTTCTCAGCCGGCGCTGCAGCGCCAAGGCGTCCCGATAGCGCACCTGCCCCATCCAGCGGGCGTCGATCTGACGGCGGACGTGGGCAGGCGTGTCCATGCGGGGAATTGTCGCATGGCGCGAGATGGCCTACGTCGTTTCCATGACGTCCCGCATCGCTGCGACCGCGCGGGGCACGACGTCCGCCGGCAGGTCGCGGTGGGTGACGAACCGCAGCCGGCGAGGGCCGAACGGAACGCACCCGACGCCGCGAGCCGCCAGGGCCTCGAGGACCGGACCAGCCGGGCGATCGAGATCGGCGAGCACGATGTTGGTGATCACCGCGTTGACGTCGACCCGCACCCCGGAGATCTCTGCCAGGCCGGCTGCCAGTTCTCGGGCCCGGCGGTGATCCACCTCGAGATGCCCGAAGCCGCGCTCGAAGGCCACCAGGCCCGCCGCAGCCAGGATACCCACTTGGCGCATGCCACCGCCGAACATCTTGCGCACCCGGCGAGCGGCAGCGATGAGCTCCGCGCTGCCGGCCAGGATCGATCCGCTGGGGCAGCCCAATCCCTTCGACAACGACGCCATGACCGAGTCGACCCCGTCGGCCAACGCCGCCGGCGTGGCGCCGAGGGCCACCGCGGCGTTCCAAATTCGTGCGCCATCGAGATGGACCGGCAGCCCCGCGAGACGCGCCACCTTCAGCACCGGCTCGATCTCAGTCCGACTCCACACCGTGCCGCCGGCGGCGTTGTGGGTGTTCTCGAGCACCAATGCCACCGTCGCAGAGCGGTAGTCGACCCGGGGCGCGATGGCCGCCTCGACCACCTCGGGCCGCAAACGTCCAGCCTCACCTTCGAGCGCCTTCGGCATCAACCCTGACAGGGCGGCCATCGCCCCCAGCTCGTAGAGGAAGACGTGGGAGTTGCGCTCGGCCAACACTTCGCCGCCCGGTCGCCCGTGCAGGTGCAGCGCGATCTGGTTGCCCATGGTGCCGGTCGGCACGAACAACGCCGCCGGGAATCCGAGCAGCTCGGCAGCCCGCTCTTCGAGTCGACGGACGGTCGGGTCCTCGCGGAAGACGTCGTCGCCGACCTCCGCGGCGGCCATCGCCCGGCGCATCTCGGCGTCAGGTCGGGTGACGGTGTCGGAACGCAGATCGATCGGGGTCACTCGGCATCCTCCTGACGGGTCCAGCGATGTCGACGCCGAACCAGCGCCGCCGGCAACGGTTGATCTTCCAGTATCTCGCGAACCGCTGCCGGCTGCAGCTCGGGCACGGCCCGATCGACGCCGTCGCGTACCAACCCCACGACATCGTAGCTGGTGGCGTCGACCCAGCGACCTGCCGTGAACAGCGCTGCCGGCACCAGCGCCGGCTCCTCCAGCCGCAAGGCGAGCTCCGCAGCCTCCAGCAGTTCGCCCGCAAGCTTGCGGTTGCCCCTGCCTCGCAGCGGCGGACGCGGCAGCGGGCGGGTCGGCAACACGTTCACGCCGCAGGCGGCGACGGCCTCGGCGACCTCACGCTCCGACGGCGGCGTTCCGTGGAAAACCGCCTCGAAAGCGGAGTCACCGGCAATCTCCACCAACCGCCGACGCTCGAGCGGCTCGAGCTCGAGGCGCATCGGCACCACCGCGTCGACACGAACTGCTGCGGCGGCCTCGGCGATCGCGCGCCACTGTTCGGGGCCCCCGCACAGGCCTGCGACCAAGGGCAGGATAACGACGCCCCCACCAGCGGCCAGCGCCGTCGCCATGACGACGTCCTCGCCCGCGACCAGGGCGGGCAGCAGGTCGAGACAGTCGACCACGGCTGCTTCGGGCGCCGGGTCACCGGGAAGGCGCTGCGAAACTACCGGCGTGCCCCGAGCGGCGTGAGCCGCTTCGAGAGCCCGCCGGGCATCGAGCAACGGTGCGGGAGTCGGCGGGATCCACACCACGCCGTCGAGCGCTGGCAAGTGCCAGGCATCGAGGCCGAAGCCGACACCGGCCTCACCCAGCCCCAGACGATCGAGTGCAACCCACGGCGCAGCGCTGCCGGGCCACCGCTCGGGTACCCACGACACCCACAGTCGTCCGGCTTCGGGCGGGACGTCGCGCCAGCGTGCGCGTGCCATCAGCCCGACTCGCCGCCGAGACCACGAGCGGCCAGCGCCCGCTCGACGTACTTGGCGAGGATGTCGATCTCGAGATTCAGGCGATCGCCGGGGCGCCGGGCGCCCAGGGTCGTGACTTCGAGCGTGTGAGGAATCAGCGCCACCTCGAACCAGTCGGGGCCACACGCCGACACCGTCAGGCTGACGCCGTCGAGAGTCACCGACCCCTTCTCCACCACCCCACTGCGAGCCCACTGCGGCAGGGAGAAACGCAGCTCCCGGTGCCCAAACCATTCCGTCGACACCTCGACCTCATCCTCAGAGCGATCGCGGACCTCCAGCACGTCGACAACCCCGTCGACGTGCCCTTGCACCCAATGCCCGCCGAGCGCCTGGCCCGTGCGCAACGCCGGCTCGAGATTGACCTCGTCACCTTCCCTGAGCTCACCCAAGGTGGTGCGCGCCAAAGTCTCCGGGGCGAGGTCGAAGCTCGACTGCGTCTCGTCGCCTGCGACCACGGTCAAGCACACACCCGAGACCGCCAGACTCGCGCCGAGCTCGAGGCAGCTGCCGATCAGGGCCGGGTGGGAGATCTCCAGGCGCCGCCCGCCCTGGGGCAGAGCCCGCGGATCTCGGGTCACCCGGCCGCGCGCAACGACAAGTCCCGTAAACATCCTGGACGAAATCCTCCGAAGATACCGTCGCCACCCCGCCGCGCGAGGCCAACTCGCTCCAGCCTCCAGCCCTCGGCCAACGCCTCGACACCGCGACCGCCGATCGGCCCAGGGGCATCGGCCCCGCCCACCACCACCGGCGCCACCACCACCTCGACCCGGTCGGCCAGGCCGGCGTCGAAGAAGGCGCCGTGAACCATCGCCCCACCTTCGACCAGCACGGCCTGCACTCCACGTGCCCCAAGCTCGGCCAATACCGTGTGCGGGGTGACCTCGCCCAGGCGAACCACCTCGGCCCCGGCCCGTTCGAGCTCCTGGGTACGGCCCTTGACCCCGGCCTCGGTGAAGATCACCACCGGCCCAGGGATCCCGAAGAGCAACGCGCCCGGTGGCGTGCGCAGCCGACGATCGAGAACGACGCGCAGGATCGGGCTGTCGGCTCGCCCGCGCCGACGATCGAGCCGAGGGTCGTCAGCGAGCACCGTGCCGGAACCGACCAGGATCGCCTGGTGGACCTCGCGCAGCTCGAGCGACCAGTGGCGGGCGGCGGGCGAGGAGATCCACTTGGCGTCACCCGAGCGCGTCGCGATCCTGCCGTCGAGGGTCATCGCCCACTTGAGCGTCACGGCCGGCCGCTGATGGACGCGGTGGACCAGATACTTCCAGTTGAGCTCACGCGCCTCTTCGGCCGCGTCGCCAACCTCGACGGCGATCCCCGCAGCGCGCAACTGGGCGATCCCCCTTCCGGCGACGCGCGGATCGGGATCGAGGTGGGCGCAGACCACCCGTCTCACCCCGGCGGCGATCACCGCCTCGGTGCACGGCGGCGTGCGGCCGTGATGGCTACACGGCTCGAGGGTGACGTAGAGATCCGCACCCCGTGCCGATTCTCCAGCGTCGGCGAAGGCAGCGACCTCGGCATGGGCCTGCCCGACCTTCGCATGGTACCCGCGCCCGACCACCGCCCCAGCCCGCACCAGCACCGCTCCGACCATCGGGTTGGGAGGCGCCCCGTAGCGCCCCTCCGAGGCGAGCGCGATGGCCTCGGCCATGTACTTCGACGGCGCCTGCGGCTGCCGCGTCTGGGACTCCATCTCAGTTCCCGAACAACGCCGCCGCGAACTCCCGCGGCCGAAAGTCGATCAGGTCGTCGGCCTTCTCGCCGACGCCGAGATGAATCACCGGAAGGCGCAAATCGCGGGCAATCGCCACCGCCACTCCGCCCTTGGCGGTACCGTCGACCTTGGCCAACACCACGCCGTCGATCGGCACCACGGCCTTGAACTCGCGCGCCTGCTGCACCGCGTTCTGACCGGTCGTCGCGTCGACCACCAGGAGCGTCCGACGGGCCCAGCCCGCCGCTTCGCGGTCGACGATGCGGCCGATCTTGCCCAGCTCACCCATCAACTGGGTCTTGGTGTGCAGTCGGCCGGCGGTGTCGATGATGACCTCGTCGACCTTGCGGGCCTTGGCGGCTTGGAGCGCGTCGAACACCACCGCGGCCGGATCTGCACCGGACTGCTGGCGCACGACCTCGATTCCGAGGCGTTCGCCCCACAGCGACAATTGTTCGACCGCCGCCGCTCGAAACGTGTCGCCGGCAGCCAACAACACCCGTCGTCCGTCGAGCTGGGCGCGACGCGCAAGTTTGGCGATCGAAGTGGTCTTGCCAACGCCGTTGACCCCCACCACCAGTGTGACCCGCGGGCCGGGCACGATCTTGGGCGGCGCAGGCGCGTCGAGCAGCAGGATCGAGATCTCATCGACCAGCCGCTCGCGCAAGCGCGTCACGTCTTTGGCCTGGCCACTCTTGACGTCGGCCCGCAGTCGGTCGACCAGCTCGGTTGCCGTTTCCACGCCGAGATCGGCGGTGATCAACGCCTCTTCGAGAGCGTCGAGGGTGCCGGCGTCGATCGTCCCTCGCCCGTCGACCGCAGCATCGAGACGCTCGAGCATCTCGGTGTGGGTCATCAACAACCCACGCTTGAGCTTCTGCCAGAAGCCCCCGGATTGCGCCTCGGGAATCTTCGCCTCCGGGGCGAGCTCGAGATGGTCGGTCATGGCGGTCGGCGATCCTTGGTAGGCCCACGACGGGCGAACTTGGAGTGTAGCGGATTGGGAGCCGGGAACCGGGAGCTGGGGGTCGGGGGTCGGGAGCCGAGGGGTCGGTCGGCTCCGGGATCTCCCGTCTCGAACCCCGATCTCCGAACCCCAGATCCCGATGCGGTCAGCGCAGGACCTCGAAGAAGGAACAGCGAACCACGGGCAGGACCGGGTAGCGCGGAGCGCCGGGATCATGGTCGGACGCGGCGCACCGCAGGAACACGCTGCGTGCCGAGGCGAGCAACTCGCGGTGCCGGCAGTGAGCACACAGGCCCGGATGGGTCGGCAGTTGGTCGACAGTTGGGGCCGGCCGAGACGGCGTCGTCACAACAACGGTTCCATCGCACCGCGCTGCAGTGCCTCGACCCCGGCAGGTGGCCCGAACACCACGAGCTCGTCTCCTTCCTTCAGCATCGTGGCCGCCCCTGCCGCTTCGCGGACCAGCTTGCCGTCGGTGCCCCGCCGGCGGACCTCGAGAACACGAACCCCGAGCTTGGTGGTGAGCTGAAGCTCCGCCAACGTCCGGCCGACCAGCCCCGGCAACACCGGGACCAGCGCCGAGGTCAGGGAAGGTGGCAGCTCGACCTCGGCCGTGGCCGAGCCCACAGGCTCGACAGCCTGGCTCGGCAGCGGCGATTCGAGCGCCGGCAGCTCACCCCGGGCCAACTGCTCGAGCACTCCCGAGGGCCCGAGCACGATCAGGCCGTCACCGGCCTCGAGGCGTGTCGAGGCCTCCGGGATGGATCGTTGATCGACCCCGCGTACGCGCCGTTTGAGCTCGAGCACGCGAATGCCGCCCCGGCGGGTCAGCTCGGCGCGGGCCAAGGTCGACCCCACGAGCTCGGCCGGCACCGGCACCAGGCGCACCGAGAAGTCCGGGGGAAGCTCGACGTGATCGCGCTGAGCCGCCTCCGGCCCCTTGGCCGAGACGAAGGTGGCGAGCGCCTGCGGCCGCCCCATGACCTCCTGCGCGTAGATTGCCAAGAGGTCGCGTTTGGCGAGAATCCCCACCAGCTTGCCTTCGCCATCCATGACCGCCAGGCGTTCCCACGGGGTTGCCGCAAAGCTCTGTGCGGCGGCGTGCAATCGTTCGTCCGGATCGAGGGTCTCGCCGACCTGATGCATCAGGTCGTGGGCCAAGACCCCTTGCAGCGAGCCCGGATCCCCAAGGTAGGGCTTGACGTCGTGGAGGGCGACCTCGCCCAGGAGTCGGTCGTCGTGGCCAACCACGAACAGCCGGTGGCGCGAGGTGCTGAGGAACCGTTCGACGATCTCGGGAAACGGCGTCTCCGGTCGAAGCGCCTCGGTTTCGGCGCGCATGACGTCGCGCACGCGGATGCCGGCAAGTACCGCCTCTTCCATGCGCCACCGCAGATCGACCCCCGCGCGTTCGAGGGCCTCGGTGTAGGCGGAGTAGGGCGACACGAAGCGAGCCACCCCGCTCGCGACGATCGACGCGATCATCAGCGGCAGGATCATGCCGTAGCTGCCGGTGAGCTCGAACATCATCAGGATGGCGGTGATCGGAGCGTGGCCCGTACCGGCGATCATCGCCGCCATCCCGACTGCCGCCCACGCTCCGGAGGATCCCACTGCGGCGGGAAACACCTGGGCGAAGCCGACCCCAAACGCACCGCCCAGCATCGCTCCAACGAACAACGACGGAGTGAACTGCCCGCCGGTGCCGCCGCAGCCGACCGTCAGCGCGGTCGCGAGGATCTTCGCCACCGGCAGCAACAGCAATGCCGCGATCGGCAGGGTGCCGGTCAGCGCCAGGTTGATCGAATCGACCCCACTGCCGAGCACGTGGGGAACGTACAGGCCAACCGCGCCCAACAAGGCCATGCCGACGACCGGCTTCAGCGACGCCGGAACCCGCAGGCCACGCGCAAACACCACGCGCGCGCCCCGCACTCCCCAGATGAACGCGAGCGAGGCCAGGCCGCCGACGATACCCATTCCAGCCGCACCAATCAGATCCCACACCGAGCCGAGGGCAAAATCGCCTGCGGCGTACAGCGGCTCGTTGCCCTCGAAGGTGCGCGCCACCATGGTGGAAATCGCCGCAGCGACCACGATCGGGCCGAGGATGTCCAGCGCGAAGTTGCCGAGGATCACCTCCATGGCAAACAGCGCCCCGCCGATCGGGACGTTGTAGGCCGCCGCCATCCCGGCAGCCGCGCCACAGCCGAGCAAGATCTTGAGCCGATGCGGACCGAGGCCGAAGCGCTGTCCGAGTAGCGACGAGAGCGTCGCGCCGAGGCGGATCATCGGTCCCTCACGGCCGAGTGACCCGCCGGCGCCGACGGTGGCGATCGAGCCCAGGGCTCCCAGCAGCACCGGGCGTGCCGGAACCCTCCCCCGCCGCAGCACCACGGCCTCGATCAACAAGCCCATGCCGTCGGCCGAGAGTCGTCCACGGTTGAGCCACACGATCAGACCCACCAGCGCGCCGCCGGCAGCCGGAGCCGCGATCACCTGCCAACGCGGCACGGTTGCGACGGCCTCGAGCAAGCTCCCGGCCGGCCCCCAGGTCAGGAAGCGGACAAAGTCGATGACCTTGTGCACCGCCAAGCCGAGTGCCCCACCCATCAGGCCGACCAACGGCACCAAGGCGTAGAAGGTCCGCTCTTCGCGCGTCGACTTGCCAAGGTAGCTCTCGAAGACGCGATCAAGGCGCTCGACCCCCGCCGCTATCACGGCGCGGATGCGCTGGCGCAGGCCGGGGCTAGACATGAGAGCGCCTGGGCAGGAGGTTGAAGGGATCCTGGATCCGGGATCCCGAAGGATGAGAACGAGGAGGGACCAGGAACCAGGGACCGGGGACTCGTCGGAGCGCCGGTCGGCTCCGTCCGAGGGGTCCGGCTCCTACCCGGGTCCCTGGTCCCGGGTCCCGGGTCCCCAGTATCCGATACCCAATACCCGATACCCGACACCCATTTTTCGAGCAGTTCCCCATGCACCCTCCGTGGTGCACCCCCCCGGAGGATGAAAATCGAGTCCGCGTCCGGTCTCCGTTCCGGATCCCGGGTCCCCGGTACCCGGTACCCGGTACCCGGTACCCATTCTGAGCAGACATCACATCCGATGAAACGATTCGCCTCGCTGGTGCGTATAAGGAAGTGAAGGGTCGCTCACCGAGCGGCCCCGCCTTCCGGGCTCCCACTCGACCGCGTCCGCGGCGGGTTCCACGGAGAGCCCACCGCGAGAACCCTCTCGCACTTGCCAGCATCCCACCCTCGCTCCGTTTCACAGCGGACGCTCCTCCCCCGGCGGGGGGCCGGTCTCCGGCCCCCCGACCCGCGCCTGTTTGGGAGGAGAAGGGACCCGGGATCCGGAACCCGGGACCCGAAAGACGGGACCCGGGAGAAGAGAAGAGGGAAGGCCACACGGGGGAACGAGAACGGCGGGTGGTCTCGCTCATTCGGCGCGCAATGCCTCGGCTGGATCGATGGCAGCCGCCCTGAGCGACGGTACGATCGACGACAGCGCCGTGGTGGCGACGGCCAGCGCCAGGATGACGGCGAGGTCGGTCAACTCGACTCGGAGCACAACCGCGTCGAGGAAGTAGATCGCCGCGACCTCGGGACCGAAGCTGATCAGCCGGAAGGTGGTGACCGCCCACGCGATCAGACTGCCCGCAGCGACACCGATCAGCCCGCCGACCAGGCCGATCCCCACTCCGACCACCGCAAACGCCGTCGCGATCCGCCGCCGCGCAAAGCCGAGGGCTCCGAGCACCGCAACGTCGCGCCAACGCTCCCGCACCAACACCACCAGGGTCGCCGCGACGTTGAAGGTCGAGACCACGACGATCAGGCCCAGAAGAAAAAAGAGTGCCAACTTCTGGAGGTCGAGCGCCGAGAACAACGCCCGGTTGAGCTCGCGCCAGTCGGTGATCAGGTAGTCGGGACCGAGGCTCGCGCGCATCACCTCGGCGATGCGCGACGCTTCGGCACGATCGTCGACCGCGATCTCGATCAACTCGCCGGCACTCACGCCGACCAAGGCTCGCACGGTTTCGGCGTCGAGCTCGACCCAACTCTGGTCGAATTCGGCAAAGCCGGTGTGGAACACCTCCTCGATCTGCACCGACCGAAAGGTGAAGCGGGGTCGCGAGCGTTCGAAACCGAGCACGGCCAGGCGCAGGACGTCTTGCGGCTCGGCCGCCAGCGCCCGCGCCAGCTCGCGACCAACCCGCGCCGACGCCAGACCATCGGCTGCCGGCCCGGCCGTCGGCACACCCCGCAAGGTCACCGCCCGCGCCGTTCCAGTCTGATTGCTCAGTGTCCCCTGACCGTAGATCACCCGACGCGCCTGGCGCACCCCCGGCGTCGCCTCGATCACCGGCACCGCCGCGGCGAGGGATGCGCGCTGCGGATCGAGCGCGTGCACCATCACCGCAGCATTGCCCTCGACCAACTTCTCCTCGAGCTCGTCGCGATACCCGGCGAGCAACGCCATCGCCACCACCAACGCGGCGACCCCGAGCGCCACCGAGGCGAGCGCCGCCGCAGTCGTGCTCCGCAACAGCTCGCTGCGCCCACCCGCCATGAAGCGGCGGGCGACATCGAGCTCGAGCGGCCAAGGTTTCATGCCCGCGCGGCGGCCGTCAGGGCAACAAAGTCATCGAAGACGAAGGCGGCGTCGTGGGGTCCGGGTGCAGCCTCGGGGTGGTACTGCAACGCCATCACCGGTTTGCCGTCGATCCTGAACCCCTCGACGGTCTCGTCGTTGAGGTTGGTCTGCGTGACGCGACAGCCGCTCGGGAGCGTCGCCGGATCGACCGCAAAGCCGTGGTTCTGGCTGGTGATCAGGGTCCGGCCGGTAACGACGTCCTTGACCGGCTGGTTGCAGCCGTGATGGCCGAACTTGAGCTTGTAGGTCGAGGCTCCAAGCGCCAGACCCAACAGTTGGTGGCCAAGGCAAATCCCCAGGATCGGCACCTCGTGCCGCAGCAACTCCTGCACCTGGGCGATGATGTCGACCAACGGCTCGGGATCCCCGGGGCCGTTGGACAACACCACGCCGTCGATCCCAAGGGCCAACACATCGGCGGCCGTGGCGGTCGACGGCATCACCTCGAGGCTTGCGCCCCGCGCCGTCAGGCAACGCAGGATGTTGCTCTTGGTGCCGAAATCGAAAACCGCCAAGCGGCAGCGTTCTTGCCCAACGGCAGCCATGGTCGTGCGGCTGGCTCGCGACACCTCGTGCACCAGCGCGCGGCCGGCCATCGGCGGTGACGATCGCACCTGCTCGATCAGGGCGTCCGGATCGCGCTCCTCGGTGCTGATCACGGCTCTGAGGGCTCCCTGCTCGCGCAGGTGCCGCACCAGGGCACGGGTGTCGAGCCCGTCGATCGCCGGCACGCCGTGGCGCCGCAACCAGTCGACCAACTCCTCCGCACCGTGGTGGGGAGAGCTGCGGCGAGAGAAATCGCGGGCGACGAATCCTTCGACCCAAGGCCGCGAGCTTTCGTCCGCGGCCGCCGAGACGCCGTAGTTGCCGATGTGCGGCTGAGTCATCACCACGATCTGGCCGCGGTAGGAAGGGTCCGTGACCACTTCCTGATACCCGGTCATGCCGGTGTTGAACACCAACTCCCCAAAGCGGGTCCCGGGTGCCACGGCACGGCCTCGCCACACCGAGCCATCCTCGAGCACCATCAGCGCGTCGCGATCATTCACCAGGGTCCGCCTCCTCGGCGGGCATTCTACCCTTCTGCTTCGCGGACGAGCTCACCGGCTCGCCGGGCAGCCTCGACGATGGCCTTGATGAGGGTCACCCTGAGCCCACCCTCTTCGAGTGCGAGGATGCCGTCGATGGTGCACCCGGCCGGGGTCGTCACGGCATCCTTCAGCAGGGCCGGGTGCTGGCCCGTCTCGAGAACCATGCGTGCGGCCCCGAGGCAGGTCTGCGCCGCGAGTTGGATCGCCACGTTGCGCGGCAGGCCGGCCTTGACCCCACCGTCGGCGAGCGACTCGATCACGATGTAGAGGAAGGCCGGGCCACTGGCCGACAACCCGGTCACCGCATCGAAGTGCTTCTCGTCGATCAGCGATGTCGCCCCGAGCGGCGCAAAGAGCGCGCGCGCCTGTTCGAGATGGGCCCCGGTGGCGTGTTTGCCCGGACACAGCGCCGTCATACCGGCGGCGATCAATGTGGGCGTGTTGGGCATCGCCCGCACCACCGGCACGCCGGGTGCGAGGCGCGTCTCGAGAAAGCTCGTCGGCACCGAAGCGAGGATCGACAACACCACCTGATTCGGCCCAACTACGGGCGCCAGATCGGCTAGGACGGATGCCGCGACCTGCGGCTTGACACAGACCAAGACCACGTCGGCGTCGCGCGCTGCAGACCGATTGTCGAGACTCGTTTCGATCCCCGGCACCATCGCCTTGACCCGTTCGAGTCGCTCGGGATGGCGCGCGGTCGCGACCAGACGGCCGGCTTCCAGCGTGTTGGTGTCGACCAGGCCACGCATCAGGGTTTCACCCATTTTTCCAGCACCGATCACCGCCACCCTCGCCACCGAACCGAGCGGGCTCATCACCGACCTCCCAGAAACGCCCGCGCCACGTGCATCGCAATCTCCGGGTTTTCACGCAGGCGCCGCATCGAGTAGAGGTACCAGTCGGGCCCGAACGGCACGTAGACCCGGAGCCGGTGACCCTCCCCCAGCAGGATCTTGCGCAGCTGGTCGTCGACGCCGAGCAACATCTGGAACTCGTAGCGGTCTCGCGGCACCCGGCGGCGCCGCAACATGTCGATCGAGCGCATCACCAAGTACTCGTCATGGGTGGCAATGCCGACGTAGATGTCGCGCTGGATCAGAAGCTCGAGCGCTGCGACGAATGCCGCCCGCACGGTGTCGTAGCCCTTCCACGCCGCCTCGCGCGGCTCGATGTAGATCCCCTTGCACAGCCGCACCGAGCATCCGGTGGGCAGGGCCTCGATGTCGTCGAGGGTGCGGCGCATGTAGGCCTGCAGTACCGTGCCGACGTTGCCGTACGTGGCGAACAAGCGGTGCGCCAGGGCGAGGGTCGCCGTGGTCGTGGTGCGGTCCTCCATGTCGATGCGCACGAAGGTGTTGCGCTCCTTGGCCGCGACCGCCAGGCGTTCGATGTTCTCGCCCGCGAAGGCCTCGTCCTGGCTCAGTCCGAACATCGTCGGCTTGACCGAGATGTTGGCGTCGAGCCCGAGGTCGCGGATCGCGTCGAGCACCTCGAGATACTTCTCGACCGAACGCAGCGCCGCAGCCTTGTCCTCGACCGCCTCCCCCAACACGTCCACGGTCGCCATCGCCCCTTCGGCGTTGAGGCGCTGCACGGTGGTGATGGCGTCCTCGAGCTTGGGCCCGGCGACATAACGTTTGGCCACGCGCCAGACCAGCGCTCGGGGCGCCATCGGCAGAGTGCTGGTCAGGATTCGTGAGAAGACGCTCACGCAGGGCCGCGCTTTCAGGCGGACGCCGGAACCACGGCGCTCGCGTCGTCGATCACCCAGCGCACCGACTTCGAGCACGGGCAGGTGCCGCCGACCCGCCGCAGGTTCGGCATCTTCATCTGCGCGTCCTTGAGCGTGGTCGTGCCCGCCTGGACCTCGCGCAGGAGCTCGACGTAACCCTTGAAATCGCGACCCGCGCGGTAGCCTTCGGGGAGATTGGCCAGCAGATGCTTGACGTAGTCGTCGACGTTCTCGAACCTCTCGCCGGCGAAACCGACCATACGAAACGCCGGGACACCCCTGCGGCGGTAGAACTCCTTGTGTGGCATCCGCAGCAGCTCTTCGGGGGCGATTCCCTGGACGTTCTCGCCGCCCTCGAGCAGGCGCTTGACCACGTCCTGCGCCTCGCCGAAACCGAGCTCCGGCAGCTTGGCGCGGACGTAGCGCATATTGAGGTCGTCGACCACCTTCTGCACTTCGTCGTAGTACTGGTTCTGCGCCTCGGCGTTGGCCATCGGCTTCAGCCCGTACTTGACGTTGGTCTGTCCGCCGCGCTCGTCGCCGAACATCTCGAGCGCCCGCGGCACCCACTTGTTGATGGTCTTCTGCAGCAGGTCCATGGTGACGAACATCTCGCCGCGCGCAGCCTCCTGCACCCAGCGCCGCATCGGCACCACTCCGGTGGCGAGGTGGAAAGCCTCCTCGCGCAACATCTGCGGCATCGACTCGGCCATCGGCTTGTAGGCCGAGACTTTCTGCATCGCCAATTGGTACTTGCCGACACGGTCGATCAGGCCGCAGAAGACGATGTTGTCGACGAAGGAGTCGAAGTCGATGTTGAAGGCGCCGAGCACGTGCGAACCGGTGCGCATCGACAGGATCTCTTCGACCATGTTGGCGCCGCTTTCGTTGGTGACGATGCTCCAGTCGTCCTCGAGCAGCAGGTGCAACATCTGGTAGCCGTGCCGCAGCTCCTCGGTCATCATGCGCAGGATCCAGAACTGATCCTCCTCGTTCTGCGCACGGGTCAACGTCAGCTGGTGCTGCTGGATCGAGCCGAACTCGGTGCTCGCCTGAGCGCGAATCGCGCCGAGCAGGTGAGCCGCCTGCTCCGGGTCGAGCTGAGAAGCCTTGGTCGCCTTGGGCTGGCCCTTACGATCACCGACCTCGACCTCCGAGCACATCCCCTGCTCGCGGTAGGCACACAGTCGGAACTGCGGCTCTTTGGGAAAGTGCTTGTCCCAGTTCTCCATCAGCAGTGGGTAGTCGGGAATGAAGCGATCACGCCACCGCTCGACGGCGTCGTGGTAGATCTTCGGGATCTGGGTAGTTTCGGTAGCCACTGTGCGTGCTCCTCAGACCAAACGGCGAACGTAGGGTTTCAGGGGTGCCGGCTCGAATCCGAGCGACGTGAAGAAGGTTCCGAGCTCCGGCATCGAGTCGTCGACCAGCGTGCGGACGGTGGTGGCACCCGAGCGGCGGAAGTGGTCGACCATCGCTTCGAGCATGCGCCGACCGACGGCCTTGCCGCCGAATGCGGGATCGACACCGAGGACTTCGACCCATCCGGTCGGCTCCTCGAGGCCGAACTCGCCCGATCGCACCTCTCCCATGACGAAGCCAACGACCTTGCCGTCGGCGACCGCCACCTGCGAGGCGTCGGGATCGCGACGCACGTAGTACATCGCACGCGATTCCCAGACGTCGGGGCGGTAAGTGCCCGACAACACCTCGTCGATTCGCACGATGTCGGTCAGATCCAGCTCGTCCATGGGTCGAATCGAAATGTCCACACCACTCCTCGGGGCGATGTTCAGGCTCCCCCGCGATGATTCTAGCCGACCACGCCGAGGGCACCGCCCTTCCCCATCGTAGCCAGTTTCGCCTCGAGCGTCCACTGGTTGTCGACTTTTCGTCGAACTCGTGTATAATCTTTCTCGTCGGGCCACGGCCCGACCCGCCTCCGACCAAGAGCGCGGATCATTCGGCAACAAGCGTGAGAGGCTGGGGCGAGTCGCTCACGCTCGAGCAAGGCCGGTCGTCGCAAGGCGGCCGGCCGTTTTTTCTGGTCGCATGGCGCGAAATCGGCGGACCCCTCCGGCTGCGATACCATCCACGCGACTTCGAGGAGGAAGCATGCGCGAGGTGATCACCGCAGTGCTGGGCGGCGGCCAGGGAACGAGGCTTTCGCCCCTGACGCGTTACCGCGCCAAGCCCGCGGTGCCGATCGGCGGCAAGTTCCGCCTGATCGACATCCCGATCAGCAACAGCCTCCATGCCGGGATCGACCGGATCTACGTGTTGACGCAGTTCAACAGCGAAAGCCTGCATCGGCACATCGCCCAGACCTACCGCTTCGATCACTTCAGCCACGGCTTCGTCAACATCCTCGCCGCCGAACAGACGGTCTCGAACACCAGCTGGTACCAGGGGACCGCCGACGCGGTGCGGCAGAACATCGACCGCCTGCTCGAGTCCGGCGCCCACGAGGTGGTGATCCTCTCGGGTGACCAGCTCTACTTGATGGACATCGCGCGCTTCGTGGCGACCCACCGCGAGCGCCGCGCCGACCTCACCATTGCGGTCAAGCCGATGCCTCGCGAAGCCGGCAAGAGTCTCGGGATCATGCGGGTCGACGCTGCCGGCCGCATCGTCGAGTTCGTCGAGAAGCCCAAGCAGGACGCAATCCTCGACCGCCTCACACCCGGGGGCGAAAGTTTCGAGGCCCTGGGACTGCAGCCGGAAGAGGGCACCCTGCTGGCGAGCATGGGCATCTACGTGTTCCGGCTCGAGGTGCTGGCGGAGCTGCTCGCCGACACCACCACCACCGACTTCGGCCACGAGGTGATTCCCTCGGCGATCGGCAACCGACGAGTCTTTGCCTTCGGACATGAGGGCTACTGGCAGGACATCGGCACCATTCCCTCGTTCCTCGAGGCCAACATCGACCTGGCCCGGCCACTGCCGCCGCTCAACCTCTATGATCCGGCCCGGCCGATCTACACCCACCCGCGGTTCGTCCCAGCTACCAAGATCAACCGCTGTGACGTCCGCCACGCCATCCTCGCCGAAGGCAGCATCATCTCCGACGCGCGCATCGAGCGGTCCATCATCGGCCTGCGCGCAGTCGTCCAGAGCGGGACGACGATCGAAGACAGCTACGTCATGGGCGCGACCGAATACGAGTCGCTGGTCTCACGCCATCCCGAGCTGCCGCCGATCGGCGTCGGGCGCGACTGCGAGATCAAACGTGCGATCCTCGACTTCAACGCCCGCATCGGCGACGGTTCCCGGCTGGTCAACGAGGCCGGCGTGCAGGAAGCCGACGGCGACGGCTGGGTGATCCGGGGCGGAATCATCGTGGTTCCCAAAGGCGCTGTGATCGCGCCGGGGACTGTGGTGTAGCCGCATCCGCCCCGATCCTCGCGGCGGACCCTCCGGCACAGGGTTCGACAAAGCGCGCTCCGCCGCCGGCGTCCTTGCCACCAGACGATCGCACGACTCGAGCCGCCAGAACCTTTTGGCCCGCGACTGCGTTCTTCCGGGTGAAGGACACCGAATCAAGAGGTAGAGCCGCCCGCGCGTCCTGCGCACAGAGCGAACGTCTCAGTCGCAGCCGCCGGCGCGCGTTCGCGATGTGCGGTTCGTGTCGGGTTGTGCCGACACTTTGCGCATCCCTCCAACGAGACGAACCACTCGTTTCGTACTGGAGGACCACATGACCCGACGATCCCATCTCGCGCTGCTGGCGCTGGCCGGCGCGCTGACCCTCGGCGAATCCAACCTGCTGGCAACCACCGTCACCGTTGGAGCCGACCCCAGCTGTCAGTTCACCTCGCTCGAGGCCGCGGTGTCGGCGATCGCCAACGACCCCGACCCCAACCCGACCATCCGCGTGGCGGCGGGACTGCACCAGGCCGTACGGGTCACGATCGATCGCAGCGTGACGATCGAAGGGGGTTATTCGTCCTGCCTGGCTGCTGCGCCCGACTCTGCGTTTCGCAGCATTCTCGACGCCGGCCGCGACGGTCGCGCGATCACCGTCACCGGACCCCTCGGCACCCCGATTCAGGTCCGGCTCGTCAATCTCTCCCTCGAAAACGGCTTGGCAGACCTCGGAGGAGGCCTTTCGGTCACCGGCCGGGCCCAGGTCACACTCGAGAACATGCTGGTGCTCGGTAACGAAGCCACGGTGGGCGGCGGCGGCATCCACTTCGACGGCCCCTCCGACGCGTGGGTCATGGTGTTGGCCTCCGGCGTCAACGGCAACGAAGCCCCGATGGGCGGCGGCATCCTCTGTCGCGGCTCGGGCTTCTTGGTCGGAGGATCAAATTCCGGCATCGGCGGCAACCGCGCAACCACGCTGGGTGGTGGTATCCGCGCCAGCGGCTGTGAGGTCGTGCTCGAGGGGCCGATGACCGTCAGCGCCAACACCGCCGCGCACGGCGGCGGGATTTTCCTCGACTCGAGTGCCGAGGCCGAGCTTCGCGGCAACCCCGACGGACCTCTCGAGATTCGCCAGAACCGCGCGACATCGGGAGGGAGCTCGGGTGGCACCGGAGGTGGTATCGCCGTCAGCGGCGAAACCACCCACCTCTCGCTCCACAACGTAACGCTCGAACGCAACCGAGCGCTCCACAGCAACGGCGGCGGCGGCGAGGGCGGTGGCCTGATGGTCGCTGACCACGGCCGGGCTTTTGTCCTGGGTGGCCCTGGGCTCTTCTTCAAGGCTACGTCGGGCGAGCTCGGCTCCGAGCCGGTCCCGCGATGCCCGGAGGCCATGAGCTGCTCGCGGTTCGAGGACAACGAAGCCGGTCGCGGTGCCGCAGTCCAGGTCGGATTCGCCGGCCGAGTGAGCTTGATCAACACGGAGATCGTGGGCAACCAGGGCACCGAGTCGATCGTGTCGACGGCCGCCCGCTCGGGCGGGAGTGTCCTGCTCGAGGGCAGTTACCTCCATCGCAACCTGGCGCCGGCGCTGATCCGCGTCGATGGAGACAGTCTGCTCCGAGTCATCCACGTCACCGCAGCCGCCAATCTGGAGCTCGAGCACGCGATCCGCACGACCCGGTCAGACGACTCTTCCCCTGAGGTACGCCTTCGTAACGACCTGTTCGCCGACCCGGTCCCGGTCCTCGAACCCGCACCGGGCGGAGTCGTCACCACAGAGTGTCTCTTCGTAGCCAACGCGAGTGGCCTTGGAGAGTTCCCCGGCATCTTCACGGAGGATCCCCAGCTCGTCGACCCTTCCGCCGGCGACCTCCACCTGGGGCCCAACTCGCCCGCCGTCGATCGCTGCTTTCAACGGCACGAGCTCGCCAGCGTCGACAGCGAGAACGATGAGCGTGGGGTGGTCGCCGATCCCGGCTTGTACGGCGACGTCGGTGGCTTCGACGCCGGAGCCGATGAGCTCGGAAGAGGGACGATCTTCGCCGACGGTTTCGAGTCGGGAACTCTCTCGGCGTGGGACGTAGGGCCGTAGGGCCTGCATGGAGGGCCGGGATCCGGTATCGCTGTTGCGTTCCGGCTCCCGGCTGCCCACTCCCGAGTTACCATCCTTGCGAGCTCAGACTCTTACCTCACCATGGCCGACACCCCGACCACCCCCGCAGGCACGGTGACTCTGCTGCTGCGCCGCTTCGGTGACGGCGATCGAGACGCCCTCGATCAGCTGATGCCGATGCTCTACACCGACCTCAGACGCCTGGCCCAGCGGCAACTACGTCGAGAGCACCACCGTTCGACCCTCGACACCGGCGGTCTCGTCCACGAGGCCTACTTCAAATTGATCGACTCGGAAAAGGCGCAGCCTCGGGATCGCGCCCACTTTCTGGCACTGTGCGGGCGGGCGATGCGGCAGGTCGTGATCGACCAGGCGCGCCGCCGCAACGCCGCCAAGCGGGGAGGCGTCGAACGACCGGTCACTCTCGACGAGAACTTCGCCGCCAACCAACTCCGGATCGACGAGGCCTTGGCCATCGATGCCGCCCTCGAACGACTCGCCCGCCACGATCCTCGCCTGGTCCAGGTGGTCGAGTGCCGCTTCTTCGCCGGTCTCACCGAAGACGAGACCGCGACCGCGCTCGGGCTCACCAGCCGCACGGTGCAGCGAGACTGGCGCCGAGCACGCGCCTGGTTGCTGCTCGACCTCGGTGGCACCGCTGAACCTGGGAGGGAGCCGTGAGCAATGACCACGAGCTGTGGCTGCAGGCCGATCAGCTCTTCGAGCGAGCCCTCGACCTCGAGCCGGCGGACCGCACGGCACTGCTCGATCGCGAGTGCCATGATCCCGCCGTGCGCCGACTGGTCGAGGCGCTCCTCGAGGCCGAAGCCCACGCCGACAGCCCTCTGGACCGGACCCCGCTCTACGACCCTTCGACCGAACCCCAGCCACACCTCGCGCCACCTCGAGGCAGCGGAGAGATCGATCTGCGCGGCCGGCGCCTCGGTGCCTTCGAGATCGTCGGCGAGATCGGTCGCGGTGGCATGGCGGTCGTCTACCGCGCTCGCCGGGTCGACGGCGAGGTCGAACAGGATGTCGCCATCAAGGTTCTGGCCCGCAGCCTTGCCAGCGCCGACTCGCGCGCCCGCTTCCGCCGCGAGCGCCAGATCCTCGCAAACTCGGATCACCCCGGCGTCGCCCGCCTCATCGACGGCGGCGAAACCGCGGAGGGCCTCCTCTACCTGGTGATGGAGCTGGTCGATGGCCAGCGGATCGACGAGTACTGCGACCTGCGCCGGTCGACCATCCGCGAACGCATCGAGTTGTTCCGCGAAGTGGGCCGCGCGGTCGCCGACGCCCACCGCCGGCTGGTAGTCCATCGCGATATCAAGCCCTCGAACATCCTCGTTTCCACCGGCGGGTTCCCAAAGTTGCTCGACTTCGGCATCGCCAAACTCTTGGAGGACCCGGAGAACGCCACGCGAACCGGCTGGTTGTTGACACCCGCCTACGCCGCCCCGGAGCAGTTTTCGGGCGGTGAGATCACCACCGCAACCGACGTCTATCAGCTCGGGCTGCTGCTCTACAACCTCCTGGTGGGAGTTGCGCCGTACCCGGTCGATGGAGCTCCGGCAGAGATCGTCCGTCACGTCTGCCGCACGCCCCCGGAACGGCCGGTCCTCGCCGCCGCGCGCCACGCCACCCTCGATGAGGCAGGTCTCACCGGGCCTCAGCTCGCCGCTCGCCGGATCTCGAGCCGTCGTCAGCTCAAAGCCCAGCTGAGCGGCGACCTCGAGGCCATCCTGCTCAAGGCCCTGCGCAAGGAGCCCGAGCTTCGGTATCGCTCGGTCGAGGCCTTGATCGACGATCTGGAACGTTACCTCGAAGGGCGACCGGTTCGTGCTCGCCGCAGCTCGATGGCCTACAGGCTGCGCAAGCTCGCCGATCGCCACCGCGGTGCGGTCGCCGCCGGCCTGCTCGCAGGCTTGGCTTTGGTCGGATGGGCGATCAGCAGCACCTGGCAGGCCGAACGCTTTGCCGGAGAGCGCGACCGCGCGAACGCCGAGGCGCAGACCGCCCGCCAAGCCGCGGAGTTCTTGGCAGGGCTCTTCGTCGGCTCGGATCCGATGCGAGGCGCCCGCGCCGGGCTGAGTGCGCAAGAGCTGCTCGACCAGGGCGCCAAGCGACTGATCGAGGGGAACATCACCGACCCACGGGTTCGTTCGAGTCTCGCCCAGACCATCGGGGTCGTCTACTACCGACTGGCCCGCTACGAGCAAGCCGTCACCCTATTGCGCATTGCCGCCGACGGGTTTGCCACTACCCTCGGGCCCGGAGCGAGGGAAACCACCGGGGCTCGGCGCTACTTGATTGCGGCCGTCCATCTCTCCGGACGCTTCGATGAGGCAGAAATGCTGGCCACCGAGCTCCTCGCCGAGACCCGCGCCCGCAACGACGACCCGCGTGCCGTCGCCTCCCTGCTCAATCGCCTCGGCGAAATCGCCTTCACTCGAGGCCACAACGATCGAGCAGAGCAGTTCCATCGCGAGTCCATCGCGGTGCTCGAGTCGCTCCCGGACCGTAGTGGTGCCGGTTCGGTGATCGGGATCCAGGACCGCCTCGCCCGGGTGTTCGTGGCTCAGGGGCGCCTGGCGGAGGCCCAGGATCTGTTCACCCAGGTGCTCGACACCTACCGCGCCTCCGGCGGCCCCGAGCACCCGGCCTTGCTGGTCGGAGAGCGCCGGCTCGCGGCGCTGCTGCGCCACCGTGGACAGTTCGAGTCGGCGCGCGCGCTGTTCCTCGATACCCTCGAGAAGCAGGAGCGAGTACTCGGCCTCGAGCACGCCATCACCCTCTCGACGATGCAGGAGCTCGCCACTCTCGAGCGGTTGGCCGGCGACCTCGAGCGCGCCGTGACGCTGATCGAAGGCGCCACGACAGGCCTCACCAAAGCGGTCGGAGACGACCACCCGATGACCCTCGAAGCCCGCACCGAGCACGCTCAGATTCTCGCAGCTCTCGGGCGTCGGCTCGAGGCCGAGCACACCTTCGCCGACACTGCGAGCCGTCTCCATGCGACCCTCGGACCGCACTCGCCCTACACCCTCGCCAACGACCTGGCGTGGCTGCGCCACCGCGAGGCGATGGGTGCCACCGACGATCTTGCGACCCGCTATTCCGATGTGATCGACCGGGCCGAGCAGGGACTCGGGCCTCGACACGCGCATACCGCCAGCGCCTGCTACCACGCCGCGCGTCTGGCCATCGGCCGGAGCGAGGAGTCCCTGGCGATCTCGCTGTTGCGCCGGGCGCTCGAGGGAGGCTATCGCGAGCGGACCCTCGACGCATCCGTGCTCGAGTTGGCCCAGCGCCCAGAACTACAGCCCGTCTACCTCGCGTGGCGGCGTCGGGCCGCAGAGCTCGAGTCGGGCTGACGATCGGCAGGCTCTCGCGCCCTGTTCCTCGCCGTCACGATCGGCCGCCCCTGTCACCGCACCACCACTCCACCCTTCACCACCGCCTTGACCCGCTCGAGGGTGGTGACGTCCTCGAGGGGATTGCCCTCGACCGCCACCAGGTCGGCGAAATAGCCGGGGCGCAGGCGACCAAGGCGGTCTTGGCGGTCGATCACCTCAGCGGCGCGGATGGTGGCGGCGCGGATCGCTTCGAGCGCGGGCATCCCTTGCTCGACCATCAGACCGAACTCGCGAGCGTTCTGACCGTGGGGAAAGACTCCGGCGTCGGTGCCGAAGGCGATCTTGACGCCGGCCTTCCACGCTTTGGCGAAGGTCCTCGCGATCTGCGGACCCACCGCTCGAGCCTTCGGCCGCACGATCTCGGGGTAAAAGCCCTCGACCTCGGCCATCTCGGCGACGAACACCCCGGCGGTGATGGTCGGGACGTAGACCGTCCCGTGCTTCTTCATCAGGCGGACGGTCTCGTCGTCCATGAAGGTACCGTGCTCGATCGTCCGTACGCCGGCGCGGATCGCGCGATTCATCCCTTCAGCGCCGTGGGCGTGCGCAGCAACGTGGAAACCATAGTCCTTGGCGGTGCGGACCACAGCCTCGATCAAGTCCTCCGAGAACTGCGGGTTCTGCCCGCTGGCGGCGAGGGACAAGACACCCCCGGTGGCGGTGATCTTGATGCAGTCAGCACCGCTCTTGTAGCGGGCCCGCACGGCTTGGGCAGCCTCGGCAGCACTGTTGATCACACCCTCTTCGGGGCCCGGCGGGTGCGGGATCAAGTCATCGCGCAGCCCGTTGGTGGGGTCGGCATGGCCGCCGGTAGTCGCGAGGCTCTTGCCGGCGGTGACGATCCGTGGCCCGACGACCCAGCCGCGGTCGATCGCGTTGCGCAGGGCGATCGAGGCATCGAACGAGTCGCCGAGGTCGCGCACGGTGGTGAAGCCGGCCTCGAGGGTCTTGCGGGCGTACACGGTCGAGTGCAACGCCACCGTCGGGGCGTTCTGCTGAAATCGATCGAGGTAGGCCGTGGGACTCGCCTCGAGGGTGAGGTGGGTGTGAAGGTCGATCAGTCCCGGCAACACCGTCAAGGTGCTCAAGTCGATCACCTCGTCGCCGTCGGTGGGCGCGCGGAAGCCCGCCTCGATCGCGCTGACCTTGTCGCCTTCGACCACGATCGTCCGCTGTTCGAGCAACTGCCCGGAGTCGACGTCGAGCAGACGCCCGGCGTGGATGAGCGTGGCCGCGTGGAGCGAGCCGGGGACGAGGATCAGGGCGGCTGCGAGGAGTAGCTTGAGCATCCCCTGATCGTAGCAGGGGACCGGGGATCGGGGATCGGGGATCGGGGATCGGGGATCGGGGATCGGGGATCGGGTGAAGATACTCCGGCGGATCCCGGATCTCCCGGGTCCCGGGTACCGGGTACCGGGTACCGGGTACCGCGTCCCGGATCCCGGGTCCCCTTCCCTACCAACTACACCCATACGCCGCCATCGCCTGCTTGGCGGCATCCATCGCGGTCGTGCACGCCGAGGCGAGGGCCTGTTGAGCCTCGGGGGTGGTGGTGTTGGCCTGCTTCCACGCCGCACGAGTCTGTTCCATGCTCTGGCGGAATGTCGAGCGCATCGCCTCGGGGACGTGCTGGTCGATGCACGCCGTGTACTTGGTGAGGTAGTCGTCGCACTCGGCAACGCCCGTGTCGAACGTCGCGGTCGCCACCGGGGCCGCAGCGGCTGCCGGCGCGGGTGTTGGTGCGGTCTCGTTCGTGGCACCACCGCCACATCCACCGAGCGCGATCACGGTTCCAGCCAGGATCATTCTGTGCATCTCTGAATCCTCCAGTCGAGTGTCGCGGCGCCTTTGCCGCTCGTCTTCAGAAACGGACTGTCGAGGTCTCGGGGGCCAGGTTCCGGCAGCTCTTGTCGGCAGCATGTTACTTTGGTACATTGGTACCGTGTTAAACGACGCCCCACCCCTCACTGTCGAACGGATCCAAACCGGCGTGCGGCTCGAGAAGCGCCTCCTCAAGGTGCTCAAGGCCCTCGCGGACTACCACGACATGTCCCTCGGCGACCTGCTCGAGGGGATCGTGCTGCACGCCTTCGAAGGCAAGGCCCCGTTCTCACCCGCTTCGCTCGAGAAGATCGCTCAGCTCAAGCAGGTCTTCGGCCTCGATCTCGACGCGAGCCACAGCCATCACCTCCAGGAGCGGCCATGATCAGCGACCAGGAGCTCCTCGACCGCTTCGAGGGACGCGACGAGATCGACTTCTCCTCGGAGTTCTCGGTGCCGTTCCCCTCGCAGGTGTTCCTCACGCTGCTGGGCCTGCCGCTGGAGGACCTCGACACCTTCCTGGCCATGAAGGACGGGATCATCCGCCCGGCCCACGTCGTCGGCACCGCGTTCGGGACGCCCGAGGCCGTGGCCCACCAGCAGGCGACGGCGCAGTCGATCTACGCCTACTTCGACCGCGTCCTCGACGAGCGCGAGGTCGAGGGCCGCGACGACCTCCTCACCCGGTTCCTGCGCACCGAGGTCGAC
>CAZRFU010000071.1:0-27612 GCA_964599475.1 uncultured Thermoanaerobaculia bacterium
CCGCCCGCACCAACACCGTCACCGGCTTGACCGGGTCGAGGTTGGCGGCGTCGACCGCGTCCGACAGGTCCATGTGGGTCCCCGATCCGTCAGCCGCCACGATGTAGCGCGCCGCCGGGGCACCGTCGGCACCATCCGCACCAGGGGCCCCGGGCGCTCCGTCGGCACCGTCGGCGCCATCGGCACCGTCCGCTCCAGGGGGACCCGCAGGGCCGGCAGGGCCCACCGCGCCTTGCGGCCCCACCGGACCTTCGGCGCCCTGCGGGCCTTCGGGGCCAACGTCGCCGATCAAGGCGACCGGGCCGGTTCCCGACCAAGAGCCGGGGACGAACAGCCCCTTGGGGCCCCAGAACTCGACTTCGTTGCGCTCGAGGAAGAAGTCACCTTCGGCGCCGATGCCGTCGCCGGGTGGGGTGGCCGCCGGCAGGACGCCGTTGTAGATGGTCCGGCCGTCCTCACCTGGGAACCCTTGATTCCCCTGGTTGCCCTGTGGCCCCTGGAGACCCTGGGGGCCTTGCGGGCCGGCCGGGCCTTGCGGCCCTTCCGCGCCGGCAGGTCCGGCGTCGCCCTGGGGTCCGGCAGGACCGATCGGGCCCTCCGGACCGATCAGCGGCACCCCGGTCGGCGGCCACGCTCCCCCCGCCTTGGGGCCATAGAGCTCGCTCGCGAGAGTGTCGAGGTAGAAGTCGCCGTCGACGCCGATCCCCGCGGTGGGCGCGCCCTCACCGGAGAGGATCGTCCGGCCGTCGATGCCATCAGCGCCATCCGCGCCGTCTGCGCCGGGGGGGCCTTGCGGTCCTGCCGGGCCAGGCTCTCCGGCCTGGTCCAGAATCTCGGCCAAGGTCACGCCGTCGACCGTCTTCGCACTGAGCGCGTAGGGTGCCGCCGTCAGCTTCTGCCGTGGCAGCACCGGAGTGTAGGCACCCCCGCCGGCCGGGCGAACCCGCACCTCGAGCCATCGCGGATCCCCATCGAAGGCGTCGGCGCCGAAGTCGATCTCGACGGTGAAGCGACCGTTGAGGACATCGACGCCGGTGACTGTTTCGGTCGAACCCACCTGAACCGTCCCGTCCTGGTCGGCGAAGAGCAGCAGCTCGAAGTCGTAGAGGCCGTCGGCGGTCACCCCTGACTCGAACAGGTGACCCTGGTAGGTGAACTCGGTAGCCTGGGCCGCCAGCTCCTTCGGAGCGACGAAGCCCCAGGCCAAGGCGAGCACGAGAAGCGAAATCAGCGGGCGGTTCGTCACGATCGACCTCCTCCAGGACCAAGAAACACAGAATTCACACGACTCGGCGACGTATCCAGGGATGTGCCTCATGGCACCTCCGCACTCCAAGCACTGCTATCACCCGACTCGAAGCCGTCTTCGAAGAGCAGATTCCCGAGGTCCTCGCGAAAACCGCCCAGGACGATCCACTCGAGGTCCCCGGAGGCCAAGTCGCCGGCGTCGGGTTGCCCGACGGAGGAGTCGACCGCAAACGGCCCTCCGGCGACGCGCCCGCCACCTCCATCGACGGTGAAGAAGGGCACCGCAAAGCCACTCCCGAGACCGAGCCCCTTCAAGAAGCTTTCGAGTGGGCGCCCATCGAGCAGCTCGATGTCGGCAGCGCTGGTCCCCTCACGGAGCGCCACATAGGATTCCGGTGAAATCCGGGTGAGCACCGATCGCGTCAGCGGCCCGGCGGTCGAAGCCGCCTTGGGATCGGTCGCCACGAGCCGCTGCCAGGCGGTTTCGGGGCGGGCGACCACATCTCCGGGATCTGCCCCGACCTCCCTCGCCGACAACCCTCCGATCACCGCGCAGCCCAGCGCCAGGAGTGCCACGGCGCCGGCCGGTCTCGACCGAACATGCCTGTTCTCTTGCGGTTGCCGCATGATGCCTCCATGTCGCCGTGAGCGGGATTGCCCGTAGGCCCTACCGTACATGCTCGCGCAAGTCCGTGTCTATCCCCCTGGAGGGTGAACTTTTCCGCCGCCATTGGCACGCTCAGCGACCACCAGAGGGCCCGGCGTTTGACAAATAGGACCGGCACAGTACAGTATTCTTGTCGTTGCTGAGACGTAGTCTCAAAAGCTCGGAGTCGACCATTCCGCCGTCACGACGACGGCGGGGGCTCGCTTGCGGCGAGTAGTCCTGGTTCGCCGCCGGCCGCATCAGCGGCTGGACGGAGCCATCAAGGGTGAACAATGACGCGATCCTTCCTCTCCTGGACCCTCCTACGGGTGTTCGACCACTTGAAGGAACTTTCGCCACTGCGGGTCATCACAGTGGTCGGCCCGTCGGTGTTCGAAACCATCTGTGAGGTGTCCTCCTACGGTGTGGCCCGGGGGTACCTCAACGCGATGACCCCGCACTACCACTGGCACCTGGAGCTCGAGCGCTGCCGCTGGCTGACCCTGCGCGACGAGGTCCACGCGCGCTCGAACCGTCGGGTGCTGTTCCTCGAGCTCGCGGAAGGCCCCGAGTCGAAGCCTTTTGTCTCGATCTACCTGCACCGCGACAAGGGCCAGGACTTCGATCCCGCCCGGCTCGCCTGCTTCGAGGCGATGGCGCGTGAGGTCGGTCCGGGCGTGCACTTGGAGGTGCCGACGTGATTCGGACCTGGGGAATCGCCCACCTCCTGGCGACAGCAGCCCTCGTCACCGGTGTCGCACAGGCGGCCCCGGTGCGGGTGGCATCGTTCGTCCCCTACGTGTCGGAGGCATTGGTACGCGCCGCGGATCCGGGCGTGGTGCTGGTGGCAACCACCCGCTCGCAAAGCGGCTGGGCGCCGCCGGACGGCGTTCAGGACCTCGGCAACGGCCACTCGCCCGACCTGGAGCGCCTGGCGGCTTCGGGCGCGGACCTGCTGGTCGCCGACCGCCGCTGGCACGGCCGCTTCGGCGAACGCGCCGCCGCCCTCGGCATGCGGAGCTTCTGGATCGAAGCCCAAGGCGTCGAGGCCACCCTCGACGAGCTCGAGCGGCTCGGCGACACCGTCGGCCATGGCGAGAAACTGCGGCAAGCCACGACTGCGGTACGCCGAGAGCTTGCGACACTGCGCACCGCAGGCTCACCGACGGTCTTGGTGGTCTTCGGGGCGCCCGGAAGTTTCCTCGTCGCTACCGAGGCGACCTGGCTCGGAGACCTGCTCGGCTCACTCGGCGCCCGCGTGGTCGCGCCGGCATCGACGGCGGCTGGGCCTTCGGCTCTCAGCTATCCCGGCTACCTGCCGATGGCCGACGAGTTCCTCGCTGCCGCGCAGCTCGACACCGTGCTGCTGGTCACGCACGGCGAACCGGCGGCGGTCGAGGCGGCGTTCTCCAAAGAGTGGCGGCGACTGCGCGGGGGTTCGAGCAGTCGAGTCATCACCCTCGACCCGGCCCGATTTTCGGTCAACCCGGGCCTCGGGCTCTCGGACGCTGCAGCCGAGCTGGTGCGTCTGCTGACGACACCCGGAAGTCGACGGTGAACCCCCGCTGGGCCCGGTTCCTGCCGGCGTTGCGATGGCGCGCGCGCCAGGCCGCAGAGCGGCCCGGTCTAGCGATCGGTGTGCTTTCGACGAGCCTGGTGATCGCGGTTCTCGCCGCTGCCGGATCGGGCTCGGTCGAGTTGCCGCTGTGGCGCGTCCCGGAGGTCCTCGCCGACCCCTCCCATCCACTGCACGCCGTTCTCACCCGGGTGCGTCTGCCGCGCTTGGTAGCGGCGATCGAGGTCGGGGCCGGCCTGGCGGTGGCCGGCCTGCTGTTGCAGACCACGCTGCGCAACCCACTCGCCGACGCCGGACTGCTCGGTGTTTCGGCAGGCGCCGGGCTCGCCGCCATGATGGTGTTGACGCTGTGGCCGGCGGCCGGTGCGTTGGCACCACTCGCAGCCTTCGGCGGCGGCCTCGCTGCCGTGGCGGTGCTGCTGCTCGCCGCGACGTGGTCGGGGCAGGGGGCCAACCCGATGTCTTTGCTGCTGGCGGGGGTCGCCCTGCAAGCGATCCTGTTCGCCTGCATTGCGGTCTTGACCCTGCTGTTTGCCGATCGTGCTCCCGCCTTCGTCGCCTTCACGGTCGGCTCGCTCACCACCACCGGCTGGCACGACGTGGCCCTGGCGAGCGCTCCGCTCGGAATCGGTATCGCCGGCGCGTGGATCTCGAGCCGCGCCCTCGATGTTCTGCTGTTCGACGAGGCAAGCGCCACGTCTCTTGGGCTGTCGGTGCCCCGGACCCGCCTGGTGATGGCTGGCTTCGGCGCCCTGCTGGCGGCCGCTGCAGTTTCGCTCGCCGGCCTGGTCGGCTTCGTCGGGTTACTGGTGCCGAATGCCGTGCGGCTGGCACTCGGAGGGTTCCATCGCACGATGGTACCCCTGTGCGCCATCGGCGGGGCTCTGCTCGTGGTGCTCGCCGACCTCGGCGCCCGCACCGTGGTGGCGCCGATCGAGCTGCCGGTGGGCGCCGTGTTGGCCCTGCTCGGTGGCCCGTTCTTCCTCTATCTGCTCTACCGCGGGATCGACCGATGAACACTCCGCCCGTCCTGGCCTCGCAAGCCGTGACGATCTGCCACCCCGGCTCGACCCGGGCCGCCGTGCGTGACCTCTCGCTCTCCCTCTTCGCCGGCGAGCTGCTGGTGGTAGCGGGGCCAAACGGCTCCGGCAAGTCGACCTGGCTTGCGGCGCTCGGCCGCGAGCTCGAACCTTCGCGCGGCACGATCTCGACCGCCGACGGTCGCCCGATTGCCGCAACACCGCGCCGAACCTACGCAAAGGCGGTCGCACGCCTGCCGCAGGATCCTCGCTGCGGCACCGGCTCGAGTGTCGACCAGTTGGTTGCGTGCGGCCGCTTCCCGCACTGCGGTTGGCTCAGAGCGCTCGACCACACCGACCGCGAGGCGATCGCCGAAGCGTTGGCGTGGACCGACACCGCCCACCTGCGCGGACGGCTGGTCGACACGCTTTCGGGCGGAGAACGGCGCCGGGTGTGGCTGGCGATGGTGTTGGCCCAAGGCGCCGACGTGCTGCTGCTCGACGAGCCCCTGGCGGGGCTCGATCTCGGCCACTGCTTCGAGATCGAGCAGCTGTTGGTGCGACTTTGCCGCGAACGCTCGGCGACGCTGGCCGTGGTGATCCACGACCTCGCGACCGCGGTGCGGATCGCCGACCGCATCGCGGTGCTCCACGGGGGACGCCTCTACGCCGTCGGCCCGCCCGCCGAGGTCCTGACCCCGGAAGCCCTGGCCGATGTCTTCGGTCTCGATGCCGCGGTCGAACGGCGCTCCGACGGTCGCGCAACCCTCCTCGTCGACGGGCCAGCCCGTAGTCGACGTTTCCTCTAGGAGAGCACCATGCCCACCACACCAACCTCCGTTCCCCTCCCAGCCGAGTTCCTCACATGGCAGGTCGAATTGCGCCGAAACACCATGGAGCATGACGGCGGTCGCCCCCACGTCGGTGTCGCCCCACTCCTGAGTGTACGCCGCTCGCGCCGAGCGCTGTCGGTGTCGACGCACTCGATCATCTGTGGCATCCTGCCGCGGCCCGATCTGCTCGAGACCAAGACGGGCGACTTCGAGAGGCTCTACCAGCAGCACTCCCCCGCCGGCGCCAAGGTGGTCTACGACCGCGGTCTCGAGTACCTGAAGCAGTACTACACCAACGCCGACGCCTTCGATCGCTCGAGCCTGACGACCCTGCTCGCCGGCGACGCCGACCTGGTTGCAGCTCTGCGGGCGGAGCCCGCCTGTCAGCTCACCTTCTACGTCTTCAACCTGGTCGAACGCAGCGGCGTCTCGCGCCTGCGCTGCCTGTCGCTCGACTGCGAGGCTGAGCTGCTGCAGCGCGGCCCGGTCTACGACAACGTCTGGTGGCACAACACCCTGTTCCACGGCCCGATGGACGAGGCGGTGGTCGTCCATTTCCACCATCGCGCCAGCTGGGACACGGTCTTCGGCCGCCACGACGCCCTCGGCTGACTCCAAGGAAGCTACTGGGTATCGGGTAATCGTCGGAGCGAAAGAGGCCCTTATGGTCGTCCGCGGGCGGATCGCGTGCCACAGCTTCGCCCGAGTCTCGCCGCGAGCCGCCCTTCGGGAGCTACTACGATCCTCCTGCGCCCCGCCCCTGCGGGTGCGATGGGAGTCGACGCGTGGGCAAGATTCTGAACAGTTCCTCATGCACGCCTCGGTGGTGCACCCCGGGGGATGAAAATCCGGTCCCTGATACCCAATACCCAATACCCAATACCCATCTTCTGAGCAGCGTGACTCTCCGTAGAGGAACAGTCCTCGGCGCCGGCACCGTGGCGCTGGCCGTGGCGACGGCGCTGCTCGTACCCCTTCCGGCACGACTGTCCGAGCGGCCGTCGACCCTGGTTCGTTTCGCCGACGATTCGGTCGCCCACGTCTTCCTGGCGCCGGATGAGCGGTGGCGCATCCGCGCCGATCTCGAACGGATCGATCCGCGCTACGTCGAGGCGCTGCTGGCCTTCGAAGACGCTCGCTTCTTCATGCATCCCGGAGTCGATCCCCTCGCGATCCTGCGCGCGATTGGATCGAATCTGCAGGCCGGTCGGGTGGTCTCCGGAGCATCGACCATCACCATGCAGCTGGTGCGGCTGGTCGAGCCGCGACCTCGCCATCTCGGCTCGAAGATCACCGAAGCGCTGCGAGCGCTGCAACTCGAGCTGCGGCTCTCGAAAGCGGAGATCCTCGCCCATTACCTGACGTTCACCCCGTACGGCGGCAATCTCGAGGGCATCGAGGCTGCCAGCTGGGCCTACTTCGGTCACAGTGCCGAGGCCTTGGCACCGGACGAGATCGTGGTGCTGCTCGCGGTCCCGCAACGGCCGCGGCAGCGGGCTGCGAGCCCACACAACGCGGCGCGGCTCGAACAGGCCCGCGACGAGATCGCCGCTCGTCTGGTCGACGCCGAAGCGCTGCATCCAGGCGACGACGAGAGCCCCGCCGACCTGCTCTCGCGCATCGCCTCCAGCCCGACGCCCGCCACCCTGCGGCCGATGCCCCGGGAAATGCCACACCTGGCCCGCTGGCTAGCCGACCGCAGCCCTGAGCTCGACGAAATCCCCACCACCATCGACCGCGGTCAGCAGCGGTTGGCCGAGCGCATCCTTCACGGCGCACGCACCGAGCTGCGCGACCGTGGCATCCACAACGGCGCGGCCGTCGTCGTCGACCACCGTGACGGCCGCGTGCGGGCCGTCGTCGGCAACCTCGACTTCTGGGATCACCGCCACGGCGGCCAGATTCCCGCTTTTTCGATCCCGCGGTCGCCGGGCTCGGCCCTGAAGCCCTTCCTGTTCGCCCTCGCGATCGACCGCGGCATCGCCCTGCCCGAGCACCTGGTTCCCGACATCCCTTCGGCCTGGGGTGGCTGGCGACCCGAAAACGCCGACGGCGAGTTTCACGGACTGGTGAGCCTTGGCGGCGCCCTGTCGACGTCCCTGAACGTGCCGTTCATTCGCTTGCTCGGAGAGGTCGGCGTCGAACCCTTCCTCGCCCTGCTCGTGGCAGGTGGTGCCTCGGAGCTCGACGCCGACCCGGCCCGACTCGGCCTTTCGGCAGCAATCGGCGGCGCCGAGGTGAGCCCGGTCGAGGTTGCCGCGCTCTATGCCACCCTCGCTCGCGACGGCGCCGCGGTGCCACTGCGGTTCCTGCGGGCCGCTCAGGCCGCCGAGCGCGAGCCCCGACGGGTCCTGTCGCCTGGGGCGGCGTGGCTCACCCGCCGTGTGCTCGCCCGGCGGGACCGCCCAGACTTCCCGGCACGGCGCCAGCTCTCAGGTGCCCCGGCACAGATCCACTGGAAGACCGGAACGAGCTGGGGCCGGCGTGATGCCTGGGCGGCCGGATCCGGCCCAACCCACACAGCGGTGGTGTGGCTCGGCAACGTCGACGCGTCTCCCAGCGCCGACCTGGTCGGCGCCGACACCCCAGCCCCGCTGCTGTTCGATCTCCTCGAGGCCCTGCACCCGAGCCGGCCGCCCCAGCCGTCGGGCCCACCGGCGGACCTGGTGCCGGTCGAGTCCTGCGTCTGGTCGGGCTACCTGCCGAGCCCGGCGTGTCCCACCCGACGCGAGATCCTCGCCCTGCGCACGCAGGTTCCGACAAAAGCATGCCCCTACCACGTCGCAGTCGACATCGACCTCGAACGTGGGCTGGCGCTCAATCCCAGCTGCCGCGGCAATCGTCCCTGGCAGAGTCGCCCGTTCCTCCAGCTTCCGACCACGGTGGCACGCTTTCTCTCCGATCGTCATCGCGCCCTGCCGGCCCCACCGAATCTCGCCCCGGAGTGTCTCGCGGCCGGAGGCGGCCGCCCGCCTCTGATGCTGACGCCACCTCCGGGTCAGGTCATCGTCCTGGTGCGGGGCCTGCCCGACGACCGCCAGGAAGTGCCGCTCGAAGCCGAATCGCCGCGACCGGGCGGCCGCTTGTCGTGGTGGATCGACGGCCGCTGGGTCGGCACCGTCGTCCCGCCCGAACGCCTGTGGTGGATTCCCGAGCCCGGCGACCACGAGCTCACCGTCATCGACGAAACCGGCGCGGCAACCCGACGACGGGTGCAGGTCGTGCGACGCTGATGTCCGGGACCCGGGACCAGGGATCCGGATCCTGCAGCAGGCTGGTTGAGAGCATGAGGCGAGCGAGCGCCTGAGAGACATCCGCTCCCGCTCCGACGAGTCCCGGGTCCCCGGTCCCCGGTACCCGGTACCTTCCTCAGTACTTCCGCATCAGACCGGCGACGACGCCCTGGATCTCGACCGCTGCGGCCGGCACCACGATCGGCGCCATCTCGCGGTTGGAGGGCTGCAGCCGCACCGTCGCGCCCGCGGGAAAGAAGCGCTTGAGGGTGGCCTCGCCATCGATCACGGCAACCACCATGTCGCCCGTGCGCGCGACTGATCGGCGCTGCACCACCACCAGATCGCCGTCGAAGATCCCCTCATCGATCATCGATGTCCCGGTCACCCGCAACACGAAGTGCTCGTCGCCCGCGGCTTGAAGGTGACGTGGCACGGTGATCGCGTCTGGCTCGGAGATCGCCTCGAGGGGACGTCCGGCAGCGATCCAGCCGAGCAACGGCAGCTGGTCGGCCAACGGTGGCGCCTCGTCCTCGATCTCGATCGCCCTCGACGAGTGGCGTTCGCGTCGAATGAAACCCTTCTGCTCGAGCTGGTGCAGGTGCTTGTGGATGGTGCCGAAGGACGAAATCCCAAAGTGCTCACCGATCTCGCGAAGCGTTGGGAACAACCCTTCGCGCTCGCGGTAGGCGGTCAGGAAGTCGAGAATGTCCTTTTGACGCCTGGTCAGAGTGGCCATAGGCGAAGTTTCGGCGAAATCTTTCGCGCCGTCAAGTGGGCTTCGGCACCGCCGCGACACACTGCGCTACGATTGCGCGCTGGAAGGGTGCGAAGCATGCAGATCGACGACCTCCTTCGGCAAATGCGCGAGCTCGGGGCCTCCGACCTCCACCTCAAACCAACGCGCCCGCCGTTGGTCCGTGTCACCGGGCGGCTGGTGCCGATGGGTGACGAGGTTCTGACCCCCCACGGGCTGCGCGAGATGATCGAGGCCATCCTCACACCCGCCCAGGCCCATCGACTCGAGGAGCGGATGGCAGTCGACATCGGGTACGGGGTCAGCGGCCTGGCGCGCTTCCGCGGCAACATCTACATGCAACGCGGCAATCTCGCAGCTGCGTTCAGGTTGGTCCCGTACCAGATCAAGAGCGCCGACGAGCTCGAGCTGCCGAAGACCCTGCTCGACTTCGCCGAGCTGCCGATGGGGCTGGTGCTGGTCACTGGACCAACTGGTTCGGGCAAATCCACCACCTTGGCAGCGCTGATCAAGTACATCACCGCCAAACGTCCGGTCCACGTGATCACCATCGAAGATCCGATGGAGTTTCTCTTCACCGACGGCGTCGCCTCGATCTCGCAGCGCGAGATCGGCACTGACACGATCACCTTCAGTGAGGCCCTGCGCAACGCGATGCGGCAGGACCCCGACGTGATCATGGTCGGCGAGATGCGCGATCTCGAGACCGTCAGCACGGTGATCAGTGCGGCTGAAACCGGCCACTTGGTCTTCTCGACTCTCCATACGAACAACGCCCCGCAGACCATCGACCGCATCCTCGACCAGTTCCCGGTCGGCCAGCAGGTTCAGGTTCGCTCACAGCTGGCCCAGATCCTCAAGGGTGTGGTGTCGATGAAGCTGGTGGAACGCAAGGACGGCGAGGCGCGGGTGGCAGCCCTCGAGATCCTCAAGGCGTCGCCGCGCATTTCGAAGTTGATCGAAAAGGGCGAGATCTCCGAGATCCACGAAGAGCTCGAATCCTCGGTAGGCCACTTCCGAATGCAGTCGATGAACCAGAGCCTGTTGGCGTTGCTGGTGCATGGCACGATCACCTACCAGGAGGCGATGCGCCAGTCGCCAGATCCCGAAGACCTGTCGCTCAAGCTGCGCCGCATGTTCCCCAGCATCGAGCAGCGTGGAGGAGATATGAGCCCGTCGACCGCCGACTTCGCCGAAATCATGGAGCTCCAGCAGTTTCGCCGCCTCTACGAGGAGCAGGAGGAAAAGCAGCGCCTCAAGAACGCCGAGTTCGAGGAGGCGATGGAGGACCTGCGCCGCGAGATCGCGCGCCGCGACCAGGAGCTGCGCGACCGCGCCGAGAAAATCACCCTCGAGAAGCAGGAAAACGAGCGGCTGCGGGGCGACTATCAGCGGCTCCGCGACGAGGCCCAGGGCAAGATCGACAAGCTGATGGAGCGCATCAAAGAGCTCAATCAGCGTCTCATGACCAAGTGAAGCACTCGGATCGCCGGCGCAGGTCGGCACCTGGCGGCGGGAGGTGGTGGTGACGCGGCGCGCCGTGTGGTCCGGCATCGTCGGCTGCCTGCTGCTCTCCACCTCCGCCTTGGGGGAGATCCGCCGGCCTGCGGGAGAGGGCCTCATCGCCATCATCGGCGACGACAACGAGCTCTATCTCGAGGTCGCCCCGCTCAAGGGTGAAGGGCTCCTGGCCCTATCGCGCCGCGTCTCCGGCTCGAGTGACGCCGCCGAGGCGATCGCCAAAGCCAACGGTAGCAGGGTTCTGCGAGCCGACAGCCGCTACCGCCTGCCGTTCCACCGGCTGGCGTCCGAGCTCCAGCTCGGGACTGTTCGAGCACTCTTCCCCGCCGACCGTCAAGAGCCGGACGCCTGGATCCATCAGGTCCAGCGAGTCGAAGGGGGGCTTGCTCCGAGCCTGTGGCGGATCGCGGTGTGGTTCACCGGGAAGGGTGAGCACTTCCGCCAGATCCGCGAGCTCAACGCGCTCGCGGACGATCAGATCCAGGCCGGGCAGGAGCTGCGGATTCCGGCAGCGATGCTGATCCCACAACTGCGAGCAGGTCTGCCGCCACCAACGAGCTCACCCGATGCGCCGCTCGAGTACCGACGCGCCGCCGACGGCAGCGAGGTCGCCATCTACCGTTTGCGCCCCGGCGAAGCGTTGTATTCGGCGGTGGTGGTGCGCTTCACCGGGCGCATCTTCGCCGAAGATGTCAACGAGCTCGCCCAGAAGATCGCCAAGGTTTCGGGGATCGCCGACGTCACCGACATCCCGATCGGCTACGAGGTCCAGATCCCGTTCGACTGGCTGCTGCCGGAGTTCCTCCCTCCGGGAAACCCACGGCGAGTCGAATACGAAACCGGCCTCGCATCGGCCGAGGTCAATGCACCGGTGCCGACCAGCCGCCTGGCCGGCGTCACCATCGTGCTCGACGCCGGCCACGGCGGGCGCGATTCGGGGGCCACCTGGGGAGGCGTGTGGGAGAGCATCTACGTCTACGACATCATGGTGCGGGTCAAGGAGCTGCTCGAGAAGACCACCGCCGCGACCGTGGTCCCGACCGTCCGCGATGGCGATCGCCACCACATTCCCGACCGCGACGTGCTCGCCTACTCACGCGGACACCGCGTGCTGACCACACCCCACTATCCCATCGACGACGCCACAGTCGGCACCAATCTGCGCTGGTATCTCGCCAACAGCGTGCACCGTCAAACCAAGCGCAACGGCGCCTCCGACGATCGCATCGTGTTCATTTCGCTGCACGCCGACTCGCTGCACCCGTCGATCCGCGGCGGCATGGTCTACGTGCCGGCCACCCGCCTGACCGCGGGTCGCACCGAACGCAGCGGCGGCGCCTACAGCGCGCGCGCCGAGGTCCGCGAACAGCCTGCGGTGCAGATCACCTTCCAGGATCGCTCGCGCAGCGAGGGTCTGTCGCGTCGCCTGGCCGACCAGGTGATCAAGGCGTTTGCCCGCGGCGGCTTGTTGGTCCATCCCCACAAACCAGTGCGCGATCGCATCATCCGCTCGAAGAACTGGCAGTACGTCCCGGCGGTGCTGCGCTACAACACCATTCCCACCAAAATCCTGGTCGAGGTCTCGAACCTCGCCAACGCCGAGGATCGTGCCTTGTTGCAGCGCCGGACCTTCCGCGAGGCCGCCGCCAACGCGATCGTCGAGGCGCTTCTGGCCCACTATGGCGAAAGCACGACCGCAGTGCCAGCCGCGGTGGCCGGCAGATAGCACCGGGAACCACCGTGCCACCCTCCGAGTCCAAGCCTCACAGGGAGGGTGAGGGAATGGCCCCGGACTTGGTCGCGAGCGACGTCATCGATCTGAGCGCCGAAGACCGACAGCGCTACGAGGAAGCGGAGCTGGTCGAGCGACACCGACGCGGCGACACCCAAGCCCTGGTCGAGATCTACCGGACCCATGCCACCATGGTGCACTCCCTGGCGCTGCGGCTGTGCGGCGAGCTCGAAGAGGCAGCCGACGTAACCCAGGAGATCTTTCTGCGCGTACACCGCCACCTCGGGCGCTTTCGCGGCGGCTCGACGCTCAAGACCTGGCTCTACCGCGTGGCCGTCAACCACTGCCGCACTCGCCTCAGTCGGCGCCCACCCCGCGCCGAATCGCTCGACGACCCCGACGGCCGCGTCCACGAGCTCGTCGACGGCGGCCGGTCGCCAGAGGAGCGCGCTCGATCCAACGAAAATGCACGACGGCTGGAGCGCGCGCTGGCCCAACTCGACGTGACCTTTCGCGAAGCCGTGGTGCTCCGCGATGTCGAGGACCTTGCCTACGACGAAATCGCCACAGTGCTCGGGGTGCCGATCGGCACCGTCCGCTCGCGCATCGCCCGGGGACGGGCGCGACTGCGCGAGCTGTTGTTGGAGGAGTCATGAACGACACGGTCGCCGAGTTGTGCTCGGCGTATCTCGACGACGAGCTCGATGCGCGCGATCGCGCGACTTTCGAAAGCCGGCTCGCAAGCGAGCCCGACCTCGCGAGGGAGCTCGAGGCAATGCGCGCGGTGGTCTCCGGACTGCGCGCCCTACCCCAGGTTGCACCCTCACCGGTGGTCGAGATCGCCCTCGCCGAGCGGGTCGCCCTGGCCCTCGAAGAGCGTGGCCTCGCCGCGCGCCTGGCGCGACGTTTCCCGCGCATCGCCGAGCAGCCGGTCATCGCGGTGATGTTCGCCACGGTCTTGGCCTTCGCGACCATCATCGGGGTTTGGGTCCGTGCCGTCGACCCGGCGGTCGGCGGCCGAATTCCCGTCGTCCTCGACCCGCCAACCCCGGCGGTGCCGGAAATGGCGGTGGCGGTGCGATCGACCGCAGTGGGCCGCTTTCACCTGGTGGACGGCACTTGGATTGCCGCCGATGTCGTCGGGCCGCCCGATCGGCTGGTTGCCGTCGACGATCCCGAGGTCGCCGAATTGGTCACACTCGAAGACGTCACCAGGCTGCTGGTCCAGGGCCCGCTGCGTCTGCGCTTCGGCGGTGAGGTGATCGAGCTGCGTCAGCCGCCGATCGCCGACATCTCGACCTTGGGCGACGGGCCCTCGGCCTCGCCCCGCAGCTCGGAGTAGCGGTCCTCGCGGCGATTCCAGATCGCGCGGAGCAGGTCTTCGAGGACTTCGTCGCCGGCGTCGGCGCGCAGGGTTGGACGAAGGTCGGTTCCCGACGAGGCGAAGAGGCAGGTGTAGAGGTGCCCGTCGGCCGAGAGCCGCGCCCGACTGCAATCACCACAGAAGGGTGTCGACACCGAGGTGATCAGGCCAACTTCCCCCGATCCGTCGGCAAAGCGCCAACGGCGAGCCACCTCACCGCGATAGCCGGCGCCGATCGGCACGAGCTCGGCGAGCTCCTGCAACCGCCGCAAGATCTCGGAGGCGGGCACGACGTCGTCGAGCCGCCACCCGTTGGTGCTGCCGACGTCCATGTACTCGATGAACCGGACGACCACCCCGCGGTGGCGAAAGTACGCTGCGAGCTTCGGGATCTCCTGCTCGTTGACGCCGCGCTGAACCACGCAGTTGACCTTGACCGGTCCGAGTCCCGCGGCCTGCGCCGCATCGATTCCAGCGAGCACCGTGCCGACCGCCACCCGGGTGTCGCTCATGCGCTGGAAGATCTCGGGGTCGAGGGCGTCGAGCGACACCGTCACCCGATCGAGCCCGGCCTGGGCCAGCGCGGAGGCCGAGCGTTCGAGCAGCACGCCATTGGTCGTCAGGGCCAGATCGAGGTCGCCAACCGCCCGCAGCATCGCCACCAAATCCGGCAGATCGCGGCGCAGGAGGGGTTCGCCGCCGGTCAGCCGGATCTTGCGCACGCCGAGGCGAGTGGCGATGCGAACGAGTCGCGCGATCTCCTCGTAGCTCAAGATCTCGGTGCGCGGCAGAAACGGATGAGCCACGCCGAAGACCTCGCGCGGCATGCAGTAGGTGCAGCGGAAGTTGCAGCGGTCGGTGACCGAAATCCGCAGGTCTCGGAGCGGACGCCCGAGGCGATCGCGAGCGGCCGCGACGGCCACCGACGGCAGAACCGGAAGCGCTGTCACTCCGAGATCGACCAGCCGACCTGCCACGCTCCACAAGACGGCAGCAGGCGTGAAGACAGCGGCCGCACGCTGACGTCGAGCACCAGCTCATCGCGCTGGCGACACCGCATCGCCGCCGCGATCGCCAGGGTGACCTCAGCCCCGTCGACGGAGGTCACACAGAGCTCGCGCGAACGGTCGCAGCTCTCGGTCCCCGACCAACAGGCGCAGAGGGTCGCAGATGTGCCCTCGCCCGGTGAACGGAACGCGAGCGCGGCGCGCAGGGGATCGTCGGCGCGATCAGAAAGGCACAACCCTCCGAAACGACCCTCGCGGGCGGCAATGGCGAAACGGTCGAGATCGTCGCGAGCCTGCAGGCGACCCTCGACCTGGCCCTCCGCGGCGGTGGGCCAGGAGGCTAGGACTAGTGCTCCTCCTTCGGCGGCGAAGTCCCCGGACGGCGCCGAAGCGTCCTCCTCGAGGCAGCCGAGGACCGGTGCTGCCAGCAGATCCACGGCCTCGGCCAAGGGCGCCGGCGCGGCCTGCACCGCGAGCTCGGCAGCCCCAAGGGGCTCACACTGGAGGCCGGCGTCGGCAGAAAAGCCGACCAGCACGGTCCCAGTCGGACACCGTTGGCCGGCGAGCAGGAACGGCCCTGACGGACCTGCAGGACCCTGGGGACCGGCCGCTCCCGCAGGACCGGGCGGGCCCTGCGGACCACGTTCGCCCCGACCCGAGGCCGCGACCGCTTCGGGGTGAGTGGTCACCGCCAGGTGGAACACGTCGTACTCGTTGACCTCCTGGCCCCGGAACACCATGAGCAGATGGGTGCCGTCGCTGAGGTCCCGCGGCAGCACGGCCTCGATACGGTTGGGGTCCGACCACTGGATCTCGAGCTCTTCCGTGCCCAGGAGGACCGAGGGTTCCCCGTCGCCAAAGGCCAATCCTTCGATCGCAAGAATGCCGGCCTCGAAATCCGCGTGGGCACGAGTCACGACGAGCTGCGGCTCCTCGGCCACCTGAAGCTCCTCAGCCACAACGGGCTGGGCGACCACAGCGGCGGCGACGAGGCAGAAGGTGCGAAGACGGTGGGTACGGCGGATCATGGCGTATCTCCCTGCATTGCGACCATTCTACGCGCGGGAGGGTGGGTACCGGGTACCGGGGACTGGGATCGGTGAAGAAGGGGTGCAGGGAGCGGAGAGCAGGTACCCGGGGGGATCCCGGGTACCCGGCCGTTTGGGTCAATCGAGGGCGGTCGCGAGGCCGCTGGCGAGGGCCTCGTCGATGATCTGCCGCAGCTCCCTGCCGAGGTCGTGGTGGCCGCGAGCCAGCTCCCGCGCCAGGGCGCGGTGGTGCTCGGCCAGCTCCCGCTGCTCCGCGGCGAAATGCTTCGACTCCTCGATCAGGGCTTCGACCTCGGGAGCCAGGTGCGCCTTCGCCGCAGCGGCGATCTCTGCCGCCCGGGCCTCCAGCTCGCCACTCGCGGCGCGGACACGCGCTTGGACGGCGGCACGGAAGGCCTCTCGCTCCTCAGGGCTGGCATCGGCCAGGTCACTCTGGAGCTCCTCGGCATCTCCTCGACCAGGCGCTGGATGTCGGCTTCGAGCTCGGCCACTCGGCCGTGGTCGAGCGCCGCGCGAGCAGCAAATTGGGCCTGCACCGCAGCCGCTTCCGCCTGGCGCGCGGCCAGCGCCGCTTGGTGCTCGCTTAGCCGGGCCTGCTCGCGGTCGAGCTGGAGTCGTCGCCCGTCGAGCCTCGAGGTGGAGTCGACAGTCGTTGCGGCTCGTGCCAACACCTCTCGATCACGAACGACGTACGCCTTGCCGTCACGCTCGAACCACAACAACGGCTCGCCAGCCCGCCGCAGCGCGTCGAAGCGACGGCGGTCCGAGCTGCGGGCGGAGATGGTGATGGTTCGATCACCGTCGGCCAGGATCAGGCGGATGCCGTCGAGGTCAGCGTCGATCGGCGGCGGAGGAGCAGGAGCCGGCGCTGGGGCGGCAGGGGCCCGAGGCGCCGCAGGTGCGGCCGCCGCCCGTGGAGTTGGCACGGCCCGGGGCGAGGCCACCGGAGCAGGCGGGGCCGGAGCCGGAACCGCGGTCGGCGTGAAGGGTGACGGGGGTGCCGGCGCCTCTGGAGCGTCCGGCAGGCTCGGCCGGGCGATCAACGACACCGGCAACAGCAGGGTGAGGATGGCTGCGGCCATCAGCGGGCGGGGGCGAAAGGAACGGTCGGCGAATCGCAGCATTTCGAGTCTCCGTCGAAGCTGTTGGGCCGAGGGTGCGACGGCGGCGGCGGCGAGTCCGGACTCGCGCCGCGTCGTCCCCCAGCGGAGTAGGAATACTCCGTAGTCCCGGGGCGCCGTCCCCAGGGTTCGGAGTGCCAAGGCATCACAGGCGGCCTCTCGCGCCAGCGCATACTCGCGCAGGGCGATCGCCACCAGGGGATGGAAAAAGAACAGGATTCGGGCGAGTTGTGGCACCACTCCGAGCCACAGGTCGCGCCGATGCAGGTGCGCCAGCTCGTGGGCGAGCACCAATTCGAGCTCCTCGCGGCGGCTGCCGAGCGCCTGGGGAGGCAACACGATCCGCGGGGCGAACAAACCGTGAACCAGAGGGCCGGGCACCGCTCGGGAAGACGCGAGGGCGGGCGTACGAACACCGAGGTTTTCGGCGAGGCGCACCAGGCGCAGGTGCGCCCGCACGTCGACCACCGGCTCGGCACGACCGAGGAGGGATCGATCAGACCACCACCGCCGCAACACCACAGCCGTCGCGACAACCACACCCACGAGCCACAGCAGGACGAGGACCTCGACGCCCGACGGCGGCTGCCTGCGCGTCGGCGCCATGGCAGTCGGCGCGGCCCCGAGATCCCGCCCGGCGGCGAGGTCGGATCCGACCGCGACGTCGAAGTGCATCGGTGCCGACAGCTCGATCGGCGCGTGAGCTTCGAGCTTGGGGCCCGCATCCATAGGAATCGCGATGAGCCCGAGTGGGGTGACGCCGAGCAGCGCCAGCACCGCCTTGGCCCCCACCGCCCACCACAACCAGGCCCGCAGCGGCGCTGGCAGACCCGGGATCGCGCGTTGCAGCAGCAGCACCAGCGCGGCCAGCACCGCAGCATCGAGGCTGGCGATCAGGAGGCGTTCGGCCAAGGTTGCGATCACGGCTCATCCTTTCCCGCGTGCCGGGCTTGCAGCGTTGCGACCAACGCCTCGAGCTCGGCCAGCTCGTCGGCGGAGACCTCGGCCTCCTCGGCGAGATACGCAACCAGCGGCCGGAAAGATCCGCCGAGCGTCCGCTGGACGAAGCTCTCGACCGCGCCGCGCTCGATCTCGGCCGGCGAGCTCACGGTGTGGTAGCGAAACACGCCGTCGGCCTGCTTGCGGTCGAGCAGCCCCTTGGAGCGCAGGCGCTCCATCATGGTCAGCACCGTGGTGCGCGCCCAGCCGCGCTCAACCCCGATCGCGGCGCTCGCCTCGCCCACCGTCGCACCATCCAGCCGGCCCGCCAGCCAGCGCAACAGCGCCAGCTCGTTGTCACCGATCGAAGGGGGCTCGGGTTGCATCGGGTCCTCCAGAAAGGCGCCGTGACGACGTCTGTCGTCATGATAGCGACGACGACTCGTGTAGTCAAGAGTGATGATGGGAGGTATCGGGTATCGGGTATCGGGTATCGGGTATCGGGTATCGGGTATCGGGTATCGGGACAGAGTACCGGGTACTGGCTGGGATCAGGGAGCACGGATCAGGGGGGAAGGGAACGATTTCAGCGACCGGGGTGCATGGGGAACAAGCGCCCCTCGGGCTCCGACGAGTACCCGATACCTGATACCCGATACCTTTGGAGCCCGTGCGGGGACGTCCCACTTTCACCAGAGCGTGGCCCACCACGAGGGCCACATGACACCTGCTAGACTTTCCAAAACTATGGGTTTTGCGCTTCCCAACCGGCAGCAGCTCGAGGCTATCGCTGCAATGCGGCAGGGTGACCTCTCCGAGGTCCCCTATCCGGTCCTGCTCCACGCCCTGTCGGAGCACCATGCCACCGGGGCCCTGGAGATCCAGCGCCGACCGGTCAAGAAGCGCATCGTCTTGATCGACGGCTCACCGTCGGATTGCCGCTCGAATCTCGTCCACGAGACCTTCGGCCCGTTCCTGGTCTCGGTCGGTCGCCTCAAGGAGGATCAACTCCACCACTACACCTCCAAGGCCATGGTCAAGGGTGTGCCGATCGGAGAAGTGCTGCTCGAGGCCAAGATCCTCGGCCCGTCCGAGCTCTACAAGCTGCTGCAACAGAACCTCGCCCGCAAGTTGCTCGATGGCTTCTCCTGGACCAGTGGAGAGTTCACCTTCACCCCCGGCGACGTCGACGGGGCCGACACGACGCTGAAAGTGCGCGTGCCGCAGCTGGTCCTCACCGGCTTGCTCAAGTTCGGCGACCTCGAAACCGCCCAGGCTGCGCTGGCGGTGTGGGGCGATCAGGCCCTCGCCCTCGACCCGGCCCACTCGGCCCGCCTGGTCGAGCTCAAGCTCCCCGGCCGCTACAGCCAGTTGATCGAGGCGCTGAGCAAGCCCCGGGCAATGCACGAGTTGCTGCTCGCGACCTCGCTCTCGCCCGCAGAAGTCGTGCGGATCGTGCACGCCCTGGGTCTCCTCGGATGCATCGCCCCGGCCTCGACCGTGGTGTTGCCGAAGGCCCCGGAGTCCCCCAAGCCAACGGCCTCTGCGCCGATACCAGCATCGACGCCATCGGCGCCGGCACCGGTTGCTGCAGCCAGCTTCGATCGCGAGACCGTCAAGAACGACATTCTCCAGGAGTACCTCTCCTACCGCCGCAAGGACGCCTTCGAGCTGCTCGGGCTGGAAGAAACCGCTTCGAACCTGGATATCGACAAGGCCTTCTGGGCCTTCGCTCGACGGCTGCGGACCTTCGAGCTCGAGGACCTGGGCGAGGCCGACCACGCGGACAAGGCGCGGCTGCTGCTGCTGGCCGGCGCCGAGGCGCTCGGGGAGCTCAAGGACGTCGAAAAGCGCAACGCTCTGATCATGCGTCGGCGCAACCTGCGCGACGAACGAGCCAAGAAGAGCTTCTCCGAAGGTCATATCAAGACCGACCTGTTGGACTCGGCGGTACAGTACAAGAAGGGGCTCGCGGCGCTCGAAGCGCAGCAGTACGACAAGGCTCTCGGCCTGCTGCGTTTCGCCTCGGACTGTGACCCGCAAAACGCCCTCTACCTCGCCGAGGCCGCCTACTGCGCCTTCCTGAAGGACTCCGTGCTCAATCTCGCGCGATCGACTCGCGAGCTCGAGCAGGCAGTCCGCCTCGACGAGAACTGCGGCCAGGCTCACTACTACCTCGGCGAGGCCTATTCCGAGGCCGGCCGCTTCGACGACGCCGAGCGGCATCTGCGCAAGGCGGTGAAGATCCTCGCCCCCGACCGACGTCCGATCGAGGCGCTGAAGCATTTGGCAGCACGGCGGGCGAAGCGGTAGACGAGGGTACTGGGGATCGGGGATCGGGGAGATGGTAGAGGGTTCGTTGCCGAATCCAAGATCACGGCTTGCTCGTAGAAGGAAGCGATGACCTCGCAGCGTGGCACTCTGCTGATCTTCTGGCGCGGCTCGGCGGCCGAGCAGCGGGCGAAGCGTTTGTTGCCGGCGACCCACACCGGCCTCGAGCGGCGCCTGCACCAGGTCGGCCTCGCACGACTGGTCGCCGCCGGCCACGCGGCCGGCTTGCAGGTCGTCTTGTCCTCACCCGAGCCGGTGGTGGACCTCGACGACCGGGTCATCTGGATCCAGCAGCCGACCCGCTGCACCTTCGGCCTGCGCCTCGACCACGCAATCCGGCGCGCGTGCCCGCGCGGCGGGCCACTGCTGGTGGCACCCGCCGATGTGCCGGGTCTCGACGCTGCGGTGCTCGACCAGGCCTTCGTGGCGCTCGCTGAGGACGATGTCGTCGTCGGCCCAAGCCCTGACGGAGGCATCTACCTGCTCGGGCTCCAGCAGCCGGGCCGCGCCGACCTGACGATGATTCGCTGGTGCAGCGCCCACGCCGAAGCCGACCTTCGCCGCGTGGTCGAAGCGGCAGGGGCGAGTGTGGCCCGCCTCCCACCACGGCGCGATCTCGACTGTCGCCGCGACCTCGAACAGGCGCTGGCCGCGCGAGCGTTCGCTGACTTCGGCAGTCAGCTCGAGCGGTGTCTGCGCCACGCCCTAGCCCCGACGACGCGCCCTGCCGATCCCGGGGTTCGACCCGGTCGCCCGTGGATCGACCCGCTCGGCCGGCTGCGCGGCCCGCCGGCTGCGCACCTCGGCTGACCCACCTCGCCCCGCACCCGGCTGCGGCCAGAAGCGAATCTGTCTCCCACTCGGCGGACCACCGCCCAGGAGTTGTCTTCGTGTCGAATTCCCATCTCGTCGAGCAGGTGGTGCGCGAGCGTTATGCCACCGGCGCCACCACCAAGGTCGAAGCCCTGTGTTGCCCGGTCGACTACGACCCCCAGTACCTGCGCGTGATCCCCACCGAAGTGATCGAGCGCGACTACGGCTGTGGTGATCCCAGTCGCTGGTTGCGGCCCGGAGAAACCGTGCTCGACCTGGGCTCGGGCACCGGCAAGATCTGCTTCATCGCCGCCCAAGTGGTCGGCCCGAGCGGCAAGGTGATCGGCGTCGACATGACCCCCGACATGCTCGAGGTCGCACGCCGCAACGCTCCGCTGGTCGCAGAACGCATCGGCTTCGCCAACGTCGAGTTCCGCCGGGGCCGGATTCAAGACCTCGCGCTCGATCTCGACCGCCTCGAGCAGGAGCTCGCCGCCGCGCCGATCGCCGACGCCAACGCCTGGCTCGAAGCGCAAGCCCTGGCCGCCCGCCTGCGCCACGAGGCGCCGTTGGTCGCCGACCAGAGTGTCGACGTCGTGGTCAGCAACTGTGTGCTCAACCTCGTCGACAACGATTCGCGCCAGCAGCTGTTCCGCGAGCTCCACCGGGTGTTGCGCCGAGGCGGCCGGGCAGTGATCTCGGACATCGTCAGCGACGAGGAAGTCCCGCTACATCTCCAACACGACGCCGAGCTGTGGAGCGGTTGCCTCTCCGGCGCCTTCACCGAGGACGGCTTCCTGCGCGCCTTCGAGGACGCCGGCTTCTACGGCATCCGCATCGTCAGCCGCCAGTCGGAACCGTGGCAGGTGGTCGAAGGGATCGAGTTTCGCTCGGTGACGGTCGAGGCGTTCAAGGGCAAGGAAGGGGCGTGTTGGGAGCGCAACCAGGCCGTCGTCTACAAGGGCCCCTTCAAGGAGGTCCTCGACGACGACGGCCACCGCATGGAGCGCGGTCAGCGCTACGCCGTCTGCGACAAGACCTTTCAGCTCTACGGTCGGGATCCCTATCGCGAGCACTTCGAGCTGATCGAACCACGGGAGCCGATTGCACTCGACCAGGCCCAACCGTTCGATTGCTCGCGCACAGCGCTGCGGCACCCGAAGGAAACCAAGGGTCAGGAATACCACGAAACACGCACTGCGGACTCGTCCTGCTGCGGGCCCGAGGGGTGCTGCTGATGCGCGCTGCCGGCTCCCTTGCGCTCCTCGGTCTCCTGGCGCTCTCCTCGGCCTGTTCACGCTCCTGCCCCCTCGAATCCAAGGACGGGCTCGCCGGACGCCTCACCATCACCGGCTCGAGCACCGTCGCCCCCTTGGCGAGCGAGATCGCCAAACACTTCGAATCGCTCCACCCGGGTGTGCGGGTTGACGTGCAGACCGGCGGATCGTCGCGCGGCATCGCTGACGCACGGCGCGGCACCGCCGACCTCGGCATGGTCTCTCGAGCGCTCAAGGGCGAAGAGTCCGACCTCACGGCGACCACCATCGCCCTCGACGGCGTCACCCTGATCGTGCATCGCGACAATCCGATTCCGTCGCTGTCACGAGAGCAGGTGATCGCCATCTACACCGGCGCAACCACCAACTGGCGGGACCTCGGCGGCGCCGACCTGCCGATCACGGTGGTGCACAAGGCCGAAGGGCGATCGACCCTCGAGCTGTTCCTGGCCCACTACGGCCTCGACAACAGCGCCGTCAAGCCGAGCATCGTCATCGGCGACAACCAGCAAGGGATCCGCACGGTGACCTCCGACCCGGGCGCGATCGGCTACGTTTCGATCGGCACCGCCATCTACGAGGCATCTGTCGGCAGCGCCCTGAAGCTGCTGCCGGTCGATGGCGTCGAGCCGACCCTCGAGAACCTTCGCAACGGCTCCTTCCCACTGTCGCGGCCACTCAATCTGGTGCACGACGGCAAGGTCACCGACCTCCGCACCACGTTTCTGACCTTTGCGGCGTCGCCTGCGGTCGACGATCTGATCGAAGGGCAGTTCTTTGTCCCACCAACGGGCTGAGCTCGGTGGTTCGTTGGTCTTGTGGGCGGCCGCAGCGGTCAGCGCGGCGGTCGTCCTGCTGATCGGGATCTTCCTGCTCCTCGAGGTCCGGCCGGCGCTGGCGGCCATTGCTCCCCTGCGCTTCTTCAGCGACGGCGCCTGGTTGCCGAGTGCCGGCGCCTCGCTCGGCCGGTTCGACCTCACCGCGATGGTGGTGGCGAGCCTGCTCGCGGCCCTCGGCGCGGTGCTGGTGGCGGCACCGCTCGGCATCGCGGCGGGGCTCTACGGCGCCGTCTACGCCCCGGCAGCCGTCAGCCGTTGGTTTCGTCGCCTGCTCGAAACCATGGCGGGGGTGCCGTCGGTGATCTACGGGCTGTGGGGTCTCACCGTCCTCGCCCCGAAGATCCGTGCTTGGCAGCCGCCCGGCCAGTCGCTGCTGGCGGCGATGCTGATCCTCGCGCTGATGATCCTGCCGACGATTGCCCTGCTGAGCGAAAGCGCGCTGCGAGCAGCGCCGCGTTTGGAGCGGCTTGGTGCCGCCGCGCTTGGCCTCTCGCGCTGGGGGGCGAGTCGCGCGGTGTTGTTGCCGCATGCCCGCAGCGGCCTGGTCGCGGCGGTGTTGCTCGCGCTCGGCCGCGCCCTCGGCGAAACCATGGCGGTGTTGATGGTGGCCGGCAACGTCGTCCAGGTGCCTCCGAGCTGGTTCGACCCGGTGCGGACGCTCACCGCCAACATCGCCCTTGAGCTCGGCTACGCCCTCGAGCTGCACCGCTCGGCCTTGTTCGTCGGCGGCCTGTTGTTGTTGGCCGTGGCCGCGCTGCTGGTGGCCCTGACCCCCCGGAGCTCCCAGCGTGGGTAACGTTGCCGCGCGCCACGATCGCTTGATCGGTTTCGCCCTCGCCACTGCAGCGGCGAGCGTCGTCGCAGTGTTCCTCGGCATCGTCGCCGAGCTGCTCGTCGACGGCGTCGGCTCGTTGTCGTTGTCGTGGCTCGTCGAGGCCCCTCAGGATGCCGGGCGCGCCGGCGGCATCGCGCCGATCCTCGTCTCCACCCTGATCCTGGTGGCGATCGCAATCCTGGTCGCCGCTCCCCTCGGCGTCGCCACCGCCGTGGTGCTGGCGGAGCTGACCCGGCCCGGCCACCGCCTCGCCGCCATCGTGCGCGGCAGCCTCGAGGTCCTCGCGGCGGTGCCGTCGATCGTCTTCGGCCTGTTCGGCAACGCGTTCTTCTCGATTGCGCTGGGAATGGGCTTTTCGCTGTTGTCCGGCGGCTTGACCCTCGCCTGCATGGCACTGCCGCTGATCGTGCGCTGCAGCGAGGAGGCGCTGCGAGCGGTTCCGGGCGACTACCGCCTGGCTGCCGCTGCCCTCGGGATCGGGCCCCTCGGGACAGTGCGACGCGTGCTGCTGCCGGCCGCCGCGCCCGGTGTGGTCGTTGGCCTGGTCCTCGGAATCGGGCGCGCGATCGGGGAGACTGCGGCGCTGCTGTTCACCAGCGGCTACGTCGACCGCATGCCGGGATCCCTGTTCGACTCCGGGCGTTCGCTGTCGGTGCACATCTACGACCTCGCGATGAACGTCCCGGGCGGCGAGCGCGCTGCTGCCGGCGCCGCCCTCAGTCTGATCCTGCTGTTGCTGGCGATCAACGCAGCCACGGTGGCGCTGGTGGAAACCTGGCAACGACGACGGGTGATGGTATGACGCAGCTCGAAACCGAAGTCGACCGCTGGCGCCTGCGCCCCGCTTGCTGCGAGCAGCGCGAGGTGGTGATTCGGACCGAAGGCCTGAGCCTGTGGTACGGCCCCCACCGCGCCCTGGCCGAAGTGTCGCTCAGCGTCTCGCGCGGCTGTATCACCGCAGTGGTTGGGCCCTCCGGGTGTGGCAAGAGCTCGTTCCTCGCCGCACTCAACCGTCTGACCGAGCTCGTCCAGGGCTGCCGGGTCGAGGGCGGGGTCTTGCTCGACGGAGTCCCGCTGGTGCGGTTCCCGGTGGTGGAGCTGCGCCGGCGCGTCGGCATGATCTTCCAACGGCCCAACCCGTTCCCGCTGTCGATCGGCGAGAACATCCTCTTCCCGCTGCGCCACCACCGTATCGGCGATCGCCACAGCCGCCGCGAGCGGCTCGAACGAACCCTGCGTCAGGTCGGCCTGTGGGAGGAAGTCGCGGATCGCCTCGACCGCCCCGCCCAGGCGCTCTCGGGCGGTCAACAACAACGCCTGTGCCTGGCGCGAGCCCTCGCCCTCGAACCCGAGGTGTTGCTGCTCGACGAACCCTGCAGTGCCCTCGATCCGCTCTCGAGCGCCGTGGTCGAAGAGCTGATCGACTCGTTACGCGGACGCTACACCGTGGTGATCGTCACCCACAATTTGGCCCAGGCCCGGCGTCTGGCCGACGACGTCGCGATGTTCTGGCACCACGACGGCGCCGGACGCCTGATCGAAAGTGGTCGAGCCGCCGAGGTCTTCGAGACCCCGACGCACCAGCTCACGGGCGACTACCTGCGCGGCGTGCGAGGGTAGCGGCCCGACTACCGCGACCGCTTCGACCTCGAGTCGATGGGAGCTCACGGTGCCGCTTCGACTCGAGCGGATGGCGCAGGAGTGGCGCGGCGTCGACGCCGTGCTGCCGCGAGAGCGAGGGTCGCCAGCGCCGCGGTTGCCAGCCCGAGTCCCACCGTGAAGGCAGTGGGCCGGTAGGACCAGTGGACGGCACGATCCCCAGGCTCGAGCTCGACTCCCAAGAAGGCTCCGCCGACCCGGCGAACCGGTCGACCGATTCCGTCGACTTGGGCTCGCCATCCGCGCGCCCAGCTGACGCTCGAAGCGAGCAGCGACGAAGTCTCGACCTGGACCGAGAGCCGGTAGCCGTTGGGCACGTCCTCGATCTCGAGAACCTTCGCTGCCTGGGCCGTTGCCGGCAGCGGCGAGCCCTCGAACCACACCTCGCGACTGGGCTCGGTTGAGGTCAACAATCCGAGGAAGGCCTCGTCGCGCGTGCGCACGCCGTGCACGCGCTCGGGGACGAAGAAGCGCGGCGTTGCCCGATCGTTGACCAACACCTTGCCGCCGGCACCGCGATAGGCTTCGTGCCAACCTTCGGGGACCCACCGGCGGGCGGGCACGAGCAGGTATTCCACCCCGAGAAAATCGAGGAGGCCGATGTCGTAGCGCCCGCCGGGCTGGAGGCTGTGGAACCCCGGAGTCCAGGATCCGGCCATGCGCATGCCGACGAAACGGGCGGCAACCGCGGGGCGCATCGGGTCGTTGCCCCGGGGATCTCCGAGCCCGGCGGTGGCCGCCAGGTTCGGCAGCAGGTTCCACTCTTCTGCGAGCACTCGTGGCGGATCGGCGCGGTCGGCAGCTGCAGAGGCCATCCAGCTGAGAACGGCCGGTTGCGGGTCGAGGGAGGACGAGGCGGGTGTGGCCGGGTTGTAGCGCCAGCCGAGCAGCGCGAGCTCCACGATCAGCGCCGCGACCAGCGGCACCCGGCCGAGACGGGGCACGAAGGCCGACGCGAGGGCCAGCGCCAGGCCGGCGATCGCCACCCCCCACCAGGCGCGTTGCCAGGGGTTGGGGGGGACTCCCAACCACACCAGCGCCAGGATCAATCCACTGCTGGTTGCGGCAAGCCAGCGCCGCAAGGTCGACGAGTCGGCGAGCCGGTCGACAGCGGTCCCCGCGAGCAGTGCCACCGCACAAACCCACACGAGTCGTAGGCGGCCATGGGCGCCGTGGGAAAAGCCCGGAATCGCGACGAAGGCGTCGTAGAGCACGGGGACGCGCAGCGCGATGCCCAAAGCGGCACCCCCTCCGAGCAGTACGGCAAGGCGCCACCCGCGCAGCGCCAGCGCCGCGGCGAGTGCCAGGGCCAGAGCAATGGCGCCGGCCCAACCACTCGCGATCTCGTTGTAGTTCGACGAGGGGGCCGACCAGTTGCCGTCGCGCGGGGACCCGAACCGGAGCGGATCGAGCACCAGGCTCGCGACTGCGGGGTCGAAGGGCCCGGGCGCTGCCGCATCGGGGCGCTCGCGGATCGCGGCCGTGCGTTCGCTCTCGGGGAGGGCCTCGAGAATGGGCAACAGCACCGGCGCAGTCACGGCAAAGGCAAGCACTGCGGCAACGGCACCGTCTCGGATCAACGCCCATCGGAGGGCACTGTGCCACCAACACCAGGCGCCCACGGCGCCCGCCACCAGGGCGGTGTGCAACAAGGTCTCGGGATGCCCCGAGAGCGCGGCGCCGGCGGTACAGACCACGAGCCCTGCCACAGCCCGCGGTAGGCGTTGCGCCACGAGCAGCACGCCGAGGATCACTCCGGGCAGCCAGACCATGGTCATGGCCAAGGGGTAGAGCAACCACACCACCTGGTAGCT
>CAZRFU010000072.1:0-27054 GCA_964599475.1 uncultured Thermoanaerobaculia bacterium
GAGATTCCCAAATCCGCCCAGCAAGGCGACCCGAGCAAGCGGCGCTGTCGGCACCAGCGGCGCCGGCATCAGCCGGCCCCGCACGGGATCGTCGCCCCTTCACCAGCAGGGAAGTACGGGGAACGCTACACGGCCAAGCGTAGGCGGGGGTCTCGAGGCGTGGGACCCTAGGGTGCGCTTGACCGATGTGTAGTAAGTAGTACACACTACTCACATGTCGAACCTTGGGAGCTACCTGCGGGAGCGTCGCGAGCTCTTGCGAAGCACGAGCCCGAGCTATTCGGTTCGGCAAGTGGCCACGCGGGTCGGGATCGAGCCCTCGTACCTCAGCAAGATCGAACGTGGCGAACAAGCGCCCCCTTCGGAAGACACCATCCTGGCGCTCGCTCGAGAGCTCGGCGAGGATCCTGACGTCCTGCTGGCGATGGCCGGGAAGGTCTCGAGTGAGCTCCAGGCGCTGATCCGCAAACGTCCACAACTCTTTGCCCAGCTGATTCGGGAATTGGCGGCGATGCCCGATCACGCTGTGCTACGACTCGTCCGCGAAGTGCGTGACGGCAACTGGTAGGGAGGTCGACCGTGATCGAGGTGTACAACAACCAGCTGGTCTTTTCGTTCCCTGATGTCATCCCCGGCGCTGAGCTGAGGGTTTCGTTCGAGCGAACGTTGCGAATTCCCGACGATGGCCGAGAGTACCCACTCCCCCCCGGCTTCGGCCACTTCCCGCTCCGGCACGTCGAGGACTATCGGAAGCGCCTTCCGACTCCACACGTGGGACGCGGAGGCGTGATGCTCCCGATGCACCAGCGAGAGGCACTGTGGATCAGCTTCGAGTCTCGGGGGCTGGACTCTAGAACCCTTTGCTATCCGTTTGCCGTCCAGGTCGCAGCCGGAAAGATCGATGCCATCTCCGGGGAGACCTGGAGTGCGGACCTGCACCGATCGCCGCAGAACTACCTGGTTGCGCCGGACCAGCGCTGGCTCGACGGTTTCAACATCGGCAAAGGGTCGATTCGCCAGTTCGTCGCGATGCCCCTGGGGTCCGGTCATTCAGTCGAAGAGCAACTCACCGGCAAGGCGGAATACGGAGGTCTCCAGATCGCCGTACGGCCGTTGCGTCCGGAAGCGTTTGCTCGCTACTGCGAAAGCAAGCGCAGGGAACCGGAGATCCTCTTCCAGATGATCTCCCCCGCAGCGGAGCCCCAATCACATCTGGGCCTCGGAGCGGGAGGTCGGATGCATCAGGAGGTACTCCGAGACAGATTCCTGCTGGAGGACTGGCATCACCACATTTCCAGTCGCTGCTTCGTGCACCTCCTCGACGCCCGGGTGTGGCCGGAGGTGACCGGCGAACGAGCCCCCAAGACTCCCATCGATGCCGCCGCCTACTCGAAGGCAGGGTTGCCCTGGTTTGAGTTCGAGTCCCAGCAGCCGGCGATTCCTGGCTCATCGATCCTGGCCAAGGTCAAGAGCATCGACGCCATCGACGAGGAGCTGGGACACCCGCCCGTTGGTCCAACCATTGCTGTCCTCCGCGGTCGTCGAATCCGCATTCCCGAATCCAACTGGTAGAGGTCTCACCTGCTATCGTCGAGAGCCCAGGAGACACGACGATGCCACCAGCGACGCTTGCGCCACCGAACCCCGCAACCTCGACCAGACCCGATGCGCCGAACACGATGCCGACCAGCTCGCCGGCGGCCATGGAGGCGGCGATTGGGACGTTGCGTTCGAAAGCGGACGAGTGGGCGGCTTTGCCGCTCGGCGAGCGCCGGCGGCTGCTCGAGGAGGTGCGCAAGGGGATGGTCGAGGTCGCCGAGCGTTGGGCTCACGCCGGCTGCCGTGCCAAGGGGATCAGCCTCGAGGAGCCTCGCAGCGGCGAGGAGTGGCTCGGCGGCCCGTTCGTGATCCTGCGCAACATTCGGCTGCTGCAGCGGTCCTTGGCGGAGATCGCCAAACACGGCAAACCCAAGATCCCCCGCGGGATTCGCACGCGGGCCAACGGCCAGGTCGTCGCACGCGCCTTCCCCGCCGACATCTGGGACAACGCGTTTTTCCCCGGCGTCACCGCCGAGGTGTGGATGGAACCCGGGATCGACGTGGCCGAGATGCGCCGCCGCCAGGCTCATTTCTACGCCGAACCGCGGACGCGCGGGCAGGTGTCGCTGGTCCTCGGGGCCGGCAACGTCTCGTCGATCGGCCCGATGGATGCCTTGTACAAACTCTTCGTCGAGCACGCGGTGGTGCTCTACAAGGTCCATCCGGTCAACGCCTACATCGGCCCGCTGTTTGAGGAGGCCTTCCGGCCGCTGGTCGACGCCGGGTACCTGCGCCTCGCCTACGGCGGCGCCGACGTCGGCGCGTTCCTGTGTGAGCACCCCGAGGTCGACGAGATCCACATCACCGGCTCCGACAAGACGGTCGAGGCGATCGCGTTCGGGGTTGGCGCCGAAGGAGCCCGGCGCAAAGCCGAGAACCGCCCGAAGAACACCAAGCCGATCAGCAGCGAGCTCGGCAATGTCAGCCCGGTGCTGATCGTGCCGGCGACGTGGAGTGACGCAGAGCTGCGCTACCAGGCCGAAAACGTCGCCTCGATGTTGACCAACAACGCCGGCTTCAACTGCAACGCCGCGCGAGTGCTGATCACGGCGTCGTGGTGGCCGCAGCGCGAGGCCTTCCTCGACGCGGTCGAGCACTACTTGAGCCTCGGCCGCCCGCGCCAGGCCTACTATCCGGGTGCCCGCGATCGCTTCGAGCACTTCGTCAGCGCCCATCCCGAGGCCCGTCGCATCGGCGAGGCGCAGCCGGGGGCCCTGCCCTGGGTCTTGATCCGCGGCCTCGATCCCGAACGGCGAGACGACATCTGCTTTCGCACCGAGGCCTTTTGTTCGGTGTTCGCCGAGGTCGCCCTCGACGGCGTGAACGTCCCCGGCTGGCTCGGCCAAGCGGTCGACTTCTGCAACAACACGCTGTGGGGCACGCTCAACGCCACGCTGATCGTGCATCCCTCGATCGAGGACGACCCGGAAGCAGCGGCGGCGGTCAGCCACGCGATCGAGGACCTGCACTACGGCAACGTCGTCATCAACCATTGGGCTGCCGTCGGCTACGGGCTGTGTGTCACGCCGTGGGGTGCCCCCCCCGGTCACACGCTGCAGGACATCCAGTCCGGCACCGGCGTGGTGCACAACACGCTGATGTTGGAGGGGAGCCAGAAGGTCGTGGTGCGGTCGCCGTTTCGAGCGTTCCCTCGGCCACCCTGGTTCGTGGGTCACAAGACCGCGGATCGCGTGGGCAAAGCGATGACCTACTTCGAAGCCGCTCCGTCGACGCTCAAACTCCCCGGGCTGCTCGCGGCAGCACTTGCCGGATGAACGACGAGCGACCTGCGTCCTGGCGCGAGCTCGGCCTCGGCCTGCTGCTCTTCCTGCCGATCCCGCTGGTGCTCTACCTCTTCGTGGCGCAGCCGCGCCCACTCGACCGCAGCCTGATCCTCGGGGTGGTGATCATGGTCGCGCACCGCTTCGTCGCCCGCCCCTTCATGCGGCGGGTGGCGCGGCGGCGCTCGTTGTGGACCGGTCTTCCGGCACTCAGCCGCGATGGCTGCGTCGAGATCCATCTGGGCCGAGAGATCCTCAGCGCGGCGGTCTCCCCCCGGCATCGCGACGCGACCCTGCGGTTCTACACCTTCCTCCACCGCTGGCGTTGGCTGATCCGGTTGGGGATCTTCGTGCCGCTGCTGCTGTTGCTCGCGTGCCTCGGCCTGGCAGCCACCGGGCGGGCCACTCCCCTCGGCACCGTCACCGCGTTCTTCCAGCTCGCGGTCGGGGCCACGGTTGCGGCCACCTCGGTCCTGTGGCGCTTCGGACCAGCCGGGCGCGAGCCAATCCGCCCTGCGGTGCCGATCCACACTTTCTTCCTGCTCGGAACAGTTCCCTTGTTGTGGATCTTTCGGATCGTCGGTGTGTGGTGGATCTGGACCGGTCTTTCCTACCTCGCCGGCTGGTGAGGCCACCAAACAGATCGAGCGCGCACTGATATCGTGAGAGGGCTATGCGTCAAACTTTGCTCCTGATCGCCACCATCGCGGCCTGCGCCTGCGCCTCGAGCCCGGCTCCCCCACCAACCCCGGCACTCCCGCCGCAACCGCCGGTCCTGGCCACCGAAAAGATCAACGACGAGCTCGTCGTGCGCCAGCTCGACCCACACACGTGGGTGGTCACCCACACCGTGCCGTACCCGGCCAACAGCCTGGTGGTCGAAGCCGACGACGGGTCGGTGATGCTGGTCGACACGCCGTGGACGCCGGAGGCGACCAAGGTGATGCTCGACTGGTTCGAGTCCAAGCTCGGCAAACGGCGCTTCAACGCCTTCATCACCCACTTCCATCTCGACGCCCTTGGTGGCGCCCCCGAGCTCAAGCGCCGCGGCATCGGCGCACGCGCCCACGGCGCGATCGAAGACCTGCTGGCCGAACGCGGAGCCGCGCGGCGCCAGAGCCTGGTCGACAGCCTCGCCGATCGCCCCGAGCTCGCCGAGAAGTTCGCCAAGGCCGAGATGTTGCGCCCGCCGAGCCTCTACGTCGCCGGCAAGTTCGGCCTGCCCCTCGGCATGAAGGAGCGCTACACCCTCCTCAATCCGGCCCCAAGCCACTCTCCCGATCTCACCGTGGTGATGCTCGAGGAGCGCGGGATCCTGTTCGGGAGCTGTGCGGTGAGGAGTGGCGACTCGCTGGGTCCGCTCGACGACGCCGACCTCGCCGGTTGGCGCACCGCGGTCACGGAGCTCAAGGCGCTGAACCCCAAGATTGTCGTCCCCGGTCACGGCGATCGCCTCGATCCGCAGCTCCTCGATCACACCCTGGCCCTCCTCGACCGGGCTCCCGCCCAGAATCCCTGAGCACCACGTGCCGGCCCGCTCGATCATCGCCGCGACCCTGCTCGCCGCCCTCCTCGCCGGAGCCGCCGTCGCCCACGGGCCTTTCCCCTGTGTCGGCGGCAACGCCGGCGGGCATGCCTGCAACCGCGTCGACCTCGCCCACCATCTCGATCTCAGCGCCATCGGCGGCGGCAGCGGCAGCGACATCTGGGGCTGGACCGACCCCTTGACGGAGCGCGAGTACGCCCTGATGGGTCGCAGCAACGGTACCGCCTTCGTCGACGTCACCGACCCCGAGGCGCCGATCTACCTCGGCAACCTGCCGACTCGCGCGAATCCCAGCGCCTGGCGCGACATCAAAGTGTGGTCGAACCACGCCTACGTCGTCTCGGACAACAACTCGGGCCAAAGTGGCCTGCAGATCTTCGACCTGACGCTCCTGCGTACGGTGGTCAATCCGCCGGTGACCTTCACCGCCACGGCGGTCCACGACGGTTTCGACGACGCGCACAACATCGCCATCAACGAACAGACCGGCTTTGCCTACGTCGTCGGATCGAACACCTGCTCGGGTGGGCTGCGCATGCTCGACCTCAGCAACCCCACCGCTCCGTCCTTGGCCGGCTGCTTCAGCGCCGACGGCTACACCCACGATGTCCAATGTGTGGTCTACGACGGACCCGACCTCGACCACGTCGGCAAAGAGATCTGCTTCGCCGCCAACGAGGACACCGTCACCATCGTCGATGTCACGGATAAGGCGGCACCGGTTCAAATCTCACGCACGAGCTACAGCGGGCGTGGCTACACCCACCAGGGTTGGCTGACCGACGACCACCGCTACTTTCTGCTCGACGACGAAACCGACGAGCTGAACCTCGGCGGCAACACGCGCACTCGTGTTTGGGATGTCGAAGACCTCGACAGCCCCACCGTCGACTTCACCTACACCGGCCCGGTTCCGGCAATCGACCACAATCTCTACGTGCGTGGTCGCTACGCCTACCTCGCCAACTACACCTCGGGGCTGCGGATCCTCGATCTGGCGGCGATCGAATCCAACACGATCACCGAGGCCGCGTTCTTCGACACCTACATGCCCAACAACAGCGCGTCGTTCAACGGCGCCTGGAGCTCGTACCCGTACTTCGCCAGCGGCACGGTGATCGTCAGCGACATCAACAGTGGCCTGTTCGTGTTGCGGCCGCAGCTCTGCGACCCCCTCACACCTCCGGACACACCCGCCGCCGAACCTGGCTCGGCCAATCAGATCGAGCTCTCGTGGGGGACCCTCGCCCCCGGCGAAACCGTCGACGTCGAACGTGCCTACGGCGGCTGCAGCGCTCCTGATCGTTTCGAAACCCTCGTCACCGGGTTGACCGGCACCACGTTCGTCGACACCAATGTCTCCGGCCAGGTTCCGGTGGCCTACCGGCTCGTGCGCCGCAGCACCGGCGGCACGTGCCGCTCCAACGCGAGCGCGTGCTTCGAGGCGACCACGACCGGCGACTGCACCGCTCCGCCGGCCTTCGGCGGCCTCATCAGCGCCACCTCGGGCAGCGCCACCTGCGCCGTCGATCTCACCTGGGCCGCGGCGTCACCACGCTGCAGCGGCCCCGCCCGCTACGACGTCCACCGCGCCGTCGGCAGCGAGTTTGCGCCCTCGCCGGCGACTCGCATCGCCTCCAACCTCGACCAGACCACCTACCGTGACTACGCCGTCCTTCCCGGCGCCGAGTTTTCGTGGCTGGTCCGCTCGCGCGACCTCGGCAACGGCGCCGAGGATCCGAACCTGATCACCCAAACCGTGATCGTCGACGGCCCGCTCACCGACGGCTCCTGGGCCAGTGGTGCAGAGATCGGTGACCCGGTCCTGAGCGGAGGCCAGGTACAGGCCGAAAAGCATGCGGGGTGGCACATCCACCAGGACTTCGCCCACTCCGGGGATCGCTCGTGGAGCTCGGAATCCTTCACGGCCACCTGCCTCGCGATCACCTCAGCGGCGATCACCCTGACGCCGGGGGAAGCCTCGACCCTCGAGCTGTGGAGCGCGTGGAACCTCGAGGTCGACGGCAAGGGCCTGGCGCGGGACGGCGGCGTCGTCGAAATCTCGACCGACGACGGCCTCACCTGGTCGCCGATCAGCCCCCAAGGTGGGTATCCGGCGACTTTCGGAGCGAGCGCCAACGTCTGCGGCTACCCCGCCGGGCAAGGTACGTTCAGCGGCGAGGCTCTCGACAGCTGGAGCCAGTGGGTGTTCGACCTCAGTCCCTATAACGCCGGCCCACCGATTCGACTGCGTTTCCTCGCCTCGACCGACTTCGAGACCACGCTAGACGGCTGGTTCCTCGACGATCTGACCGTCACCCATGCGCAGGTGGCGGGCACGTGTACCCCGGCGATCTTCGTCGACGGCTTCGAGTCGGGGGACGTGGGCGCGTGGAGTGCCGCGGTTCCTTAGGAAGGGACCAGGGACCAGGGACCAGGGACCGGGATCGGGGATCGGGGGCTGGCCGGAGTGCCAGAGCCGTCTTCCGAGCAGGCCTTCCCGCCCATGGCTTCCGGATCCGGTCCCATGCGCCAGCCGCGTCACTCGTTGGGGAGCGGCCAGCGAAGGATCAGGGCCTCGCCGCCGCTGTCTCCGTCGCTGCGGGCGGCGACGACGACCCCGGGTCGGGGCTGGAGCAGCACGGTGGAACGTCCGCGCGGCCGGCTGCTCGCTTCGGTGCCTTCACTGCTCACCGCCACCGTGACCTCGGTCACGCCCTCGGTCGCCTCGTGCAACCGCCACGTCGCACTCGGGCGCTTCTCGAACGGCCTGCCCCGATCTCGGCCGCGGTACCACGACACCGCACCATCGTCGGCGATCGCGACGAGATCGCCGATGCCATCCCCGTCGAGGTCGGCGGCGGCAGCGTGCGCCTGCGACTCGAGATCGAGGTCGACGGAGCGCACGGCGCGCGGCCGACCACCGACTCCCACATCCCACACTCCGGCCCAGAGCTCACCTCCGGTCACCCCCTTGGGACACGTCGCGACGAGCTCCTCGTCGCCGCCGTTGTGCCGACGCTCGAGTCGCGGCGGATTCCAGAACGCACACGGAGTCTCGAGACGCGCCACCGGTCCGAATCCCCGACCGCTCGGGTCGTCGGCGAGGCTGAAAACCAGGAGCTCGGCGTCGACGAAAACCCCGAACTTCATCGCTCCGGCCACCAGCAGCACGGGTTTGCCCGCCAGGGTAAGGATCTGGCTCGAGCTGATGCGAAAGCCCGTCGGCAACAGCGACCAAGCGGTCCGCCGCGCCCCGGTCGGATCGACGAGTGCGGTCTCGAGGCGGCTCGATCCACGCTCGAGCGGTCCCACGGCAAGGCCACCATCCCCGGTTGCAACGGCTCGGGATCCTTCGAACAGCAACCCGAACGGCGTCGGCCGTAGACGCTGGGGTGTCGACACGCGGCGTCGTTCGGCCAGGAGCTCACCCTCCAAGCCGTACCATCGGACCTCGCCGGCGAGGGTCAGAGCGAGCTCATGCCCGGGAGTGCTGCCTCGCTGCATCGAGCGCAGGTCGATGCCGTCGCCGGCAAGGACTTTGGGGTGGGCACCGTTGCGGATCGCCCAGATTCCACCGGGGTGCCCTCCGAGCAGCGCCTCCGGCTTCCCATCTCTGTCCGTGTCGAAGGCCACCAGCGAGTCCAGGCCGGTGAGCCCGGCCGCCAGCCCATCGGCTGGACGGCCGTCGTCAGGGACGAAGACCACCCGCCCATCGATGTCCTTGCCGCCAGTGGCGAGTGCCAGGCCCGGGCTGCCCTCCCACTCGACCGTCACCGCGGCCACCAAGGGCCCCTCGAGCATGACCCGCTGCTCGCGTGGTCCTGCGGCCAAGCCTGGGTCGGCGGCGAGCAGCAGGGCCCCCAAAGCGACGGAGATTCTCATCGGCGCCCCCGGCTGAGCGCCAGCTCGACCGCGACCTGCGGCGCGACTCCCAGCTGCTTGGGAGCCTCGGGCTGCACCACCGCCAGATCGTCACGACCATCCCCATCGAGATCCAGCACCTTGACCAACAGTGGGTCCTTGGGTGCCGAGGCGAGCGGTATCACCAGATCGGCTCGCGCCGGGTAACGGCAGCCCTCCTTTCCCCGCCGCACGCGGGCCTCGGCCTTGGTGCCGAGCTCGAGAAAGTCCTTGCGGCCGTCGCCATCGAAGTCGCCGGCGAAAAACGCCAGCCGCCGCACTCGGATGTCGGTGAGATCGAGCTTGAGGGGCCCGCTCAGGTCGAGGGGCGAAACCCGCGTCCACCCCGAGGCTCCACACCAGAGGTTGACCCCGAGCTCGAGGTTGAGGCGTTTGGATGCCATCACGCTCACCGCCTTGAACAGCCCGATATTGGTGGTGAGCGCTGCCAGGTCGAGCAGAGGGTCTCCGTCGAGGTCGAGGAAACCTCCGGGCAGCGGGATGTCGCCATCGGCGACGACGAAGCCGACGACCTCGATCCTCCGCTGTTGGGCTCCCAGGGCGAACCCCGGCCCGAGGGTGTGGATCACCAGCGCCGACTTCGGCTCTCGCGCCTCCCGCAACGCCTCGCGCATGCTCTGATCTTCGTCGTCGGGAGCTTCGGTTTGGAACACGACCTCCCCCCGGCCGTCTCCATCGAGATCCGCAACCAGGATCGGACGGGCCCCGGCGAGCTCGAACGACAGCTCCACCGGCTCGGCAAAGCCACCCTCGACACCGCGCAGGATTCGCACTTTCTTCCAGTCGTCCAGGGGATCACGGAACAGCAGGTCGAGGCGCCCGTCGCCGTCGAGGTCGCCCACGTCAGGCAGGGGCATGCGGCGGACGATGCGGGCCGACGACGACCGCGCGTCACCAATGCCGCCCAGCACGCGGGAAACTCCCGCCAGCTCGCCGCCCAGCGTGACCACCGCCAGCCCCGCTTCGACCGGCAGCATCAGCTCCGGGAGCTCGTCACCATCGAGGTCGCGCACCAATCCGAGCTCCGGCACCAGATCGGCGACGCCGGCAAAGCCATTCGGCAGCTCCACCCGCCGAAACGCCAGGCCCTCGGCACCGGCGTCGATCGCAAACGCCCCGTCACCCGTCACCGCAATCGCCGGAGCCACAGGCGCACCCGCCTCGACGGTCACGGTGCCGGCCGGCAACTCGACCGCGGCGCCCAGAGCAACGAATCCGTCTTCGACGCCTCGAAACGCCACCACCTCGCGGCGGCTGACCACCGCCGGAACCACCGTCATCACCTCGACCAGCCCCTCGATCTGGTCCATCTCGACCAGCTCCGAGCTCGCGAGCGACCCCCACTCCACCACCGCCACCACCACCAGCAGATCCCCGCGATCGTCGCCGTCGAGGTCGGCGGGGATGAAACTCACCGGCGGTCCAGGGAGCTCGAGTCGGTTCGAGGCTGCGACAGCTGAACCGACCAACGTGGCGATCACGAAACCCAAGAATGCAGCACGCATGGTTGATCTACGTTCGGTCGACCACTGGCATTAGCAGTTCCTCATGCACCCCGACCTGGTGCACCCCGGAGGTGAATTCAAGTCCGCCGTCCGGTCTCCATTCCGGATCCCAGGTCCCAGGTCCCAGGTCCCGGGTCCCGGGTCCCGGGTCCCCGGTACCCAAACCATCAGCGCCGCAACGGCGACCGGCGCGACGACGGCAGACGCTTGGGCATCAGGTCGCGCAGAGGCTCGATTCCCGGGGCGACCGACTCTGCCAGCTTGCAGCCGAGCTTCTGCTCGATCCGCCGCAGGATCTCTTTATCGCGCCAGGTGGCGATCGAGGAGACGATGCCGGTCTGTGACCCACGCGCCGTGCGCCCGCTGCGGTGGACGTAGTCCTCGACGGTCTCGGGCAGGTCGAAGTGGATCACGTGGCCGACGATGGGGATGTCGAGACCACGAGCAGCAACATCGGTCGCAACCAAGATCCGGTGCTCGCCGCCGCGAAAGCCGGAAAGCGCCGCCAGGCGTTGGCTCTGGGACCGATCGGCGTGGATCGCCTCGACCGGGAAACCGTCGCTCGCGAGCACGCGGCACAGCCACTCGGCGTCGATCTTGCGGCGGATGAACACCAGCGTGCTCTCTTTGACGTGCCGCAGCAGGGACAACGCACAGGGCTTCTTGTTGCCCTCGTCGACCATGTACACCCGGTGCTCGATGCCCGAGGCAAGCGAACCCTCCGGGCGCAGGTCGACGACCTCGGGCTCGCGCATGATCCGCGCCGAGAAGCGCTGGATCGAGTCCGGCATGGTCGCGGAGAACAGCAGGTTGGTGCGTTCGGTCGGAAGGTCCTCCAAGATTCGACGAATCTGCGGCAGAAAGCCGAGGTCGAGCATGTGGTCGGCTTCATCGAGCACCAGCATCGCAATCGAGTCGGGCCGCACCGTGCGCCGTTCGAGGTGATCGAGGAATCGACCCGGCGTCGCCACGAACACCGCCGGTTGACGCTGGAGGGCCTTGATCTGCTTCTGGATGTCGAGCCCGCCGACGAGGCTGACGGCGTCGAGGTCGGGGAATGCCGGCAGGACCGCGTCGATGAAGGCCTTGGTCTGCATCGCGATCTCGCGCGTCGGCGAGAGGATCAGGGCGCGGGAGCCGGGCTGCGACAGCAGCCGATGGAGGACGGGAAGGCAAAAGGCTGCGGTTTTCCCCGAGCCGGTTGCGGCGAGGCCGATGACGTCACGCCCCTCGATCGAGGGAGGGATCACCGCTCCCTGGATCGGGGTCGGGAAGTCGTAGCCGAGGCGATGGAGCTGCCAGACGATGCGACGATCGAGCCCCAAATGGGCGAAGGTGCGGCTTTCGTCGTGGGTTTCTTGCTGAATGGGTCCGGTATACACGAGCTGGGGATCATAGCAGGAGGGATGGAGATCTTTTCGGGAAGGGACCGGGGACCAGGTACCGGGGACTCGCCGGAGCGCCGGCCGGTGCCACCCGAATGCGTCCGGCTCCCACGGGTCCCGGGTCCCCGGTCCCGGGTCCCAGTAACCAATACCCAACCCCTGCAGTACCCGGTACCCGATACCCGTTGTACACTGCCCTCATCCGCTCTCTGACAACGCCGCACGGCGCATGCTGCGCCTCCGCGAGCGTCCGGCGCCAGGAGGTCTTGTCATGATCCTTCGCCCTCTGTTGTTGCTCGCCGTCCTTGCCACCCCGGCCATCGCTGAGATCTCGGTCGAAGCGGAGTTCCACGCCGACTCGATGGGCGTGGCCCACAGCGCGCCGGCACTTCCACTGGTGGTTCCCGACAAGGCTCGACTCGATCTGCTCGAGGCTGAGATTGGCGCCCGGGACGCTCTCGACGCGATGGCACGCTACAACCAGGCCGGCAACCTGCCTCCCCAGAACGGGATCACCCGGACCCTGTTCGACGGCGTGACGCTCGACCCGAACGACGCAAACAAGGCCGCCGGGGTCTCGGGATGGACAGCCCGGATCGGAATCCCCGGCGCCTTCCGACTGCGCCTGCGCCTCGACGGGCTCGATCTCCCGGAAGGAACCATGTTGTGGGTTGCCGGGGCCGATGAGGGCCCGATCGGATTCGGTGCCGAGCTGATCGACGAGGCCGGTGGGCTGTGGACCCCGAGTGTCGGCGGCGACAACATCACCCTCCACGTCGAATGGCCGGAGGGACTGAAACCGGCCCTGCGAATCTCCGCGGCGATGCAACTGTTCGCGACCGCCGACCCCTTCGGCGGGGTTCCCGAAAAGACCGCCTGCCTGCGCGACGCCACCTGCGTCGGCAACGGTGAGTTCAGTGGCATCGTCGCCGCCCGCGGCGCCGTGGCCCACATCCAGTTCGTCAAGAACGGGTCGGGTTTCGTCTGCAGTGGTGGGCTGCTCAACGACACCAATCCCAATACGGTGGTGCCGCTGTTCCTGCTCGCCAACCACTGCTTCTCGAGCCAGAGCTCGGCCAGCAGCATCGAGGCCTTCTGGGACTACAAGTCGGCGAACTGCAACGGCAACTGGCCATCTCTCGGGAGCCTGCAGAAATCCAACGGCTCGACCCTGCTGGCAACTTCCTCGACCACCGACGTGACGCTGGTCCGGCTGAACTCGATCCCGGCGGGGCGGTGGTTGTTGGGCTGGGACGCCCGTACCCAGATCCTCACCCAGCATCTGCGGCTGCATCGCCTCTCGCATCCATTCCCCGATGGGTTCAACGTCCCCGGCTCGCAGGCCTACTCGCGGATGCGCCTGAGCACCAACTCCCCCACCTGCACCGGGATCAATCGCCCGCAGTACCTGTATTCGGTGCCGGAAAACGGTGGCCAGTACGGCGGCAGCTCGGGAGCGCCAGTGATGATCGATTCCGGGCAGGTCGTTGGCCAGCTGCGCGGTGCCTGTGGCCCGAACCCATCCAACGGCTGCGACTACTCCAACTACGTCGTCGACGGCTCACTGGCCCAGTCGTGGGCACTCTTGTCGCCCCACCTCGACCCGCAGATCACCACCACCACGCCATGTGTCGCCAATTCGACCACGCTGTGCGTCAACAACAACACCAACGACAAGCGCTTCGAGGTCAAGATCAACTTCCGCACCACCCAGACCACTGGGCAGGGTACCGCGATCTCGACCAACTCCCTCGGCATCACCCGTGGTGGAATGTTCTGGTTCTTCCAGCCGGACAACCCCGAGTTGCTGGTCAAGGTGCTCAACGGCTGCGGGGTCAATCAGCGCTTCTGGGTCTTCTACGCGGCCACGACCAACGTCGAGCTCACCATGACGGTGCGCGACGTCCAGGCCGGGGTCACCAAGACCTACTTCAATCCGCTCAACAACCCCGCTCCGCCGGTGCTGGACACGAGCGCGTTTGCGACGTGCCCGTAAGGGAGGGGATCCGGCACCCGGGACCCGGGACCCGGGACCCGGGATCCGGGTCCCGGAGCTCGGATCAGGCGGAGAGGGCGTCGGTCGCTCCGAGCGTAGGGGCAGCGGAAGCGCCCCTGGTGCGTGCGGCAGCGCGCACGTCTTCGCGGCGGTCAGGCATCAACAGGGACAAGGGACTGAGGGACTGGGGACTCCGGATCAGTCTGCGAGGATCTCATCGACTCTCGCGAGGATTGCGTCCAGCCCCGGGCCGGGTTGCGGATCGACGCCTCGGAGTACCTCGGCGAGCGCCGTCTGGTCGAGGTGCTCGGGATGGTGGATCTCGGCGATGACAGCGTAGTCGATCGGGGGCTCCGCCGGCCGGCTCGCCACCAGGGTGTAGACCTCGAAGGCAAGCTCGCCCACGTCGAGCTCTCCCATCAGTTCCGAGAGCCGGTTGGGCGGCGCCGGCACCGGCGTTGACCCGATCAGCTGGTGCCGACGTCGCACCGTCCAGCCTGCAGCCTTGAGCACTGCGCCGATCGAGCCGCCGGCGACGATCCGCTGGTGCTCGGTCGCCACCCGCGGATCGATCGTCGCCGGAAACACCACCACCGCGAGGGTGCGGCAGACCTTCCGACCGTCCGTGACACTGTAGAGGTTCGACACACGGACGTGCTCGTCGGCTTCGAGCACTTCGACGCCGTAGCTGCCGAAGCGCCGCTCGATGCGTTCGCTGTTGAGCAGGCGTTCCGGGGCCGGCGACGCGATCGGCGCCGCAACCTGCCCACCGCAACCCACCAGCACGGCGACCACAACGAACAAACGAGCCGCCCATGCACGTCGCCGTGGTGCACCGCAGCCGATGAAACTCGTGTCCCAGGTCCGACCGATACCCGATACCTGATACCCGATACCCATCCGAGCACCCGGTTCGACTCTGATCCCCGGTCCCTGGTCCCCGGTCCCCGGTACCTTTCTTCCGTAGCTCCCTCCCATGTGTTGGTATGGTAGCGCCTGGTTTCAACTCGAAGGAGTCCCCGATGAAGACGTTTCTGGTTCGCTTCTTCGCCGTCATCGGCGCCCTGGCCACTGTTGGCTTCCTCGTCGCAGCGACCCTCGCGCTGCTCGCCGCCTTGGCCAAGCCACGGGTGCCCGCTGCGGTGGCGCTCGCCCTCGATCTCGAGCGCCCGGTGGTCGAGTACCAGCCCGACGATCCGTTCGCCCAGGCTCTGCTGTCCGACGCGGTGCCGCTGCGCGACATCCTCGACGGGCTCGAACGCGCGGCTGCGGACGACCGCGTCAAGGTGCTCGTCGCCGAGCTCGGAGCGGTGCCGATGGGCATGGCCACCGCCCAGGAGATCCGCGACGCGGTGATCGCCTTTCGCGCCAGCGGCAAGAAGGCGATCGCCTTTGCCGAGACCTTCGGCGAGTTCGCGCCGGGAAACACCTCGTACTTCCTCGCCACCGGCTTCGATCAGATCGTGCTGCAGCCGTCCGGCGACATCGGCCTCAATGGCGTGTTGATGGAGTCGATGTTCTTCGCCGGCACCCTCGAGAAACTCGGGGTTCAGCCGCGAATGGATCATCGCTACGAGTACAAGAACGCGATGAACACCTTCACCGAAAAGGCCTACACCCCGGCTCACGAGGAGGCGATGCTCGGCATCGCGACCTCGTGGCACGAGCAGCTGATCGAGGCGATCGCGAGCAGCCGCGGCAAGAGTGCCGACGAAGTCCGCGCGCTGATCGATCGGGGCCCCTACCTCGGCACCGAAGCAGTCGAAGCCGGATTGGTCGACCGCACCGGCTACTGGGACGAAGTTACCGATCTGGTCGAGGAAGCCGCCGGCTCCGAGATCACCCGCCAGCGCCTCGGGACCTACCTCGAACGCGCCGGCCGCCCACACGTGAAGGGTGACACCATCGCCCTGATCTACGGCGCCGGCGGCGTGCAACGCGGCAAGAGCAAGGTCGACCCGCTGTCAGGCGGCTTCACCATGGGCTCGGATACCGTCGCCAAGGCCCTGCGCGACGCCGTCGACGACGACGCGGTCAAGGCGATCCTCTTCCGCGTCGACAGCCCCGGCGGATCGTACGTCGCCTCCGACGCGATCTGGCGCGAGACCGTGCGGGCCAAGGAGGCGGGCAAGCCGATCATCGTGTCGATGGGCAACGTCGCGGGATCAGGAGGCTACTTCGTGGCCATGGCGGCCGACAAGATCGTCGCCCAACCCGGCACCATCACCGGCTCGATCGGCGTGCTGGCCGGCAAGATGCTGACGCAAGGCATGTGGGACAAGCTCGGGATCAGCTGGGACGAGGTCCACCATGGCTCGGCGGCGACGATGTGGTCCGGACTCGCGGATTACGACGAGCATCAGTGGGCACGGTTCCAAGCGTGGCTCGACCGCATCTACCTCGACTTCACCACCAAAGTCGCGGAAGGTCGTGGCAAGACCCAACCCGAGGTCCACGAGATCGCCAAGGGGCGGATCTGGAGCGGCAGCGACGCCAAACGTATCGGGCTGGTCGACGAGCTCGGGGGTATGGACGTCGCCCTGCGCCTCGCTCGCGAAGCGGCCGGCCTCGCCGCCGACGCCCCGATCAACCTGAAGCAGTTCCCGCAGCCGCGCACGCCGTTCGAGGCGCTGATGGCGAACCTCGGCGGCGAGGAAGACGCCGCCACCGTCGCCCTGGTCGAAACCCTCGAAACCGTGCGACCGCTGGTCCACATCGCCACCGAAGCCGGCCTGCGCGGTGAGGTCGAGGTCCTGACCACACCCCTGCCGGCGGGCGTGCGGTAGCCCTGCTCCCGAACCCCTACCATGCGCCTGACGACGCTCGACTGGACCATCGTTCTCGGCTTCCTCGCCATCAACCTGGTGATCGGGCTCGCCCTCGCCCGACGGGCGGGGTCGAGCTCGAGCTCCTATTTCCTGTCGGGCCGCTCGATGCCGTGGTGGTTGCTCGGCGTGTCGATGGTCGCCACCACCTTTTCGACCGACACGCCCAACCTGGTCACCGACATCGTCCGCACCCGCGGCGTCTCGGGCAACTGGGTGTGGTGGGCGTTCCTGCTGACCGGCATGGTGACGACCTTCGTCTACGCGCGACTGTGGAGCCGCTCCGGCGTCACCACCGACGTCGGCTTCTACGAGCTGCGCTACTCCGGCCGGATGGCGCGGTTCCTCCGGGGCTTCCGCGCGATCTACCTCGGCGGCTTCTTCAACGTCATGATCATGGCGTCGGTGTCGCTCGCGGCGATCAAGATCGGCGGTGTACTGCTCGGCGTTTCGCCTGCGACCACGGTGCTGGTCGCGGGCACGGTGACGGTGCTCTACTCGATGCTCGGCGGCCTCACCGGGGTGCTGATCACCGACTTCCTGCTCTTCGCCGTGGCGATGGCCGGTTCGATCACGGCGGCGGTCTTCGCGCTGCGCCTGCCGCAGGTCGGTGGGCTCGAGAACCTGCTTGCGCATCCGCAGGTCGCCGGCCGGCTGTCATTCTTTCCCGATCCCTCGGACACCTCGGTCCTCATCACGGTGCTGGTGATCCCGCTCGCGGTGCAGTGGTGGAGTGTGTGGTACCCAGGCTCGGAGCCCGGTGGCGGCGGCTACGTCGCGCAGCGGATGTTGGCGGCCAAGAGTGAAGGTCACGCGCAGGGCGCGACGCTGTTCTTCAACGCCGCCCACTACGCCCTGCGCCCGTGGCCGTGGATCCTGGTGGCGCTCGCCTCCCTCGTGGTCTTTCCCGATCTCGAGTCGCTGCGTGCGGCGTTCCCGGGCGTCGGCGCCCAGGTCGCCCAACACGACATGGCCTACTCCGCGATGTTGACGCTGCTGCCGGCCGGTGTGCTCGGCCTGGTGGTTGCCTCCCTCGCCGGCGCCTACATGTCGACCATCTCGACCCATCTCAACTGGGGCGCGTCGTACCTGGTCCACGACTTCTACCAGCGCTTCATCGACCCCCAGGCGAGCGAAAAGCGCCTGGTCTTGGTCGGCCGAGTCTTGACCGCGGTGCTGATGGCGGCGGCGGGCGCGATCTCGCTGCTGCTGTCGAACGCCCTACAGGCCTTCCAGATCCTGATGCAGATCGGCGCGGGCACCGGCCTGCTGTTCCTGCTGCGGTGGTTCTGGTGGCGCGTCAACGCCGCGAGCGAGCTGGTGGCGATGAGTGTCTCGTTCCTGGTCGCGGTCTACTTCCAGCTGGTCCACGCGCGGGTCAGCGACCTCGTGATTGCCGAGGCGTGGCAGCTGGTGATCGGCGTCGGGATCACCTCGGTTGCGTGGATCACCACCGCCCTGATGACCCGGCCGACCGACGCGGCCACCCTGCGGAACTTCGCGGCCACCATCCGCCCTGGCGGACCGGGCTGGGAAAAGGTCGCCCGCGACGCTGCCGCGGCTGGCGAGCCCCTGCCCACCGGACGATCCCACCTCGCGAGCGGCATCGCCTGCGCCGCCCTTGGCGCCTTTGCGGTCTACGCCGCTCTCTTCGCCACCGGCGCGGCGCTCTACGGCCAGGCCGGGCGGGCGATCGCGTTGGCCGCCGCCTCGGGCGCTGCCGGCGTTGCCACGTGGCGACTGATGCGTTAGCTTCAATGCATGCGCACGACGCTCGATCTCGATGACGATGTGCTCCTCGCAGCCAAGGAAAGAGCCCGGCGTCAGCGCAGGAGCGTTGGGGCAGTGGTGTCTGAGTTGGTCCGCCAATCCTTGACCAGGTCGGCGGTGGAGACCGGCCAGGACGAGCGCTTCTATGGGTTTGCACCGTTTGGGCAGGGTGGTTGCCTGGTCAGCAACCAAGTGGTCGAACGACTGCGAGAGAGTGCCTGACCGGCGCTGGTCGCCGGCCGGCGATCAATCCATCTCGAAATGCTGCACGCCGACGCGAGCGCCTGAGCTCGTCCCTGCCAGCATCGGCGTGTAGAACGCCTCGATGCGCGCCGGCGGAATCCGAAAGTCCCCGCCGAACCGCGCCCGCAGGACGTGCGTGAAGACCATCCTCCCGGCCGGCAGCCTCTCGATCCACAGCTCGAGACCTGCGGGGTGCACCTGACGCCAGGCATGCCGGCCGTCGACCCACACCGATCCCGACGCCTCGTCGACCGGTTCGAAGCCGGCCGGGCGCGGGTCGATGAGGCGCACGGCGTGGAGCGGTAGTGCGGACTCGATCACCAGCTCGACCGCAAGCTCTTCGCCGGGAGCCATGACCTCCCCCTCGATCACTTCGCGCCAACCGGACCGCGACCCAGGGTCGCGCACGAGGACTCGGCGCTCGACTCGCAGCGCACCCCCGAGCTCGGACTGCGGCAGCACCTCGCTCACCCACTCGAGCCGTGCCCCGACGACCGCTCGTGCGGCCTCGGGGCCGATCATCCCCGCAGTCAGGTCACGCATGTCGCCTGCGACCTCGGCCCCCTTCCACTCGATGCTCGACGCCGACCGCCCCACCGCGGCCTCCCGGCGTTCCTCTCCGACCCGGGCCCACACCACCCCGTCGATCCCGCTGAGACCGCGGGCGGCCCGATGCCGCGCGAGGGCCCGTCCGGCAGTCAGCAGCTCGAGCGACGAGCACCGGGGCCCGTTGGCGGCAAGGTCGCGCAGGATCCAGCCACTCACGTCGTCGGCGACCTGCGCATCCGGCCAGCCGGTCTCGATCAGAGCCCCCAGCAAAGCCGCCGCCGTCAGCAGCGCCTCGGGCTCGGCGGCGGCAGAGCGCCAGTCGCGCGGGCCGCCACGGAAGCTGACCAAGGCCTGCTCCCGCCCGAGCTGGGCCACCAGCTCCTCGAGGAGGTCCTCGGCCAGCGCCGGGCGCCCGTCCCGAATGGCGGCGGTAGCCAGACGCGCTCGACCGTACCGCGACAGATGTCGATGATGCCGTTTGAAACCCTTCCACAACGCCTCGCGGCGCTCCAGATCGATTGAGCCTGCTGTCGAAGAGCTCGCCGGCCAGGCGGCCAGTGTGACGAGGCCTTGGACCCAGACTCGGAGGTTCGGCGGCTTGGCGGCGGCGTTGCGCTCGAGCTCAGCCATCACCCACGGCAAGGCCCGCCCCGCGATCGCCTGCACCACTTCCGGCTTGACCGCCTCGAGCTCGGCGAGATCCTCGAGGATGTGGAGGGTCGCCGCGAGCGATGGCGGTCCGCCCGGCAGCCACGGCAGGGCACCGCCCGGTGCCTGATGTTCCGCAAGCTCGGCCACCACCTCGTCGATCGTCGCCTGACCGAAGGACCCCTGGCCGAGCCGCGCCAGCGCCACCGCGCGCCGCACCCGTTCGTCGAGACACTTCGCCGAGCTCGCGGCGACGCCCCTGAGGGCATCGTCGATCGCTGCCGCGGCATCGCCCCAGACTTTCACCTCGAGCCGGCGATCGTCGGCCAGACCGGGATCGTTGCCACCAAAACCGGCCACCAGCGCCACCTCGTCGCCACCACCGAGCACCGCCGCGTCGCCCACCGCGAGATGGGCGGCCGCGGGTTCGACCACGATCCGCACCCGTTCGGCGTCGGCGTGGTTGCCGGCCCGGCCACGCACCACCAGCTCGAGCAGCTCGGTGCCCGCCTGCGGCTGCAGCTCGACAGGCAGCAGCACCGTGGCGCCAGGCTCGACCCGCACCTGCTCGGGCCAGCCGACCGTCCTCACTCCGGGAAGATCCGCCGGCTCGAGCGCCACCTCGGCGAGGGCCGGCTCGGCGCTCCGATTGTCGACCGCCACGTGCGCCACCACCCGATCGCCACGCCGCACCACCCGCGGTGCGATCCAGCGCACCTGCAACGGCCGTCGCGTCGCCACCACGGTGTGTGCCCAGCCGACGGCGAAGTCGTCGGACAGCGCGTGCACCTCGACCTCCCACTCCCCCAGCGCGTTGGGCAGGGGGAACGGAATCTCGACCCGACCATCGGCATCGGTGCGCAGGTTCGGCAACCACAGCGCGACCTTGGGCGCCTCGCCCCGCGGCTCCGCCCGCGGGCCGAGCTCGGCGAGATGCGCAGGAGGCTCGGAAAGCCCTCCCGGATCTTCGGTGTATACGATGCTCTCGTTGTGGACGGGCGGCGGTTCGACACCAACGACCTGGATCGGCAAGCGTTCGACCGCCGGCTGCTGCCAGGTCCGGTGGGGCGATGCTAGGGCGAGCACCCGCGGCGGGGTCGCCCGAGGAGGCGGCGCCACCCCGTGACCCGAAACGCGGCCCGCCGTCGCCACCCGGTAGGGCAAGCGCAGCTCGGGGAGCTTCCACAACGCCTCTGAGCCGCGAGCCAACTCCCACCATCCGAACGAGTCCCCGAGGAGACGATGGGCCCGATCGCGGGCCACGGCGAGCACGTCGGCAGCGACCGGCCTCGCCTCGGCCAGGTCACGAACGCCCGCCTCGATCGCCACGTTTCCTGGTCCGGCCGAGCGGCTCTGGAGGTCGATTCCGAGCGTGCGATCGAACCGGCTCGGATCGAACCGGACGACCTGCGACACCAAAGCGCCATCGTGCACAGCCAAAACGCGGGCCACGAGTCCGTGGCGCCGATGGACCGCACGGACCGGGATCGCGAACCGCTGCGCAACTCCGCACGGCACCTCGCCGGCCCGATCGACCTGCAGCTCGTCGATGATCGTTTCGATGGCTGCAGACCGGAAGCTCGGCGCGCACCAGATCCCGACGACCAGCTCTGCTCCGACAGCGGCCTCCTCGTCGATCCAGACGAGCAACTCCGATGGCAGCTGGAGATCCCGGACCGGCTTCGAGGAGACGACGGCGAAAAGCCCACCGTCGTGGTCGCCGGATCCTTCGAGCCTCAGTCTGTAGGTCCCGGCAGCAAGCGGCGGGAGCTCGACCTCATCTTCGGGGTTGGACCACCAACTCGGCCCGCCCAGCACCACCTCACCGCGAGCGATCGTGACCGGCTTCTCGAAACGTGTGTCACTCGGCCAGCTCCGCCACACACCGGGGTAGCCCCGCGATGCGCTGCCCGGCCTTGGCTCGACCCGCTCGAGGATCCAACCATGAACCCCGAACCCGAAGCCCGTGGCGTGGATTCGTACCTTCCGCGCCTGCCCGGCCCAGCCGACCAGATCCTCGGTGTCGACCGCTACATGCCTGAACCCTGGCGAGCCGCCACCGACACGCGTCATGCTGGTCTCGCCATCAGCTGCGGTCACGAGCACTTGCGCCCCCCAATGTTCTTTCGGCCGGGGGATCTTCACCGCCCACTCGCCCTGCTCCCCCACGATCGTCTCAGCCAACAGCTTCTCGGCCGGTGCGCCAACCACACGATCCGAGGCGCGCACCTCGACCTGCGCCCCGGCGAGGCTTGCGCCGACCAGGGACCGGGCCCGCCCGCTGATCCGTACGACATCGCCGACCTCGACCGGCCGATCGCCAAGAATCTCGATCGTCGGCCTGCGCGGGCGGTCGATCTGCAACGAAGCCACCGCCCTGGTGTCGTCCGCACCGACCGAGACCCGCAGCCACGCGGCTCCCAGCACCACGTCCTCGGCCAGCGGCACGTCGATCTCGGCGCGCCCCCTCGAATCGCTCTGCGCTCGGGCCCCCGCCAGGACCTCCTCGCCGCGCTCGAGCTTCACCTCGAGCTCTTGGTTCGCCAGCGCTCGCCAATCGCCGCTACCGTCGTCCTCGAGGGCCAAGACCAGGGCGCGAACGGTGTCTCCCGGCTCGTAGAGCCAGTGATCGGGATAGACGACCAGCTTCTGCCGCGAGCCGGTCGGCGCGATCGCGCGCGGACGCACCAGCTGCAAGGTGAGCTCGCTGCCGTCGTGACGGACCCGAAAGACCACGGGCTGCTCCCCATTCCAGTCCCAGCTTGGCTCTCGCGGCAGCCTGCACGAGGTCGTGGACACGTGCCCAAGGCCGGCGGCGTTGGTCACGGCTCGGGGATTGCCATGGATATCGGGAGGCTTCCGGGGGCCGGGAGCACAGACTTGCCCCTCGACCTCGGCGCCGTCGAGCGGCGATCCGTCGCGGGTCGAGTAGACGAACACGTCCCAGCCGTCCCGCGCCTCGCGGATCTCCGCACCAATCGACGACACCCACACGTGCACCATGGCGTCGCTTGCCGCGTCGGTCCGCCCGGGATGGCGTGCGGTCAGCTCCCACTTCCCTGGAGCGAGATCGAGGGGCACTTTGCCTGGAGACACCTCGCGCACAACCGAGCGCTGCGGCGGCGCCGTCTGCCCCTCCAGCCACCGCGCCTCGAGCTCGATCGACGGGGCACCCAAGACGGTCACCTCGAGCGGTCGCCCAGGCGGGACGATGCCCTCGGCCCCGAGCCCGATGGTGCGACTGCTGGGAGGGTTGAGGGCATCCCACACCATCTCGCCGTCCACGCCGGGGGCGCCGAGGTGGGCTTCGAGCCAGGCTCGTCGCTTGGGCTTCTCCTTCTCTTGCCAGGGAAGCTTGCCCCACAGGATCAAAGCCGCTCGGGCGCGCAACTCAGGAGCGACCGACGGATCGGCCTCGACGCCCTGCACCCAGCCCTGCAGCTCGGGCTCGCCGACATCGTGGCGCCACCTCAGCACCCGATCGGCGACTGCCAGGCGCAACGCCACACCCGCCCGAGCCTGATCGGTGCGGTCGAGCTCCGCCGCACGATCCCGAATCCTGCGTACCAATCGACGTGCGCCTTCGGCTTCGGCAGCGGGCGCGTCACGCAGCAGGTCGCCGGCCTCGACGTCACCGAGCCTCACGATCTCGAGCAGGCCGAGCAGGTACTGATCGAGGAAGGTCGGTGCATCGGCGGTTGGGATCGTCGTCGTCGCAAACGGTGCTACGACCTCGACTTCGGTCCCGGCCAACTGCGACCACCGCACTTCGATGTCGCGCACCAGCCGGTTCGCGAGATCCTCGAGCGCAAACGCCGGCCAGGTCGAAGGGGGACTGCCGGGCTCCGGCACGGTGAGACTCTTCGGGGCGCGACGACGCGCCGAGTCGATCGCCTTCAGGGTCGCGAGATCGAGAAGACTTGCGGCAACGGCATCCTCGCGCGACCCGGCGACCAGCCGGTCGAGGGCACTGCCTGCCCGCCCCGCCTCTGAGGCGAGCTCGGCTGCCCACAGTGTCGCCCACAGCCGATCGCCCGAGGTCGCTTGCGGGTCCGCCAGCACTCCGTCGCAGACGCGCTCGGCCACGGCCCGCTGGCCCTCGGCCAGCAGGTTTCGTACCTGCTCTCGTTGTGCCACCAGCTTCGGCGCCTCGAGCGCCCGGGCGGCCCCGTTGAACCCGCCGACCCACACTGCGAGCCCCACCACCACCATCCCAAGTCGCTCTCGAGTGCACATATGGGCAGTCTAATGCGGGGCCTCACGGCCCTGGAGCCAGGATCTGGATCTGGATGACCGGGCACCGGTGCGATCGTCGAGCCGGAGCGCCCAGGCGTGAGGTCGTGTGTGGAGCGGCGCCGCGCGTCGTGCAGTCGCGAGCGACGCGGTAACCACCCCCGATTCGGCGCGCGCGCGTGCAGCGAGGCCGCTGGCACGGCGACCACCGAAGCCGAGCGTAGCGGAACACACGACCTCACGACCAAGCGCAGGCGAGCCGCCGACGGTGAGGCCCTCGGAGGTTCTCGAAGGCTTCGCCGGCCCCAAAGCCGAGGCTGCGATCATCGAGCGCTTTGCCGCTCTGCGCTTCATCACCCCCGAGCGCGAGGACCACGTCCACGCAGCAGCCCTTCGCAACCACTGCCGACGGCACAGCGTTCAAGTCGGCACGATCGACGCGCTCCTGGCCCAGCTGTGCCTGCGGCACGACCTGGTGATGCTTTGACCACCGACCTCGACTTCGAGCACATCGCCCGATTCTCCCGGTTGCACGTGTGGCAGCCACCTGCCGCTCCCGGCGACTTCGTCTTCGAGCGAGCAACCGTCAGGTAAAAGAGCACAGGTAGAAGTGGTCGCGCAAGTGGCGGCACTCGACCATGTCGCCCCCAAACCACCCCGTAACAGGATCATCGCGCCACTGGTCCGACCACTTCTCGAGAGCATTGACGCGCATCGCCTCGCCTGAGGGGTCATGAACCACGCCCCTCCAGTTGTCGAGCAGGCCGCCCGGCAAGGGAAATGCCACTCGTCGCGGCTCGCCGGGCTGGACAACTACCCGCACACCATCGATCTCGCGCCAGCGCCGGTCCTCGCCGAGATCCTTTTCGAGCAATCGCGTATAGCGGTCGGCATGCCACCAGAACCACAGTCGGTCGGCCGCAGACCCCGTTGCGAGAAACACCTGAGACTGGGCCCAGGCTCCAAGAAACACGACCAAGCCTAGGAACAGCCCGCGTCGCCGCCGATCGGATCGAATCGCGTACCACAGCGTCGCCAACAAGACGTATACCGTAAGGACCGCCCAGGCCAAGAATCCGATGGCCGACAGTGGCCACCACTGCTGAACACCCCCGACCACGGCTGCCCCCAGACCCAAGACGAACCACCACGTGACGATCCGGTGCATGGCGGCACACTACGGAGCAAATCTGGCGCGAACGTGGCACCACGGTGCTCCTCTTGCGGCCCCACAGCCGCCGAGCGACGGCCGCGACAGCGCGAGAACGACCGCGCATCCACACCACGCCACCGCGCCACCCCACAGGAGGGATCCGTAGTCCCTGAGTCCCTGAGTCCCTCGGTCCCCGCTGTGGGTCAGCGACCAGGGGAGGGCCCGCCCAGCCACTGCGCCGTGACGTCGAGGTCGCGCTGTTCGAGGCCGTGGCCGAGGCCACTCCACACCAAGTCGACGCCGGCGCCACCCTCCCGCAGCGCCGACGCCAGGGCTTCGACCTTGGAAACTGCAGCGTAGGGATCCTGGCGGCCGGAGGCGATCAGGACCTCGGCTCCGGCGAGCTCCGGAGCGGACTCCGGAGCGAGAGGAAACACCGGCCGCCACAGCACCGCCCGATGCACCACCGCACCGTGGAGCAGCAGAGCCGCGGCGGCGAGGTTGGCGCCGTTCGAGTACCCGAGCACCGTGACCCGCGCCCGATCGAAGCCGTAGCGTTCGGCGGCGTGGTCGAGGAACGACACCAGCTCGGCGGAGCGGCGGCGAATGTCGTCCTCGTCGAAGCGATCGATCGCAAAACGGCGGAAGAAGCGCGGCATGCCCCCCTCGAGTACCGGGCCGCGAGGCGAGAGCAGATTCGCCCCGGGGGCCAGTTGGCGGCCGAGCGGCAGCAAGTCCCGCTCGTCGGCGCCGGTGCCGTGGAGCACGAGCAGGGTGTCGCCCGTGCTCCCGGCCTCGAAAACGTGGATGTCGCCGACTCGTTCGTTGGTGGTCATCGGTAGTCCTCCGCCGCCGGCGGCGTGAGCGTCGGCAAGCCTGCCTCGATCAGGCGCCGGTCAGCTTCGAGCCACGGCGGCAGCACCAGGGTTTCGCCGAGGTGGGCCGGATCTTCGTCGACCGCAAAGCCCGGACCGTCGGTGGCGAGCTCGAACAGCACGCCACCCGGCTCCTTGAAGTAGACCGACTTGAACCAGAAGCGGTCGATCACCGGGGTCCGTCCGACCGCACTCACCGAGGCTCGCACTTCGGCCTGGTGCTGGTCGTCGTCGACCCGCCACGCGAGGTGGTGGATGGCCCCGACACCCCAGAATCCGCGGTTTTCGCCCGGGGCCTCGGCCACGTCGACGAACCGACCCGAGCCACCGTCGCCGAGCACGAACCGGGTCCATGCGCCATCGGTCGGACCACGCCGGAAGCCCAGACCCTGCTCGAGGAAAGCTGTCGTCGGACCGAGGTCGCGCTCGCGCATGCGTGCGCCATGCAAACCCCGCACCTGGTGTTCGGCCGGCACCGGACTGCCGTCGACCGGGGCGAAGTCGCGTTCGGCTTCGACCAGCGCCACACCGAGTCCGTGAGGGTCGCGCAGGGTCAGAGTGCGCTCGCCGAAGCGATCGGACACGCTCCCGACCTGGGCGCCGTAGCGCTCGAGACGGGCGCCCCAGTAGTCGAGCGACCCGACCGCCACCGCGAGCGACACCTCCGGTGCGGTACCGTGTCCGGGTCGTGGCGGCGCCATCTGGGTCCACGGGAAGAAGGTCAGGTCGGAACCCGGGCGCCCCTCCCCATCGGCGTAGAACAGATGGTAGGTCTTCGGATCGTCCTGGTTCACACTCTTCTTGACCAGCCGCATGCCGAGCACGCCGGCGTAGAAGTCGAGATTCTCCTGCGCATCACCCGAGATTGCGGTGACGTGGTGGAGGCCGGTGACGGGGCGGGAGAGGGAACGGTTGGTGGTCATGGGTGGCTCCTTCGGTGGGTATTGGGTATTGGGTATTGGGTATTGGGTATCGGGTATCGGGTATCGGGTATCGGGTATCGGGTATCGGGTATCGGGTAT
>CAZRFU010000073.1:0-26644 GCA_964599475.1 uncultured Thermoanaerobaculia bacterium
CACTGGTTGCATCAGAGCGTTGGCCAAGCTTCGCGGTGGTTGCAGCGTCTCCCCCGCCCTCCCTGCTGGTGAAGGGCGACCATCTCGAGCGGGTCCTGCGGATGGCCGTGCCGCTGGTGCCGTCAGCGCCGCTTGCTCGGGTCGCCTTGCTGGGCGGATATGGCAGTTTCGGTGCTGCGATGGGGCGGTTCATTCCACCGATCCGCGAGCTCCCACCCACACACCCCCCCCTGCTCGCTGACCAGCAGGAGGTCGATGAAAAGGGGATCAGGGATGGGGACCTGGGATCCGCGGAGGAGTTCGTGCCGTGGCGTTCTGAGGTACGGGCTGTGGGAGCGCCCCTCCGGAGCCAAGCAGTGCGCGTTGTGTGCGCACCTCTTCGCGGCGTCCCGTGTCACCGTCTGAGGCCTGGCGCTCGAGCCCGAGATGGGGACGGCGTGGGTGGGCAAGGGCCGCGGCGATTCACGAGAGTCACTAAGGGACTGAGGGACTTGGGAGCTGGCCGGCCCGGCTCAGAATGACTGGTCCCCGGTCCCTGGTCCCTGGTCCCTGGCTAGAACTCGACGTACCGCACGAAGAACTCGGTCAGCTCGATCGAGCGCGAGGCGAGCTGCTGGGCCAGGTCCGGGGTGAGGGTGAACTGCCCGGCGCGTTGGCGGCGTTGGGTGACGAGATTGAGCTCGATCGCGGCGATGGCGTCACCATGGACCTCGCCCACCTTGACCATGGCGTTGGCAGCCGTCTTCAGCGCGTTGAACACCGAGGCCTCCGAGGCGACGGTGACCTCGATCAGGATTCGGTCGCGTGCGGTCCCCTGATAGATCGAGACGCCTTCGATGCTGTTGCCGGCGAAGAAACGCGAAACTTCAGCCGCCAGCTCGAGGTCGTGAAACGGCGAGCCGGGAAGACGGCTCAAGTCCACCGATCCGGCGGGCGTCCGGGGAAGTGGCGCATCGTTCACCGGTACCGGGCGTTTGATCTGTTCGGCCTCGGCGACTTGCGCGGAGGCTCGGCGTTGCGCCACCAAGTCTTGGAGCGTGGGCTTCTCTCTCGGCTTGGGTTGGTCCGGCACGAGGGTGGTGACGGTGCCGTCCTGGCCCACGACTTTGGCATCGCCGATGTTGGTGAGATTTTCGCGATCGGTGCGGGGTACGTCGATCTCTGCGAGGTCGAGGAAAGTCTTCGTCCCGCTCGGCAGGGTGATGATCGCGCGGTTGCCGTCGACCTCGTATTTGGTCGGCGACACGATGGTCGAGCCGTCCTTGAGGTAGATGGTGTAGGCGAGGGCCGGGCTTGCCGCTGTCAAAAGGGCGAAGGTGAGGGCCAGGGTTCGCTTCTTCATGACGGGTCTCCTCGAGTCGTAAGGATTCTACCCGCGCCGAGGCGTCGCGTCTTGACGATGGCCCGGTGGCGCTGCCACACTGAAGTGTCTTTTCGGCTACACAAACGGAGGGGAAAGTATGCGCAAGCGGTGGCTCGTGGAGGCGTCGATGGCGATGGTGGCAATCGTCCTGTGCCCGGTGTCGGTTCAGGCCCAGGAGGCCGAAGCAGCGTCGGAGCCCGAGGAGCAAGTGGCTCCGGCCGGCGAGGGGGTCCGCGAAGAGGTGACGGTGACGGCCCGCAAGCAGGGCTCGGAGTCGCTGTCCGAGATCCCCTTCTCGATCGCCGCACCGACGGAGGAAGTCCTGCGCGAACGCGGGGCCGAGAGCCTCGAGGACGTGTCGGCCAACGTGGCCGGCTTCAGCATCCAGAACCTCGGCCCGGGTCAGAGCCAGGTGGCGATTCGTGGCGTGTCTGCGGGGCAGATCGTGCGCGATCAACCCGGCGTCAAGGAGCAGGTCGGGGTCTACCTCGACGAGTCGGTGATCTCGTTGTCCTTGTTTACCCCCGACATCGACCTCTTCGACATGTCGCGGGTCGAGGTGCTGCGTGGTCCACAAGGCACACTGTTCGGCTCGGGCTCGCTCTCGGGCACGGTGCGCTACATCACCAACCAGCCGCAGCTTGGCGTGTCGGAGTCGGTCGCCGAGTTTTCACTCAGCTCGGTCGAGGGTGGCAGCATCGGCGGCGGTGTCAAGGTTGCGTCGAACGTGCCCTTGGGGGACAAGGCGGCGATGCGCGTGACCGCGTACTACAACGGTTTGCCGGGGTACATCGACGCGATCCAGCCGGATCTCAGCCGCAACCGCGATGTCAACGATGGCGAGCGGTATGGCGTTCGCGTTGCTTTCCAGATCGCGCCCAACGACCAACTGACGGTGACGCCGCGGTTGATCTATCAGAAGGTCGACACCAACGGCTGGAACCGCGCTGACGCCTACAACATCCTCGGGAACCCGTTCACCACGACGCGCCCGGCGGTGAACCTCGGCGAGCGCGAGCAGTTCACCCAGATCGAGGAGCCCTTCACCGACGAGTTCCTGCTCGCGGATCTCGCGATCAACTACAACTTTGGCGGCGTCGAGCTGACCTCGGTCACCTCGTACACCAACCGCGATGTGTTGGTGGTGCGCGACGCCGGGGCCCTGACCTCGAGCATCACCGGCGGTTCGATCGGATTGCCGGAGAACGTCTACACCCTCGACGCGCCTCTCGACGACGCCACGGAGGCCAAGGTGCTGACGCAGGAGCTGCGTTTCTCCGGTGGCAGCGGCTCCTTCGACTGGGTCGCGGGCGCCTTCTACTCGACCATGGAGCGCGAGTATGCCCAGGACCTGTTCGTTGCAGGCTTCACCTCTTCGAGCGGCATTCCCACCCAGGGTCTGGCGGCGCCGCAGGATGTACTGTTCTACTCGGACCTGTCCTACGACTTCGATCAGCTGGCGATCTTCGGTGAGGCAACGTGGGCGGTGACCGACCGCCTCGACCTCACCGGTGGCTTGCGCTGGTACGACTACGAAGAGGATCGCGAGCAGATCTTCGACGGCATCTTCGGCAACGACAACAACGGCACGTCGCTGGTGTCGACGCCCGGTTCGACGTCCGCCGACGGCATCGTGCCGCGCCTGATCGCGAGTTTCAAGGCGACCGAGAACACCCGGGTCAACGCCCAAGTGTCACGCGGCTTCCGCCTCGGTGGCATCAACGACCCGCTCAACGTTCCCCTGTGCACGCCGGCGGATCTCGCCACCTTCGGCGGGCGTGACAGCTGGAAGGACGAGAAGCTCTGGAACTACGAGGTTGGATCCAAGTCCTCCTTCGGGCAGGGACGCGGTTCCTTCAGCGCCGCCGCCTTCTACATGGACATCGAGGACCTGCAGGCAACGGTGACCGCCGGCTCGTGCTCGTCGCGTGTGGTGTTCAACGTGCCCAAGGCACGCAGCACGGGTGTCGAGCTCGAGCTTGCGTTGCAGCCGACGCCGGTCTTCGATTTCGCCATCTCAGCGAGCTACACCGACTCGGAGCTCCAGTCGAGCTTGACCTCGACCGACAGCGCCGGCAACGTCAGCATCGTGGCCGGAATCGAAGAAGGCAATCGCCTGCCGACGGTGCCGGACTTCCAAGCTGCCGTGGCTGCCAACTATCGCTTCGAGCTCAGCAGTGCCTGGACCGGATACGTCTCTGGGACCTTCCAGCACGTCGGGTCGCGCTACACCCAGATCAGCGACCAGGCCGCCGGCTTCGGCGTCGTCGATCTGTTGTCCTTCGCCCCCAACACCCTCGGCGGGCCGCTGACCCAGAACACCTTCACCTTCGATCCCGAGCTGCCCGCCTACAACCTGCTGAACCTGCGCTTCGGCGTGATCAGCGCCAAGTGGGACATTGCCCTGTTCGGCAACAACGTCACGGATGAGGTCGCGCTGCTGGCGCTCGATCAGGAGCGTGGGACACGGGCGCGGGTGAGCTACCTGACCAACCAGCCGCGCACGATCGGCATCAACGCTCGACTCAATTTCTGAGGCTCGAGCGCCCCTCGTGGTGCCCCCGGTCTGATGAAAGTTGGGCCGGTGGTGCACCACCCGGAGGTATCGGGTACTGGGTATCGGGTACTTCGGAGTGGTGCATGGGGTATTTCGGAACAGTTCCCAGGTACCCCTGCGTGCCCACCCGGCCGATGACGATCGGGTTCTGATCCCTGATCCGCGATACCCAATACCCGATACCCGATACCCGATACCCCTACTTACCAAGCCGTCGCAGCCGCTCGTCGTACTTGCGGTAGAGCCGTTCCTGACGACTGTCGAGGTCGACGACCCGGCCGCCGACCAACAGTGCCGTCACTTCGTGGCGCAGGGGATCGAGGAGGTCGCCGCGGCCGGCGACGAGGGTGGCTTCCTTGCCGACCTCGATCGAGCCGACCTTGTCGTCGACGCCGAGGATCTTTGCAGCGTCGAGGGTCAGGGCCCGGTAGGCGGCGTCGCGGCTGAGGCCGAATCCGACAGCGTGGCCGGCCTGGAAAGGCACGTTGCGAACGTCCCAGGAACCGCCCGGCTTGGCGAAGGCGATCGTCACGCCGGCTTCGACCAGGCGAGCCGGCAGTGTGTAGGGATCGTCGTAGGCGGCATCGGGGCGATAGGGCAGGGAATGGACCGGCCGCAGGACGACCGGGATTCCGCGCTCGGCGAGGGTGGCAGCGTGGGCGTCGGCCTCGGCACCGCCGACGATGACGATGTCGAGGCCGTGGCGCGCCGCGAAGTCCACGGCCTCGCCGATCTGGCGCCGATCGTCGGCCAGCACGAACACCGGCTCGTCGCCCGAGACCACGGCGCGGAGCCCTTCGAGGCGTACGTCGATGGCGCTGCCCGGGTCGGCATCGCGGCGGCGGTCGTAGGCGCGGGCCTCGTCGATGGTGCGCTCGAGCAGCGCGCGTTCCTCGGTCATGCGCTTGCGCTGTTCCTCCTCGGGTGGGCCGAACCCACCTGATCGAACAGCGGCCGCAGGCCACCGCAGCTGTTGACCAAAGGTCAGCGTGAGGGCGGCGTCCTCCTTGGTCCAGCCGTCGAGGCGCAACACCGCGGAACGCCCCTTGAACAGCCCTCCGCCGAACCCGGCACTCGGGGCCGACTGGATGATGCCGATGCCGTGGCGGCGCACGGTCGGCAACAGCTCCGAGTCGGGGTTGAAAGCGACGTGGGCCTCGACTTCGGGGGTGTTCGGCCCGATTTCGTTGGTGTCGACGCTTGCCCGCACGGCGTCGATTTCGACCAGGCCGAGGGTCGTCTGCGGGGCGATGAAGGCCGGGAGCAGCATCTGGCCGCCGAGGTCGATGACCTCCGCGTCACCGGCTTCGAGGTTGGTGCCGATCGCGCTGATGGTGCCGTCGACGCCGATCAGCACGTCGGTTGCCGGCAGCACCGGGCCGCTGACGGTGTGGACCTCGGCGCCGCGCAGCAGCAGCGGACGTGAACGAGGCGCTGCAGGCACGAGATCAGTAGCGAAGGTGGGGGCGAGCGCCACGAGGCTCGCCGCGAAGGTCATGGTGCGGCGCATCAGAAGATCTCCTCGACGACGTGGTGATCGTCGTCGCAGTGCCATTGAGGTCGAGTGTCACGTTCGGTTGCCGATGGGCCACTGCCGCCGGCTTTGGGGGTGGCCAGGAGCTTCTGGATCAGCGCCTGGCGCTCCTGGGTTGCGGCGGTGCGAAGGGCGGCATCCCGCTCGCGGGTGAACAACGGCCGACCGTCGACCCAGGTCTGCTCGACCCGCGACAGGGTGGAAAGCGGGTGTCCGTTCCAGATCACGAAGTCCGCGTCCTTACCGACCTCGAGCGAGCCGACGCGGTCGTCGATGCCGAGCTGGCGCGCGGGATTGATCGTCACCATGTCCAGGGCCGCGGTCTCCTCCATACCGCACGCCAGCACCGATTTCGAGGCTTCCTGGTTGAGGCGGCGGATCAGCTCACCCGAGTCCGAGTTGATCGATGTCAGCACGCCGGCACGCGTGAGCAGGCAGGCATTGTGGGGAATCGCGTCGTAGACCTCGAGCTTGTAGGCCCACCAGTCGGCGAAGGACGAGGCGCCGGCGCCGTGGGCGGCGATCTCCGGGGCGACCTTGTAGCCCTCGAGGATGTGGGTGAAGGTACCGACCTTGAAGCCGAGCTCGTCGGCGAGTCGGATCAGGGAGAGGATCTCGGACTGGACGTACGAGTGGCAGTGGATGATCCGTTTGCCCTCGAGGATCTCGACCAAGGCCTCGAGCTGGAGATCGCGGCGCGGGGCGACCTGGCGGGTGCGCTCGGCTGCCGAAAGCCGGCCAAAGGCCTGGTGAGCGTCGCGATAGGCCTTGGCAGCGAGGAAGGCATCGCGGATCCGTGCTTCGACACCCATCCGCGTCTTGGGATAGCGCGGCCCGGGGTTGTCCCAGTTCGACTGCTTGACGTTCTCCCCGAGCGCGAACTTGATCGAAGGAGGTGCGGTGTCGATCAGGAGCTCGTCGGCCGAGCTGCCCCAGCGCAACTTCACCACCGCCGCCTGGCCGCCGATCGGATTGGCGGAGCCGTGGAGCAACTGCATCGTGGTGGTGCCGCCGGCGAGGGCGCGCCAGATGCCGACGTCGTTCGGATCGAGGACGTCGGCGATGCGTACCTCGGAGGTCACCGGGTGACTGCCCTCGTTCACCCCTCCGTCGATCGCCAGGTGGGAGTGCTCGTCGATCAACCCGGCGGTCACGTGCAGGCCCGTGCCGTCGATGACGCGGACCCCGGCAGGAGCGTCGAGCCCGGAGCCGACAGCGGCGATGCGGCCGCCGCGGATCAGCAGATCGGCGTCGTCGAGACGGCCGGCCGGTCCGCTGGTCCAGACCGTCGCTCCTCGCACCAACACATCCTCCTGAGCGACCGGGGCGTCCAGACCAAAGGCCGAGCCGGCGGGCAGGGTTTGGCGCGAGACGAGATCGGCCCGAGCCGGCGGTTCCTTGGCGGGCTTGACCGTGGCCTCGGCGCGGCGGGTGAGCGCGGTGCGAGTGCTGGTCCCGTCGGGCAGATCGCTGCGGATCTCGAGACCGGCCGGGAGGGACGCGATCTCGACGCGGGCAACGCCGACGATGCCGAAGTCGTCGAGGGCGACGCGGAAGGAGGCGGTGTCGCTGCCGACCGAGAGGCCGTCGAGGCTGACCTCCTTGGGTTTGTCGGGGGTCGTGGCAGCCGGGTCCGAGGTCTTGTCCACGACCTCGACGGGAGCCGCGGGTGCTTCGTCCGTGGGTGGTGCCGGGCGTCGCACGACGCCGCGGCCGGCCCCAGGTTGATCACCCTCGAAGTCGAGCTCGAGCTCGACACCGGCGACCTGCCACGCCCAGCGACCGCGCAGGTCGAGCTTGGGCGGGTTGGGCTCGCGGGCGAGCCGCCCGCCGATCCACACCGAGCGAATCACCGCACTGGGGTCGGTGAAGAGGTCGCCGGTTGCGATCACCAAGTCGCCTCGCCGACCGACCGCGAGCTCGCCGACCTGATCGGCGACCCCGGCGATGTGGGCGGGGACGGTGGTGAGAGCGGCGAGGGCGTCGGCGGTCGAGAGCCCCGCTTCGACGGCGGCCCGGATCGCGGCGAAGGGATCGTCGGAGGGGCCGAGGCCGGTTGCGGTGAAGGCCACCGGGATCCCGGCGTCAACCAAGGCGCCGGCGTTGCCCGGTGCCCGCTCCCAGTGGCGCAGATCGCCGAGGGTGACGTCGAGCGCGGCGGCGCTGGTGCCGACCTCTGGTTTCTTCGGCAGGCGCGCCGGCAGCACGACGGTGGACTTGGTGGCGGCGACCTGATCGAGCACGCGGTACTCGAAGCCGCTGCCGACGTGCACCATCGGCACCCCGAGCTCGCGGCCGATGCGGGCCGCACGGAGCAGGGACTGTTCGTCACTGGTTTCAAACAACACCGCGGGCCGGGGTTTGCCGGCGTAGAGGTCACGGGCGAGGGCGGAAACGGCCAAATCGAGCGGCGCCGCGGGGTTGCGATGGGCGTGCTCGGCGTCGAGCAGGGTTTGTCGAACCAACGCAATCGACCCCATCTGCGAGGTGGGGTAGGCCTGGGTGGAGGTGCCCTTGTCGAAGGAGAGGACGTGGGGTCCGGCGCTCGACAGGATTACCTCGTCGGCCGAGGCGTCGGCGAGGGAAACGACTGCAGCGCGGCCACGGAAAATGCCGTCGCGGGCGACCGACACCACCGTCGTCACGCCGCGGTCGAGGAAGGCCTTGGCGGCGTCGGCGCTGGGGGCAAGGGCGGCGGCGGCGACCCGCTCGGCCCGAACCGCGTCGTTCCACGATGCAGAACCCGAGCCGCTGCGGTCGTATTGGATCTCACGGCCCCGTCGGTCGGCCCGCCCAGGCGGGGTCTGCCCGTATTCGGTCAGAGGGTCGACGAACCCCGGGTAGATCACCAGGCCCTTGGCGTCGACCACCGTCGCGTCGGCAGGTATCGCGAGGTTGCGTCCGACGGCGACGATTCGCTCATCGCGGATGACCACGGCGGCGTCGGTGAGCACCTCGCCCGGTCGCACGTGGACCGTGGCGCCGACCAGGGCAAGCGCAGTTTTGGCGACCGCACGAGGACCGGTGGCCGGGTTGGCAGGGTGGGTTGCGGCCACGGCAGGTGTGGCAGCGGCGAGGACAAGGGCCAAGGCTCGAAGTTGCAGACGCACGCGAAGCTCTCCGGCTGCTGAGGATTGGGTTCCGCCGGGTCTCCGGCGGAGCGATCTGGGGTGGCAAGTGTACGCGCCATCGCCCGCCGAGGTTGCACGGGCTGCTCAGAAAATGGGGACCCGGGACCAGGGACCCGGGACCAGGCCGGAACGGAGACCGGACGGCGGGCTTGATTTTCATCCTCCGGGGTGCACCGCGGAGGGGTGCATGGGGAACTGCTCAGAAAATGGGGACCCGGGACCAGGGACCCGACCAGGCCGGAACGGAGACCGGACGGCGAGCTTGATTTCTATCCTCCGGGGTGCAACAACCAAAAGGTTCAACCATACAGTTGACAATGTCGACGATGGGTCGTAGGCTGCGTCCATGGTGGAGCAGGCGACCGACACCGGTGGGGCAGAGACGCGGATTTTCGAGGCCGCACTCGAAGTATTCGCGCGCAAGGGTCGTGACGGTGCGCGGATGCAACAGATCGCGGATCGCGCCGGGATCAACAAGGCGATGCTGCACTACTACTTCCGCAGCAAGGAGCGGCTGTACGCGGAGGTATTTCGCTACGTCTTCCGCCGCTTCGGTGAGGCCTTCCTCGACGCGGTGGAGCTCGAGGCCGAGAGTTCCTTCGAGGCGGCGCTCGCCACCTTCGTCGATCGGTACATCGACTTCGTCGGGAGCAACCTCGACGTGTTGCGTCTGATGGTCAACGAGTTTCTCGCCGGCGGCGAGGTGGTCCGCGCGGAGATGTGTGCCCAGCTCGCCACCGGCTCTGCACCGCCGCAGCGGCTGCTGATCCTGCTCGCCCGAGCGATCGAGCGTGGGGAAATCCGGCCGGTCGAGCCCCGCCACCTGATGCTCACGCTGATCTCTGCCTGCCTGTTCCCGTTCGTGGCCTTCCCGATGGTGACGACCCTCTTCCCCGAAGTCGAAGCGGACCGGGAGCAGTTCTTCGCCGAGCGCAAGCGCCATGTCCTCGACCTGGTGCGCCGAGGCATCGACCGGGAGGAAACGTGAAAAGGCACCTGATCGCCAGCGCCATCGCTCTCGCCTTGGTTCGGGCCGTCACACCATCCCTCGCCCAGGAGGGACCAGGGGCCGAGGAGGTACCAGGTACCGGCTACCAGGTACCCGAATCCGCTTCCGAAGTACCCGGTACCCGGCACCCGGTACCCACCCTACCCTCCCTTCTCGCCGCCGCTCGCGAGCATTACCCACGCCTGCGCGAGCACGCCCTGCGCGAGCAGATCGCGGCTCGAAGGCTCGGGAACCTGCGCCAGCGCTTTCGCCCGCAGTTCGAGGTTGGCGGCACGGCTGCCTACCATTCCGAGGTCGCTGAGCTCCCGCCGGCCCTCGGCGTTGGGCCTCCTCGGGATCAGTACAGCCTCCACGTCGATATCGAGCAACGAGTGTGGGACGCGGGTCGCACCGATGCCGAGGTTGAGCTCGAGCAGGCGGCAGCGATGATCGATCAGGCAGCGGTCGATGTCGACTTCCACGGCTGGAGGGAGCGAGTCGAGCAGGCCTACTTCACCGTGCTGGCGAGTGATGCCGAGGCGCGCCTTCAACGGCTCGCGATCGAAGACCTCGACGCCCAGCATCGCCTCGCCGACGCTCGGGTGCGCGCCGGGGTTGGCCTGGCGGGAGACCGGGCGGCGATCGCCGCCGAGATCGAGCTCCGCGGCCAACGTCTCGACGAGCTCCAGGCCGATCGTCGAGCGGCCGTCGCCTTCCTCGCCGCGCTCACTGGGGTGCAACTCGATTCCGACGTCACGCTGCAGCTCCCCGAGGTCGAGGTGCCGAGCGTCGCGACCTCGAGCCGGCTGACTGCACGCGCCGCCGGAGGCGACGGCGTCGCGAGGGCCGAGCTCGACCAGGCTCGTGGGACGCAGCGCCTGCTCCAGGCCCGCTACGCAGCCAGTGGCCTCGCGACCAAGCCGCTGGTGGCGGCGTTCGCGCAGGCCGGCGTCGGTCGGCCCGCCGATCAGAACTTCTTCGAACGCGACCTGACGCCGTACGTCGTGGCGGGGGTGCGGGTGCGGTGGCAGCCTTTCGACTGGGGTGTCACGCAGCGCGAGCAAGAGATTCGAGGGCTCGAACGCGACGTGGCGGGGGCGCGTCTCGAGACGTTCCTCGTCTCCCTCTCGGCGTCGCTCGCAGGAATCGCTGAGCGCATCCACGCTGCCGACGCCGCTCTTGCTGCCGACGAGCGAATCCTCGCTCTGCGTGCCGAGGTGAGCCGCCAGAGTGCAGCGCAGTTGCGTGCCGGGGTCATCACTGCGAGTGCCTATCTGATCGAACGCAACGCCGAGTTCCGCGCTGAGCTCGCCCGCGAGCTCCATCGGCTCGCCCAGATCCGCGACGTCGTCGCCTTCCATTCGACCTTGGGAGTACCCCTCGATGAGAACCTTTCGTCCATTCCGTGAGCGGCTGCTCGTCGCGCCGGCCCTCGCGGCGGGGCTGTTGGTGTTGGGAGGGTGTGGCGACGGTGTAGCCACACCGGACGCCTACGGCAACTTCGAGGCCGATCCGGTGCGAGTCGCCGCCGAGGTTGGCGGCCGCCTGATTTCCTTCGCGGTCGAGGAGGGGGTTGCACTGGCCGAGGGTGCCGAGGTCGGCGCGATCGATCCCACGCCGATCGAGCTCGAGCTGGCGCAGGTCGACGCCTCGCGCCGGGCCAGCGCCTCGCGCCAGGCCGCCGTCGAAGCGCAGCTGCGGGTGCTCGAGGCCCAACTTCGACTGGCGACGAGTGAGCGGCAGCGGCTCGAACAGTTGGCGCACGAGGCCGCCGCAACGCCACAGCAGATCGACCGTGGCGATGCCGAGATCGCGGTGTTGCGCGCCCGCCTCGCCGAGGGGAAGTCCCAACTCACCACCATCGCCGACGAGGTGGCGGCGATCGTCGCCCAGCGCACGCGCCTGGAGGATCGCCTTGCTCGGGCCCGGATCGTCAACCCGATCGCCGGCACCGTGTTGACCAAGTTCGTGGAGGAGCACGAGCTGGTGGCGGTGGGGCAGCCGCTGTACGAGATCGCCGACCTCGACGAGATCGAGCTGCGGGCCTACGTTTCGGGGGGGCAGCTGCCGGCGCTGAAACTTGGTCAGCGGGTGGTGGTGGCCGTCGACGCGGTCGATGGCGGGATCGAGCGTCGTGAGGGCCGGGTGCGCTGGATCGCGGCCACGGCCGAGTTCACCCCCTCGACCCTCCAGACGAAGGAGGAGCGGGTAGAGCTGGTCTACGCCTTCCGCGTCGTGGTCCCCAATGGCGACGGGAGGCTCAAGATCGGCATGCCGGCCGAGGTGTTCTTCGGCGAGGGGGAATGAGGTGGTGGTCGAGGTCGATTCGCTGAGCAAGTCCTTTGGGGCGGTGCGTGCGGTCGACGTGGTGTCGTGTGCCGTCGAAGAGGGCGAGATCTTCGGGATCATCGGCCCGGATGGGGCGGGCAAGACCACTCTGCTGCGGATGTTGGCGAGCCTGCTGCTGCCGAACGCGGGGAGCGCGCGGCTCGAAGGGTTCGACGTCGTGGCGGACTTCCGCGAGATCCGGCGGCGCGTCGGCTACATGCCCGGTCGTTTTTCGCTCTACGGGGATCTGTCGGTGGCCGAAAATCTGAGCTTCTTTGCGGCGATTTTCGGGACCACGGTGAAGGCCAACCGAGCACTGATCGACCCCCTCTACCGCTTCCTCGAGCCCTTTGCGGATCGGCGCGCGAGTGCACTCTCGGGTGGCATGAAGCAGAAGCTCGCTCTCTGCTGTGCGCTGATCCACCGTCCGCGGGTGTTGCTGCTCGACGAGCCGACCACCGGCGTCGACGCCGTGTCGCGGCGCGAGCTGTGGGAGATGTTGGGCTCTCTGCGCGAGCAGGGGATCACGATCCTGGTCTCGACCCCCTACATGGACGAGGCCGCGCGCTGCGATCGCGTGGCGCTGATGAGTGGGGGGCGCTTCCTGGCGGTGGCACCGCCGGTGCAGCTCGCGGAGCAGTTTGGTTATCCGCTGTTCGAGATCCGGCCGGGGGTGGGGGACTCACGGCTGGCACTGGCGCGAGCTCTCGACGCACTTCCGGAGACTCGCAGCGCCGCGGTGTTTGGTGAGGTCGTGCACCACGCCGACCTGCGTCGGGACCTCGAGCCGACCGCGCTGGCGGCGATACTCGCAGAACGAGGCTTCGCCGCCGCTGCGGTCCGGCGGATCGTGCCCGGCATCGAGGATGTCTTCATCGACCTCGCGCGAGATCGAGACCATGCCTGAGTCCGTCTCGCAGCGACCACCAGCGATCGAGGCGGTCGAGCTCAGCCGCACCTTCGGGGCCTTCACCGCCGTCGATCGGGTTTCGTTCGAGGTCGCGCGCGGTGAGGTCTTCGGCTTCCTCGGTGCCAACGGGGCCGGCAAGACCACCGCGATCCGCATGCTGATCGGTCTGATCGCGCCGAGCTCGGGTCGCGCGTCGGTGGCGGGATTCGACGTTGCCTCCGAGCCGGAGCGGATCAAACGACGCATCGGCTACATGAGCCAACGCTTCTCCCTGTACGCCGACCTCACGGTAGCGGAGAACATGCGTCTCTTCGGTGGCATCTACGGCCTGTCGCGGCGCGAGATCCGCGAGCGCGGTGGGGCTGCGCTCGACCGGCTCGGCCTGCTCGCGGCCCGCGACAGTCGCATCGAGAGCCTGCCGCTCGGTTGGCGCCAGAAGTTGGCGTTTGCGGTGGCGTTGCTGCATCAGCCGGACATCGTTTTCCTCGACGAGCCGACCGGGGGCGTCGATCCGATCACGAGGCGGCAGTTCTGGGACCTGATCTACGAAGCCGCCGAGAGCGGCGTGACGGTGTTCGTCACCACCCACTACATGGACGAGGCGGAGTATTGCGATCGGGTGTCGATCCTGGTCGACGGTCGCCTTGCCGCTCTCGACACCCCGCGCCGGCTGGCGGCGCGGTACCAGGCGCCGTCGATCGACGAGGTGTTCGTCCGCCTGGTGCGGCCGGGAGCTGCCGGCTGATGTGGGTGTTCCTCGGCTTCGTGCGCAAGGAGGCGCTGCACGTCCTGAGGGATCGGCGCACCTTGCTGGTGCTGTTCGGCCTGCCCTTGGTCGAGATGATTCTCTTCGGGTATGCCCTGCGCAACGAGGTCGAAAATGCGCCGGTCGCCGTCGTCGATGCTGCCGGCACGGCGCTCTCGCGGGAAATCGTTGCGGCGATCGAGGCGTCGCCGTCGCTCGCGATCCTCGGCGTTGCGCCGTCCTCGACGGTGGCCGAGGGGTGGTTGCGCGACGGGAGCGTGCGGGTGGTGGTGGTGCTCGATGCCGAGCTCGGAGCGCTGGGGCCCGGTGGTGAGATCCGCTACCAACTGCTCGTCGACGGTTCGGATCCCAACACCGCCCGCACCACCGTGGCCTACGCCACCGCCGTGATCGAGTCGACCGTGGCGCGAGCCCTGGCGACTCGGGCAGGTGGCAAGGGACTGCCGCGGATCGAGCCCGAGGTCCACATGGCCTTCAATCCCGGCCTCGACAGCGCCTACCTCTTCATTCCGGGCCTGATGGCGCTGGTGTTGACCTTGGTGTCGGCGCTGATGACCTCGGTCACCATCGCCCGCGAAAAGGAGCTCGGAACCATGGAGGTTTTGCTCGCCTCGCCGCTGCGACCGCTGCAGATCGTCGCCGGCAAGGTCGTGCCCTACTTCGTGCTGTCGCTCGCCAACGTCGCGTTGATCCTGGTGTTGTCGCGCTTCGCGTTCGAGGTTCCGGTGCGTGGCAGCCTGGCCTTGCTGATCGCCGAATGTCTGTTGTTTACCGTTTGCGCCCTGTCGCTCGGGGTGTTGGTGTCGGCCAAGGCCAACACCCAGCAGGCCGCCACCACGGCTTCGATGTCGAGCCTGATGTTCCCGACCATCATGCTCTCGGGGTTCATTTTCCCGCTCGCGAGCCTGCCGGCGGTGCTGCAGTGGTTGAGTGTCGTCGTGCCGGCGCGGTGGTTCGTCGAGATCGTGCGCGGCATCATGCTCAAGGGGCTGGGGCTCGCCGAGCTGTGGCAGCACACCGTGATCCTCGCCGTGATGACGGTAGCCGTGTTGACCTTGTCGTTGCGCAGCTTCCGGCTGAGGCTCGAATGAAACCCTTTGCCGGTCTCAGTTTCCTGCTGGAGAAGGAGTTCCTGCAGATCCTGCGCAATCGCCAGATCATGGCGATGATTCTGATCCTGCCGGTGTTGCAGCTGGTGGTCTTGGCCAACGCGGCAACCTTCGAGCTCGAGGACGCCCCGTTTGTGGTCATCGACCACGACCGTTCGCCCGCGTCGCGCGACCTCGTCCGGCACTTCGTCGCGAGCGAGAGGTTCCGCTTGGTCGGCATGGCAGAAACCGCCGTCGCCGCGGAGGCCGCCTTGCGCCGCGGCGAAGCGATCATGAGCCTCGAGCTGCCGCGGGGTTTTGGGCGTGATCTCGAGCGCGATCGGCGCGCGCCGGCCCTGCTCGTGTTCGATGCCGTCGACGGCGCATCGGCCGGCATCGCCAGTGCCTATGCGAGCGCCATCCTGCGACGGTTCGAAGCGGACGTCGCAGCCGCGGCCGCGGCGCGTGGGGGAGATCCACCACCGCCGGCGATCCGGCGCGAGGTTTCGTACTGGTTCAATCCGGGGCTCTCCTATCGCGACTACATGGTGCCCGGCATCGTGGTCGAGCTGGTGACCATGGTCGGTCTTCTGCTGTCGGCGCTCAATATCGTGCGCGAAAAGGAGATCGGCACGCTCGAGCAGCTGAGCGTCACGCCGATGGCTCGCAGCACCTTCATCGCGGCGAAGCTGATTCCCTTCTGGGTGCTCGGGTTGGTGGCACTGACCGTGGGGCTGACGGTTGCCAGAGTGCTCTTCGACGTGCCGATGCGGGGCAGCGTGCCGCTGGTTTTTGTGCTTGCGGCGGTCTACCTACTGGTGATGGTGGGCGTGGGTCTGGCGATCTCGACCGTCAGCCACAATCAACAGCAGGCAACCTTCCTTGCGCTGTTCGTACTGATCGTCTTCATCCTGCTCTCGGGCCTCTTCACTCCCGCCTCGAGCATGCCCCAGTGGGCGCAACGCTTGACCCAGCTCAACCCGCTCTACCACTTCGTCGCGATCATGCGTCAGGTGCTGCTGATGGGCACGCCGTTTGCGGGGATCCGCTACCACGCCGGGGCGTTGGCGGTGTTGGCCGTGGTGGTGTTGCCGGTTGCGACGTTGCAGTTTCGCAAGCGCGGCGGGTGAGGCCTCCGACATTCTGGGCGGCCACACCGCGAAGAGGTGCGCGTGCAACACGCACCCTGGGGCGCTCCCGCGGCCCGTACACCAGAGCGCCACGGCGCGAAGTCGTCCGGCCGTCCCACTCCCGATCCCTGGTCCCTGGTCCCTGGCCCCCTCTCGCCGACCGACTGCTGGTCACCGAGCGAGGCGTTCGTTTGAGTCGTGATCCAGAGCTCGGTTGCGGCCGCCGCGCTAGGCAACGGCGCGGAACTGCTGCTATTCTCCGCGATCCTCAGTTTTCCCCAATTCCAGCCCGAGGTATCCCATGGTTCGCCTTCGCTTCTCTGCCGCTCTCACGTTGTGTGCTCTCACCATGCCCGTCTCCGCGCAGGTGATCAACGAGTTCGTCGCCGACCACACCGGCGTCGACCACTTCAGCTTCGTCGAGATCGCTGGTGCGCCGTCGACGAGCTACTCGAGCCTGTGCCTGATCGACATTCTCGGCGACACCACCGATGGGGACGACGATCCCGGCACGATCGAGCACGTGTGGGTGCCTGGGACCACGAACGCCAACGGTATCTGGGTCTCGAGCTACGGTACGGCCAACGGCAGCGGCGACATCGACAACGGCACGCACACGTTGCTGTTGGTCAGTGGGATGAGCCCGTGTGTCGCCGGCGCCGATCTCGACACCAACAACGACGGCACGCTCGACTCGACGCCCTGGACCACGATCGTCGACGCGATCGCCGTCAACGATGGCGGTGCCGATTTCACCTACGCGACGCCGGTGCTCACCGTGATGTTCGACGGTCTGGCGTTCGAGCCCGGCGGCGCCTCGCGCATCCCCAATGGCGTCGACACCAACACGGTCGGAGACTGGAAGCGCAACGACTATTCCGGCCAGGGTCTCCCCGGGATGAGTGGCACGATCGACCCGGGCGAGGTGGCCAACAGTCCTGGTCTGGTGAACGTCGACGGCGGCGGTGGCGGTGGGGGCGGCTTCACCCCCAAGATCGACGAGGTTCTGTTTGATCAGACCGGGGTCGACGGCGACGAATTCATCGAGATCTGGGGGCAAATTTCGCTGTCGTACGCCAGTTGGGACGTGCTCGTGATCGACAGCGACGATCTCGGCAACCCCGGCGAGGTGTTGGCGAGCTTCGCCGTCGGCACCACCAACGGTGGTGGTCTGTGGTCGACCGCGACCCTGTCCCCCGAATCTCTTCCGAACGACTCGGTGACGGTGCTGTTGGTGGATGGCTTCAGCGGCACTCTGGGCGCCGACCTCGACACCAACGACGACGGCACCTTCGACACCACGCCGTGGACCACCCTGTCGGATGACGTGGCGCTCGCCGACGGCGATGGCGCGGATGTCTTCTACTCGGCGACCGTGCTGCCGGCTCCGGTTGGAGGGTTCTCGCGCATTCCCTCGGGCGTCGACACCAACAGTGCGGCCGACTGGGTGCGCAACGACCCCGACGGCGCCGGTCTCCCGGGCGGCAGCTCGGCGACCCTCGATGCGGGTGAAGCCTGGAACACCCGTTCGATGATCAACCGCGTGCGCGAGGAGGACTACTGGGCCGGGATTCCCGAGACCTGCGGGCCGGCCCTGCGGGCCGCGATCCACGATCGACTCGACGATCACCAACGTTATGCCTACAGCTCTTCCGATACCGACACCTGGGATCTGCTCGAGCTCGCCGACGAGGATCCCCTCGACTCGGCCCGTGTGGTGGCGCCGTACAAGAACGAGTCGTTCCTCAAATTCGGCGGCGGCACCGGCCCCTACAACCGCGAGCACAGTTGGCCGCAGTCGTACGGCTTTCCGGACGAGGCGCTGAACAACTCGCCGCGCACCGACGCCCATCATCTGTTCCTCGAGGATGTCGACTACAACAGCACCCGCGGTAACCTGCCATTCGGCACGTGCAACTCGGGGTGCTCCGAGCAGCCCACCGACGCTCACAACGGTGTCGGCGGACAGGGTGGCGGGTATCCGGGGGACTCGAACTGGGCGGGCGGCAATGCCTACGAGGTGTGGTGGTACAGCCGGGGCAACATCGCCCGCGCCCAGCTCTACATGGACGTGCGCTACGAGGGCGGCAACCACGCTGCGACCGGATTCGCGGAACCAAACCTGGTCCTGACCGACAACACCTCGTTGATCCAGACCACCGGGTCGAACACCACCGGCACGGCCTATATGGGGCGACTTACCACCTTGTTGCAGTGGGATCGCGACGACCCGGTCGACGCCTGGGAAGAGCGCCGCAACGACGTCGTGTGGGCTTTCCAGGGCAACCGCAATCCGTTCATCGACCATCCTGAGTGGGTGACCTGCATCTTCCGCCACCTGTTCAGCGATGGCTTCGAGGGTGGGGACACCGGAGCCTGGTCGGCGGTTGGCCCGTGAGCCATCTGCGATAAGCTCGGGGTTCTTCTCGGCCTGGGGGCCGGGAGCCGTGGACCAGACACGTGGAGGGCCTCGCCATCAGCACCTGGACCTACACCCTCGAGCTCGGGGATCGCAGCATCACCCTCGAGGAAGGAGTCAGCACTCTCGGGCGCAGTCGCAATTGCACCGTGACCCTCGCCGATGCGAGTGCCAGCCGCACCCACGCGGAGCTCGAGGCATCGAACGGCACGATCATCCTGCGCGACCTCGGCTCGAGCAACGGCACCTACGTCGACGGGGCGCGGGTCGTCGGGCAGAGCCCGCTGCGCAACGGATCACTGATCACCATCGGCGAAACCGTGATGACGGTACGGATGAAGCCGGCCACTCCGGCGGCCCAGGAGCCTCCACCGAAGCAGGAGGACGTGGCGGCCACCGTGCGGATCGAGGCGATACCGCGGTCGGCGCTGCCGAGTCCCCCGGCGGTCGCTCCTCAGCCGGGGGCGTCGCAGCCGGGGGCACCCCCGCCTGCCGCACCGCAGGCGCCGGAGCCGGTAGCGGCGCCGTCGCTGCGGGTGACGCCGCCGGCCCCTTCGGCCCCGAGCCTCGAGAGCTCACCGCCGCTCGCGGCCCCGGCACTCGGCGGTCTGCCGCCGGCCGGTCCGCCGCCGCTCGAACGGCCGGTGTCGCGCACCGACGTGTTCTCGCCGCTGGCGCCTACGCCGGCCGCCCCGACTGCCGTCGAAAAGACCATGCTGGAGGTCCCGACGACTCCGGCGCCGCCGCGGCCGTCGCCGCCAAGGCCGTCGACTCCTCCTCCGCCGCGGCCTCCAGGTGGTGGAGGTGTACGACCGACGCCCCCGGCTCTCGACGACATGCGGCCGCGGGAAGGTGCGGCACCCCCTCCGCCACCACCAGGGGACATCCTGGGCTCGATCGATGCTCTGGACCACACGGCCCTCGGCGCCCGTGCGGTCCGCACCCCGCCGCCGCCGATGGCGCGTCCGGCAGGTGCTCCGGTGGGCCGGCCCGCCGGCTTCTGGTTGCGGTTCGGGGCGCTGCTGGTCGACGGCGTCGCCGTTGGGTTGCCGCTCGCAGCGCTCAACTTCGTCCTGACCTTCGTGATCCCGGTCGAGACTGCGGCACTCCTCGGCAGCCTGCTGGGAATGGTGGTCGGCCTAGGACTGCCGGTGGTGTGTTGGGCGCTGTGGGGGCGCACGCCCGGCAAGGCGCTGCTCAAGATCGCCGTCGTCGCCGAGGGCTCGAACACCCCCGGCATCGGCTTCGGCAAGGCGATCGTGCGGCTGGTCGGCTACGTGATCTCCTGTGTGATTCTCGGAGTCGGCTTCCTGATGGCGGCCTTCGGCGACAAGCGTGCTCTGCACGACCGGATTGCCGGGACCCGAGTGATTCGGCTCTAGCATGTCGGAACGCGTGCGGTTGTTGCTGGGCTGGGCCGGGGCGTTGGTCCTGGGAGTGGTGTTGCTGGTGGCGGTCTACGCCAAGGCCATCGACCCGGTTGCCTTTGCCGAGCAGATGAGTCTCCAGGGGCTCGGTTTTGGTGCCCCTCACGCGATGGCGCTCATCGCCCTGGTCCTCGAGGCCGTCCTCGGGATGGCGTTGGTTCTGCAAATCAGGCGTCCGATCGTGCTCATCCCGACGACCCTGATGGTTGCCTTCTTCATGGTGCTGACCGGCCGATCGTGGTACCTCGATGCCAACGGCCTGTTGCCCGAAGGGGCCTCGTGTGGGTGCTTCGGCAACCTGGTCGACCGCACGCCCGAACAGGCATTCTGGAGCGACGCGCTGCTGCTGCTGCCGACTCTGGCGCTGGCGTGGTGGGGGCGCGAGCCGGAATCTCGCCGCTGGCACGCGCGGGCCATCGGCGCCGCGGCGGTAGCACTGCTCGTCGGCGTGTTCGCCTGGCGGGCGCCGGGATTGCCACTCGACGACGTAGCGACCCGTCTGGCGATCGACACCCGGATCGACCAGATCTGCGTCGGCACGGAAACCCGTGTGTGTCTTCCCGACCTCGTCCACGGCGACGATCTCACCCGTGGTGAGCACTGGGTGATCCTCGCCGACCTGGAGTCCCTCCAAGACGTCGTCGATCCGCTGAATCAGCGGGTCTGGGATGGCGCGGAGCCGCCGTTTCACGTCTTTACCAGTGCCGATGGCCCGGCTGCCAAGAGCTTCGGCTTCGAATTCGGTCCGGCCTTCGACCTCCACGCCGAAACTCCCCTGCCTTTGATTCGTCCTCTGTACCGCCGTCTGCCCCGATCCTTCCGGATCGTCGACGGGGCCGTGGTGGAAACCGCTTCGGGGTGGCCCCCCTGGCTCGCCCCTGCTTCTTCCGGAGATCCATCGTGATGCGTATCGACTCTGCTGTTGCTCTGACCATGACCGTCCTCGCGTTGTCTGCCTCGGCAGCCTGTGCGCGCGAGCCCGAGCCCGTCGCCGCCCCCACCCCCGCCGCGCCGCGCGCCGCCTCTCCGGCCCCGGCCGCGCCGGCCCCGGCCGTCGTCGAGCGCAACGCCGACCCCTTCTTCAGTGGGTTCGAGCCCGAATCGACCTGGCAGGTTGCGGTCGACGGCAAGATCTCCGAGCGTGGTGAGATCTGGGCGGCTCAGAAGGCCGGCAACGCCATGATCTTCGATGTCCCCGAGCTCTCCGAGGTCGTGCTGCTGCAGCCGCGCCAGAAGACCATCGAAGCGATCGCGCGCGACGCCTGGTTCCTTCAGCCCGACGGCACCGGCGCCGTCGCCGCCGAAGCCGCACCGCGCAACGAGGGCACCTTCGACTTTGCCAACGACCAGGTCAGCTTCACCTTCGCCGGCAAGAAGATCGAGCTGCGCGAGGCGCCCTACCAGCTCGGGAACAAGAGTGCGAGTGAGTTGCTGGCCTCCAACGCCCACTACCGCTTCGCTTCGGCGCGGTATCGCCCGTCCGAGCCGATCCTGCGCACCCTGGCTGGGACCTCGAAAAAGGTCGAGGTCAAGGTGTTCTTCGGCACCTGGTGCCCCGCGTGTTCGCAGGTGCTTCCCAAGGTCTTTTCGGTCGCTCAGGGCCTCGAGGGCAGCGGTTTCACCTTCAGCTTCTACGGTCTGCCGAAGGGTGAGGGCTTCAGCAGCGACCCGGAGGCCAAGAAGTACTCCATCCGCGGAGTCCCCACTGCCGTATTGCTGGTTGAGGGCAAAGAAGTCGGCCGGGTCGACGGGGGCAGCTGGCGGATCCCCGAGCTCGGCATCCAGAACACGTTGATCAACGCGGGGATCAAATAAGTGCAAACGACGCTGCGGCGGTGGATGGTGGTGGGGCTGCTGATGGCGGCCCCGTTGGTGGTATTCGGCGAGGGTGAAGAAGCCCCTGTCGCCGAGAAGCCCCGGCTGACGATCAAGATCGAAGGCAAGGCCAACTACCGCAACAGCGATTCGGAAGTGTTCCCGATCTCGTTCCCGTTCACGCCGGAGCAGTTGCCTCCCGGGCAGGCGCGGGGCCAAATGGCGACGGTCGATCCCGGCTCCCACATCGAGCTCTCGGCGGTGACGCTGTTGCTCGACGCGAACTTCGGCGGCAACATCGACGCCCGCATCAAGATCGACGCGATCGACCTCTACGACCGCAACCCGACCTCGACCGACAAGAAGATCGACATCGACGAAGCCTGGCTGCGCTTCGGCCGCGAGACCCCGGCCGGAGCGTGGCCCTCGGGATCGTCGCTCTACGCCAAGATCGGCAAGATGCCCAAGTTCGAGCGCCAGAACGATCGGCACCTCGAGAGCTACGGGCTGATCTCGACAGCCTTCAACCGCTTCGAGGACATGGGCCTCGAAGTTGGTGGCGACCTCGGTCGTCACGTCTACTTTCGCGTCTCCGCCACTCAGGGCAACCCGGTGTTCCTGCGCGACCCCAACGCCCTTGCGGGCGACAACGGCACGCCGGTGCGCTTCGAGACCAACCCGCCCGCGCCGCCGCTCGGATCGGGCATCCCGATCCTCTACGACGCGGAGGTCGAGGACCTCGACTTCGACGGTGACCTCGAAACCGGCGCCGGTCTGGGCTTCCGGCTCGGCAGCCCAGACACCGGTTTGCTGTTCGACGTGATGGGGTGGTGGTACCAGCGCGAGCTCGCCGACCGGGTCGAGCTCGAGGGCACGCGCTACGGCGGTGACCTCGATCTGCTCGACGGCCCGGCGCCGGGTTTCGGCTTGCCGATCAGCGGCAACGACAAAGAGGAGATCGGCGCCAATCTGCGGCTGCACTGGAGCAGCTTCACCGTTTTCGGCCAGTGGGTCGATCAGGAGATCGCCGGCCTCGATCGCACCGGCTGGGAGATCGAGACCGCCTGGCGCTTCGACCTGCCCCTGGTGTGGGCCGTCGGCGGCAAGCAGGTGCTCTCGTCGATCCAGCCGGCGATCCGCGTCTCACGCCTCGAGCCGGAGTTCGAAGGCGGGTCGCCGCTGTTCCCAGCACCCAGCTTGCGTTGGGAGTGGGACAAGATCGACTACGGCGTCCGCGTCGGTCTCTACGACGGTATCGATCTCACCGCCGAGTTCTCCGACCACACCTTCGTCCGCGCCGGCAAGGACGAGAGCAACGACGAGGTGTTGGTGACGTTGAGGTTTCGGCGGTAGGAAGATACCAAGGACCAACGCGGCGGCCGCAAGCGAAGCCGGAACCCAGACCGGACTCGGAAGAGGATTCTTTTGGTTCGGAGAAGAGCGACCGAGCTGCCCTGAAGCCTTCCCGAGCCTTCGCGGTGGTTGCAGCGTTCCCCCACCCTTCCTGGCTGGTGAAGGGCGACGATCTGGATCGGGGCCAGCGAAGGTCAGTGCCGCGGGTGCCGGCAGCGCTGCTTGCTCGGGTCGCCCTGCTGGGCGGATTTTGAAGTTTCGGCGCGGCGATGGAACGGCTCATTCCACCGATCCGCGAGCCCGCCCGCACCCCACCCGCTCGCTGACCAGCAGTCGGTCGACGAGGCGGGGACCAGGGATCCGATCCGTCGGAGGGCATCGCAGTGTGGCGTTTTGATGTACGGGCCGCGGGAGCGCCCCAGGGTGTGCGTGGCGGCGCACACGACCTCACGCCCTAGCGCAGGCGAACCGCCGACGGTACCGCCCTCGAGCTTCGGAAGCACGCCGTCGCGCGAGATCAGGGGGAGATTTGCGCAGAAGCCAGCGAGAAGGTGTCGCACAACGCGTGACATCTGGCGGGGTAAGCCACTAAGGGCCGGTCGGATCCGACTCCGAAAGTCCCTCAGTCCCTTTGTCCCTCAGTCCCTTGGCAGGCTTGGCCGGCGCGTGGACAGCGCCGGCTGGCTACGCCGCGGGCCGGCCTACGGCGACTCCGCCCCGACGAGCGTCACCACGATCTCTCCCGCGCCGAGGTCGACCTCGATCTTGCCGCCGCCCTCTTCGCGTGACCAGGTGACGGAGGAGCCGACGAGGCCGGAGCCGACGATCGAGCTGTCGGGGAGCTTGAGCGTGGCGCGACCGGCACGGCTGTCGAGCTCGATGCGGCCGACGGCGGCGAGTGGGAAGGACCCTTCGACATTGCCCGCGCCGAGGTCGATCTCGAGGCCGTCGGTGAGGTCGCTGACGCGGACGTTGCCGGCGCCGAGGTCGATTTCGACCAGGTGGCCGGCCGGCGCGACGACGTGCAGGGTAGGGGTGAGCCGCACCAGATTGAGCGTCGGCATGCCGGCAACGCCGAGAGTCAGCCGCTGGGCCGTGGCACTGGTGGTCAAGCCGAGCTTGGCCGCAGCCTCGGAGCAGCGGCTGAGATCGGCGTCACCACAGGTCCAGGTGACGCTGGCGCTGACGACGCCGGCTGCGGTCCCGCGGTCGACGACGATGTTGCCGGCGCGCAGCTGGACGCCGAGCTCGATGCCGGCTTCGATCGGGATGTCCTGGGTGAGCGCGAGATTGGCGGCGGACGCGGCAAAGCCCGCGAGGGTCCCGAGGGACACCGTCGCGAGCGCGAGCGAAGTGGCGAGCCGCATCTGCGGTCTCAGGTGACCTGGTCGAGGGTTTTGCCCTCGTCGCGCAGGAACGCCATCAGGCCCTTCTTGGTGATCGTTCGCAGGGCGCGAGTCGACACCCGCAGGCGCACGAAGCGCTTGAGCTCGGGAACGTAGATGCGCTTCGACTGCAGGTTCGGATGCTGCCAGCGGGGGGTGACGTTGTGGGCGTGCGAAACGTTGCGCGCGGCCTTCGACGTCTTGTCGGTGAGATCACACTTCCTCGGCACGGTGAAGCTCCTGGAGAAGCCGACGTGAGGTCGGCGAAGCGGAAAGATGAGCCGATGGCGCTGACGGCCAACGGTCGAGCCCTGAAAAATACCACGAGTCGGCTTCCATGCCAAGATCGGCGGATGGTTCGTCGTCCCCACTCCCGCCGACTCACCTGGATCGCCATCGGTTTCGGAGCGTTTCTGCTCGCCGACCTCTTGCTGTTCGGCTGGCTGCTGCTCGAGTCCCTGTCGGAGCGCGAGGTCAACCGCGCGCTGCTCGAAACCCGCGAGGAGGCCGAAGGTCTGGCCCAACAGCTCGCCCTCGAGGCGCGCCGTCAGGGCGAGGATCTCTACGTCGTGATCGCCAAGGAGAACGAGACCAAGACCTCGATCGACTCGGTGTTGCGCCAGCGCGAGATCATCCGCAGCATCGAGATCCGCGATCGCGAAGGGCGCCTGGTGTACTCCCGCGAAGTACGGGTGCAGGCGCCCGGAGCCGCCGGCCAAACCATCTTGTCGCCGTCCGAGGTGCCATCGCACTACCAGATCGAGCCGATCGAACGCACGGAGACGTTCGAGATGGTCGAGGTCGACATCCCAATCGAGGACTTCGGCCAGATCACCCTCGGAATCTCTCGGGAACAGCTGGCGGCGCGCGCCGAGGCACTGCGGCGGGATCTGATCGCGCGCACTTCGGTGGTCGGCGGTCTGAGCCTGACGTTGTTGATCATCGCCTGGGCCGTGGTGGTGTGGTTTGCCCGCCGTGGCGAGCGACTCGAGGAGCTCGCAGCCGAACGCGAGCGGATGGCCTATCTCGGGACCCTCGCAGCAGGGCTCGCGCACGAGATCCGTAATCCGCTGAATTCGCTCAACCTCAACATGCAGCTGATCGAGGAGGAGATGCAACACCTCGGCCGCGGGGCGACGCCGCGGCTGTTGACCATCACCCGCGACGAGATCGGCCGGCTCGAGCGTCTGGTGACCGACTTCCTCGCCTACGCCCGTCCTCGGGCGCCTGAGCGTGGGGTCGTGGATCTCACCGAGTTGCTCGAACGGGTGCGCGATCAGGTCGCTGCCGAGGCGCGGGAGGCAGGCGCCACGATCGTGGTCGAGGCCGACGAGGAGCTCGCCTTGGTCGCCGATCGGTCGCAACTGCAGCAACTGCTGTTGAACGTCGTGCGCAATGCGTGCTCGGCGGTGGCCGCCGGCGGCAAGCCGGGGACCGTAACCCTGGCGGTGGCGCGCGAAGGGCAATTCGTGCGGCTCGACGTCGTCGATACCGGCGTCGGCATTCCCGCCGAGGCGATGCCCCACATCTTCGAGGTGTTCTGGTCGACCAAGAAGGGTGGGACCGGCCTCGGCTTGGCGATCGCCGATCGCATCGCCCGCGCCCACGGCGGTGAGGTTCAGGTCACCAGCACGGTGGGCGAAGGCACGCGGGTAAGGCTGCTGCTGCCCTTCGACACCACTCACTCGGCGCCGGTCAAGGCCTCGTAGTCCTCTTCGGTGATGAACTGCTCCGGGTTGTCGTTGCCGCACGCGAAACACTCGGCTTCGACCACCTCACCCTCTTTCCAGGTGAACTCGTACACCGGCGTTTCGCACTCCATGCAGATCAGGTACTCGGGAGTGGACATCACGACCTCCTCGGGATGTGGCCTCGGATTCGGGCCTCCATGAGAATACCTCTCCCGGCTGCGGGAGCCGCAACCAAACCGGAAGAAGACCCGGACTCGGGAGAAGATCTTTGGTTCGGTGAAGAGCGGCACTGGTTGCATCAGAGCGTTGGCCAAGCTTCGCGGTGGTTGCAGCGTCTCCCCCGCCCTCCCTGCTGGTGAAGGGCGACCATCTCGAGCGGGTCCTGCGGATGGCCGTGCCGCTGGTGCCGTCAGCGCCGCTTGCTCGGGTCGCCTTGCTGGGCGGATATGGCAGTTTCGGTGCTGCGATGGGGCGGTTCATTCCACCGATCCGCGAGCTCCCACCCACACACCCCCCCCTGCTCGCTGACCAGCAGGAGGTCGATGAAAAGGGGATCAGGGATGGGGACCTGGGATCCGCGGAGGAGTTCGTGCCGTGGCGTTCTGAGGTACGGGCTGTGGGAGCGCCCCTCCGGAGCCAAGCAGTGCGCGTTGTGTGCGCACCTCTTCGCGGCGTCCCGTGTCACCGTCTGAGGCCTGGTTCTCGAGCCCGAGATCGGGACGGCGTGGGTGGGCGAGGGCCGCGGTGGTTCACGAGCCG
>CAZRFU010000074.1:0-20249 GCA_964599475.1 uncultured Thermoanaerobaculia bacterium
CTCGAGCTCAAACCAGCCCGATCGGGCCTCGACCGACCCACAAGCCATCACCGCAACGCCGACCAAGAGATCGGCACGGCGAAAGTGCGTCTCGACAGCCGAAGGGCGCCGAATAGACCCGCGACGGCCCACCGACTAACCGCCAGCCGGGCCGGTTTCCACCTTCCCACGGGCGAAGCGCAGTAACCGGCGCCGATCTCCGACACGTCACGAAAAAATGCTCAGACGCCCCTGGAAGGGGCGGGCAAAACCGGCGCGCTCCCCAGGTGCTCCAACCACCACCCGAGCCGACCGAAGTAGGGTTGCGGCATTGCCAGGAGGGTTTCAAGCTGCCAGCCGAGGTAGCCCTCCACCCCAACCGCATCAGGCCCGTCCGGAAAGAGAGTAGCTCTGGTGACGAAGTCGAATCGCTTAACTGCTACTAGGCCCTGCTCGAGGAGCGGCTCGGTCGACCTCCCGTCGCGCTGCCACATCGGGACAAAAAGAAGCGCCTCTTCCCCCGGTCCAACGGGGTCGTCCGGGTGCCCGAGCTCAATGACGAGGTCTCCGACCCGAACTCGCCCCTCCCAGGTCAAGACCTGGAGCTCCCGCATCTGCCAGCCTTCCTCTCCTTTGATGACCTCCAGGATCTCCACTCTCGAGAGTGACGACGGGAGCAGGCCTCGCAAGCCCTGCCGCGACTCGAGGATCCGTACCGCAAGGATGGCCCGGTACCTGTCGGGCACGTACTGCCAATTCATGGTCATGCCCTCCGGTGTACCTCCAAGTTGACGCGACCGATCTCGCAGGACGATCGGCGTGGCGCTCGCCCCAGGCGAACCCTGCCTGGAAGCCTCCACGATGCGCTCCACGTCTCCGATGAGCCCCAGCCACTTCATCGCCTCGATGTCGGCGTCGGTTGCGATGCGGCTCGCCTTCGCCGGACCGGGCTCGCTGGAGGCGCTCCAAGGAATCGGATCGACACAGATTGCGGGATCGGGATGAAGTTCTTCGGGCAGGCCCTCTGAAGCCCCAACCGGCCAGGCAAACAGGAACAGCAGCGCGAGGAACACCTCCTGCCGCCAGCTCGACGGCAAGCGACGCGTTCGACATCGAAGGGCGGAAGAGAGGAGTAGTCCTTGTGACATGAGGCCCCCTGAGGTTAGCGTGCGCATGTGACGACAAAGACCGTCGCACAAGTGAAGATACGGGCAAGACAGGCAACAGAGTAGACGACCCGCTACGAATCTGTCAAGAGGCAACGATGCCTCGGAGTAGTCCCTTTGGAGGACCTCTCCGTGCCAACATGCCCTGACCCAGCGCATCGTCGAAAATCGATGAGCGGAGGAGGTCAGATTTCATGTCGAAGGCACGGATGTCCACCCCCCCCACCCAGTCGGGTGCCAGACGCTTAGACCCGAGCCATAGCGACTGGGCACGACCTCAGCAACGACGTCCGCTTCACGAGATCCGTCAGGCAGCGGGGCTCCACACCAGCCGCCGCTCGCGATCGGCCGCGAAGGCAAGGACCGCCCGGATGTCCTCGAGCTCGAGATCGGGAAACTCACCCAGGATCTCTTGATCCGTCATCCCGGCGGCAAGGTAGTCGAGCACGTCGTAGACGGTGATTCGCAGCCCCCGAATGCAGGGTTTGCCGCTGCGCTTGCCCGGCTCGATGGTGATTCGCTGGCGATAGTCCATGCCAAGAGCGTACCGTGCCACAGTCGCGTCGGCAAGGAGGGCGATCGGTCCCCTCGCATCCCTTCTCTCCAGATCGGGGACTCGGCAGGCCCTGGCAGGCCTGCAGCGCCCGAAGACGGCGGGTGCTTCGAGACCCGGGCGTGATCCTGCCGGCGCTACCAGACTGCCTGGGCGAAGTGCATTTGGATCTGAGCGTCGCGGGTCACGAACGGGGCACGGTGGAGAATCGCGGTCGCGACCAGGAGGCGATCGAACGGATCCTTGGTCCAAGCGATCGCAATCGCTGCACTCACGACCTCCTCCACGCGATCATGCGAGACGACCAGGCCCACGCTGCGCCCCAAGTCCGCGAGGATCGATTCCGGCGTCACCGTGAGACGGCCAATTTCCTGAAGGAATTGGAGCTCGAGCCGGACGAGGGGGGACACGAACAGCGCCGCTCGCTCGACCAGGTCGCGACCAGCTGCACCGAACACCGACACTTCCCCACTCGCGAGGGCCACGACGGCATGGGTGTCGAGAAAGGCCTTCACACGTCCGGCTTCCAGGAATCCGCCCAGGAGGTCTCGACCACGTCATCGAAGTTGCCCGTGTAGAGCTTCCGCTTGGGGAGGTCATCGAGGTTCCGTCGGGGATTCGCCGGAACGATCAGGAGCCGACCCTCGCCGCGCTCGATTTCCTGCGGGCGGCCGGTTGCCAACACCTCATCCAAGACGCGGTAGAGGTTCGCTCGGAGTTGGGTCGGTGTCATCGCTTTGGTCATCTCTGTTGCACTCCAGTCCCGTACGTCTCAATCATGTGGCGTACGCATCGAAACACCAATCGCGCCCTCCGAAGCGCGGATGATGCCATTGCTCGGCCGACGGATCGCCTTGGTACATGCCCTCGGTAGCGACCACGGAGGCGCATGGCCACGATACTCGACTTGATATATACTTCCGGTAGCTACCACGGAGGTGCTATGGCTACGACAGCGAAACTCTTCATGAACGGCCGCAGCCAGGCGGTCCGGCTCCCGCGCGAGCTGCGCTTCGAGGGTGATCGCGTCCGGGTGCGCCGCTCTGGGCACGGTGTGCTGCTCGAGCCGATCTACACCGACGTCGGGGCGTGGTTCGAGGAGCTCGATCGCCTGGCGACCGAGCCGATCATGCCCGAGGGACGCAACCAACCGCCAACCCCCGAACGTGCGGTCTTCGATGACGACGTACCTGCTTGACACCAACGTCTGCATCGCCGTGATCAACGGCAAGTCGGCGGCGGTGCGGGAGCGGTTCGCTGCCGCGGCAGCACGCCGGGATGACCTACTGCTGTCCTCGATCGTTGCCTTCGAGCTCTGGTACGGAGTCGGAAAGAGCCAACACCGAGATGCCAATCGGCGCCGGGTCGACGCCTTCCTGGCCGGGCCACTGATCTGGACGCCCTTCGATGAAGAGGACGCCGCTGCAGCCGGTTTCGTGCGCGCCCAGTTGGAGCTCAGGGGGACTCCGATCGGTGCCTACGACGTGCTGCTCGCCGGGCAGGCTCGGCGGCGCGGCGCGACCCTCGTCACGTCGAACACCCGAGAACTTACCCGCGTCGATTCGCTCGCGGTCGAGGACTGGGCAGCCGGCTCGTAAGCCTGGGCGACCTCACCCGATCTCAACCCGCCCACAGCGACACACGGCCTCCTCAGATCACTCGGACTTGCGGCAGGTGGCGAAAGTGCGCATCGGCTGACAGAAGCGTCAGCCCGTGCTCCACCACCACCGCGGCAATCCACAGGTCGTTCGTCGGGATCGGTGTGCCGGCCGCGCGAAGCTGCCGATAGAGACTCGCATAGCTTCGCGTGGTCGCATCGGTCGCGTAGGCCACCTCGACTCCGGGCTTGGCGAGGAAACGCAACAGCGCCCGCTCGTTTTCGCTGCCTCGCGAGCCGACCGCAAAGCCTGCTCGCAGCTCCGCCAGGACCACAAACGGCACGACGACCCGCTCAGCCTTCTGCACGACATCGAGAACCTCGCCGTGCCCTTCGCAGAGGTCGCGGTAGCGGTTGGTGTCGATCGCGACGTTCACGACCACAGATCCGGGTCGACGCGACGCTGCGCCTCGAGCGCTCTGTCGACCTCGGGATCTGCGACCCACGTCCCCGCGATGTCGCTGAGGTCACGTTGCACCACGGCCCCGGAGAGCCCGGCACCCCGCAGCAGGAGCTCGAGCGCAACCGCGTTGAGGCTCTCGCCTCGTTGCTGAGCGATCTCCCGCAACCGACCATCGAGCACTGGCGGGACTCCTCTGATGGTGTACTGCATACATCGAGTGTAGGCACTGCCTGCACACAAGTCAAGGCGGTCGAGAGCGCGCCGACCACGCATTCAGGGGCCGCCACCGCCAACGAAGACCACACCCAGACCACCGAGCTCGTCGATTTCGGCGGGGGTGATCTCGACCAACTCGAACTGTTCGGGACGCCAGCTCGATGGCTTGGGGCTGGTGAAGTCGAGGGTCGCGCCCGCCGGCGGCAGGTGGCGGTAGATCGCGACGTCCGGGAACAGCTCCCGCATCCGCAGCTCCCACTCCCAGACGAAGTGGTGGGTGTGGTGCCCAGGCACGGCGCGATGCATTGCCATCGTGCCTTCGTCGACGATCTGCGGCACCGAGACCACGACGCGGCCGGCGGGCCGGCGCCGGCGCGCCAGCCAGGCGAGCACCGCGCTGGCATCGCGAGCGCGCTGGAGCACGTTGATCGCAAGCAGCAGGTCGGCATTCCGGGGGTCGTCGGGGAGCGCATCGAGGTCGGCCACGGTCAGGTCGAGCCCGAAGCGACGCCGACCGGCCGCGACCAAACGCGAGTCGCCGTCGTAGCCGCGCAGGGACCTGGGTGTGGCGGGGCGCAGCTCGGCCAGGCCGTCGCCGGCACGGCAACCGACCTCGACGACGTCGGCGTCGGCGGCCCACAGCGCCGCCGCCCGGTAGATCGAGATCTGGCTGGCCCAGAGATCGGTGCGGAAGGGACCGGCGATGCCGGCGCCACGCAGCGGCAGGCCGTAGCGAGCGCGGTAGAGGACGGTGGCGATCCGGTAGAGAGTCCGATGCATCGGCGCAGTCTGGCGCAGATCGTCGGGCATGGGCAAGTGATGCGGTCGTCCGACGAAGATGGTGCGCGCGCCGCGCGCACCTGGGGCGCTTCCGCAGCCCGTACGCCGGATCGCGAGCAGAACCGTTCGTAGGGGCCGGGGAACCGCCCCAGCCGGCCGGCGGCGCCGGCCGGTCTTCGGCTCGCTTTCCGCGCTGCTAGTCTCCCCGCCCAAGGAGGCGCGCATGACAGCACCCGACTCGACCGGCTACCCCGTGGGCGCGGACGCCCTGGATTCGCGCGGCGTCTTCCGCAGCACGCTCTGGTTCGACCAACCGGACGCGCACGAACGAATCGCGGCATGGGCCGGCGCCGGCCGCATTGACGATGAGCTGGTCGTCGAGTTGCGGCGATTTGTCGACGACGGCTACCTCACCCTCGACCTCGACCTCGATCCCGGCATCTACGAGGAGATCGACCAGTCGGTCGAGCGCTTGTGGCGGGAGAAGCCCCAACACGTGGCGTTTGCCTATCGCAGCCGGCTGACGCCCTTCCCCTACGCTGACGAGGCGGAACATCGCAAGCCAAGCTACCGCATCGCCGATCTGCATTCGGTTTCATCGGGAGCCGAAACGCTCTACCTCAACCCGCGGGTCTTCGAGGTCGTCAACTTGTTGTTCGGCGAACAGGCGGTGGCGAGCCAGTCGCTCTACTTCGAATACGGCAGCTTCCAACCGCTGCATCGCGATCCCGTGCACGTACCGGCGACGCCGCCGTGGAACCTCCTGGCGGCGTGGTTTGCTTTGGAGGACATCGATCCTCGATCGGGCGTCCTCGCCTACGCTCCGGGCTCGCATCGACTGCCGTACTACCGCTTCCCGAGCGGCGACTACCGCTTCGACGCCAGCCACCACGCCGATCACGACGCCGAGCAGATGGCCGCGTTCGAGACTCGGCAGTGTGAAGGGGCTGGGATCCCGGTGCAACACTTCGTGCCGAAGAAAGGCGGAGTCTTGATCTGGCACCACTCGCTGCTGCACGGCGCGCCCAAGGCCGAGGATCCCTCCCTGTCGCGCAAGAGTTTCGTGGTGCACTTCACCACCCGGGCGCACATGCAGCGGCGCCGCGGCGAATTCGTCGAGCACGTCCCCGGGCGCGATGGCGCCATGGTTTCACGGCTGCGGCTGGTGGAGACAGAGGACGTGCTGCAGCGCGGATCGGCCGTGGGTTTCGATAATCCGCTCAAGAAGTACCGCGTCCGGACCCCGGCGTTGCGTCGATCGGACCGGCGGGCGTGAGTCCTCCCCATCGCGCCCGGAGCTGTAGGACCTGGGTCGCAACTGCTTTGGATGAGCCACGCCTATGTATGGCATACTGTATGGCATGAAGCGGACGACCGTGTATCTCCCCGCAGAGCTCAAGGCTGCACTCGAAGAGGTTGCACTGCGAGTCGAACGCAGTGAGGCCGAGCTGATCCGGGAGGGAATCAGCCTGGTGGTGCAGGCGCAGGGCCACCGTCGTCCCAAGGTGCCACTGTTCGAGAGTGGCGATCCGACGCTCGCAGAGCGGGTCGACGAGTTGCTCGAGGGCTTCGGCGCTCGATGATCGTGCTCGACACCAGCGGTGTGTTGGCGTGGCTCGACGGCAGCCAACGACACCACCAGCGGGTGCGCACGGTGATGAGCGGCCGCACCGAGCGGCTGCTGCTGTCGCCCTTCGTGCTCGCCGAGCTCGACTACCTCCTGGCAACTCGCGTCGGTCCGCGAGCGCAACAGGCGCTGCTGGCCGAGGTCGCGGAGGGGGCAATGTCCCTCGAGCCGTTTGGAGCGGCAGAGATCCGCGCGTGTCTGGCGGTCCTCGAGAGGTACTCCGATCTCGACATCGGCCTTGCCGACGCGTCGATCGTCTTCCTGGCCGAACGATTCGAGACGGACTTGATCCTGACCCTCGACGAGCGGCATTTCCGCGCGCTTCGCACTGGTAGCGGCAACAGACTCCACCTGCTTCCTGCCGACGCATGACCTCTCGGAGCCATCAGACAGCCTGCGCGAATGGTGACGTCCTCCAGGGTGACGGTGCTCTACGACGACCGGATCCTGGCGGAGTACCGAGACTCTCGCTCGGCCGCGTTTCCGTCTCGATGCGGCTGACGTGGCGGTGGTCCTTGGGCTGGTCGAACGCTACGGGATCCTGGTCGTTGCGGCACCCACCGCCGTCGAGCTGCCCGACCCCGACGATCGTGCCTTCGTCGAAGTAGCGCTCTCAGGCGGTGCCGACGCGCTCGTGACCGGCAACCTCCGCCACTTCCTCCCGATCGACGACAGCCAGGAGCCGCCGCACCTTTTCGATGCCGCGGGCTTCGTGCGGCACTGGACCGAGAGCCGGAGCGTGTGACATTTCTCCCGCGAACAGCGCTCGCATCGCCTCGATCATCTCGTCAGGAGAAGGAGATCCCTGCCCGCGATCCCTGTTCGGGTCCACACCGGAAAGCGGGAAGCCACCCGCGTAGAACTCGACCTTCCCCGCTCGGCTCAGCACCGCCAGATTTCGGAAGTCATAGCCGCGCGAGGCCAGGAGCCTCGTCGGCCCGTCTGGGTCCAGGCTCTCGAGTACGATCAGCTGGTCTCCCACCGCTGGTTGCGGCCGGAAGAAACTCGAGTAGGGCTGTTCGGCATTGAGGTCGACGATGGTGAGTGGACCAACCGTTACCCTCGCCAGGGGAACCAGCACGAAGTACGGACCTTCCACCTGGCTTGGAGCGCGGAACCACTCCAATGGCCTGAGTGTGAGCATGGAGAGAGGAAGACCCTCCCAATCAAGCCCAGGCTCGCTTGCGACGACCTCGAACAAACCCGCAGTGTGAACGTTCTGAGTCGCGAGCGCCGGAGTCCTGATCGATCGCTCCTGCAGCTGGGGCGCGAAATGCGACGGAGCCGAGAGTCTCACGATCCCTTCGGACCGGTGGTCCCCCATCCACTCCTTGACCTGAAGGCCGGGCCACACATATCGCTCTTGAATCTTCCCGTCTCGATACAGCTCCCGAAGCGCAACCCAATACGCAAAGGGCGTATCAGATTCTCCGGAGCTGTGGTCCCGGACGAAGGCAAGCGGCCGCGGGGGCTCGGAGGTCGGGTCCCAAATGAGGCGCGGTCTGCCGGGCAAGTCGGCGACTTCGACGAGCGCGTCTCGGATGTCGTGCTCGTCGGCCGCGGCCGCAGCAACGCACCACACGAGAACCGCGAAGAAGGTCCCGGCAATCGCGCGAAATTGCCCACGGCAGGCCATGACTCGTAAGGATACTGCCTCTCGCCGCGCGAGTCTCGCGGCCTGCGCTCAGAGGGCCTTGGCAAGTGCCCCAGGGTCCGGCGCGACTGCACGAATCGCCTCGAGATCGGCTTCGAGAGTCAGCACCGCCTCGGCTCGTGCACGCGCGAGGGCGGCGTGGTGCCGCGCCGCCTTCTCCAACGCCGGGTCTCCGACCTGCCGCAGGACCAGGAGGCCCTTCTGCAGGCGAACCCCAACCTCGACCATTCCCGCACCATCGCGGGCAATGGAGGTGAAGGCATCGTCGAACAGGTCCATCGCGGACAGCTCAGGCACCTCGACGCGGTCGTACTTGACCTTGGGCGAGGGCGCTGCGTCGCCTTCGCCGTCGCGAGGGGTCCAGCCACTCCACTGCACGAACAGGCGTACGAAGCTGCCGATGATCCCGATCGCCGTCCCGGGATCGTTGACGGCCGGGGAGAGTGCACGGCCGGCGATCTCTGCGAGCACCACCAGGCCAAAGCGCGGATCGTCGTCAAAGAGTCGATCGTTCCCCACCACGAACGCTTCCGCGACCTGGGCATGGTCGACCGCTTGGGACTCGCCGTCACCGGCGAGGATCGCCACCAGGGGGCGCCCCGGCGCCACCAGGGTACCCGGAAGGGCCGTCAGCCGAAAGTGCACTCCCCACTCCTCGGCGAACCGCTGCAGTCGCGCGACATCGACTCCCTGCACGTAGCCAACCGTCCCGGAGAAGACCGCGTCGTGCGACCCCCGATCGGTCACGGCGGCGCCGCCGAGACGGGGATGCTCGCGCCGCCGGCTCAGTGCCTTCGCGGTCGCGCGTTCGACCTTGCCGATGGTGGTGCCGAGACGTCCGAGTCGGGCGATGCGGTCGACCCACCGAACGAAGATGAAGAGCACGAAGCCCCAGATCAAGGCGGTCAGCACGAAGAGGCTGAAGCGCCCCGCGCTGCCGAAGGAATCGTTCTGGATCGCACCCCACGCAACGATGCTGAAAATGAACGCGCCGACGAAGGTGGACAGGGCATTCTGCGACACGTCGTCCGCGACCACCAGGCGGAACGAACGTGGGGTCGCCGAGTTGCTCACCGAAGCGTAGGCCGACAGCATCGACGCCACGGCAAAGGTGGCGACGACCAACATGCTGCTCGCCATCACCGACAGCAGGGTCTCGAGGGTCTGCGGAGAGACCTCCGGAGCCACCGGCCCGAGCCGGGTCCGATCCGTGAGCTTCGCCCCTACCGTCGCGGCAAACGCCAACAGACACACCAGCAGCGGGCGGACCCACAGCCGCTCCCGAATGCGGTTGAGCACGAAGCGCACGCCGTCGACCGAGAGCATCGCGAAGGTCAGCATGGCGGCCATTGTGCCACGGGGACTTGCTCTGCCGCCCTCCCCAGCCCGCCCTGTCCACGGCCGGTATCAGCGGTGAGCTCCGGGCCCCCGGCGGTGGGGAGTCGAGCCCCGTGACCAACTGGCTACGCCCTCGCCCGGAGCGCCCATGAGGAATGTGGTGGCAGAGGGGTCGGCCGACAACTGCGACCGGCCATTGTCGCCTACGGCCCCGACAGCTCCCGCGTCTCTCGTTGGAGCACGGCAACTGCGCCGGCCAGTGCCCGGCGCTGGTCGGGGTCGAGGCGCTCGAACACCGCGGCTGCCTCGCACACTCTCCCCGCCATCGGCGAGCTGGCGGCGACCCTGACCACGGATTCGTCGATTTCGAGGGCCTCGGCAACCTCGGCCGCGCGACCGCGCAGGGCTCGATCGAGTTGGCTTCGCCTCCACCCATCGAGCAGCCATTGCTGAGGGCGTTCGGAAAGTGCAGCTTCGACGATGGCAACGGCGCGCGCCTTCACCTCGCCATAGGTCTGCGCCCACACGCGGTCATCGTTCTCGATCTCCTGCAGGAGCTCGTACACTCCGGGCTCCAGCCCCGCAGCGATCAGCCTGCTGCCGAAGGGCTCGATGCGCTCACTGATTCCGACCAAGCGCATGAGCTCTCCGACCGGCCACACCGCTCCGAAACGCTCGACCATCGCGTCCACCTGGTGCGCAACTCCCCTCTCCTTCAGTGGGCGGTCGCAGGCAGCCGTCTTCAGATCTGCGCTGGGCACAGATCGGTCGGGAACAGACCAGTAGGCGTCGGCGGCGGCGCCCGTCAGCTCGCACGGCGATTCGGCCTCGGCGACACCGGCGGAGCTCCCTGCTACGCACAGGGCCGGGAGCTCCAGCTCGATGCTGGGCAGCTCGCCGATCTCCAGACCGAGCTCGGCCGCGGTCCGAAGGTGCCGACGCTCGGTCCACGACCACCAAGCCCGGCCGGCGAGAGCGCTGACCACGGCGGATGCGAGCCGGCCGCGCTCCTCGGCCGAAAGGCCCGAGAGGAGGTCCGCACCGTGCCTCGCCGCCGGATCGATCCACGGGGCCGAAAATGCGTACTCCACGAGCACTTCTCTCGGCAATCCGAGCTCTTCGGCAAACTCGGCAGGTCGCATCCGCATCTCGCGCTCGATTGCCTGGTTGGTGTAGAGGTACGCGGGTATCAGCCACCAGGGGTTGAGCTCCTCGAGCCGAGTGTTCACGAGCTCTTGGAGCTTCGCTCGCTCGGCGTCCCCGCGCCTGGCGGCAGCGAGGACCCTCTGCATCGCCTCGCGAAGCTTGCCCAGCAACGCCGGATCCAACGCCGCCAGCTCCCCTTTCTCGAGGTCCGTAAACCGCAATTGCGCCAGGGCCACTCCCACCGGCAAGCCGGTCCCGATCCGGTCGACTGCGAGGTAGGAGGTCACCCTCAGGCCTTCGGAGAGCTCGCGGTCTAGGCGAAAGGCCTCCTCCGCGGTCGCCGGATCACAGACAGCGAACGCTGCCGCACGTCCCGCAGGAGCGTCTGCGGCGAGTGGAGTCCAGAACAGCTCCATGGTCCTCGCGTCGGCCCACTCCCACTCGCAGATCGGTGTGACGTGATAGAGGGGTGGCTCGGAGCCCGCAGCCGCACCGGCGATCGCGAGCCCGACCCAAGCAAGCACAGGACTTACGGTTGGAAGGCCCGAGCTCGGACGATTCGTTCCCATCACGCGTCTCCCCGTTCGCCTTGCCACAGATTCTGCTGTTGCACCGCCTTCGTCGAAGGTACGCAAGGCTGGACGAGGATATTCCCTTGTTGGCCATCCGCGCACTCCGAGTCGTTCGCCAACAGCGCGTGGTAGAGCTCAGCCGAGTCCGCGCGCCAGGGATCTGTGGCTCCAGCTGGTGCCGGTCGAGGTGTCGTCAACAGTGAGACTCCAGGCCACGTCTACGCCACTATTCGCTTGGCCACCGGCCGGCCTCGACGCAGCCCGACAGTTCGCCAACCCGCTCCGCCGCCGCGTCCGAACTGCTTGCCCAGAGGAGAGGCGCTACGGCCCCACGGACCAGAGGCTCGTGTCGCCGGACTCGAAGCCGTCGACGAACAGCGGCAACCAGTCGACCACGAGGTCGTCGACCGCGACGGTCACCGGATTCGTGCCGCCTCCGGCAAACACCCAGAGGTGGGCGAGGTTGCCGGGATTGCAGCTGACGGTTTCGACCGGCGTGTTGTCTTCGAAGCCGTCGTTTTCGCCGTCGACGATGAGCCACACCAGATCGGGCGGGGCCCACCGGACGACCACGTTGATCGGCACGCCGGGACTGTAGGTACCAACGTCGGTGGTGGCGCAGCCATCCGCCAAACGCACGAGACCGGTCGAGGTCGCAAGCAGGCGAACCGGAATCGAGCCATCCTGCACCGACAGTTGGAAGAAATGGCCGATGTACAGCTGGCCGAGCGCAACTCGCACGCTCACCTCGACTCCGAGGTCGGTGACGGCCGGAGTCAGATTCCAGCGCAGGTACGGCGGTGGCCAGCCGTCTGGGGTGTGCAATTCGACCGGTTGGTTGTCCAGGCCGAGGCTGTCTGCGACCACCAGGATGCTGGCACCTTCGGGGACGGACCAAAGCGTCGGCTGGTCCGGCCCTCCGAGTGCCGGCGGCAGGCCCGGCGTGTCGAGGGCAAAGGTCGACCGGAACGGCACCGACACGGCGCAGACCGCCGTCGCGGTGACGGCGAAGATCAGGGTAACGACGGGAACGAGAGTTTTCTGGCGCACAACGAGGTCCTCCTTCCCTGCTCTTCGCAGAATCGGCGCCAAACGCGCCACTCGCGGCGGAGTGTGGAGTGCGCCTTCAGGCCAGAGCGGCGAAACGCAGCCGCTCGAGGCGCGACTATCGATACGCCTCCTTGCGCAGGCCGTAGAGTTTCATCTTGTTGTAGAGGGTGCGGGTCTCGATTCCGGACTGGCGGGCGACCTCGTTGATGCGACCGCGGCCGGCGCGCAACGCCGCATCGAGGTACTGGCGCTCGAAGTCCGCGGTGAGGCGTGCGACGGCTTCGGGCAGGGGCAGATGCCAGAGATCGGGAGCGACTACCGAGGCCGCACCGGACGGCTCGGCGCTGCCGGGTGGTGTTGCTGCGACCGCCGCCGGCAGGTCGCCGAGGTCGATGCGGTCACCCGAGGCGAGCAGCACCGCACGTTCGATCACGTTGATCAGCTCGCGCACGTTGCCGGGCCAGGAGTAGCGCGACAATGCCTCCATGGCGCGCTCGGAAACCTCGAGGTCGTGCCGGCCGAGTTGGGCGCGAAAGCGCGCAAGGTAGGTCTCGATCAAGAGCGGTACGTCCTCGTGGCGCTCACGCAGCGGCGGCAGCGTCAAGGTGACGACACTCAGGCGGTAGTAGAGATCGCGGCGAAACTCGCGGTTGTGCATGGCCTGCTCGAGGTCGCGGTTTGTCGCCGCCATGATCCGCAGGTCGACACTGACGTCGCCCTCGCTGCCAATGCGCTGGATGCGGCGCTCCTGCAACACCCGCAGCAGCTTGACCTGCAGATGGGGCGACATGTCGCCGATCTCGTCGAGGAAGAGGGTGCCCCGATGGGCGAGCTCACACAAGCCGCGACGGGCGCGGATCGCCCCGGTGAAGGCCCCTTTCTCATGGCCGAAGAGCTCGCTCTCGAGCAAGCTTTCGGGCAGGGCCGAGCAGTTGACGGCGATGAACGGGCCGGCCGAGCGCAAGCCCTCCTCGTGCAGCGCCCGCGCCAACCATTCCTTGCCGGTGCCGGTCTCCCCGAGAAGCAGGACGGAGCTGTCGCTGGCAGCGACGCGCCGGGCAGTCGCGAGGAGCTCGCGCATCGTGTCGCTCCGCGAAACGAAGTCACTCAGACGGAAGGCCGGGCGGTCGACTCCGAGCCCCTGCACCCGCTGTTCGCGCCGACGTCGCACCAGGGCGCCGAGGGTGGCCCGCAGGCTCTCGTCAGGCAGCCCCTCGAACACCACGGCGAAGGATCCGACCGACTGCAGGCGCGCGCGCTCGGAGGAGTCCTCCTCGGTCGCCAGCACCACCACCTCGGGCAGCTCGGGGGTGCGACGCAGAAGGGGGATCACCTGCTCGAGCGGTTCGACGCAGGCGTCACGGTTGAGCACCACCAGATCGGCAGCCTCGTCACCGAGGCGCCGCCACAGGTCGTCGCGCGAGCGTGACGTCGACACCACCACGTCACCGCCGGCCAGCGCGGCACCCACCCGCTGGGCCAATCGCTCCGGCACGAGGTGAACCAAGACTCGAATCAGCATTCAGCTTCCTTTCGGCACCAACCTTCTGTATACTATCGGAACACTCGTTCCGTTTTCGCGCCGATGTTCCCACTCAAGTCCCTCCGAACGCCCCCGGAAGCCTGGCACGCGAGCTGCATTGGCACACTGCGACGAAGGTGTATCGTGGTGTCGCCAAAAACTCCCTCCAGCCCGCCCAAGGTCCAGAAACCGCCCAAACCGGTGCGGCCAACCAGCGCGCCCCCGGAACCACGGCGCCGCCTTCCTTCGATCTCGACGCCTGTCACGGTGACGGGCGCCTTCCGTTGAGGAGTCACTCCATGAAGACCCGTGTTGCTTTCCTGTCCCTCGCCGTTGCCGCCCTGCTCGTGGGCTGCGCCAAGCCACCCCAGGCCGAGCTCGACGCCGCCAAGGCCGCGCTCGAGACCGCCAAGGCCGCCCAGGCCGAGACCTACGCCGCTGACGCGCTCGCCGAGGTGCAGCAGGCGATGACTGCGGCCGAGGCCGAGATCGCGGCCCAGGCCGAGAAGCTCGCCTTCCTGCGCAAGTACGACACCGCCTCCCAGCTGATCGCCGACGCGACCGCCAAGGCCGAAACGGCCCGCCAGGCCGCGATCGACGGCAAGGCTGCGGCGAAGGCCGCCGCCGAGGAGGCGGTTGCCGCCGCGAACACCGCGCTCACCACCGCGCAGGACACCCTCACCTCGCTCAACGACTGCAAGAAGAAGCCCAAGGACTTCGCTTCGCAGGTCGAGCTCCTCACCGGCACCCTTTCCGGTCTCGCCACTCGCGTGAGCGAGCTTTCGGGCCTGGTCGCCAACGAGGACTTCAACGGCGCCACCCAGGCCGCCGGTGCGCTGTCGTCGGAGATCGGCACCTTCCAGGCCGACCTCGACAACGCCAAGACCAAGCTCGGCTGCTGATTCTTCTCGACGGAGGGGGACGCGGACCAACCCGGCGCCTCGTCCCCCTCCGCTCCTGATCATGCGTCGTCTCGCGATCTTCGGACTCGCCCTGTTGGGGTGTACCTCGCCACCGCCACCGCCACCGCCGGTGGCTATCACGGCTTCGGTCCAGGGTGTGGTGTCCCAGCTCCGCACGGTCGACGCCGACGCCGCAACCCGGCTCGAGCTCGCCCTGCGCGAAGCTCACCTCGGCTCGGCCCAAAGGCGCGACTCCGCCGGGCTGCTGTGGCACGACGCGATGCAGCAGGCTCTGGGCCACCGGTTGGCCCTGCGTCGGCGCCACGCGGAGCTCGAGCGCGAATGGCAGGACATCGCGTCGAAGGCGCGAGAGGCAGTGACGGCAGCGGGCAACCACGTCGACCGGCTCGCCCGTCGGCGCGACGCCAAAGCGCTCGGCCTCGCCCGTGCCGACCTCGCTGCGGCCGAAGGCCTCGCCGCCGCCGGGCGGCTGCAGGAGGCGATCGCGCTGGCGCACCAGTCGTTCGCCGAAAGCCGGGGGCTCGAGCAGCGACACGAAGCCTTGATGGCGCGCTTCTCCGATCCGGAGGAGCTCGCCCAGTGGCGTCGGTGGGCAAGTGAGACCGTTTCCGAGTCACGGCGGCGGCGGACGACTGCGATCGTGGTCAACAAGCTGGCTGGAGTGCTGATGGTTTACCGCAACGGATCGCTCGCGCGAACGCTGCCGATCGAGCTCGGCTCGCGCGGCTATGAGCGCAAGTTGTACTCGGGAGATCACGCTACTCCCGAAGGTCGCTACAAAGTCGTCCAGGTCAAGAAGCGCCCCAACACGATCTACTACAAGGCCTGGTTGCTCGACTACCCCAACTCCGAAGACCGACGGCGATGGGAGCAGGCGCGTCAGGCTGGACAGATCTCCAAACGCGTCGGTATCGGCAACCTGATCGAGATTCACGGCGATGGCGGGCAGGGTCGCAACTGGACCCAAGGCTGCGTCGCCCTGACCAACGACGACATCGACTCGATTTGGCCCCTGGTCAGCCTCGGCACGCCGGTCACCATCGTGGGGGCCCTGTGACCACCAGGTCGCGCCTGATCGCAGCCGGTACGGCCGTCGCCGTTGCTGTGCTTGCCGGCGGTGCCCTGGCTGCCGATCGGCTGAGCCTGCGCTACCGTCCGGTGGCAACCGTGGCGCGCCAGGCGGAGGCTCCCGCGGCGGTGACCGCCGCTCTCGGCAAGCTGCGCCCCAAGGCCCCGTTCGTGGTCGTCGACACCGCGCACAACCGCCTCGCCATCGTGCAGGCGGACGGCGCGGTCGAACACCTGGCGCCCTGCTCGACCGGCAGCGGTACGACGCTGCGCGATCCCGAAACCGGCAAGACCTGGGTCTTCAACACCCCTCTCGGCGTCCACAAGATCCGCCGCAAGGTCAAGGATCCCGTGTGGGTCAAGCCCGACTGGGCCTTCATCGAGGAAGGGGAACGCCCGCCCACGCGGCGCAGCGAACGCTACGACGACGTCTCCCTCGGCGACTACGCCCTCTACATGGACGACGGGTATCTGATCCACGGGACGTTGTTCCAGACGCTCCTGGGTCGAGGAGTGACTCATGGCTGCATCCGCCTCGGCGACAAGGATCTCGAGCTGGTGTTTCGTCGCGTGCCTGCTGGCGCCGCCGTGCTCATCTTCTGAGCCGGCTGCAGCCGCACCCGGCTTCGCCGAGCTCGAGCTCGAGCTCGCCAAGGATCCGGATTTGTACCTGGTGATCGAGCTCGAGGTGCCGAGGGTGGCGGTGCGGGCTCGCGGTGTCGAGCTCTCGAGCTGGCCGCTCGACCACGCCGCACTGCTCGCGCGCACCGAACGCACGATCGAGTTGCCCTTTGCGGCGCGCATGCCCGATTGGCCTGCGCCGCGAACCCGATCGTTCCACGTGATCCCCGGGACCGGAGGCGGGGGCCAACCCGCGACCGCCCCTTCCGAGCTTCCGGCTCGCTGGGGAGCCGGCCTGGAGTCCGAGGTCCTCGGCCCATTGACGCTCGCAGTCAACGATCATCGGCGGCTCGGATCGACCGGCCGCCGCTGGCTCGAGGCGATCTCAGGATCTGCCAAATCCGGAGACGAGGCGCCGGTGCTGGCGCTCGAGCTCGAAGCCGCGGAGGCGCGCGACCTCTACCACCTCGCTCGGCCGGGGATGCGCGTGCTGCTCACGGATCGCGCACCCGCCGCACTCACCGTGGCCCTGCCCGAAGTGGCACCGCCCGCAGCGGCCCCGGCAGACAGTGAGGAGCCCCCTCCCCCATCACCGGTCAAATCGATGTGGCTGTTGCTCGGCGGCCTGTTCGGACTGGTCCTCGGTGGCGAGCTGCTCGTTCGGGGAGCCGTGCGCCTCGCCACCGCCGCGGGCCTTTCGACCCTGGTCGTCGGGCTGACCGTCGTCGCCTACGGCACCAGCGCCCCGGAGCTGGCGGTGACGTTGAAAGCCGCGCTGAGCGGAGCGGGAGACCTCGGCCTCGGCAACGTGGTCGGTAGCAACGTCTTCAACCTGCTGGTGATCCTCGGGTTGTCGGCGCTGGTGCGCGTCCTGACCGCCCACCCCCTCCTGATCCGGCGCGACATCACCACGATGATCGCTCTCAGCGTCCTGCTCGGGTTGGTCGCCCTCGACGGCACCATCTCGCGGGTCGACGGCGTGATCCTGCTGCTCCTCGGGCTCGCCTACACCACGATCGTCGTGCGCTCGGCCCCGGAGACGTCGACACCGGAGCTGGTCGAGGAGATCTCGCCGGAGATTCCGGTCGGCCCCAGGCCGCGACTCCTCGCGATCGGTGCGGCACTCGCGGCAGCAGGCATCGGTGCACTGGTAATGGCTGCCGGCTGGCTCGTCGAGGGCGCGTCGGCCGTGGCTCGGTCCTTCGGCGTCTCGGACCTGGTGATCGGCCTGACGATCGTCGCTGCCGGCACCTCCCTGCCGGAAGTGGCGACGTCGATCGTCGCGGCATTCAAGGGCGAACGCGACATCGCCGTGGGCAACGTCATCGGCTCGAACATCTTCAACATTGCCTGGGTGCTCGGTCTCGGCGCCTCTATCGGTGGAGGCTTCACCGTCGCCGGCGCCGCGGCGACCACCGACTTGCCGTTGATGATCGCCGTGGCGGTGTTGATCTGGCCCCTACTTCGCTCCGGACACCGCCTGGTGAGGTTGGAGGCCCTGCTCCTGCTGGTGTGCTACGGCCTGTACCTGGCGGAGCTGTGGGGGCGGTCGGTGGGGTGAGGGGCTTGGGGGTTAGGGCCCAACACCCGACACCCAACACCCAACACCCAACACCCAAACACCTACTCCTGGTTGATCGCGATCGAGCCGTTCACCGTCTCGGCCTCGATGCGTACTTCACCGGACCCAACCCGACCATGCATCGAGCTGCCGGGGCCGTACTTCGGCCGCTCGACCTCGAGACCAAGGTTGCCCTTGAGACGCCCGTTGACCGTCTCGGCCGCGACCGTCACGCCGACCGAACGTGGCAGCGTGATGTCGATGCGCCCGTTGACCGCCTCGGCCTGGATCGAGCCCGGCTCCGCCCCCGCGGCGACCTGAATCGAAAGCTCGCCGTTGACCGTTTCGGCTTCGATGGTTCCGCCGACACCGACCAAGGTCAGATCCCCGTTGACCGTCGAGGCCGACACGGAACCTTCGACCCCGGTGATGTCGACGTCGCCGTTGACACTTTCGACGCCGTCGAGCTCGGCGCCGCGCGGCACCTTGACCACGTAGTCGACCTGACGGTGGCCCCAGCGCTCACCTCGACCGTAGTGGGTCTCGACCAGAATCCGATTGGCCTTGGTGATCACTTCGACCTCGAGCGAGTCGAGTGCTTCCGCGTCCGACGCCCGCAGCGTGGCGTCGATGTCGACCTCCTGGCGGTCCCATACCTCGATCCTGACCGAGCCGTTGACATTCTCGAGCCCGAACGAGGTTCCGGCCGGCAGCGCACGGGTCTCGTGGAAGTTTTTGGTGACACTCGCCGAGGCGGCAGAGGCGACCAGAGCGAGGGCGATCAGGGTAGCGGCTGAGGGCTGGAAGCGGGCGAACGATGACATCGAGGGCTCCTTTCGATCCGGGAGGTGGCCCGAAGGCCGGGTTCCTCTCCCTGACGCCCGAGGACGCGAAAGGGTTGCATTGGGGAGGGTACCGGGTACTGGGTACTGGGTACTGGGTACTGGGAATCAGAAAGTACCGGGGACTGGGTACCGGGGACTTGATCAGAGGAAAGGGACCAGGGACCAGGGACCGGGGCCGGGGCCAGAGATCGGACCCGGGATCCGGGATCCTGTGCTCAGCCCTCCGAGGTAGGTACCCGGTACCCGGTACCTCCCTCGACCCACCGCCTCGCCATCTCCTCGCCGCCTTCTCCGATGACCGGGGGTGCGCTGTGGATACGCCGCACGCCCTCACCGACGATTGGCAAGGCGACGAGCTCGTCACCCTCTGCACCCACCGCTACCAGGGCCTCGGGGTCGGCGCGGCGCATGGCGGCGAGTGCCTCGTCGGGGCGCAGCACCGGCGCCGCCGGCACACCCGCCGCGCGCAGCCGCTCGACGATCTCGGCGGCGGGCCACGGCCGCACGGCCGTGGCAACGGTGGCGACGATTTCGGCACGCCGGGCCACGCGCCCGGCGTTGTCGAGCGCGCGCAGCGCCGGATCGCGAGCTCCGAGCGCCTCGCAGCATCGCAGCCACTGCGAATCCGACCCCACGCCGATCACGATGGGACGATCGGCGGCGGCGAAGCTCTCGTACGGCACGAGGCTGGGGTGCGCATTGCCCCAACGCTCGGCACGCGTGCCGGCGATCAAGGCGGCCGAGGCCACGTTGACGAGCGAGAACGCCGCCGTGCGCCACAGGGAAACCGACACCTCGGCCCCCCGGCCGGTGCGAGCCTGACGCACCAGGGCCGCAAGCGCTGCGTTGGCGGCCATCATCCCGGTCATCACGTCCACCAGCGCCACCCCGACCTTGTGCGGGTCGCCATCAGCCGGCCCGGTGATCCCCATCAAACCCGACTCGGCTTGCACGATCAGGTCGTAGCCCGGCTCTTCCACCCGTGCCCCGGAGTAGCCGGTGATCGACACCGCAATCAGCGCCGGGTTCCGACGCCTCAGCCGTTCCGGCTCGAGGCCGAGCCTGGCGCGGCGGGCCGGGGTGAAGTTGTCGAGCACCACGTCGGCGACGGCAGCCAGATCGCCGAGTCGTTCCCGTCCGCCGGGCTCGGCGAGATCGAGCACCAACGAGGCGCGGTTGCGGTTGCAGCTCCAGAAGTAGGTTGCCTGCTCGCCGCGGAAGGGTGGACCCCAGCGGCGGGTCTCGTCGCCCCACGGCGCCTCGACTTTCAGCACTTCGGCCCCAAGATCACCGAGAATCTGCGCCGCCAGCGGCCCGGCGAGCACACGACTGCAGTCGAGCACGCGCACCCCGTCGAGGAATGCCTCGTCCCTCACCCGCATGAACCCGTCGGTCCGGGCGCCAGGACGACCGCCACTGCCAACCGCTCCCCCTGATCCGCTGCGATCGCATGGTCGACGCCGGCGGGGATTACCACCAGCTCGCCCGCCGCGACGATTCGGCTCTCCCCTGCCACCTCGACGGTGCCGCGGCCGGCGAGGATCCACCACACCTTCTCCTGCTGCGAG
>CAZRFU010000074.1:20259-24858 GCA_964599475.1 uncultured Thermoanaerobaculia bacterium
TCGTCGACTTGGCTCTCGCACCGGCCTGGAACCGCACGAGCTCGAGCGGCCGCGCGACCTTCACGACGCCACCCGGCGGCGCAGCTGGCCGCAGGCCGCATCGGCTTCGAGCCCACGGCTGTGACGGAAATGAGCATTGGCTCCCAGGCCGCGGAGGGTCCGCAGGAAACGCATCGTCGAAACGTCGCTCGGGCGTTCGAACGGCAGTCCCTCGACGGGGTTGTACGCCATGACGTTGATGTGGGCCCGCAGATCGCGAGCAATGTTCGCCAGAGCCCGCGCGTGGCTTTCCTGGTCGTTGACGCCGGCCAGCAGGCAATACTCGAAGGTGATCTCGCGGCCGGTAGTCTCGAAGTAGTGACGACAGGCCGCCAGCAATCGTTCGAGCCCAACCCCCTTGGCCCAAGGGATCAGCTCGCGTCGCAGCGGGTCGTCAGGGGCGTGCAGCGACAATGCCAAGGTCACCTGCAGTCCCTCGTGAGCCAGCCGTTCGATCTGTTTCGGCAGGCCGACGGTCGAAATGGTGATGCGTCGCTGGGCGATGCCCGCGCCCCACGGTGCCGACAGCGCCCGCGCCGCTGCCACAGTGGTGTCGTAGTTCGCCAGCGGCTCGCCCATGCCCATGAACACCACGTGGGACAGCCTCTCGCCGCGCTGCTCGAGCCCCCGGCTGACCCGCAACGCTTGCTCGAGCACCTCGCCAACGCTCAGGTTCCGCATCGAGCCGCCAATGCCGCTCGCGCAGAAGCGGCAGCCGACATCACACCCGACCTGGGTCGAAAGGCATACCGAGCGCCGGCGTGAGTCGCGCCGCTGCTCTTCGCGCTCGGGAGCAGGGATCATCACGGTTTCGGTCGATCCGCCGCGTTGCCAGGACAGCAGCAGCTTGGTCGTGCCGTCGGGAGCCTCGGACCGCGCCGCTTCGGCTCCACCCTCGAAACCCAGCTCTGCGCCCAAACGCTCCCGCAGACTCGCGGGGAGATCGGACATGGCCGCGAAGGAGGGGGCCTGCCGACGCCAGACCCAGTCGAAAATGGCCTTGGCTCGCCACGCCGGCTCGCCCCACTGCGTCAGCAGTCGGCGCAACTCATCGAGCGAGAGGTCGAGAAGGAGCTGTTGTTTGTCCACACCGCGAGCCTACTCCGAAACCAACCCCGATCTCCTCGCCCGCCACTTCCCTCTTCCTCCTTCGTACTTCACACTTCCGACTTCAATCGTCCACCCGCCATCTTTCCGCCATGCCCTCACCCACTCCGGCCGGGTATGATCCCGCTGATGGCCATCGACAAGGCTTCCGTCCCCGCCGTTCCCGCACCTGCCGTGCTCAGAGCCACAGGAGAGCTCGCCCGAAGCGCTTTCGGGCTCGTGCGTGCAATCGTCGAGGAGCCGTTCTATCGCCTCTACCTGCGGCGCCTGCGTTCCCAGGCAGCGACCTGGCAGAAGCCCCGTCACCTCGGCATCATCATGGACGGCAATCGACGCTTCGCGCGAGTCTCCCGCCTGCCGACGGTGCTGGTCGGGCACCGGTTCGGTGCCGACAAGCTGGAAGAAGTCTTGGGTTGGTGTCGCGACGTCGGCATCAACGTCGTCACCGTGTGGTGCTTCTCGATCGAGAACTTCCAGCGCAGCAAGGAAGAAGTCGAAGGTCTGCTGTCACTGTTCGAGTCCAAGACTCGCGAGATGGCCGAAGGCGAGCAGGTCCATCGCGAAGAGATCCGCGTGCGCTTCATCGGCAAGCTCGAGCTCCTGCCGGAGGGCCTGCGGCGCGAGATCGCTCGAGTCGAGGAGGCGACGCGGGACTACCGGCGCTTCGAGCTCAACATCGCCATGGCCTACGGTGGACGCGAGGAAATCACCGACGCCGTGCGTCGCTGGCTCGAGGATGGGCTCGCCAAGGGTGCCGATCCCGCCGCGCTCGCCGCCGACTTGACCGCCGAACAGCTCGACCCTCACCTGTACACCTCAGGCCAACCGGAGCCCGACCTGATCGTCCGCACCAGTGGTGAGATCCGTTCCTCCGGCTTTCTGCTCTGGCAGAGCGCGTACTCCGAGTTCTACTTCTGCGACACCAACTGGCCGGCATTTCGCGAGATCGACTTCCTCCGAGCGCTGCGATCGTTCAACGATCGCCAACGACGCTTCGGCGTGTGATGTCGCTCTTCTCCACCGGCTGCACTTCTCGAAAGGCATGAGATGGCGAACGTCGTCGTGATGGGGATGCAATGGGGTGACGAAGGCAAGGGCAAGGTCGTCGACCTGATCTGTCCCGCCTTCGACGCGGTCGCCCGGTACCAGGGCGGCAACAATGCCGGCCACACCGTCAAGTTCGGGGATCAGCACTTTTCCCTCCACCTGATTCCCTCGGGAATCCTGCGCGAAGGGATGCCGTGTTTCCTCGGCCACGGCATGGTGATCGCCCCGGATGCCCTCCTGACCGAGATCGCCAAGCTCGAAAGCGCCGGAATCAAGGTGCGAGGGCGGCTCACCGTCTCCGACCGCGCCCACGTGGTGCTCCCGGTCTCCTCGATCTTGGACAGCGCCCGAGAGCAGGCCGCCGGCAAGGCCAAGATCGGCACCACCGTGCGCGGCATTGGCCCCACCTACGAGGCCAAGGCCGCCCGCTTCGGGATCCGCATCTGCGACCTCGCGAGCCCGCGGCTCGAGGATCAGCTGCGCAACCAGCTGGTCAAGGTCGAGGCAGAGGTACGCGCACTCGGTAGCGAGAACAAAATTCCCCGCCCCTCGGCCCTCGCCGATCAGTGCCGAGCGTGGGCCGAGGCTCTCGCCCCTTTCGTCGGCGACACCATCACCCAGCTCCACGAGCTGGCCGAGCGCGGGCGCAGCATCCTCCTCGAGGGCGCCCAGGGAACATTGCTCGATCTCGACCTCGGCACCTACCCGTTCGTCACCAGCTCGACCACCACCGCCGCCGGCGCGGCCCACGGAACCGGGCTGCCGCCGACAGCGCTGACCGGCGTCCTGGGCGTCCTCAAGGCGTACACCACACGGGTCGGCGGCGGCCCCTTCCCGGGCGAATTGCTCGATCAGACCGGTGAGTACCTGCGCCAGCGCGGCAACGAGTTCGGTACCACCACCGGGCGTCCACGCCGCTGCGGCTGGCTCGACCTCGTGGCCGCGAGATTCGCCCGCAAGGTCAACGGTATCAGTGGGATCGCCCTGACCAAGCTGGACGTGCTCGACACCTTCGAGGAGATTCCGGTGGCGATCGCCTACCGCATCCGTGGCCAGGAGGTCCAGGAGGTCCCCGCCGGCCTCGACGCCTGGGCCGAGGCGGAGGTGATCTACCGCACGGTCCCCGGGTGGAACCGACCGACCGCCGGAATCACCTCCTTCGAGGCTCTCCCCAAGGAGGCACAGCGCTACGTCGAGTTGATCGAGGACGAGGTCGGTGCGCCCGTGGTGATGGTCTCGACGGGGCCGAAGCGTGAGGAGACGGTGTTGCGGCGCACGTCCCCGTTCGCGCGGCTGGTGGTGCCGGAGTAGGTGGGAGGAAGGGTACCGGGAGGTTGAGGAGGGTACCGGGGACCGGGGACTGGAGCGGGGTATCGGGTATCGGGTGTCGGGTATCGGCAAGAAGGGACCGGAGACCAGGGACCCCGACGGGGATTCGGAGAGAGCTATCGGGACCGGAATGCGGAAGAGGGCACCGGGGATCCCGGAGTGAGGCGCGGGTGCCGGTCGAGGTTGGCGCAACCTCCCCCCGAACGTGGGAACCGGCTGGGCGAAATCGGGGTCGATCAAGGGCCATGAGGACACGCCTCCGACTTTGCGCGATCCTAGCCCTAACCGCCTTGGTCCCAGCTCCAACGGTGTGGGCGAGGCCCTCCTGCGCCGAGGGAGTCGTCGAGGCGGCGCGCGCTCAGATCGGCCGCACCATCCGCTACGACCCCGCGTATCGCGTGCTCGACTACCCCGGTGGAGACGTGCCGATCGAGGTCGGAGTCTGCACCGACGTCGTCATCCGCGCCTGGCGGCGGATCGGGCTCGACCTCCAGCGCCTGGTACACGAGGACATGCGTACCGACTTCGCCGCCTATCCCCGGCTGTGGGGCCTGGTACGCCCTGATCGCAACATCGACCACCGGCGCGTGCCGAATCTCGAGGCCTTCTTCGACCGGCAGGGCCTGCGAATGACCCCCTCCGAGCGGGCAGCCGACTTCCGTGCAGGCGATGTAGTCTCCTGGCGTCTGCCCGACGGTCGCCCCCACATCGGCATCGTCGATCACGCCTCGGTAGGCGACCGCCGGCTGATCATCCACAACATCGGAGCCGGCACACGAGCGGAGGACGTCCTGTTCGCCTGGCCGATTCACCGCCACTACCGCCTGAGCGGCCCCCTGCTCTCCACAGCCGGCTGCAGCAACGACCCCTGACGCGAGTCCGGACCCCCAACGGCTGGTCCGCGCCCGGCAGAAGCCGGCATGCCGAGACCACAGCGGCGGGCGCGAGGGGGAGAGCCGCTGTGCATCCCGGCACTAGAGTTCCGCGAGCGAAGCGAAGCGTGGTACCCCCAACGGGATTCGCACTCGGCAGCCGCAAGCGACTCAGCGACCGGCAGAAGCCACCATGCCGAGACCG
>CAZRFU010000074.1:24958-26418 GCA_964599475.1 uncultured Thermoanaerobaculia bacterium
CCCGGCCGTGAAGTTCCGCGAGCGAAGCGAAGCGTGGTACCCCCAACGGGATTCGAACCCGTGTCGCCAGCTTGAAAGTCTGATAACGTAGGCCTTACGGAACCTGACGAAGCCCGATAACCCATGCGTCTCGAAGCCCTTTGTTTCCTTGCCATACCCTACAAGCCCTGACAGAATCCTACCCCAACTGACCCCGCGGAGTTGCCTCACGGTTGCCTGAAAATGGCTCCGGGCAACCATGGGGCAACCAAAGGAGCCGCAAGTGGAAGACCAACGGACTGTTACGCGGAAGCTCACGAAGCGACTCGTTGATTCCCTGGCACCGAAGGCCGATCGGGACGTGTTCGCGTGGGATTCGCAAATGGCAGGCTTCGGCGTCCGCGTGAAGCCTTCCGGCGTCAAGACGTACGTCGTGAAATACCGGCACGGGGGGCGCTCGCGCTGGTACGCACTCGGCCAACACGGGAGGATCACCACCGAGGCCGCTCGGGAGCTGGCCGGGGAAGCGTTCAAGGCGATAGCGCGAGGCGAAGACCCTTCCGCGGATCGAGCGGCGAAGCACAAAGCCCCAACCGTGAAGACCCTGACCGAGACCTACCTAGCCGAGCACCTGCGGATCAAACGCAAGCCCTCGACTATCCGCGAGTTCGAGCGCGTCATCGGCAAGGATGTCTTGCCCGCCCTCGGCCCGCTCAAGGTGGCAGACGTGACCCGCGCCGACGTCGAAGCGCTCCACCGTCGCGTGGGCAAGCGAGGCCCGCGGGCGGGTAACTACGTCCTGCAAGTGGTGTCGGCGTTGTTCGGCTTCGCCGAGACTCGGGACATGCGCCCGCAGGGCTCGAACCCGGCCGCGCTGGTGCAGCGGTTCCCCGAAGCGAAGCGAGAGCGGTTCCTCGCCGCTGAGGAGCTGGCCCGGTTGGGCGATGCCCTCGCGGCCGTGGAGCGCGACGGGGAGCGGTTCCCGTCGTCCATTCTCGCGTTGCGGCTCCTGATCCTGACCGGCCTTCGGCGCTCCGAGGTGCTCGGCTTGCGCTGGGATGGCGTCGACTTCGAGCGCGGGATCTTGACCCTCGCCGACTCGAAGACCGGCCGCAAGCGGCTCCCGCTGACCGCGCCTGTAGCCGAGCTGCTCGCGAACGCCAGAGCCCAACGCGAGGCAGATAACCCGTACGTCTGCCCCGGAGGATGGGTCGACGCCGAAAAGAAGCGGATCGGCCCGCCTCGGCCGCTCGTGACCCTGGCCCACACCTGGAACCTGGTCCGCAAGTTGGCCGGGCTCGAAGACGTACCGCTGCACAGCTTGCGGCATTCGTTCGCCAGCGTGGGAGCTGCGGCCGGGCTCGGCCTGTACGTGGTCGGCAAGGTCATCGGCCACCAGTCGCAGGCCACCACGCAACGCTACGCGCACCTTGACGCCGACCCGATCAAGGCCGCGGCCGAACGGATCGCGGGAGAGATCG
>CAZRFU010000075.1:0-26206 GCA_964599475.1 uncultured Thermoanaerobaculia bacterium
AGGCTCCAGCCAGGAATGTCGCAAAACGTGTGACATCGGGCGGGGTAAGTCACTAATGATCGCCCGCAGCCTGTTGGTGGGTTTGGCGCTGGCGGGTGCTGCCGGTGCCATCGAGCTCGAGCGATTGGTCGGGACCGGCGATGTCTTACCGGAGACGCCGCCGGGAGCGTTGGTACGAGTGGCGACCACACCTCACGTCGGCGGCGAGAACATCGTCTTCTGGGCGGATGTCACTGTCCAGCCTGCCGGCCTGGTGCGTGGATTGTGGCTGTGGGATGGTGGTTCCTTCCGGCGGGTGATCGACTCGACCATGCCCGACGGTCAGGCCGGCATCCTCGAGAGCCGCCTCTACAACGTCGACGAGACCGGGCTGGTGGCGGTCAACGTCGAAGGCCACGCCATGATGGCCTGGCAAGGGGGCACGCTCTACCAGGTTGCCTTGGAGGGAGGACCGCCGCCGAATGGCCCTCCGGGGTCGGTTTTCGAGTCGTTCTCGCGCCCGGTGGTCGAGGCCGGCGTCGTGGCTTTCCTCGGTCGGATGACCGGCTTGCCGCAGGACCAGGCCGTGCGGATCTACACGTGGTCGATCTCGGGCGGGCTCGAAGAGGTCTCTCTCCCCGGCCTCTGTTGCTTCGGTCGACCAGCCCGAGCGCCGGACGGAAACGAATACGTTTCGGCAACCGATCCCGACGACCCATTTGGAGAACGGGCGATCTGGCGCCGATCCGCGCAAGGTGAGCTGACACAGTTCTTCCGCCGGGATTCGCCTCCGCCCGGTGCTCCACCCGGCGCCTATTGGGTTTCGGATTACACCCAGCTCGGGGCCTTCAGCGAGGGGATCGTCTACAAGGGCCGCGACAGTGAGTTTACGTTCAACGGCATCTTCAGGATCTCTGCAGACCATGTGGAGACCGTGATTCTCGAGGGCGATCAGGTGCCGGAAACCAGCCTCCCGGTGGGTGGTTTCCTGCCGGAGTACAGCGCGAGCGCCGACCGTATCGCGTTCTTCGCCCTGGGGATCCTCAATCCATTTCCCGGCTACTTTCCGGGCGGCGTCGTACTCCAGGACGCCTACCGGCGGCTCCATCGAGTCGTTTACGGGGGCGACATTCTCGAAGGCCAGCAGGTCTTCGCTGCGTACCCGACCTTCGGTGCCCTCTCCGGCGACACCCTGGCGATCGAGGTGCAGCGTACCGGCGATCTTGCAGTGTGGGTTGCCGACCTGTCGACGCTCGGTGATCGGCCCGCCAATCCGCTCGAGATCCCGACGCTGCGACCCGGCGCGCTCGCCGTTCTGATCGCGCTGATCGCTGTTGCCGGGGTGCTGCGCGCGAGGCGCGTGCGGCGCGTCGAACCTTCGCCGAGCAGGGAAGGCCGATGGTGACTCAACCCGCTAGACGCTCAGCTGCGCTCGGCTCTGTGGTTGTCGACCCAGTGGCCGCCCGCGTCTGAACCGGAAAGGCGCGTGCTGCCACGCGCACCCTTGGGGCGCTTCCGCTGCCCGTCGGCCGAAGGCGCTCGGAGAGTTACGCCCTTTCAGGGCTTGGGACCGCACTGGGCGCCTGAAACCCAGGGCGTTGCCCTGGGCTATCCCAGTGTGCCCCGTTGGGGCACGAAGACCGGGCGCTGTGCCTTCGGCAAGCTCGCCTGCGACTCATTGACGCACTGCTGGTCAGCGAGCAGGGCTTCGGCGCGCAGCTGCTCGCGGATCGGTGGTCCGGAGGGGCAGGTCGAGCGATCCGGCCGGTCCCTGGTCCCCGGTCCCGGATCCCTTCCTAACCCAGCGCCGCCAGAATCACCTCAGCGCTCGACACGGTGACCTCGGGGGGCTTCTCCTCGACGTTGAGCAGGGTGACCACGCCGTCGTCGACGATCGCGGCGAAGCGGCGATTGCGCAGGCCGAGGCCTGCGACGGAGAGGTCGACGTCGAGCCCCATGGCGCGGGCGAGGTCGCCGTTGCCGTCGGCGAGCATGAGGATGCCGTCACCGACCTCGCGCGAGCGGCCCCAGGCATGCATCACGAAGACGTCGTTGACGGCGACACAGGCGACGACGTCGACGCCCTTGGCCTCGAGCTCGGAGGCCCGCACGACGTAGCCCGGAAGGTGCGCGTCGGAACACGCCGGGGTGAACGCCCCCGGGACGCCGAAGAGCACCACCTTCTTGCCGGCGAAGAGCTCGTCGGTGGTCAGAGGCTGCGGGCCTTTGGCGGTCATCTGACGCAGGGTGACGTTGGGGATCTTGGTACCGGGAGCAATCGGCATGAAAGCCTCCTGAGAGCTGTCTTCGGAAACGGATGAATCGCTACCAGCCGAGGACCCACGCGAAGATCAGCGGGGCGACGATGGTGGCGTCGGATTCGACGATGAACTTGGGGGTGTCGGCGGCAAGTTTGCCCCAGGTGATCTTTTCGTTCGGCACCGCGCCCGAGTAGGAACCGAAGCTGGTGGTCGAGTCGGAGATCTGGGCGAAGTAGCCCCAGACGGGGATCTGATCGCGGTGCAGGTCCTGGTGCAACATCGGCACCACACAGATCGGGAAGTCGCCGGCGATGCCGCCGCCGATCTGGAAGAAGCCGACCGGGCTTGCGGGCGCCACCTCGGAGTACCAGGCGGCGAGCGAGATCATGTACTCGATGCCGCTTCTCATCACCGAGGGCTCGAGCTCACCTTCGATGCAGTGCGCGGCGAAGATGTTGCCGAGGGTCGAGTCTTCCCAGCCCGGAACCACCATCGGCAGGTTCTTTTCGCACGCCGCCAGCAGCCACGAATTCTTGGGATCGGCCTGGTAGTACTCGACGAGGTCGCCCGAGCGCAGCACCTCGTAGAAGAACTCGTGCGGGAAGAGTCGCCGCCCTTCGGCCTGGGCCTTCTTCCAGTGGTGCAGCACCGCCCGCTCCATGCGCCGGATCGCCTCTTCCTCGGGGATGCAGGTGTCGGTCACGCGGTTCAGGTGGCGCGCGAGCAACGCCTCCTCGTCCGCGGCCGTGAGGTCGCGGTAGCCGGGGATGCGCACGTAGTGATCGTGAGCGACCAAGTTGAAGATGTCTTCTTCGAGGTTCGCGCCGGTGCAGGAGATGAAGTGGACCTTGTCCTGCCGAATCATCTCTGCCAGCGAGCGGCCGAGCTCCCCGGTGCTCATGGCGCCGGCGAGCGACACCAACATCTTGCCGCCGCCCTCGAGGTGGGCCTCGTAGCCCTTGGCGGCGTCGACCAGGGCGGCCGCGTTGAAGTGGCGGAAATGGTCCGCAATGAACGACGAAATGGGTCCCTTCACGGCAGAATCTCCTCGCGACCAGCGCATTCGGAATGGCGCGCACCGGCGGCGCCGTTCAGTCGGCGGTACGGTACCAGATTGACGGGCCGGCGGCCTCTGCCGGGACTGGCGGTCACTTTCGCTTTCGACGGTGCGGAGCCGGGCGGTTCCGGGAGGCCAGACGCCGCTGGGCCTGTTTGGTCTCGTTCTCGCGCTGCCGTGCACTGAGCTGAGCAACTTGAGCCTGGAGCGCGCGAAAGGAGCCGAGACGCTCGACGGTGAGATCTCCGCGGGCGATGGCGGCACGGATGGCGCAGCCGGGCTCGGACTCGTGCCGGCAGTCGCTGAAGCGACAGTGCGCGGCGAGCTCGACCACATCCGGAAAGGTGGCCTCGACGCTTTCCTCTCGAACCCAGGGTTGGAGCTCCCGGATCCCCGGGTTGTCGACCAGGATTGCGCCGCTGCGCAGACGCACCAGCTCGCGGTGGCGGGTGGTGTGTTGGCCGCGGTCGTCACGATCGCGAACGTCGCCGGTGGCCTGCCTCGTCTCCCCGGCGAGACGGTTGATCAGAGTCGACTTGCCGACGCCGCTCGAGCCGACCAGGGCCACGGTGCTGGCAGGCTCGAGCCAGCGTTCGAGCGCCTCGAGCCCGATCGAGTGTTTGCAGCTGATCGCGACCACCGGCAGCGGGGCGGCGAGGGCCTCGACGGCGGCGATCTGTTCGGGCGCGTTGGGAGCCAGGTCGAGCTTGTTGAGCAGCACCACGCCGTCGACGCCTGCCTCGCGAAACATCAGGACGTAGCGTTCGACGCGCCGCGGACTGAAGTCGCCGTCGAGACCCATCAGCAGGAACACCCGGTCGACGTTGGCTGCCACGACCTGTTCGTCGGTCTTGTTGCCGGGAACCTTGCGCGAGAGTTTGCTGCGGCGGGGGAGGATCACCTGGACCGTGGCGTGAGTCTGGGTGCCGCTCGGCGGCGTGAACCCGACCCAGTCTCCCACCGCCGGAAGGTCGCTGCGCAGCCGCGCACGGTGGCGCATCCTGCCGACGGTGGTGGCGACCACGTCGCCGATGGGCGTGACCAGGTGCAGGGTGCGGGGTTGTTCCAGCACGACCCTGCCCGGAATGAGCCCTTCGGCGGCCGGCAGGCTCGACCAGGCCGACTCGAAGTGGTCGTCCCAACCCCATGCTGCGAGGGAGCTCCTGCGAGAATCAATCACGCCGGAACACTACGCGACGCGATCCAAGGATGCTAGTCTCACGATTCCGTTGCGATTCGCCGACCTCGTGGTCACGGCGGGGGCTCGAGGTGGCGAATTGTTGGTCCCCGACTCTGGCGCGCTGCGCCTCGTCCCCTTCCGGAGCCCTACCACGCATGAAGATGCCGATTCTGTTTGCCGCCCTCACCGCCTTGTTCTGGGGTCTCTACGGGCCGTCCCTCGGCCAGAGTCGTGGAGCCCTCGGCAGCCCCTTCAAGCCTTATCTCCTGATCGGGGTGGCCTATCTGGTGCTCGGGATCGGAGGCGGCCTGGCGGGCATGATGTGGAAGGGCGACTCTTTCGACTTCGGCGGTGCCGGGTCGATGTGGGGGCTCTTTGCGGGGGCCCTCGGGGCCGCCGGAGCCTTCACCCTGACGCTGGCGATGTTCAGCGGGGGCTCGGGCTTTCCGCACGTAGTGATGACGATCGTGTTCGGCGGTGCGGTTTCGGTGTCGGCCGCGACCTCGGTGCTCACGGGAGGAAAACCTTCCCCGGGCCTGTGGCTGGGTATGGTCGTGACCTTGATCGGCCTCGGAATCGTGGCCTACAACACCCCGCACGCTCCGGCTCCGACGCGGCCTCCCGCCATCCATGAGTGAGCTCACGCTCGTCCGTGGGCGTTGGTCTGTCGGACTCGTGGTCTCCCTGGCAGCGGGAGCTCTGCTGTCCTGCTCGGGGACCATGCCGCCGTCGACGACGGTCGAGACCCTCCAGCAGGGCAGCGGCGCGATCCGGTCGGCCAAGTTCGTGGGGCTTGCCCAACTTCCCCGGGGAGTGAAGGCCGGCGGTTGGCCGGTCGGCGGCCTGTCGGGGATCGCTTGGGATCAGCGCGGCGGTTTTCTCTGGGCGATTTCGGACGATCGGTCACAGGAAGGTCCGGCGCGGTTGGTGAAGCTCGACTTCGACGAGGCGGCACTCGCCCTCCGGGTTCGCGAGGCGGTGCCCTTGACGCGGCTCGATGCGAGCCCCTATCCGGCCGGTAGCATCGACGGCGAGGGGTTGGCGCTGACGCCCGAAGGCACTCTCCTGGTGTCGTCGGAAGGCGATGCCAGCAAGTCGATCCAGCCGTTCGTCCGCGAGGTCGACGCCGAGGGACACCATGTCCAGGAGTTTCCCCTGCCGCCGGAGTACCTGCTCGACGGCACGGGGAAGGTTGGTGTTCGCGACAACCTCGGGTTCGAGGGCCTGACCCTCTCGGTCGATGGGCGCGAGGTTCTCCTCGCCACGGAGAACGCCCTGACCCAAGACGGGCCTCGTGCCGGCCTTGGCGTCGGCAGCCCGGTGCGGCTGCTGCGTTTGGATCGCAGCACCGGCGAGCCCATCGCCCAGCACCTGTACCTGACCGAGCCGATCGCTGCGGCACCGCGGCCGCGTGGGGGCTTTGCGGTCAACGGCGTGTCGTCGATCCTGGCTCTCGACGGCCGGCGGATCCTGGTGCTCGAACGCTCGTTCTCCGACGGCGTCGGGGTGACGGTGCGGCTCTTCGAGGCGGACCTCGACGGCGCCACCGACGTCAGCGCCTTTCCGAGTCTGGACGGTGCGAACGTCACCCCGATCGCCAAACGCCTGCTGTTCGATTTCGGCTCTCTCGGTGTGCCTCTCGACAACTACGAAGGCCTCGCCTGGGGCGCTCCCCGTGCCGACGGAAGCCGCACGTTGTTGGTGGTATCGGACGACAACTTCAGCCTGCTGCAACGCACCCAAGTCGCAGTCTTCGCGCTCGAGCTGGCGCCTCCGACCGTTGCAGACGTTCAGGGGCGTGGCGCGCGCTCGCCACTCGAGGGCCAGTGCCTGACCTCCCTCGACGGGGTGGTCACAGCCTCTCGCCCCGATCGGCGCGAACCGGGGTTCTGGCTCGCAGATCCGGCCGGGCGTGGGGTGTTCGTCGACGCCGGCGAGTTTCCTCTGCCGGCGGCGGGGGCTCGTGTGCGGGTCGCCGGCTGCATCGAAGAGCGGCGCCGCGCCGAGTCCGATCCCTACCGCACGGTGATCGCCCTCGGCCGTGCTCCGGAGGTGTTGGGTACGGCGAGCAAGACCCGGCCGGTGCTGATCGGCGCCGGGGGGCTCGAGCCGCCCCGAGGTGTGGTGGACGACGACTTCGGTCGCGACTTCGACCCGAAGAACGACGCGCTGGACTTCTGGTCGGCTCTCGAGGGCAGTCTCGTGACGATTCGCGACCCTCTGGTGGTCGGGCCCCTCGACGAGTTCGGGCAGATCGCCGTCGTGGGCGGCGGAGGTGTTGCCTCCGGGCCGCGCACACCCCGTGGCGGGCTGCTCGGCATAGAGACCGACGTGCACGCAGAGCGGGTGGTGCTGGCTCCCTTGCCGGGTGGGGCGCTGCCTCCTGCCCGCGTGGGGGATCGACTGGCTCCGGTGACCGGAATCGTCGAGTTCCGCTGGGGATCGTGGCGCGTGGTGGCGGTGGAAGCGGTCGAGATCGCGGCGCGGGCCGATTGGGCGTTGCTCGCTGCCCGTGAAGGCGGCAGCTTTTCGATCGCCTCGTACAACACCCTGAACCTCTCGTACCTGGCGTCCAAAGAGCGGTTCGACGCCCTCGCGCGTTCGATCGTCGAGGATCTCGGAGCGCCGGCGGTGGTGGCCCTCCAGGAGATCCAGGACGACTCGGGCTCGGCCGACGATGCCACCACGACGGCGGCGCTGGGCCTCGGGCGGCTGGTCGACGCGGTGATCCACTCGGGCGGGCCCCGCTACCGCCCGCTCGCTCTCGATCCAGGCGACAAGCAGGACGGCGGGCAGCCCGGAGGCAACATCCGCGTGGCGTTGTTGGTAGACGAGACCCGAGCCCGAGTGATCGAGCGGCAGTTGCCCGGTGCCGTCGTTCCGATCGGCCTCGAGGGAGGAGGGGCGGGTCCGAGCGCGAGCCCGGGCCGGTTGTTCGTCGATCACGCGGCGTTCGGCAACGACGGTGGCGAAGGCGGAACCCGCAAGCCGCTGGTGGTCGAGCTCGAGGTTGCCGGCGAGCGCCTGGTGGTGGTGGTCTGCCACTTGGCGTCCAAGAGCGGCGACGATCCGGTCCTCGGTGCTCGGCAGCCGCCGCTGCGCCACAGCGACGCCCGGCGCCTGCGTCAGGCGCGAGCCTTGGCCGATTGGGTCGACCAGCTGGTAGCTCTCGATCCCGAGGCCGAGATCGTCGTGGTGGGGGACTTCAACGATGTGCCGTGGCGTCCGGCGATTCGATTGCTGGCCGAGGGAGGGACTCTGGTGCACCTGCAGCCCGAGGATCCGGCCGCGGCCTACACGTTCAACTGGCAGGGTGTCTCGGACTGGCTCGACCATGCATTCGTGAGTCGGACGTTGGCCGACCGGCGCAAGCCGCGATTGGAGATCGTGCATCGCAACGTCGATCTCCCTGCCGCCCAGGCGGTCAGCGATCACGATCCGATCCTGGTGGTCTTCGATCGTTCGCGCTGATGGAGTACGCCACTCTTCGGCACAAGCTCGAAGCGAGCTACAGCGAAGCCGAGCTGGCCGACGTCGACCGCGCGTACTCCCTGGCGGCCGACGGACACGCGGGGCAGACCCGAGCGGACGGATCCGCCTACATCGCTCATCCGGTCGAGGTTGCGGACATCCTGTTCGACCTCGGCCTCCCTGCCGAGGTCGTCATCGCCGGCCTGCTTCACGATCTGGTCGAAGACTGCCCGCAGGTCACGCTCGAGAGCATCCGCGACGACTTCGGCCCGAACGTTGCGAAGCTGGTCGACGGCGTCACCAAACTGACCACCTTGCCGCGGGTGCCGCAGCACGAAATCGGCGAGGAGCCGGTCGACGAGGTGGCCGCCAAGGAGGTCCGGGCCCGGCAGCGCCAGGCCGAGACCCTGCGCAAAACCATCCTGGCGATGAGCGACGATGTGCGGGTGGTGCTGATCAAGCTGGCCGATCGACTGCACAACATGCGCACCTTGGCGAACTTGCGGCCGGACAAGCAGAAGCGCATCGCTCGCGAGACCATGGAGATCTTCGCTCCGCTCGCCAATCGCCTGGGGATCTGGCAGCTGAAGTGGCAACTCGAGGACCTGTCCTTTCGCTACCTCAACGAGGACCGCTACCGCGAGATCAGCCGTGCGTTGGCCCAGCGGCGGATCGAGCGCGAAGGTGTCCTCTCCCGCATCGTCGAGCGCCTGCGCAGCGACCTGGCCGCGCACGGCATCGACGCCGAGGTCAGCGGCCGCCCCAAGCACATCTACTCGATCTGGAAGAAGATGGAGCGCAAACAGGTGTCCTTGGACCAGGTGTACGACGTGCGCGCCGTACGGGTGTTCGTCGACTCGGTCCCGGCTTGTTACGCCGCCCTCGGGGTCGTCCACCAGCTCGGCCGTCCCCTCCCCGGCGAGTTCGACGACTACATCGCCTCGCCCAAGGAGAACTTCTACCAGAGCCTGCACACCACCGTGCTGTACGAAGACGGGCGCCCCCTCGAGGTGCAGATCCGGACCAGGGAGATGCACCGGCATGCCGAATACGGCATCGCCGCTCACTGGCGCTACAAGGAGGGCACGGGCAGTGACGAGCAGTTTCAGCGGCGAGTCACCTATCTGCGCTCGATGTTGGAGTGGGCCAAAGACACCACCTCACACGCCAGCGAGGGGTTCGTCGACACCCTCAAGTCGGAGGTCCTCGACGATCGGGTCTACGTCTTCACCCCGCGCGGCGATGCGGTCGACCTGCCGGCCGGCTCGACGGTCGTCGATTTCGCCTACGCCATCCACACCGAGGTCGGCCACCGCACCCGCGGCGCGAGAGTCAACGGCAAGATGGTGCCCTTGTCGACGGTGGTCCGCAACGGTGACCAAATCGAGATCCTCACCTCCAAGAAGAGTCAACCGAGTCGCGATTGGCTTACGCCCGAGCTGGGCTTCACCAGGTCCTCGAGCGCGCGCAACAAGATCCGCGCCTGGTTCCGTCGGCAGGACCGCGAACACCACGTGCAACACGGTCGGGCCGCGGTCGATCGCGAGCTCAAGCGGCTGAGGCTGAGCTCGCACGATCCCGAAGAAGTCGCCGGCGTGCTCGGCATGCGCGATCATCCGGAGGAGTTCTTCGCCCGCGTCGGCCGTGGCGACCTCCATCCCCAGACGGTCGTCAGCCGGTTGGTCCGTCGCCTCGCCGAGACCGAACCGGAATCGTTGACCTTGCCGCCACCGTTGCCGGCATCCGGCGAGGGCGGCGTTCCCGGCGAAGTACGCGTCGCCGGTATCGGCGGCATGTTGACCCAGATGGCCCGCTGCTGCCAGCCTGTTCCCGGAGATCCGATCGTGGGCTACACCACTCGGGGTCGTGGGGTCATCGTCCATCGACGCGACTGCCCCAACATCCTCAAGGTCAGCGAAAGGGAGCGGCTGCTATCGGTCGGGTGGAGCCAAGCCACCAAGACCTACCCGGTCTCCCTGCGGATCGAGGTCTACGATCGCGAAGGGTTGCTACGCGATGTCGCCAACATCTTGGCGGAGGAACGGATCAACCTCACCGCGGTGTTCGTGCCTCCGATCCGCACCGCGCGCGTTGGGGTGGACATCACCATCGAGGTCACCGATCTCGAACATCTCCTGAAGGTGATGAATCGCATCGAGCAGTTGCCGAACGTGGTGCGCGTGCGCCGTACCAAGAGCTGAGCCCAGCGTTGCCAATCCGGGTCTTCGGCGATCGTCGCGAGCTCGAGCAGGAAGTGTGCCGCGAGCTGGCCACGCGTCCGACGCTGGGTAGTCCGCAGTGGCGACCGCTCCGGCTCCTGGTGCCGACGCCGATCGATCGACTCCACCTCGCGGCGCGGCTGGTCGCTGATGGCGCAAGTCATCTCGGCGTGCGGATCCAGAGCCTGCACGGGTTCTGCCTCGAGCTGCTGGCCGGTGAACGGCCGGTGCGAGTGCTGCCGCGCATGCTGACCCGACGGCTGGCGCGGCACCGGCCCTCGTTGGCGTCGCTGGTCGATGATTTCGAGGGCGGCGACGACGTGGTGACCGAGGCGGTCGAAAGGCTGCTCGCGGCCGGCCTCGAGCCGGTCCTGCTGGCCCCCGCTCTCGAGTCTCTCGGGCCGGCGAGCTCGCCCCCGAGCCGGCGCATCGCCGATCTGCTCGAGGTGTCTCTGGCGGTCTCGGGAGTCGTCGAGGCGGGTGAGCTCGTCGGCTCCTGGCACGTGCCGGCTCGAGCGGTCCGGCAGATCTCCCGCCGGCCCCCGGCTGAAGTGATCTGGGGAGTTGGCTTGCCTCTGCGTGCGGACCTCGATGACGTGATTGCGGCTCTGGTGGCGGCTGGGGGGCGCTGGTGGTGTGAGTCCCCCGGAGGAGGCGGTCGCCCTGGGGTGGGGGCGGCCCGGATCGGACGGCTGGCTCGACTCGGAGCGTCCGAGGTTCACCCCGTCGAGCTCGCGCCGCCGACGCTGCGGGCAACCGCGAGCTTCGACGAGGCGCTCGCTGTGACGGTTGCCGAGCTCCTCGAGGGGCTTGCCGACGGCTGCTCTCCGGAGGAGTGCACCGTCGCCTACCACGATCCCGAGCAGGGCCGCAGAGCCCTCGAAGCGTTGGCCGACGGCGGCGTCGAGGCGGTGGCTCCCCTGCTTCGAGCTTCGCCCGATGGCGCCGGTCGCCTGCGAATGGCGCTGGCGCGGCTGGTGGCGGTGGGCCCGGCGACCAGCCTGGGGCATGGGCTCGTGATCGCAGGGGCGGAGGATCGCGAGCTCCTGGCAGCGTGGCGATCGCTCGGCAAACGCACCCTCGGGGATATCGCCACGGCAGACCTCGATGCTGTGCTGGGCGATCGTGCCGCGGTGGTGGTGCCCACCGCCGGCGGTGACCGGATCGAAGCAACGGCCACCACCGGGACGATCGACCGAGACCGGCTGACGCGTTCGGCGGCACAGGCGGGGGAGCTGCTGGCCGCGTGGCAGGCCTTCCACGACGCCCGCGACCTTCGCCAAGGCCTGGCTGCGCTCGAGCACTTCGCCTCGGCGCTCGGTCCTTCGGCGGAGGCGATGTGCCGAGAAGCGGGCTGCCGACTCGAGGCGGAGATCCCGGCCGCGCTGGTCCTCGAGCCGGGCGAGCTGGCGGTCGTGCTGGCAGCCGAGCTGGGTGATACCCCTGCCGCGGCCGATGGTGGCGGAGTGCGGATTCTGCCGGTCGCCGTCGCGGCGGAGTCGAGTTGGAGACTGGCGATCGTGGTGGACTCGAGCGCGGCTGCCCTCGAGCCTCGGCGACGGGACGATCCGCTGTTCCCCGAAACTCTGCTGCGACGGCTGGAGGTCGTCCTGCCGGGTCTCCGGGAGCAACGCGACGTCGAGCCCGAGGAGGCACTGTTGCGATTGACCGCAGGCGGCGGCAGGGTGACCTGGGTGTACTCGCGACGCGATCACACCGGGGCTCCGGCGATCGCTTCGGCGCTCTGGCATTGGGCCCAGAGTCGGGGCGCCGAGATCGTCGAAGCACTGCCGGAGCCGGGCAGGCCTCGGGCACTGCATCGGACTGAGGTTTCGTCCGAGGACCCGGCGCTGGAGCGGCACCGCGCCGCGGTGGCCCATGCGATCGACCATGTCGTCGGGCCCTTCGGAGCCCGACTCGGACTCGTGGCTCCGCGTCGGGAGGGATGGTGGGCGACCCGGCTGGAGGCAGCGGCGCAGTGTCCCTGGCGCCATGTTCTCGAGCGACGCCTAGGGCTGGCTGAGGTGCTCGACGAGCCGGGTCTGGGGGCGTTGGACACACGCCTGGTCGGTTCGCTCGTGCACGCCGCGCTCGAACGGCTTGCGCGCGAGGCGCTCGACCGGCCGTCGCGGCGCCTCGAGCTGCCGCAGGATCTCGCAGCGTGGTTGCACCCCCTGGCGGGACCGGTGACGAGTGGGGGCGGAGCTCCGTTGTTGGCGCGGGCAGCTGCCGAGCGCGCAGCCGTGTTCCTGCGGGCGGCTTGGCGGCTTCCGCAGATCGCCGAGGGCCGGGTGTTGGCAGCCGAGCCGGTCGGCGAGGTCGAGATCGAGGGGGTTTCGGTGCGCTTTCGTGCCGATCTCGCCCTCGACACCGGCGCTGGTCCCGAGTGGATCGATTTCAAGGTCGGGTCGGTGCCCGAGCCCCGGTCCGATTCATGGCTCGAGCGCGAGGTCGCCTCCGGGAGGCGGCTCCAGGCGGCGCTCTATGCGCGGCTCCACGGTGTGGCGTCCAGTGCGTACGTGTTCTTGGGCGATCCCGAGCGCCGGGAGCTCGATCCGCTGCGGTGGCTTGCGGTCGACGGCCGGGACCCCGCGATCGAGCGGGCGCTGGCGGCCGCCACCGTGGTGACGGCGGCAGCGGCGGAGCTCGGGGTCGCCATTCCACGCCTGGTCGGCCCGGACCTGGAGCGCGAAGGCCCCTGGTGTCGCCACTGCCGTGTCGGCGATGCCTGCTCGCGAGGCGTCAGCGGCATCCGTCGCCGGCTCGTCCGATGGGCGGAGCAGGACCAGGCCCAGGGCGATGAGGCCGAGATCGCGGCGAAGCGGATTCTGCGCCTGGGAGCGAGCTCGTGAGCGATCGGCGCGAACGAGCCGCAGCGGCCGATCGGGAGGCGCGGCGTGCGGCGGTCGAAGTGTGGGATCGGCCGCTGCTGGTGGAGGCGGGCGCCGGTTCCGGCAAGACGGCGGTGCTCGTCGCCCGTCTGGTGGCCTGGACGGTGGGTCCGGGCTGGGAGCGTGCCGCGGCCGACCAAGGGCCTGGGGCCGGAGCGGATGTCATCGCGAGGCGCTGCTTCGACGGAGCGGTTGCCATGACCTTCACCGAAGCTGCGGCAGCCGAAATGGCCGAGCGGACGCGTGCCGCCCTCGAGCTGCTGGCGGCCGGGGAGCTGCCGGTGGGCGTCGGCAACGTACCCGCAGCCGCACGCGAACGCGCTCGGTTCCTGGTGTCGCAGTGCCGAGCCCTGCAGGCGACGACTATCCACGCCTTCGCCGGCCGATTGTTGCGCGAGCACGCCTTCGAAGCCGGTCTCCATCCGGGCTGGCGCATCGACGCCGACGGGAGCATGTGGCGCCAACTGGTCGACGAGGCAATCGAACGGGAGCTTCCATCTCTCTGGCTCGACGGGGCCGTGCCGGTGCGTATCCTGGCCGCTGCGGGTCTGGGCCCGTCCGAGCTCGCCCAGGTGGTCCGAGCACTGGCCGAAGAAGGTGTCGCGGCGAGCTGGGTGGCACAGCAGGCCTCGGCCTCGATCGAGCAGGTCGTGAAGGTTGCGGCTGCGGCGGTCGACGCCTTGCTGGCGACTGCTCGCGGTCCGCTCGCCCGCGCCGGGCGGCTGCGCGGCAGGCTCGAGCTGGCGGGAGCCGTACTCTTTCGCCTGACCGATCTTTCGGCGCGCCTGGTGCAGACGCCGGCGGAGGCGGCTGCGATCGCCGGCCGGTTCGAGGCGAACTTGCGACGACGCCTTGCCGACTGGGCCGACCGGCGTTTCACGCAGACAGAAAGCACTGTGTTTGCTGCGGTTGCCGAGCAGCTCGCCGACCAGGCGAGCCGAGTGCATCGGGTGATGCGGCACCTTGGCCGCTGTCGCATCGAACAGTTCGCCGCCGCCGCCGGCGCGGCGGCAGCAGTCCTCGGGCGGGCCGAGCGCGAGGCTGTGCGGCGCGGCATCGTGCGCTTTGCCGATCTGGTTCCGCTGGCAGGCCGGCTGCTGAGGCAGGACGTCGGGGTGGGTGCGAGCACCCGATCGCGGTTGCGACAGGTCCTGATCGACGAGGTCCAAGACACCGATCACGAGCAACTCGAGCTGATCTCGCAGCTGGCCTTTGGCGGGGGCCTCGAACGCCCCGGCCTGTTCCTCGTCGGTGATCCAAAGCAGTCGATCTACGGCTGGCGGTCTGCCGATCTCGCCGCGTACGATGAGCTCGGTGCGCGGGTCGAACGCGAGGGTGGCACGGTCCTTCGGCTGGTGGCGAACTTCCGCTCCGTGCCTCCGATCCTCGAGGCGGTCGAGCGCTGGGTCGAGCCCGTGATGATCCGCGAGCCCGGCATCCAACCGCAGTTCGAGCCCCTCTTGCCGCGTCGGCAGCTGCCGCCCGACGCCGCTGGACCCGTGGTAGAGCGTTGGCGCAGCGATCCGGGCAGCCGTTCGCTGGCTGCGACGGAGCTCGAGGCCGCAGCCATCGCCACCGAGCTGGCGCAGCTGATTGCGGCAGGCATGGCGCCGGAGAGCGCCGCGATCCTGCTGCGGACGACCGGCGACCTGCCGATCTACCTCGAGGCCCTCCGGCGGCGGAGGGTGCCCTACGCTGTCGCGCGGGAACGCGGGTGGCGTCGACGTCGAGAGGTGGTCGAGGCGGGGGCGGTGCTGCGGGTCTTGCTCGACCCGGCCGATCACCTGGCCCTCGTCGCGGTGCTGCGATCGGCGCTGGTGGGAGCGCCGGACGGTGCGATCGAACCGCTGTGGCAGCTTGGGCTGCCACGAGCCTTCGGCGCGCTGGAACATGGGGCGGAGGGCGTTTGCGGGGTGCTCGCCCAGGTACCGCGCGAGTGGCAGGAGACCGGCGCAGGGTGGTGTGCGGCCCTCGTACGGTTCGCCGAGCAGGTGGGCGTCCTGCGTCGCAGCCTGGCGGAGCTCCCATCGGACCGCTGGGTACGGCAGGTGCGTGAAGAGCTGGGAATCGAGGCTCTCGAGCTCGGTCGACCACTCGGCAGTTGGCGTTGTGAGGCGGTCCGCCGCCTTTTCGAGGTCGTACGGCAGGCTCTCGACCTCGGTCAGACTCCGCTCGAGGTGGCGGCATTCCTGCGCAGGGCTCCTGCCGGCTTCGAGGAGGATGGGGATGTGAGTGCCGAGCCGAATCTGGTGCCGGGTGCCGTGCGCGTGATGACCGTGCACGCGGCCAAGGGGCTCGACTTCGATCTCGTCTACGTCGCTCAGCTCCACAAGGAGCCCGCAGTGCGCCGCCGGCCACGGGCCACTGCGGTGTTGAACGACGATTCAGGAGGGCGGCACCTGGTCCTCGCGGGCTGGCCCGCACCCGACGCATGGCAGGGCGAAGAGGCGGCCGGTCGAGTGGCGGCGGCCGAGCAGGTGAGACTGTTCTACGTCGCTCTGACCCGGGCACGTGAGCGGCTCGTGCTGGTCGGCCGTGCAGCCGGGCAATCTCGGCCGCATCCGCTCAGCTTTGCCGACTTGATCGCAGACGACCCGGTCGAGCAGGGGCGTGGTGACGCGACGGTTCGGGTGGTGGAGCTGGAGCCGCAGACCGACGAGCCGCCCGAGGGCGTGCCGAACCCACCGAACCCGGCGCCCCAGGCTCGCCGATGGGCATCGGGGCAGCGCACCAGCCTTCCCTTCGTGGCGATTCCGAGTGACGAGGGCCACGAGCGGACGGGCAGCCGGGTCGGCGACGATCCGGAGCAGGCCAGGGCCGTTGGGCGGATCGTCCATCGCGCCCTCGAGCTGGTCGATCTGGAGCTCCCCGATGACGCGCTGGCACCGAGACTGCTCGATCTCGTGGCGTCGCTGGCGCGGCACGAGCACGAAGCGATCGAGCGGTCGGCCGCGGACGTCGTCCAGGCTTTCATCGGAGGCCCGTTGTGGGCTCGCTGGATCGGCGCACGGCAGCGCGTTCGGGCTCGCGAATTGCCCTTCGTCAGCCCTGGCGGTGACGGCCTGGCAGCTGGAGCGGTGATCGGCGTGCTCGACTGCGTTCTCCACCCCGAGCATCCGGGGCAGCAGTGGTTGGTCGTCGACTACAAAACCGATCGGCTCGAAGCCGGCGAATCGGCACAGCTCCACGCCGAGCGCTACCGCCCCCAGGGTGAGGCGTACGCGGCGGCACTCGGACGCGGGCTCGGACTGCAGCAGCCGCCGCGGGTCGAGTGGTGGTTCCTGCGCGAGGGGCTGGTGGTGGAGCTGCCATCGTCGTCGTGAACGCGATAGCCTCACTCTGGAGGTGCCGTTATGTGGTGTCCAAGCTGCGGCAGTGATCATCGAGCGGAGCTGACCACCTGTCCCGAATGTGGGGAACGGTTGGTCGCGGCTCTGACCGAGCCCGACCACGACGGACCCGATCTGGTCACGGTGTGGGAGGGCAGCGATCCGGACGAGTTGCCGCTCGTCGAATCTCTGCTCCAGGACGCCGGGATTCCGTTTGTCGTGCACGGCGAAGAGGCCTTCGGGGTCCTGCCGCTCACGGTGACGGGCGTCAGGGTGTTGGTGGCAGAGTCGCTCGCCGGCGACGCCGTCCGAGTGCTCGAGCGCGAGGAGTAGGGGCTTCGCCCGTCGGCCGGTGCAGGACTCGAAAGCGCTCGAGGTGCTGGTGCTGGTGGCCACGGCGCTCGTCGTGGCTGTCATCGCGGCCTGGGTTCTGCACCAGCGTCGCCTCGGCGCACGCCGGGAGCGACGCCGCGATCGCGCTGCGATCGGCGAACGCGAGGCTTCGAGCCTGCTGACCGCGGCGGGTTGGGAGGTGCTCGAGGTCCAGCCGACGTGCCGATGGACTCTCCTGGTCGACGGCGTCGAGACCGAGGTCGAGAGCCGCGCAGACTTTCTGGTCCGCCGCGATGGTCGGTTGTGGATCGCCGATGCCAAGAGCGGTCGACGCCCCATTTCCGCCGCCGCGCCGGCCATCCGCCGCCAGCTGCTCGAGTATCTGATCGCCTTCGAGGTCGACGGGGTGCTGCTCGTCGACTGCGAACGGGGTGCGGTCGTCCGAGTCGGGTTTCCGCTGTCCCCGGAGCGCGGACGCGGTTGAGTCGCGCGAACCGCTCAGGAGATGGGTGTCGGGCGTCTTTGGACGACGCGAACCCGCTGCAGCCGGTGGTCGCTGGCTTTGGTGTCGATCAGGTCATAGGCGCTTACGGACAACGCCGGACCCGTGATGCAGTGGTCGATCGCAAACAACGGTACGGGCGCAGGCCAGGTCAACCCGAGGCCCTGACCGGCTTCATCGTGGCAGTGCCGCCGGCCCCCTGGAAGACGGCGCAGCACGGCGGACTGCCGCGGCGCGTTGAAGTCGCCGAGGACGAGGTCCGCGGACCACGTGACGATCAGTCCGACGATGCGTCGGAGGCCCGCTTCGCGAGGGATCAACGGATTCGAGGGAAGGTCGGCCATCAGCACCAACAGCGGCCGGCCACCGGGAGGTGTCCAACGGACGACCCAGGCCTGCAGACCGTCCTCGGCGATCACCGCACGTGGCTCGATGCTGCCACGGCCGAGGAACGCGAGACCAAGCCTGCGGTCGAGCCGATACTCCGGGCCGAGCTCGGCCAGCAGCGTGTCGAGCGCCGCGCCGCGCGGCGGATCGTCCGAAGCGGAGCTCGGCGGCCAGCACGACCAGGGGAAGCAAGGCGAGTGCCCCGGTGCGCCACGCCCAGCGCCAGGACGGCCGGCTGCGAACCGCGAGGCCCAGGAGCACGAGCGCGACCGCCGGCGTGGGCAGGTGGAACAGCAGATTGCCGAAGTAGGTCCGCCCACCGAGAAGCTGCCCGAGTCCCCACGAGAGCACCAGCAGCCATGCCAGGATCGTCGCGGTGCGGTCGGCGCCTCTCACTGCGCAATTGTCGCCGACGCGGAGTGGCGACACCAAGGAGCGAAGGTGGCGGAGCCGAGGCGTCGTGCAACACCATCCGCGTTCCTGCGTATCAGCTGCGAACTGAAGGAGTGGTGCATGAAAATCGAGTCCGTCGTCGCCTTGGTCCTGCTTGCCGGCCTTCCTGTCGCTGCGGAGGCCGGAGACTGGCCGCAGTTCCGCGGCTCCAACCGCGATGGTCTGGCGGTCGGGGAGACCGGCCTCGCCCGAACCTGGCCCGCCGAAGGGCCGAAGGAACTGTGGCGGCTGGCAATCGGCGCCGGATTCTCTGCTGTCGTCGTCCAAGGAGACCGCGTGTGGACGGCCTTCGGCGACGAGGAGCAGGAGTGGGTGGGTGCCTTCGAGGCGGCGAGCGGCAAAGAGCTGTGGCGCACGCGCATCGGCGATGCCTGGAAGGACGATGTCGGCATCGTTGGTCCGCGCTCGACCCCGACCTTGGTCGACGGAGTGCTCTACACGGTGAGCTCGCGGGCGACGGTCCATGCACTCGACGCCAACACCGGCGGGGTCGCGTGGAAGGTCGACCTGCTCGAGCGCTTCGGCGCGCAGGTGCCCCGGTTCGGCTACAGCCCGTCGCCGTTGGTGCACGCCGGTCTGGTCCTCGTCGACAGCGGTGGTGGTGAGGGCAAAGCCTACGCGGCCCTCGACGCCAAGACCGGGGATACCCGGTGGACGGTTGGCGATGGCCGAATGGGTTACTCCTCACCGATCGTGGCCGAGATCGGCGGCACCCCGTACTTCGTGTTTGCGAGTCGCAAGCTGATGGGGGTCGATGTCGGCGGCAAGGTCGCCTGGAGTGCCGACTCGCTGCCTGGTCTGATCGTGTCGCCGGTTTTCCTGCCGCCCGACAAGATCTTCCTGTCGGCGTCGGAGAACGTCGGCGGTGCGCTGTTCCAAGTGGTTCCCGGCGACCCGCCGACGGTCACCGAGGTGTGGCGCAACACGCTGATGAAGAACCACTTCACCACATCGGTGCTGTACCATGGCCACCTCTACGGCTTCGACAACGGCACCCTCAAGTGCCTCGACGCCGCCAGCGGCGAGATGAAGTGGGCGCGGCGGGGTTATGGCAAAGGCACCCTGACGATCGCCGACGGTCTCCTCTACGTGCTGTCGGAGTCGGGCAAGCTGGTGGTCGGCGAGGCCGGCTCGGCCGGCTTCACCGAGACCGGCGCCCTGCAGGTCCTGACGGGGGCCAAGGCGTGGACGCCTCCCACTATCGCCAACGGAAGGATCTACGTGCGCCACCAGAAGGAAATGGTCGCCCTCGACGGGAAGGGCTGAGCGACTCCCACGAAGCGTCGTCGCCTCGCACGGCTGGGCCAGGCCGAGGCAACGATGGGCATGGTGCCGGAGGCGGGACTCGAACCCGCATTCCCTTTCGGGCTAGGGATTTTAAGTCCCTTCAAGTGGCATTCTCGAGACCCCTGCAAACTCTCGGAGAATCTCTCCAAGTGCCAGTGAAAATAGGCTGTATCGCGAATATCGAATTGTTGCCGAGTGTGGCCGATTGTCGTCTCCCGTGGTACAGTGCTGTACCAGGCGTGTACCACGGAGGTGCTCGCCAGTACCACAGGGGGCCCCATGACCACCGAAGCCGAACGCATCTCAGAAGCCCGCGAAGCCATTCGCCGAGCCGAACAGGCCATCCGGAACGCTCACGCCGAGGCCCTCTCCGAATTCGGACAGGCGCGGCGCCTGCTCGAGCCGATCGCTGGAGCGGGGCTCCGCTGGTGGCAAGACCACGACGACCAACGCCCCATCACCGAGGCGGAATCGTTGCTGCAACTGTGCGAGCACCAAATGTCGCCCGAAGGTGATCTGGGTGGGGTCGTCGATTTCGCCGAGGTGCTTTGGTCCGACTTGGCCGAGACGGACGCGGATCGAGTGGCCCAGTGCCAGCGCAACCGGGCATCGTCCGAGCGGATCGCTCGCGAATTCGACGAGCGCGAAGCCCAGGCGCGCGCCGCTGGCGTCGATCTCGAGGCGCTCTCGCCCGAGGATCGCCGGTTGTTCCGACGCGACCCCGCCGGCCTTGTCCCGGCCCTTCGCCAGCGCCGAAACGCCATCCTTGCAGCGGCATCGTAGAGCCATGGCCACAATCCGCAAGCGGAAAGCGAAGGACGGGAGGGTCAGCTACAGCGTCGTCATTCGGCTCGCGGGGAAGCCGACCTTCGGCGCCACGTTCCCGAGCCTGACCGCGGCGAAGCGATGGGCGAAGACCGAGGAAGGCAAGCTCCACGACGGGCGCCACTTCCCGGACGCGATCGCGAGAACGAAGACCGTCGGCGATGTCGTCGACCGCTGGTGCTCCGAGGTCGCTCCCGAGCGGAAGGACGGTGCAAAGACCGCTCGGCAATTGCAGTGGTGGAAGCGGCAGATTGGACACGTGAAGCTCTCGACCCTGACCCCGGCGACGATCGCGGCAACACGTGACGAGCTGGTAGGGAAGCCGACCAGGCGCGGTGTTCGCTCCCCCGCAACGGTGAACCGATACTTCGCGGCGCTGTCGTCGGCCCTTGGGATGGCTTCGAAGGAATGGGGATGGCTCCGGGTCAACCCCGCGAAGGGCATGGCGAAGAAGCGCGAGGCTCAGGGCCGAGTGCGGTTCCTCTCGAACGAGGAACGCGCTGCGCTGCTCAAGGCTGCTGCGGTGTCGTCGGATTGGCGCCTTCGGCCGCTGGTGCTGCTCAGCATCACCACGGGGGCGAGGCAATCGGAGTTGCTCAACCTCGAATGGCGAAACGTCGACATCGAGCGCGGTACGGCGTACGCGACCGACACGAAGAACGGAGAGCATCGAATGCTCCACCTGGTCGGCGAAGCGCTCGAGGAAGTCCGGCGCATCGCGAAGGTGCGGCGCCGGGTTGATTCGCCGCTCGTGTTCGCGTCCGAGGCCGGGGAGCCGCGGTTCCCGCGCCGGCAGTGGGAAGCCGCACGGGACGAAGCCGGGCTCAAGGACTTTCGGTGGCACGACCTCCGGCACTCGGCCGCGTCCTACCTCGCCATGAGCGGCGCAACCCTCACGGAGATTGCGGCCGTTCTCGGACACAAGACGCTGGCGATGGTGAAGCGGTACAGCCACCTGAGCGAAGGCCACGTTCGGAGCGTCGTGGAGCGCGCCGCGGAGAAGTTCGCGGATGCCTGACTCTCCCGCGCTTCAAGCCTTTCTGCGAGCGGCGCGAACGTTGGCGAGAGAGTTGGAGGAGAGCCACGGCGGGCAGACCAACATGCTCGCGTTCGGCGCAGGGCTGCTGGAGGAGGCGGGCTACTCTGACGAGGCTGCCGAGCTTCGAAAGCGATTGGGGGATTCCACCCTCCCTGCCAGCGAACGATCCGAGCTCGTGGAGGCCCTCAGGAGGCGCGGCTCGCCCAATCCCGAAGGACTGGTCTGTGCGATCGAGCAGGACGGCCCGATATCCGAACACATCTTCGATGCGACCGACGCGGCGCGGGGTCGCGACGGGCACGAGCGCCGGGAGGTTGACGCGGCCCGCCGCATGAACCTCGGCGTATTGAAGCTCCGGAACCGGGTCCGGGATGAGCTGTCGCCGATGGTGCGTGGATCGGCGGATCCGGGGTCCTTCTTCGGTGCCCTGCAGCATCTTGGAGAGGCTGCAATCCATCTCGAGCGGTTCGCTGAGTCCCTCTCCCCCCGGCCCGCCGGCCCGCCGGAGAAGCTCGAAACGGCGACATTGGCGCTGTTGGCGGTGCAGATTTGCCGCCGACATGGCATCCCTGTCTCGGGTGACGAGGACGGCCCTGCTGTGGCCCTGTATCGCGCGATCTTGGCGAAGGAAGGCCGCAGGATTCAGTACCTTGCCGCGGCCCGTAGGATCCGGAAGGCGATCGCGACGCTCGACCCGTAACCCTCCCCGGCGGGACGGGGGTTGTGGGGATTCTTCGACGAGTCCGCCAGCGGCATGCTCTCCCCAGGAGGAGACAGCATGACCCGCAAGCAACCGCAACCGCAGACCCCGCCGACGCTCTACACCGTCGCCCAATTCGTCGAAAGGCATCCTTTCCTCACGACGGCTTCGCTGCGATGGCAGATCTACCGCGGCCATGATCTCGGGCTCGACAACGCCTTCGTGCGTATCGGTCGCCGCGTGTTCGTCGATGAGGCGCGATACTTCGCCGCTGTCGCGAAGAACAATGGACAGGTGGCAGCGTGACGCCACTCAGGGAGGTTCGAGGCGATGAGCGCGTGGACGGCGGCGGAATCGGCGACGGTGCAGAGGATGCACTCGGAGTGTTCCGAGCTGCGGGATTGGCTCCGGGTTCTCAACCGGAAGGCGGCGAACCGGCCGGAGCTGCTGATAGCAACCTCCCGAGCCTTGACCGCGTTCCGGGAGCTGCGCCCCTCGCCGAGGTCATCGACAGCGGCATAGCTGCGGCTCGGGAGGTGGTGGAGCGGGCTCTCGACCCGACAGCCCCGGCAGCGAATCGCCAGCGCTGGCAGTCGCCGACCTGGGAGTTGGTCTCACGGCTACGGCGTCACCCGGCAACCTATTACCTCGACGCCGACGAGGTCGCCGACATGGTAGAGAGTTTGCGCCCCGGCGTCTGGGACGAACTACCCGAGAGCGACACCCTCGGGAACCCGATCGACCCAGCAGAGGACTTCGCGATCGCGTGGGACCGCTGTCGCGGCGGATCGGCGCTGGAGCGCGCGATGCTCGAGGTAGATGGCGCCCCGATCCACTCGGATGAGTTCGGCGCCGACCCCTGGGTATCTCATCGTCGCCGAGCGGGGTTTCGGCGCTTTCTCGCGCTGGCTCGCGAGCTGACCCGGATTGCCCAGGGCGGCCCGATCGTGCTCGCCGTGGAGGGCATCGCCGCGGCCCTCGGAGTCGATCGCCACGCGGTCGGCGAATACCGGCGCCGAGCCGTGGAGCTCGAATACGTCAAGGAAGTAGCCCAGGCCAACCGGCACAAGCGGAAGGCCGCTGAATACCAGTGGGTGTACCCGTGGTGACCTACCACCAGACCACCAGACCACCAGACCACCAGACCACCAGACCACCAGACCAGCAAGACCGGCATGGATCTTCAGGGATCTTCAGGGATCTTCAGGACCGACAGGGACCAACAGTGAGTGCGCTTCCCGGCTTCGCCGTGAGCGGCACTAGTCGCGTTTTCGGTGTGGATGGGATCGGCAGTCCCTTGCCAGTCGCAAGACTGCGGAGAGCAAACCCAATGAGAGCAACACCCTCGGCGAGCCGGCTGGATCGGCCGTGGTACACAGGTGGTACAGCGTGCCCGAATCTGACCACCTGAAACCCGAGCGCTGGCGTCTCGTGATCGAGGCCGCCAGGGGCGCCGAATGGTCGACCGTTCCGGGTGTCATCCGGCTTCGAAAGGCGCTCAAGGTGCTTGGCCGGAGCTTCGGACTCCGAGCCGTGGTGGTTGCACCAGACCGGAAGGACGGTGAACCTTGACCGACTCGAAGAAGCGCCGCATCGACAAACTGAGGAAGGCAGTGGAGCCACCGCCGCCACCGCCGCAACGTGGGGGAGTCCTCGTCCTCCCGTTCGCCACCTTCGACGAGGAACTCGCCAAGCTGGAGGCCAGAGACCCCGAGACCTACCCGCCAGGCCGCGGCGGGTATCTCGTGGTTCCGGCGCCCCTCGACGCCGAGGCGTGGGATGCCGAGGCCGCCCGTGTTGCCGCGGTCCGACCAGAGCACGGGGATGCACGGGAATGAGCGGCTGCAGCTACATCACCCGCCGCGGCGATCGGTGCCGAGCACAACCCCTCGCGGGGGAGAGCTGGTGCGGGCTGCACCATCCCCGGAATCAGGCGAGGGTGGCCGCGGGCCGCCGGGCGGGTGGGGAGCGCCGCAAGCGGCCGACGACCAACCCGTCAGACGGGATGCCGCTCGAGACGGTCGCCGATGTCCGCGCCGTCCTCGAGCTTGCCCTGGTCGATGCCCTGAGCCTCGATCCGAGTGCCGGCCGAGTCCGAGCCGTCGTGAGCGTCGCAGCCGAGGCGGCCCGTCTGATCCGCGACGCCGATGTCGACGCCAAGCTCGCCGAGCTCGAGGCGATGATCGAGGCCACCATGCCGGGGAGGATGCGCCGATGAGCCGTGCCCGAGTCCGATCCCTCACCCGTACCCTCGAGGCCATCCGGCGCCGGCTACACCCGCCCCGCTTCCTGTGCGTCGTTCGAGACGTACCAGAGCACGCTACCGATGCCGAGGTCGACGCGATCCTCGACGCGGCCCAGGTCAAAGCCGAAGCGGCCGACCCCTACGAAGGCCCGCGGCCCGTGCTCAGGGTCGCACTGAGAACCCCCGTAGGCTGGTCGCCTGACCTCCTACCCGACGAGCCGCTCGAGGCGGCAGAAAGCGAGACGTGACCCATGCCCAACTTTGACGACGTCGTGGCTCGCGGGATGGCCGGCTCCCGGATCTCCCGACCGGTGCCGTCCTGCGGCGATCGGCTCGACCCTCCAGCACCCAAGGCGCCGGCAGAACCGGTGCTCTGGTCGGTCTACGACCAGGCCACCGCCCAAACCCTCAACCTGGCACCAGTCGACGCGCGGGAACTCGTCGACTCCGAACCTGACCGCTACTCGCTCATCTTCGAGTAGGCCACCGAAAGGATCCCCAATGACCATCGAAAGTCTCGCCCGAGAACTCCAAGGCGCGGTCTCCCGCGCCTGCGCGAACCTCCACCAGATCCGGCCCGAAGCCCACGCGAAGGTGATCGAAGAGGCGGCCCGCCCGCACATCACCAAGCTGGCCGCGGCGACCGCTCAAACCGTCGCCGCGGCACGTGAGCGCGTCGCCGCTGCCGAGGGCGTGGTCGACTCCGCCGCCCGTCTGCTCGGCCGAACCGAATCCGCCGACTCTGCCGAGATCCTCGCCCGCCAGCTTCGCCACCAGGAGATCCGCGCGGCGCTACGAGCGATGCCGAAGGGTCAAGTCGACTTCGTCCGGGCCCGCGTTGCCGCCGGCGAGCTCGAGATCCTCGCCGCGGCCGAATCCGATCCGATCGGCGGATTGATCGATCCAGCGACCGCGTCCGAGATCCGCCGCGAGGCCCTCGCCTTGAAAGCGCCGGCCCTGTTCGATCGCCTCGAGGCCGCCCGCGAAGCCGAACGCCAAGCGCGCCGCGCGGCCGGGGAGATGGCCGCCGAGGTAGGCAAGACGATCGCCGACGCGATCCCGGCCACGCATGCCCGGCTGCGGACCATCGGCCAACGGGTAACCCCTCACGAGCTGTTCTCTGGCGACCAGGTCCCCGAGGCCGCGGGCGAGCCACTGGACCCGGTCGCGCGCCTGAAACAGCACCGTCGTGCTTCGTCGCCGGCTTCGGATCCGTCCGACGCGCCTGCAGCCTGATCTCAGCGGGGCCCGCTCCCCGTGGCCGCCCCTGCGGGCCCCGATACAGGGACCGGGGCGGCATCCCTTCCATGCCCCGAGCCGTCATCCCCGGTTTCGGGGCTTTTCTTTGCGTGCTGAGTACCGGCACCATCGCTCAGTGAAACCGAGGCTCTACGGTACGATGCCATGGTGGTCACCATCGAACGCGACGGCGAGCGCGCAACTCTCACGGAGCGCGGCGAGTGGATCGGCGACGGCGTACTCGTCGAGCACGCGCGGCTGCTCAGCGAGCCCGGACCGCCCCCACCAGGGGATCCCGCCGGCATTGCCGAAGGGCGCCGGATCGCCGCGATGCTGGGGGCCCGGGTCGTGGCCGAGGACCTCCGCGGCGTCGAGTCAGAGGAAGGTCGCATCTACTGAGCGACCCCAGGGCGCGCGATCTCACCCAGGGCTAGGCCGAGGTATCCCCGGAATCGTCGTCGTCCTCGGAATCCATCGCCTCGGCGAACTGAGCGGCTTCGGCGTCGGCCGGCTCCCACCTGATACCCCGATCGCCGGGATAGGGCTCGCGATGGTCGACCAGGCCCGTCACGATCTCAGCCGGGATCCCGGTCGGGAACGCGGCGCAGCCCTCGGAAAGGAAGTCGCGATGGAGGCAGAGTAGGCACTGGAGCGACTGACTCACGCGCCGAGTGTAGCTCCAGCGGCGCGACGGCGTACGCGTCGCCTTGCCAAGTGACGCTCGCTCGATCGCGGCCGCTGGAGCGGGGGAAGGGTATCGCGCCTTTGCGTGGATACGTGGCGGGTTACGGTTGCTTGCGGTACAGCGC
>CAZRFU010000076.1:0-26204 GCA_964599475.1 uncultured Thermoanaerobaculia bacterium
AACGCGCCGGGGTCAAGCTCTATTCGGGTCTGGACTCCGAGGAGGACGACGACGACGAGAAGGTCTTCGCACTGCGTCTCTATGGCGACGACCCCGCCACGCTCGAAGCACAGGCGACCCAGATCGAGGCGGTGCTGACTCAGGTGCCGGGTGTGCTCGGGGTCAAGAAGGCCGCCGACCGACCGACCGAGGAGTTGGCGCTGCGGGTCGATCGCGAGCGAGCGCAGCGCCTAGGCGTCGACCCCGAGGTGGTGGCGGGCATGGTCGGCTACGCCCTGCGAGGGCAGGCGTTGCCGCGCTTCTCGTGGAATGGTGAGCAGATTCCGGTACGGGTGCGCTTCGTCGAGGAGGACCGCAACAGTCTCGAGGAGCTCGAGGACTTCGCCGTGCCGACCGCGTCGGGTGAGCTCGTCGCCCTGTCGTCGCTGGTGCGCCCCGAGGTGTTGCCCTCCTCGCAGCAAATCTGGCGCACCGACAAGCGCACGTCGCGCACGCTCACGCTCGAGCTCGCCGAGGAGGGCGAGAAGGAAACCCGCGAACGCCTCGAACGCATCGCCGCCGGAATCGACCTTCCCGAAGGTGTCACCCGCGGCACTTCAGGCACCCGGGCTCCAGACGAGGATCTCCAGAATCTGCTGGGCGCGCTGGTGGTGTCGATCGTCCTGATCTACCTGCTGATGGCGTTCCTGTTCGAGAGCTTCGTGTTGCCGCTGTCGATCGTAGTGACCATGCCGCTCGGCTTCATCGGAGTAGCCTGGGCCCACGTGATCGCCGACCTCGACATCGACTTCCTCGGTACTGTCGGCATCGTGTTGCTGATCGGTGTGGTGGTCAACAACGGCATCGTCCTGGTCGACTATGTGCACCGGCTCGTGCACAGCGGCCACGAGCGCAACGAGGCCCTGCTGCTGGCCGCCCATCGGCGCTTCCGGCCCATCGTCATGACCGCCCTGACGACGATCTGCGGCATGGTGCCCTTGTTGTCCGGCGGTCGCTCGTCGATTGGACTCTCCTACACCAGCTTTGGCCTGACGCTGGTCGGAGGGATGACCACTGCCACGGCGCTGACGCTCCTCGTGGTGCCGATCGCCTACACCATGTTCGACGACTTTCGCGCATACGCGGGGGGGCTGGCCCGGCGCTTTCTGACTCGAGGTCGCTCGCAGACCGTGCCAGAGCCCGCAGGCGACGGCATCACTCCATCAGCGCAAAGGTGACGGTGGCTACGGCGACGAGGGTCTCGTCCTCGGCCGGGCCGGCGAAGACCTGCCCGGTCGCGACGGCAAGGCGCCGGCCGCGGCGCACCACCGCGCCCACCGCCCGGAGTCTGCCGGGCCGCGCCCGCGCCAGCAGCGACACCGAGACCTGGGCCGGCACGACGGCGGCTCCAACCGCGCGGGCCGCCGCGACCTCCGCCATGGTGGTCAGCACCGCAAAGTGGACAACCCCGGGAGCGACCTCGTGGTCGCGGGTGGCGTCGAGGGCAACACCGGTGTTGGTGAGCGTCAGACCGAGCCGTTGGTTGAACATGCGGTGAGCCTACCAGCCCGTGGCCCCAGAGGCGTCGCTCCCGCGCGGCTTATGATGCCCGTCGTGGAGTCCACGACGGCAGCACGGGTGCAGAGGTGGTGGCCTAGGGTGATGCTGGCGGCCGGGGCCGTCGCGGTCGTGGTGCTTGCCGCGACCGTGCGGCACCGGTTTCAGCGCCGCCACCTCTATCGGCCCCATGACGGCGAGCGCCGTACGTGGGGGCCGGACGCCTGGCGCCAGGACGTCTTTTTCGAAGCGGCCGACGCCGGCCCGCGGCTTCACGGGATTTGGTGGCCTCACCCGCGTGCTCGCGCCACCGTCGTGTTTTGCCACGGCCAGCGCGGCACCCTCGCGTCCATGGAGGCGGATCTCGCGCTTCTGCGCAGTCGCCTCGAGGTCGACCTGTTGGCATTCGACTACCGTGGTTACGGTTCGAGTGCCGGTGTCCCGAGCGAAGGAGGGCTCTACGCCGACGCGCGCGGTGCCCACCGCTTTGCCATCGAACAGCTGGGAATCTCCCCGCGCCGACTGGTGCTGTTCGGTCACTCGCTTGGTTCGGCAGTTGCGATCGATGCGGCGCAGGATTGCGACGCCGCCGGGCTGATCGTCCAGAGTGCTTTCACCGACGTCCGTGACATGGCCCGGGTGAAGTTCCCCGGGTGGCCGGTCCATTGGCTTGCCCGCAACGAGTTTCGTTCGATCGAGAAGGTCCCTCATCTGACGCTGCCGAAACTCTTCATTCACGGGTCTGCCGACACCACCGTGCCGATCGACAACGCGCGTCGCCTCTTCGGTGCGGCGGCGCCGCCCAAGACCTTTGCCGTCGTCGAGGGTGCCAACCACAACGAGGTGGCGCGCCGCGGCGGCCTGCGGTGGGCGATCACGGTGCGTCGTTTCGTGGAGGGTGTGTGCCGCGATCGGTGAGCGAAGCGTCACGGCAGATGGTCGCCGACCAACTCGGGGAGGCCTTCCGCCGGTGGCGTGGGGTGCCCCTGTGGCACCATGCGGCGAACATGACGGCGCTGGTGCTCGTGGTGGTGCTGGGCTCCTGGGCAGAGCTGACCTACCCCGAACCGCTGCGCGACGAGCGCGCCTACATAGCCGCATTCGAGGCCGTGCGCGACGGGCGAGACCCCTACCAAGGGACGAGCTACCTCTATCCGCCGATTCTTGCCGAGGTCGGCGGCTGGGTCGTTTCCCAGATCGGAGTGATGGGAACCCTCGCCTTGATCAGAGCCGCCAACGTTGCCGGCCTGGTGGCGTGCTCGTGGCTGGCGGTGGCGTGGTTGCCCGTCGGCCCGCGCTTGCGGATCCTGGTGAGCGCCGTGGTCCTGTTGGCTTCGCCCGCCGTGCTGTTCGGCCTCGAGTGCGGCAATCTGTCCCTGGCAGTCAGTGGCATGGTGGCAGTGGCGCTACTGATCTGGCGCGAGCTGCCGGTCGGCGCGGGCATCGTGCTCGGTGCGAGCGTCGCGATCAAGCCGGTGGCGCCGCTCGCCATCGGTGTCCTCGGCGTGCATCACCCGAAGCCGGCAACCATGCGTCATCTCGTCGCGGCCGCTGCCGGGGCCGTGGTCACCCTCGCGGCACTGCTGACGGTGCCCGGACTTCGCACCTTCTTGACTCTTGGCGACCAAGGGCTGGAGCACCGAACCGCCTCCCTGCATCGCATCGGTTTCCTCCTCCTCGGCCCCGGACTGTCGATCTGGGTGACCGCCGCGGTGGGCGTCGTCGCGCTCGTGGTAGTCCGGCGGATCGGGCCGCTGGGGAGGCTCCAGCACCTGGCAGTGGCGATCGCCGCGACGTTGACTGCTACGCCGTTGGTGTGGGGCCACACGCACGTGGCGTCGCTGCCGATCCAGGGCGCGGCGCTCGCGATCCTGTGGCATCGCCGTGGTCAACGCGCGCGCTTCGAGGCTGTGAGTGTGGTGCTGGCGGTGGCGGCCAGCCATCTCGCGCAGGGCATCACCGGCGTGTACCTCCAGAACCCGTGGTTCGAGGCGATGGGGGTCCTGCCGCCGATCGCGGCGCCGATCCTGCTCGCCGCGTACCTGGTGTGGGCCGCCGACCCAGTCTGAAAGGAGAACGCCGTGAGTGCCGACCACTTCTCGATCGACCAGAACGTAGCCCGAGCCGAAACCTTGCCGGCGGATGTCTACGGCGACCCTGTCTGGCATCAGCGCCTGGTCGAGCGAGTCTTGGCCCGCTCCTGGCAAGTGGTCGCCGACAGCAACGAGCTGCGTGTGCCCGGGCACCACAAGCCCGTGGTCTTCCTCGACGGGTCGGTCAACGAGCCCCTGGTCCTGACCCGCGACCGTGACGATCATCCCCACTGCCTGTCCAATGTCTGCACCCACCGCGGCATGTTGGTGGCCGAGCACGAGGGAACCTCGCCGTTCTTGCGCTGTCGCTACCATGGCCGGCGTTTCGACCTCGACGGACGATTCGTTTCGATGCCCGAGTTCGAGGAGGTCGAGTGTTTCCCCCGGCCGAGCGACTCCCTGCCGCAACTGGCACTCGAGTCGTGGGGGAGGTTGTGGTTCACCGCGCTCGATCCGGCACGAGCTTTCGAGAGCTGGATCGGACCGGTGCGCGAACGCCTCGACTGGTGGCCGTGGTCGCAGCTCGAGCCGGCCCCGGAACGCGATCGCGACTACCTGATCTCGGCCAACTGGCTGCTCTACTGCGACAACTACCTCGAAGGCTTCCACATACCCTACGTTCACGCCGGCCTCGCGGGCGCCATCGACTACGGCGCCTACACCACCGAGCTCTTCGATCAGGGGAGCCTGCAGCTGGCGGTCGCAGCGAGCGGAGAGCCGGCCTTCGACCTGCCGGCGAGTAGTCCCGATTTCGGGCAGAGGATCGCAGCGTACTACTTCTTCCTGAACCCCAACCTGATGCTGAACTTCTATCCGTGGGGATTGTCGGCCAACATCGTCAAGCCGCTGTCGGCAGACCGCACCCGGGTCAGCTACCGCACCTGGGTGTGGCGCTCTGAGCTGCTTGGGGCCGGGGCCGGCGCCGCGCTCGACCGCGTCGAGCGCGAGGACGAGGCGATCGTCGAGGCGGTTCAGCGCGGGTGCCGTTCGCGCCTGTACCGCCGCGGGCGCTACTCGGTCAAGCGCGAACAGGGTGTCCACCACTTCCACCGGTTCCTCGCCGAGGCCCTGGCATGAGGCGGTGGCTGTCGAGCCGTGGCCTGAGCGCGGAGCAACGCGCCTGGCTCGAGGACGAGCTGGGGCCGATCGGTGAGCTGACTTTCTGGCACGGGCACCTCGCCGACGGGTTGTGTCGCCTGGTCGGCGCAGGGGCCCTGACGCTGCGGTCGTGGATCTGGTGCTCGGCGACGGCCGCTGCCGGAATCGCCCGCTGGGACACGTCGGCGCGCGCGCTGGTGGTGCACGAGGCGGTCCACGTGCTGCAGTACCGGCGCCGGGGCACCCTGCGGTTCCTCGCGGAATACTCGCGCGACTACCTCGCCGGCCGCCTTCGAGGCCTCGGCCACGATGCGGCGTATCGCGCTGTGCCGGCCGAGCGCGAGGCCTTTGCCGCCGAGGCGACGGTGTGGTCTCGCTGCGGGGGCGGGGAACTCGGGACCGCGAACGTCAGTCCAAGTCGAAAGGACGCCGAGGGGGCGCCGAATCCGGGTCCGCTTCCACCCGTCGCACCGCTTCCTTGAAGCGCTCCTCCAGGAGCCGATCGCGGTCTTCCCATGCGCGCCTTTCCTGCTCGAACACCTGCTCGGCTCGCTGCCGGCCCTCATCGAGGTCGCGGAAGAGTTCGTCGAGGTCCTTGGTCGCGGTGGCGCCACCCCTCCGGCGGTGGCTCAGGACCACACCTGTGCGAGAATCGACGAGCAGCTCGCCGCCGCATTCCGGACAGTTCACCCGAAGAGGTTCCATCGGTGGGATGATAGCGGAGGCGTGTCCTTGACAGGTTTGGACCGCTCGGGTACAAACCGAGCCGAGCAGGCCCGTCTGCCGGTTGTCGACCGGCGGCAGTGCTACGGAGATCCTCATGCGTGGACGACACAATCTGCCCCTCCTTGCAGCGACGGTCGCGATGACCCTCGCGACCACTGGATGCAAGGAGGACAACAAAGTCACCATCGGCGTGGTGCTGCCGCTCAGCGGACAGGCGGCTGCCTACGGCGAGTCGATCAAGCGCGGGGTCGATCTGGCAATCGCCGAGAGCTCCGCACGCCCCGACCGGCCCTTTGAGGTTGCCTGGGTCACGCATGATTCCCAGGGAGATCCCGCCAAGGGGCGCCAGCTGCTCGACGAGCTCTACACCGGCGGCGCCATTGCGGTGCTCGGTGGCGTCACCAGCGACGAAGCACAGGCCATGGTCGAAGTCGCAGACCAACGCGATCGCGTGTTGTTGTCTCCTTCGGCCTCGAGCCCCGATCTCACCGGAGCCTCGCGCAACTTCTTCCGCATCTTCCCCTCCGACTTCGTCGAAGGTACCAAGATGGGACAGTTTGCCAAGCAGAAGTTGAACCTGGCGCAGATGGTGGTGCTCGCCACCCAGTCGCCCTATGGCCAGGGCATTCAGGGTGTTTTTGCCAACGAGTTCGTTCGCCAGGGTGGCGAAATCGTCGAGACGCTCGAGTTCCCGGCCGCCACCTCGGACGTCAGCGGTCTGATCGAGCGGGTCAGCACCTTGCAGCCGGGTGGGGTCTACATCGCCGGCTACTGGGAGGAGATCTGCACCCTGATCAAGGGGCTGCAGGCGGCTCAGTACCAGGGACGGGTCTTGACCACCTCGGCGTTTGCGACCCCGCAGGCCATGGCCTGTGCGGGAGCCGCTGCCGAAGGGGTGATGTTCACGCAGACTGTCTTCGATCCGACCAGCGAAGCCGACTCGATCCGTGCGTTCGTTTCGGGTTTTCAGGCCCGGTACGGCGGCGAGGAGCCGGATCTCTATGCGGCCCACGGCTATGACGCGGTGCACGTACTGCTGACCGCTCTCGATCGCAGCGGTACGACCATCGCGACCGACTTCGGCAAGGCGATGTTGCGCTTTCAGGGTGAACCGCTCCAGGGCGTCACCGGAGCGATCCAGTTCGACGAAAAGGGCGACGTCCAGCGCTACCCACAGGTCTATGTGATCAACGAGGGCCAGGCTGCCAACTACGAGCGTTGGCAGCAGGAGAAGTTCGAGGCGATCCGGCAGAAGCTGCGGGATCTCGAGGAACGCCAGCGCCGATTGGCCCAGGGGACCTGACCACCCGCGAGGCTGCCGCGGAAGCGGACGGGCCGGCTTCGGCCGGCCCGTGACATTCCGTTTGGGCGTCTCGGAGAGACTTGATGATCGAGACGGCCGCTCGCCTGATCCGCCATCGTGGCTTGTTGTGGACCCTGGCGGTGCGGGAGGTCAAGGCCCGCTATCGGGGCTCGGCGCTCGGATTTCTCTGGTCGCTCGCCAATCCGCTGCTGCTGCTGGGGGTCTACAGCCTGGTCTTCGACGTGATCTTCGGGGCCCGCTGGGAGGGCACCGACCCTTACGCCGTGTTCCTGCTGAGCGGTCTCTTCGCCTGGACGTGGGCCACCTCGGCCCTCCTCGACGGCGCGACCTCCTTGTCGGCGAACGCCGGCCTGATCCGCAAAGCGGTTTTTCCGGCCGAGGTGCTCCCGGTGGTGGTGGTCGTCTCTCACGGGGTGCACTTCCTGTTGGCTCTACCGATCGTCCTTGCCGGAGTGGGCTTGGGACGTTGGGCGGGCTATCCCATCGGCGGTCTCGGGTTGTGCCTGCTGCCGGCGGTGATCGTCCTGGCCGCGGTCGCCCTGGCCGGCGCCGCTCTTGGTCTCGCGGCCCTGCATGTGCACTTCAAGGACGTGCGCGACCTGCTCCAGAACGCCTTGACCATGGGCTTTTTCCTTGCGCCGATCCTCTACCCGCTCCGCGGCATCGACGGCATTCACCCGGCACTCTCCTGGATCGTGCGCCTGAATCCGGCGACACCCTTCATCCGTGCCTTCCAGGCCGTGCTGTTCGAGGGCGGCAGTCCCTCTGCGGCGATCTGGGGGGCAATGGTGGTCGTGGCCGCCGGCGCCTGGGTCGTCGGCACCTGGATCTTCGAGCGCCTGTCGGAGACCCTGGTGGAGGCGGTATGAACGCTGCGATCGTGGCACGCGACCTCGTCAAGCACTACCGCCGTACCTCGGCGGGCTTCAAGCTGCGCACCCTCAAGAGCGCACTGGTCTCGCGCAGCCTCGTGGGTGGGCTCGCGGCGACCGAAACGGTCGCCGCCCTCAAGGGTGTCAGCTTCGAGGTGCGACGCGGCGAGGCTTTCGGGGTGGTCGGTGGCAATGGCTCGGGCAAGTCGACACTCCTCAAGCTGATGGCTGGAATCCTGACGCCCACCAGTGGGTCGATGATGGTCGACGGCAAGGTGGCGGCGTTGATCGAGCTCGGCGCAGGGTTTCACCCGGAGATCTCCGGGCGCGAGAACGTCTTCGTCAATGGCGCCCTGCTCGGGCTGTCGCGTCGGGAGATCGAGCGCCGCTTCGAGTCGATCGTCGAGTTCTCGGGCTTGGAGGACTTCATCGACGAGCCGGTCAAGAACTACTCCTCGGGCATGTACGTCCGCCTCGGGTTTGCGGTCGCGATCCACACCGAACCCGACATCCTGCTGGTCGACGAGGTTCTGGCGGTCGGCGACGAATCGTTTGCGCACCGGTGCCTGCGTCGGGTCGAAGACTTGCTCGCGGCGGGCAAGACCGTGCTCTTCGTGAGCCATTCCCTGGGACTGGTCGAAGGTCTCTGCGACCGTGTGCTGTGGCTCGAGCGGGGCGAGGTCAAGGGCCTCGGGTCGCCGCGCCAGACCATCGACGCCTATCGGGGGGCCGTCGCCGAGGAGGAGGGTCGCCGTCACCAGCGTGAGAAGCAGGAGGCGGAACAGTCCGAGCCCGACGCAGAAGTGTTGCGGTGGGGCTCGGGAGCCGCCGAAATCCACACCTGCCGGCTGCTGGTCGATGGAGTGGAACGCTACGCCGTCGGTTGCGGCGACACGGTCACGGTCGAGCTCGAGGTCGAAGCCAAGGCTGATCTCGACGACGTGGTGTTTGGCGTCGCCGTGTCGACCCCGCGTGGAGTCGAGGTCTTCGGCACCAATACCGATCTCGCCGGGCTCGCCCCGGCGGCGATGTCGGCGGGACGCGGCGAGGTGAGTCTCGAGCTCCGGGAGCTGCTGCTCGGGCCGGGGGAGTATCTGGTCGATGTCGCAGTCCATGCCCGTGACGGCACGCCCTACGATTACCGTCGCCGGGCCATGACCTTTTCGGTGACCGCCGCCGATCGCGGCGTCGGGGTCTACTTTCCCAAACATCGGTGGCGGCTGCCATCCACGATCGACCACCGCTCGCCGCGGCGAGGAGGAGAGCCAGCATGAGCGACGGCAATCAGCGCGTAGACGTCAAGATTTCGGATGAGGAGCTCAGGGGTCGCTACGCCAATCTGCTGCGCGTGACCCACACTCGCGAGGAGTTCTTCCTCGACTTCATCAACCTGTTGCCGCCCCAAGGCGTCGTCACCGCGCGTGTGGTGCTCAGCCCCGGCCACCTGAAGCGCATCGTGGGAGCTCTCGCAGCGAACCTGGCCCGGTACGAGGAAACCTTCGGAGGCTTGAGGGAGGCGCCGGAACCAGGTGTTCAAGGCCCGCTGCATTGAGCTCGTCGGCGTCCTGGGGCTCGGCCTCGCGAGCCTGGGGTGCGCGGCACTCGGCCCCGCGCCGTCTCTGGTGCAGGAGGTGCAGGGTGGTCCTCTGCGCTGGTTGCTGAGCTCCGCGGAGCGCAAGGAACTAATGGGTTTGGGGTCGCGGGCCGAGCTCGACGCGTGGCGCGAGGCGGTGTGGGCGCGACGCAATCCCGATCCGAGCGCCGAGGTCAATGTGCGCGAAGAGGTGTTCCAGCGGCGGGTCAGTGACGCTGATCGCCTCTATCAGGGGGAGCTCGGCCTGCGCGGCAGCATGACCACCCGAGGCCGTGCGCTGATCTTGCTCGGGCCGCCATCGGGTTTGCGGCGCGGGCAGCGTGCGGCCCCCAAGTGGGCGCCGAACGCCGAGGGAGGTGGCACCACGCGCAACATCGTGGCCGAGGCCTGGACCTATCCGCCGCAGCGCCTTCCCCCCAGCCTGGTCGAACGCCTGGCGGAGCGCGGCGAGACCGAGCTCACGCTGCGCTTCGTCGAGGAGCACGGGGTCTTTCGCCTGGTCGAAGGTGAGGCAGAGCTGCGCTTGGCCGCCGAAGCCTGGATCGTCGACGCTACGATAGCGCCGCGGAATCGAGCCCGAGATGCACTCGGCCGAGCTCCCGGGCGGCCGAGCGCCCCCAATCCGTGAGTCGGCGGGTTTCGGCATCGTCCCCATCGCCGAGGACCTCGACGTCGGCCAGGGCTTTGAGGGCCTGCAGGGGGAAGTCGACCACGTGCCCGAACTTCTCCGGGGCACGCTCGAGGATCATCCCGAGGGGCAGCACCCGGCAGATGTGCTCCAAGTCGGCGAGATCCCTCACCGTCGCTCGCGAGATCACCGCTCCGAGCTTCATCAGGGCCAGGTCGAGCAACGATGCCACTTCGCAGCCATCCGCTTCCTGTGTCGGCGCGATCAGAGGATAGGGGTACCAGAAGAACTGCAGCTCGACGCCGTCGTGGTCGCGCACGAGCAGATAGCCGTCGCGTGCGGTTTCGACCTTGAGACCCGGATCCTCGGCCAACAACCAACTCAGCAGATCGCGCCGATGGGCTGGAGCGAGCCGGCCGACGGCGCTCATCAGGTCGAGATGGCCGACGCGGCGATGACCGAGGTGGAGCGCAAGGGCCGCCGAGCCGGCGAGGTAGAAGTCGCCGACCGGCTCCGCGGTGAACCGCGGCAGCCAAGCTCGGGCGGCTGGTGCCAGGGCGTCGAGCAAGAGCCTCACTGCGCCAGGGGCCAGATCGCTGCAGCGACATCGTCCGGTCGCTGCTCGGGGAGGTCGAAGAGCGCCTCCCAGAACCGGCGCGAGCGGCGGCTCAGGCGCGAGCGGTAGCGGTCGAGGTGACTGCGCACGAGGGCCTCGCCGTGGTCGGCCAGCACTCGACGCAGGGCGCTGGCGTCGCCCTGCTCCAGCAGCCGGTGCAGCTCGCTCGGGTGCGGCGCGCCAGCGCCGAGCGACACGCTCATCCGGCGGTGCTCTCCCGGCGCGGAGCACGGAGGGTCCGCACGGTCGCGGCGTTGCGCTCGTCGTCGATGTCCTCGTCGAGCAAGCGCGAGAACAACTCGACCTGGGCGCGGCAGCGGGCTTGGAGCTCGCGCCGCTGTTGGCGCAGCTCCGCCATCTTGGCTTCGAGGCGACCGATGTGGTCCATACCCTGGCTGACGATCTTGTCGGCAGTGTGCTCGGCCTCGCGCACGATCAACTGCGCCTCGCGCCTCGCGTTGCCGATGATCTCGTCCGACATGCGCTGGGCCTGCAGCAGTGTGTCCTGCAGGGCTTGCTCGCGCTGCGCACCGGCGCGCAGGCGGGTCGACAACTCTTCGCGCTCACGGATGAGCCGATCGTTGTCCTGCAGCACCTTGGCCAGCTCGTCGGCGACGAGGGTCAGGTATTCCTCGACCTCGACCGGATCGAAACCCTTGAGCTTTGACTTGAACGAGGCTTTGCGGATGGTCAGTGGTGAGATTGCCATGGCGCCTCCCGCGAACATCGAGGGTTGCTCACGTTATCATGCCTTCGCCGCTGCCGGACGAGCGCCGAACAGCGACGTGCCCACTCGCACGTGAGTTGCTCCCTCCTCGATCGCCACCTCGAAGTCGTCGCTCATCCCCATCGACAGGGCTCCAACAAACCCCGGCCAGCGTTGCGAGGCGCCAACTTGGTCGCGCAGTGCTGCGAGCTGGCGAAACCACGGCCGACTTGCTTCGGCGTCGGTGCCGGCTGGGGGGATGGCCATCAGGCCGAGCAGGTCGAGGTGCTCGACCGACTCGAACACCTCGCGCTGGCCGACGAGGTCGGTCGGCGCAAAGCCGTGTTTGGAAGGCTCGAGCGCGAGGTTGACCTCGATGAAGGCCGCTACTCGTCGACCCCGGCGTCCGGCCTCGCGGTCGACTGCGGCGATGATCGACGGTCGATCGAGGGCGTGCAGGGTGCCAAACACCTCGAGCGCCATGCGGACCTTGTTCGACTGCAGTGGGCCCAGCAGGTGCCACGTGACACCCGGAAGGTGCGCCGCCTTGTCGCGGCCCTCCTGCACCCGGTTCTCACCGAAAATGCGGATCCCACAGGTGACGGCGTGGCGCAAGACGTCGATCGGCTGAGATTTGCTGGCGGCCACCAACGTGACGTCGGCGCGGCGACGGCCGACCCGAGCACACGCGCCGGCGATGTCGTGCTCGACGCGAGCAAGTCGCTCGCGGAACCCGTCCAATGCCTCAAGCCTCGCTCTCGGCGAAGAGGATTCGCTTGCAGCTCTCGCATTGGCGCAACTCACCACGCCGGATCTCGGCCACGACCTGGAAGCGCACCTGATAGTGGCACGCACCACAGTGGTAGAAGTTGGCTGCGGGACCGGCGTGGCGTTGGACGGGAGCCAGCGCCTCGCCGCCGGTGCGCTGGAGCACGCGATCGAAGAGCGAGAGGTGGGGGCGGGTGACGTGTTCACGCAAGGTGGCGACCGTTTCGCGCAGCTTCTCGGCCTCGGCCCGCAAGGCCGGCTTGCGCGACTCCCACGCCGCGAGGCCCTCCTGATAGGAGTCCTCACCGCTGGTCGCGGTGTCGTCGAGTGCAGCCAGCTGCGCGCCCGCGCTCTCGTGCTTCTCGAGGGCCGCGAGGGTGAGCTCGTCGAGCTCCTTGTTGCGGGCCTTGGCCGCATCGATCTCCTGCAACATGGCGGCGTATTCGCGTTGGGTGCGCAGCGCCGGAATCTGCGCCTGGAAGCGCTCGAGCTTGGCCTGCACATCGGCGGCCTCGGCTTCGTGCTGGCGGCGCTCGGCGGCAGCCAGGGTCTGCTCGGACACCAGCTCCTGGCGGCGCTGGTGCCGCTCGAGGTGTGAGGCGTGGAGGACCGCGAGGTCCTCTGGCATGGTCTCGAGCTCCGCCTCCGCCTCCTTCAGCCGGGCCAACGCGCGTTGGAGGTTCAGTAAGCGTTCGAGGGCGTCCATCCAAGTCTCCAGAGTCGAGAAATCGCCGGGCACAGGATGCCTGGGTCCACCTGGATTCGAACCAGGGACCAACCGGTTATGAGCCGGATGCTCTCACCGCTGAGCTATGGACCCGAAGCCCCATTATCCGGAGCTGCAGGCAGTATAGCGCGGGTGTGGTGACCCATGAGCCGCCGCTGCTCCTGCAGCCGGCCCGGCTGCGCCGACGTGAGTCGATCGAGCGCGGCAGCCAGCGCCGCGCGCAGGTGCACCGGCACCTCGGTCTCATCGACCACAGCGCTCGATCCGGGGCGCCAGGCCCGCCAGATCTCCTGGTACGGTGCGGCAGCCGACGAGGACAGGAGCTGCTCGAGTTGCGCCGCGGACAGGGAGTCGGGGTGGAGCAGGTCGGGAGCCGCATCGCCCCAGCGGTGCTGACGCCGCAGCTGGAAGCCTTCGGCGATGGCGGCACCGGCTCGCCAACCGTTGGAAACCGGCGTCTCCGCCAGCGCAGGAGAAACGGGATGTCTCCAGGCTGGGATCGACGGCAGCCCGAAGAGCGAGCCGAGCGCTGGAGCCACCGCGAGCATAGAGGGCTCGGCGCTGCCAACGAGGCCGGGAAGCTCGCGGCCGACGATCAACAGTGGCACGGCCAGGTCCACACGATCCAGGCCGTGGCCGCCACCGAGGCGACCGTCCTCGCCGAGACGGTAGCCGCAGTCGCCGGCTACGATCACCGTGGTCTCGGCGGCGCGAGAGCCGGAGAAGGCGGATTCGACGAGATCACCGATGTCGGCGTCGGCTTGCGCCACGGCGTGGCGGTACAGAGCCTGCACTGCGACGCGATCGCGTGGCGTGGCAAACCAATCGCCTTGGGGCCGCCGAGCGAGCTCGGAAGGGTCGAGCCGCAGTGGCAGCGTTGCCCGATTCTGGTCCCCGGGCACGACAAACTCCGCCAGGTGCCACGGTGGCCGAGCGCCCGGCAGGTCGATCCAGGTGAAGCTCGATCCGCCCGGCGGCTCGCTCAGCGCCGACCGCACCGCGCGCAGACGCCCGAGCTGCTGCCAGCGCGAAAAACCGCGCGACCAACCCCGATCCTCGCCCGAGACCGGTCGGCCGACCCACGCCTGCGTGGTGACACCGGTTTCGGCGAGGCGGCGGGCGAGCCATGGCGCAGCAGGGTTGACCTGATCGAGCTCCCAGCTCCAGACGCCGTGCTGGCTCGGCGGCACCCCGCTCAGGAGCGAGGCGAGGGCGGCCAGCTCACTCGACGATCCCGCGATCGCAGCGCCGGCAAAGGAGGCCCGTGCCGCCAACGTTGCCAGCCGTGGGGTCAGCCCGCCGGGATCCTCGAAGTCGACCACGTCGGCACGCAGGCTCGCGGCGGTGATCATGACCACCACCGGCGTCGTCGGTGGCGCCGCCTGGGGAGGGGCGCACGCCGCGGCGAGGAGTGCCAACCAGGAGATAGCTGGTGCCTTCACGCGTCCGCCCCCAGCGCCGGTGCCAACTGCGCGTAGGCGTCTCGATGCTGCAGCACTCGCTTGACGTAGTCGCGCGGCTCCTCGATCGGCATCGTTTCGAGGAACAGGTCGAGGGGCATGTCGCGCCGCTCGCGGCGCCAGCGGCGAATGCGGTAGGGGCCGGCGTTGTAGGCGGCCAGCGCCAGCGTCACCTCGCCGTCGAACATTTCCAAGCAGGTCTCGAGGTACGAGGTGCCGAGCCGCAGCGACAGCGCGGGGTCGTACAGTGCCTCGGGCGTTGGCGTACGCAGGCGCTCGTGCCGCGCGACCTCGCGTGCGGTGGGCGTCATCAACTGGAGCAAGCCCCGGGCTCCCGCCCGACTCGTCGCCCGAGCGTCGAACGCGCTCTCCTGCCGCACCATCCCGGCGACCAAGGTGGCCGGGATGCCCCGCAGCGAGCTCCAGGTGCGGATCTCCTCGACGTGCTGGAGTGGGTAGTACAGTGCCAGATCCTCTTCGGGAACGTGCTCGAGTCGACCGTTGCCGAGCTCGGGGTAGGCTGGGCGAATCGCGATGGCCGCTTCCCGCAGCCTGCCGGCCTGGGCGTGGATCCGGCTGCGCAGGCGGGCAGTGCGATCCGAGGGCAGGGCGAGGCCCTCGAGCTCGCGCAGCGCGAGGCCTGGAGCCCCGGCAGCGAACAACGCCTCCGCGCGTGCCAACTCCGAGTCCGGCGGTCGCGGCGAGGGTGCGTTGGCGGCGTGCGGGTTTGCCCTGAGGCGACCTGCTGGCCCGACCAGGTGCCGGTAGAGCCCGGCCGCCTCGGCCGCCGCCTGGAGCCGCTCGCGGGCCGGCGCGCGGTGACCAAGGGCTTCGAGCTGGCGACCACTCCAGTACAACGCCGCGGGGCGCCAGGGATCGCCGCCGGGATGGTCGAGCAGCTCCTGCAACAGCTCGAGCGCTTGCGCGTGCTCTTTCGCCTCGATCGCCTCCAAGGCCAGCGCCAGCAGGGCGCGTGGACCTTCCCGCCGGCTCGGATCGAGCGTAGCGAGACGGCGAATCGCTGCGCGCCGGCGGGGACCGGTGGCGTGGGCGACCAACGATGTGGCCGCTCGGGCGGCGAGCTCGGAGGGCGTGAGGCTCGCCGCTTCGAGGTCCCGCAGGGCAGTCGCCGTGTGCGCCGCCGCAAGGCGCGGCTCGGCCTTGGCGAGCGCGAACGAGACCTCTGCTCGGGTCAGGTGGATCGTCGCCGTCTCGTCGGGATCGCTGCCGGTGAGGTCTGCCAGAGCGGCTAGCGCCGCCCGTGGGCGCGAGCCCCGGAGCTCGACCCGGGCACGCGCCAGGTGCCACTCGAGATCACGCTCACTCGGCCCAATCGCCTCGAGCCACATCCGAGCCCGCTCGACCTGGCCCACGCGTGCGAGCACCGGTGCTGCAGCAATCGAGAAGGCGTAGACCTGCGGCGCCGGGGCCGCAGCCCGGCTCAGGCGATGCAGATCGAGCTGTGCCAGCAGCGCCGGGGTCATCTCTGCAACCCGCGCTGCGATCGCGAGTTGGGTGCCGAGATCGGGGGCGGTGCGGAAGGCCTCGGCCAACAGATCCGGATGTCGGGACGTCTGCCACCGACGCCCGAGCGCCTCCCAGGCCGCCGAGGTGTCGCTGCGAGCACGTCGCAGGAGGGCCAGCTCGATCGCGGCGGTCTCGGCCAGCGGCGACGTCGGGTGGCGCTCGAGCAGCGCCAAGAGCAAATCTTCGCGGATCGTGGGTGCGGGACTGGAGTCAGCCAGCACCCGCAGTCGCCAATCGTCGAAGTCGCCCCCGGTAGCGTTGGCGAGGGCGTCCAGAGCTTCCGGGGAGCGGTCCCGTTCGGCCAGGGCGAGCAGCTCGGTGATGCCTGGGCTGGGAGTGCCGACCGTCACCACGGGCTCGGGTGGGGCGGCGGTCGGCACCGAGGGGGTGCACGCCGTCACGGTCAGCGCCAGCACCGCCGCCCGCGGCCAAGCACACCGCCGGAGGCTGGCGGCGCATGACCGCCGGCCTTCTCCCCGGAGGATCGAGCCGCCGGGGGCGTTGGCCAACGACGCCTCAGGCCCCGAGAACGTTGGGATCACCCCCCGCCAAGACGCGGACCAGGGCTTCGCGGAAGAAGTCGTGCTCGAGGGCCTTGGGATTGACTCGGCTCTCGTAGACCTCACGTGAACGATCGATGTCGTCGCGCAGGCGCGCGTAGAGGTCACGCTTGCGCCGACCTTCTTCGACCTGCTCCTCGTTGTACAGCTTGATCTCGCTGACCAGCAGGCGCGCGAGGCGGCGAGCCTCTTCGAGGGCCGGGTCCGCCGTTGCCTCGGCGGTGCGGCCCGCTCGGAATGCCCAGCCCGGCCCGGCGAGATCTGAAGGCGGCACGACCATGCCGCCTTGCGACTTGACCTCGGTGCCGGGCTTGGCGATGGTCGGGTTGGTCTCGTCGTCGGGTCCGACGGCCGGCGCGGTCGGTCGTCGCAGCAGGACGGTTTCATCCTCGGCGTCGGCCACGGGGCTCTCGACGGGAGCCGGCGGGGCCGGTGGCGGAACCTCGACCTGCCCGGTCACCGCGGCGGCACCCTGGCTCGCCGCGTACTGCTTGAGCAAGCTCTGGCTGACCGCGACGGTGGCGTCGACACTCTCGAACGGCGCCGGTGCCACCTCGACGACCGGCTCAGCCGGCGTCACCGCCAGGGGCGGCAGCTCCGGCAGCTCGGCGCTGAGCTCCTCGGCCTCGGCGAAGGGCGCTGCGGGCTCTTCGACCGGTTCGGCTGCGAAGATGTCTTCTTCGACCTCGGAATCCGCGGGCGCCTCGGCGGTCTCCGGCTCGGCTTCGACCTCGGCCTCGAAGACCTCCTCGACGTGAGCGGCCTCGGCCACGACCTCTACGCTTTCGGCCTCGAAGCTGCTCTCGAAAGCGGTCGGCTCGAGTGCAATCGGTTCGAGACCCGCCGGCTCGAGGTCGGCCGCCTCGACGGCGGGCGCCGTCGACTCGACCGCCACGGGACTCCAGAGGTCCTCCGCGGATGGAGCATCCTCAGGCGCGGCCACCGGCGCGGGCTCGGGCTCGAGCGCGGCCGCGAAGAGCTCCTCAGCCGGCTGATGGTCGGCCATCGCGTCGGCCTCGACCACCTCGACCGAGGTCTCGACGGCTTCGACGGCGTCACTCTCGGGAGCCCACACCTCGGCGACCGCCTCGGGCTCGATCGGCGCCTCCGGTTCGGCGAACGCAGCCGCCGCGAGGGGCTCCGGCCCCGAGCTCGCCGGCTCGTCGAGCGTCGGCTCGGCGATCGCGGGCGCAGCCACCTCGGCCTCGGCCAGCGGTGCAGCCGTGGGCTCGGGCTCCTCGGTCGGCATCGCGGCCGCCACCGCAAGGCCCGCACCGGCGGCGACAGCTGCAGTCGGCTCACTCGAGGGCGAGGTCAGCCCGAGCGGCAGCCCCGCACCGCCATCGGCATGGCGCAGGGTCGGTGATGCCCCGCGAGACCCGAGGCTTTCGATCCGCGCCGATGCGAGCTGGGCCAACAGTTGCAGTGGCGCAAGATCCACCCCGGTCGGCGAACCGTCGACGTACAGGGCTGCAGCCACGCGGCCTTGCAGCACGAGCGGGATCGCCCACGCCGCCGTCGCCGCCTCGCCACCCACCTGCGTGCACAGGGAATGCCCCGCATCGCCGAGCTGAACGACCCCGCTGCCGGCGGCAAAGGGTCCCCACGCCGGGTCATGCCAGGTGAGAACGACTCCGTCGAGGGCGCGGATCCCGTCACCAAAGCCCCGCCCGGCCCACCCGCGTGCCCCGGAGGCCTCGACGATCAGGACGGCCGCGCGACCGCACAAGGGCGCACTCTGCTCGAGGAGGCGGCACAGCACCTCGACTTGATCCTCCGCACCGTCGACGGCGCGGGCTGCGGCCAACAGGGCTGCGTGCGCCTGCTCGCGGGCGCCGGAGGCAGCGCTGACGCGCAGCGGCTCGAGGTCCTCCGCGGCCAAGGTGGAGCCGAGGACGGGCCGCAGCGCAGCGAGGGTCTCCCGGGTGCGCTCGTGTTGCTCGCGCAGGTGGTCGAGTACAGCGCTCTCGAAGCCGCGGACCGAGGCTTCGATCCGTTCCGCGAGTCGCCGGTCGAGGTCGGGGATCAGGTCGGCAAGAGACATAGTGCGAACCTCTCAGAAGTGCCCGGAGATTGTACTCCGTCGCGACCACGTGCGGTCAACCGGCGTGCCGTGCGAAACTTGAGCCTGCTGCGCAGCGTGTGCTACGTTTCGAATGGGACAGCTGTCCCTCCCCGCCGATCTTTCCTCACTGGAGGTTCCCATGCGTCGATTTCGCCTCATCGCCCCCTGTGTCGTCGGACTGGTCTTGTTGGTCGGATGTTCGAAGTCTGCCGAAGACGCGGAAGGGCCCAAGGGTAATCCGCAGGAATGGGCGTGGTTGCAGGAGACCCAGCCCAAGCTGATGACTCAGCGCGCCGAGCTGCGGGATCTCGCCGAGCGCCAGCGCCTGGCGGCCACCGAAGAGGAGAAGGCGCAGCTGGCCGAGGAGATCACCGCCAAAGAAACCGCTCTCGGCACTGCCGCCGAGGAGTTTGCCGGCCGTCTGGTCGGGTACATCAACTCCCTGGAGATTCTGCAGGGTGAGCCGCTGTCGCCCGAGCAACTGGCGGCGATGCAGATGAAGACCGCCGAGGACATGGAGCTCGCACGCGAGTGGATCGAGAAAGGCGGCGACTACGTCAAAGCCATCGACATCTACAACTCGGCTCTCATCAACGATCCCGACAACGCGGCGCTCAAGGCGGCGCTCGCCGAGGCCGAGGACCTGCGCTTCATGAAGCCCGAGCGCTTTGCCCAGGTCAAGAAGGGCATGACCGAGGAGGAAGTCCGCGACGCTCTTGGCCCGGTCAACATCCGCAACGTCCGCATCGACGAGGAGAAGGGTGTCACCACCTGGCTCTACAAGACCGAGGACGGCGGCGCCGCAGGGGTGTTCTTCAAGGCCAACCGCGCCGGCGAGGCGCTCAAGGTCTACGACTCGAAGTTCGACTTCTTCAAGCCGCAGGTCGTCGGGGCGACGGAAGAGGCCGCTCCCGCCACCTGAGATGGACCGGCGATGTGAGAGCGAGCTCGGTCGTTGCGCTTGACAGCGACGACCGGGCGGCGCATACTGATGGTTCGGCACTTCGTGTGCCTTCAGCACCCTTGGAAGTGAGGTGATTCGCAAATGCCGGTCGTTTATGTCCGCGACGAAGAGAGCTTCGAGAACGCACTGCGCCGCTTCAAGCGCAAGTGTGAGAAGGCGGGTGTGCTCACCGAGCTCAAGAAGCGCCAATACTTCGAGAAGCCGTCGGTCAAGCGCAAGCGCAAGGCCCTCCAGGCCAAGAAGAAGATCGCTCGCAAGCTGGTCGAGGAGCGGCGCGCAGGCCTCGCCTGACGCGTGATCGATCCGCTTGTGCCGACGCGGGCTCCGAGAGGGGCCCGCGTTTTTCATTGCCCTGCTCCAGCCGTCGATCTAACGCCATGAACACACAGCCGAGCTGGGACCACGTCGCCGACCGCGGGAGTCTGGCCGCTCTCGAGTGGCCCGAGTACCTGGCGTTGCTCGCCGAGCTGGCGTCTTCGGACCTCGGCGCCGCTGCGATCCGCGCGAGTCCGCCGCTGCCGTCGCGCGAAGACCACGAGCTCCGCCAGCGCCAAGTCGCCGAGACCGAGCTGGTGCTCCTGGAAGGAGCGCTCATCCCACTCGAGGAGGAGCCGATCGAGCCGCGGCGCACGCGCCTGCTGGCGCGGCGCGACCTCGAAGGCGCCGATCTGGTGGTCCTGGCGCGGGCTCTCGGAATCGTCATCGCCGCCAAGCGCCGCATCGAGCACGATCAGCGCCTGCTGGCGTTGCCGGAGGTGGTGGCGATCCTCGCGCCGCTCGAACCCCTGGTCGATCAGACCCGGCGCGTGCTCGATGAACGCGGCGAGATCCGCGACGACGCGAGCCCTGCCCTGCTGCGCCTGCGCGAGCAGGTGCGTCGCCGCCGCGACGAGGTTTACGGGGTGCTCCAACAGCAAATGGCCGAGCACCGCGAGCTGCTGGCCGACGAGACCTTCCCGGTGCGCGATGGGCGGGTGGTGCTGGTGGTGCAGAGCTCGGGACGCCCTCACCTCGATGGGCTGGTCCACGGCCGCTCCGGCACCGGTCGCAGCGTCTACCTCGAGCCGTTGGCCGCAGTAGGTGCCAACAACGCCCTGCGGCAGGCATCCGATGACGAGCTCGCTGAACGCGCGCGGCTGCTGCGCGAGCTCGCCGACGCCTGGCGCGCCGCCGTCGACGCGGTGATCGAGGCCCTGGGGATCCTCACCGAGCTCGACCGACTGCAGGCACTAGCCCGTTTTGCGGGCCAGATCGAGGGCCGCGTCGCCGATCTCGACCCGGACCAATGGCTGCGACTCGTCGACGCCCGCCACCCGCTGCTCGAGCCCCGCCTCGAGCACCTGCGCGAACGAGCACTCGGCAGCGCGGGTCATCGCGGGCCGGTGGTCGGCCTCGACCTCGAGCTCGACGCCGCGACCCGAGTCGTCGCGATCACCGGCGCCAACGCCGGTGGCAAAACGGTGTCGCTCAAGACCGTGGGCCTGGCGCTGCTCGCCACCCGCGCCGGGATGCCGTTCCCTCTGGCCCGCGCCTCGGCGCTGCCCTGGCCCGAGCGCATCGTCGCGGCGGTTGGCGACGAACAGGACGTGCTGCAGGAACGTTCGACCTTCAGCGGCCGGCTGGAACGCATCCGCGCGGCGCTCGAGGTCGCCGATTCCGGGACGGTGGTGTTGCTCGACGAGCTCGGCTCGGGGACCGACCCCGAGGAGGGGAGCGCCCTGTCGGCGGCGGTGATCGAACGTCTCCTTGCCCGCGGCTCGAGGGTCCTCGCCACCACCCACCTCGCCGCTCTTGCGGCCCACGTCGCCGCACTGCCGGGCTCGACCACTGCCGGTATGGACTTCGACCCGGAACGAGGGACGCCCCGTTATCGGCTGCGCCTCGGTCCCGTGGCCGGCAGCCAGGCGTTGGCCCTGGCCCGGCGCCTGGGGTTCCCGGGAGATCTGCTCGAGCGCGCCGAAGCGCTGCTTGGCCACGAGGCGATGCGGCTGCGTCGCACCATCGCCGAGGCTGAAGCCTTGCGCGAGCGACTCGCCCAGGAGCTCGCCGAGGTCGAACTGCGCACGGCCGGCGTCGAGCGCGAGCGCCGGCAGCTGGCGGCGGAAGCCGAGAGGCTGCGGGCGACCACCAAGGAGGTCGCGCGCGACACGGCGCGCCGGCTCGAGAGTTTCAGGGTCCAGGTGCGCGAGCATCTCGGCACCGAGCTCGCGCGGCTCGAGCAGGAGCTCGGGGCCGGTAGACGGCGAGGCCTGGTCCCAGCGGCGCTCGAGCGCCTCTTCGAAAGCGCCGCCGAGGTCGTGCCGGCCACCAGGGTCGAGGAGAACGGCGAGCCGTTGCGCGTCGGCGTCACGGTGCGGCACAAGAGTCTCGGATGGGTCGGCAAAGTCGAGCGCTGCGAGCCCGGCCGCGAGGTCGAAGTGATCGCCGGAGGCATGCGTCTGCGCGCTGCTGCGACGGATCTCGTCACGACCACGGTGGCTACGCCGGACCGCCAGCGGCCGCGGCGCGCGACGCCATCGGCCCGACAGGACCACGGTGTCGCGGCAACGGAGGTTGGCAGCGAGCTGATGCTCGTCGGCGAGCGGGTCGAGGCAGCGCTGGTGCGTCTCGACGCCTTCCTCGACGCCGCGCTCCGCAGTGGGCACGAGCGGGTCCGGGTGGTGCACGGACACGGCACCGGGCGCCTGCGTCGGGCGGTGCGCGAGGCGCTGCGCCGCCATCCCGCCGTCGCCGAGGTGGTTGGGGCCGGCCCCGATGAGGGCGGCGAAGGGGCGACCATCGCCACCCTGCGGCGCTGATACGATCGGCGCGAGCACGAGACGACGGTGAGCCCAGCCATTCCAGATCACGTGGTCCAGGCGGTCCGCGATGCCATCGACCTGGTGGCGCTGGCGGGCGAGCACACCACCCTACAGCGCCACGGGCGGCGCTGGACCGGCCTGTGCCCGTTCCATCGCGAAAAGAGCCCGTCCTTCGGGGTCGACCCCGACCAGGGGTTGTTCCACTGCTTCGGCTGCGGCGCCGGCGGCGACGGCATCAAATTCCAGATGATGGTCACCGGCGACGACTTTTCCGGTGCGATCGAGAGCTTGGCGCAGCGCTACGGCATCCGCTTCGAGGCCAGCGCCCCGAGCCCGGCGGCTGCCGGTGTCGCGGAGGCGTTGGCGGCCGGCGAACGCTTCTTCCTCAGGGCGATCGCGGCGGCGGCCGAGGCTGCCGACTACCTCGATCGACGTCGCGTGCCGGCTGCTACCAGAGAGCGATTCCGCCTCGGCTGGGCTCCACCCGGATGGCGCAACCTGCTCGATGCGGTCGGCCGCACGGTGCCGATCGTGGCCCTCGAGCGCGCCGGATTGATTGCCAAGAGCGACCGCGACGGGCGCCCCTACGACCGCTTCCGCCACCGTCTGATCTTTCCGATCCGCAACGAAGCCGGCCGTCTGGTCGGTTTTGGTGGGCGGGCCATGGGTGATGATCCCGCCAAGTACCTCAATTCGGCCGAGACCGAGGCGTTTCGCAAGAGCCGCCTGCTCTACGGCCTGGACCTGGCCAAGAAGGCGATTCGGGAACAGGGACGGGTGATCCTCTGTGAGGGTTACTTCGACGTCATCGCCTGTGCGATCGCCGGTCACGAGGAGGCGGTGGCTTCGATGGGCACGGCACTCACCTCGGAACAAGCGACGCTCCTGGCCCGCTACACCGACGAGGTGGTGGTGGCCTACGACGGCGACAGCGCGGGCGAAAAGGCCTTTCAGCGGGCCTTGCCGATCCTGCTCGGCGCCGGCCTCGGCGTGCGCCGGCTGGTGTTGCCGGCGGGTGAGGATCCCGACTCGGTGCGACTGGCAGCCGGCCCTGACGAGCTGGCGCGGCTGATCGCCGCCGCCCCGGACGCGATCGATCGCGAGATCGACCGCATCGCTCCTGCAGGGATTCGCCGGTCCCCGCGTGAGCAGGCCGAACGCGCCGGTGAGGTGGCAACCCTGTTGGTCGCCGTGCGCGATCCGGTGGCGCGCCACGGCTGGGCCAAAGGCGCGGCCGAGCGGCTCGGGATTCCGATCGACTTGCTGCTCGATCGCACCCGGCGGCTCGAGCGCGCCACTGCAAGCGGTCCGGTGAAGGCAGCACCGCGGCTGGAAGCCGAGCCCCCACGGCGGCGCGAGCCGGGCCTCGAGCATCGGCTGGTCGAGCACCTGGTCGCGACCCTTCCGGCTGCGGGCGCCCCGGCGCCGGCACCGGTGGTCGCTCCTGCAGCCCTACCCCCGGAGGCAGCCTTTGCCGACGAGGGCTGTCGACTGGTGATGGCGACCTGGAAGGAGCTCGAAGCGGCGGGCCGCCTCGATCGAGACCACTTGGTCGCGGGCCTTGCCGACCAACCGACGGCGCTCGACGAGATCGCCAGGATCCTGCTCGGTGATCCGCAACCGCTGAGCTCAAAAGACTTCGATCAGACCGTGACGGCTCTGCGCGATCGCCACCTGAAGGCCGTTCGCGTCGAACGCCAGCGCGAGCTGGCGGCGGCCCTCGAGGCCGGCGACCAGGCGCGTGCGGACGCCATTCTGAGCCAGATTTCTCAGTTGCAGCGCGAGCTCCACCCACGAAGCGGCGCGAGTCGTCTAAGCTGAGGGGCCCAGAGGACCGGAGGGTTTTGGTGAGCCGAGGCGACGACAGCACCATCGAGGAACGCTGGCCCGCAGTGCGGGCGCTGATCGAGGTGGGCAAAGACAAGGGTTTCCTGCTCTACGACGAGATCGGCGACCTCGTGCCCGACGAGCTTCTGGCGCTGCCGGAAGAGCTCGAGGAGGTCTACACCCGTCTCGCCGATCTCGGCATCGACGTCGTCGACCGACCCAATCGCGAGCCGGCGCCGCGCGACGAGGAGCACGAGACCCCCGACGAGCGCCGCGACGACGAGGCCCAAGAGTTCGAGGTCGACCACGACAAGACCACCGACCCGGTGCGCATGTACCTGCGCGAGATGGGCACGGTGTCACTGCTCGACCGCGAGGGTGAAGTTGCGATCGCGCAGCGCATCGAGCACGGCGAGTGGCAGATCTTCGCTGCTTTGTGCTCCAACACCCTGGCACTCGACGAGCTCGAGCGGCTCGCCAACGAGGATTCGGGCGACGACGAGCAGCTCGACGAGCTCGACGACGACGACGACTCGGGCACCGGCATCAAGCCGGCCAAGAAGAAGGCCTTCGATCGCGGCCTCTTCGAACGGATCGCCGGGGCCGACGCCCGGCTGCGCGAGCTGATGGCGCAGTACCGCGGGGCCGACGTTCCGGAGGCTCAGGCGCGCGAGATCGACCGCGTGCTCGGCAAGATCGTCAAGGACATCCGCACCGCCGACGTGCCCTCGCGAGTGCGCGACCGCCTGATCCGCTGGCTGCGTGGCATCGACGCCGAAGTCTCCCGGGCCGAGCAGGACTTGAAGCGCAGCCAGCGGGCCCTCAAGAAGGACGGCAGTGCCGAGCTCAAGGCCCTGCACCAGAGCCGCGTCGAACGGTATGGCGCCCGGCTGGCCGAGCTCGAGGCCCACCTCGGCAGCTCCCGGGACCAGCTGCGAGCGACCCTGGCGGTGATCGGTGAGGGAGAGCGCGAGGTCCAGACGGCCCGCGAAGAGCTGATCGTCGCCAACCTGCGCCTGGTGGTGTCGATCGCCAAGAAGTACACCAACCGCGGTCTGCAGTTCCTCGACCTGATTCAGGAAGGCAACATCGGCCTGATGAAGGCGGTGGAGAAATTCGAGTACCGCCGGGGCTACAAGTTCTCGACCTACGCCACCTGGTGGATCCGCCAGGCAATCACCCGCGCGATCGCGGATCAGGCCCGCACCATCCGCATCCCGGTGCACATGATCGAGACCATCAACAAGCTCACCCGCACCTCGCGCTCGCTGGTGCAGGAGCTCGGCCGCGAGCCCACCGCCGAGGAAATCGGCGAACGCATGGACCTGCCGGCCAACAAGGTCCGCAAGATCATGAAGATCGCTCAGGAGCCGATCTCCCTGCAGACCCCGATCGGCGAGGAGGAAGATTCGCACTTGGGCGACTTCATCGAGGACAAAGCCACCGTGGCGCCCCTCGACGCCTTCGTCGCCCAGAGCCTGCGCGACCAGGCCACCCGCCTGCTCAAAACCCTCACCACCCGCGAGGAACAGGTCCTACGCCTGCGCTTCGGCGTCGGCGAGGAGAACGAGCACACTCTCGAAGAGGTCGGCCGCTCCTTCAGCGTCACCCGCGAGCGCATCCGCCAGATCGAAAGCAAAGCCCTGCGCAAACTGCGCCACCCCAGCCGGGCGCAGAAGCTGCGGCCGTTCCTTTGATTTGGAAGAGAAGAGGGACCCGGGACCTGGGACCAGGGACCCGCTCGGAGTGCAGGGTGGGCACTCGGTGCAGGTCCTTTCACGGAGGACGCCCGCGCCGTGAGACAACGGCTCCACTTCCGAGTACCCCATGCCCGATACCAAATACCCAGTCCCTTCCGATCCCCCGCGGTCCCCGGTCCCTTTCCCCACCCTTGACGCCACCCGCCTGCGTCCGTACAATCTCGTGTCTGGTCTGCGATCCTGGGTAGCTCAGCGGTAGAGCAATCGGCTGTTAACCGATTGGTCGGGGGTTCGAATCCCTCCCCAGGAGCCACGTCTCCTTGCCCACACCGACCAGAAACGGACCCTCTCGATGACCCCAGCGCAGCTGGATGAAGTCTGGTCGCTGCTCGATCGGGAGGCGCTCGCGGCAGTCGCTCCGAAGCAGAAGGCCTGCAACATGCGATGCTCCGGGCCAGCGGCACCAGCACCCTGCCAGCGGATCTGCCAGCTCCTCCGGTGGATCCCTGATCCCGGGTCCCCTCCCCATCGACCTCCTGCCGGTCAGCGAGCAGGGGGGTGGGTTGGGTGGGAGCTCGCGGATCGGTGGAATGAACCGCCCCATCGCAGCAC
>CAZRFU010000077.1:0-24733 GCA_964599475.1 uncultured Thermoanaerobaculia bacterium
TCTTCCGAGTCTTGATCGTCGGCGAGCTACCTCACAGAACTGACGTGCGCCCGAGCCGGGCCTGCTCGGAAAATGGGTACCGGGTACGAGTTACCGGGTACTGAAGACCGGATTTTCGTCCGCCGGGGCACGGCTGGCTAGGCCAGGTCCCGAGCGCGGTCCAGCACCGCCACGATCTCCGCGCGCACCTCCGGCTCCGTTTCCTGCTCGAGCGCGAGTGAAAGGGCGCTTTCCGGACCGTCGTCACCAAGCTGGCCGAGAGCCCAGGCGGCATGTTGACGCACCAGCGGTTCCGAGTGCTCGAGCAACACGCGCCGCAGCGGTCCGCGGTACCTCTCGCCGTGGTGGGCCATCGCCAGGACCGCATTGCGCTGCATGCCGACTCGTTTGGGCCGCATCATCGCTGAACCGGCGAAACGCTCCTCGAAGCCCTGCTGGTCGAGGGCGACCAGTCCGACGAGGTCGAGCTCGGCGCGGTGCTCGGGCAGCCCGAGCTCGGGGTGATCCGCCGGCTCGCGGCGCCGAGCGTTCCATGGACAGACGTCCTGACAGATGTCGCACCCGAAAACCCACCCTTCGAAGCGATCACGAAGGTCGGCGGGTATCACCCCCCGGTGCTCGATCGTCCAGTAGGAAATGCAGCGCCGGGCGTCCACTCGGTACGGCTCCGGCAGCGCGCCGGTGGGACAGGCATCGAGACAGCGGGTACAGCGACCGCAGAGGTCGGTGACCGGCTCCGACTCGCCGAGGTCGAGGTCGGTGAAGAGCTCACCGAGCAGGAACCACGAGCCCAGGTCTCGCGAGAGCAGGAGCGTGTGTTTCCCGACCCAGCCCAGCCCCGCCCGCGCCGCCAGCTCGCGTTCCAGCACCGGCCCGTGGTCGACGTACCACCGGACCGTCGCCCCCGGCACCGCATCGAGCAGCGCCTCGGCACAGCGCTTGAGACCGCGTTCGATCACCCGGTGGTAGTCGCGGCCGCGAGCGTACTTGGCCACTTTCGTCCAGAGGTCACCCTCGGCCTCGACCTGATCGGCCAAAGGGTGGTAACGCAGAGCCACTACCATCGCCGAGTGCGCTCCTTCGAACTGGCGGCGCGGATCGAAGCGCCGTTCGAGGTTGCGGCCGAGCCACTCCATCCCGGCATGATCGCCACGTTCGAGCCAGGCGCGATACTCGGCTTCGCGCTCAGTGGGAGCCAGTCGAGCAAAGCCCACCGCGTCAAAGCCGCTTGCGGCGGCGACCTGCTCCAGCAATCGGCGGACCTCTCCGAGCTCCATCGCTGCATTCTCGCAGAGCGCAGCTGCCGGCCTGATCTGCGGGCGGGTCGATCGGCTCCCACCGCAGCATGGGCTGGGGCCGCTCGACTGCGAAGCGGATGTCGGGATCGGCACACTTTCATCGCAGAGTCACAAGCAGCGCACTTCGGAGCGCCCGCGCACAACCTCAGTCGCTCTCCTCGCCAAGCCCACGGAACGCTCGGCGGTGACCCCGACAGCGGCGACGGCACACCCGCATGGGAGATCTTCCGGCGGCCCGTCGGGTTTGGGGTCGCCCGCTGGGTCAGGATACCGTTACACCCCAGACACCGCACATGTCCAACCACACCGTCACCGACCTCCGGTTGCGCTTGGGCGATGGTGATCGAGCCGCGCTCGATCAACTCCTGCCCATCCTCTACGGCGACCTCCAGCGCGTTGCGCGGTGGCAGCCCCTCACCGAGCATGCAAGGCCCGAGGCCCTGGGGATCACCACGCGGACGGTCGAATACAACTGGCGCCGGGCCAAGGCCTGGTTGTCCTTCGACCTCGGCGCCGGAGGCGAAGCTCATGTTCCCTGACCAAGAACGCTGGGCCCGAGCCGATGCGCTCCTCGACGCGGCCCTCGACCTCGTCCCCGAAGAGCTCGAGAGATTCCTCGATCGGGAGTGTCGCGGGGACCAAGAGCTGCGACGGCTGGTCGAGAGCCTCCTCGCTGCCGAGAGCCGAACCGACAGCGTCCTCGATCGCAACCCGGCACTCCTGGCGACCACCATTCCGGACCCTGGACGCCAAGTTCGCAACAGTGGCGAGATCGACCTCCGCGGCCGACGGCTCGGCGCTTTTCAGATCGTCGGCGAGATCGGAAGAGGCGGCATGGCCGTCGTCTATCGCGCCCGGCGGGTCACCGATGGCATCGTCCAGGATGTTGCCATCAAGGTCCTCGCTCGCAGCCTCGCCAGCTCCGACGCGCGGGCGCGGTTTCGTCGCGAGCGGCAGATCCTGGCCGCGTCCGATCATCCTGGGATGGCCCGACTCCTTGACGGCGGCGAGACCGAAGAGGGACTGCTCTACCTGGTGATGGAGCTGGTCGAAGGCGAGCGCATCGACGCCTACTGTGACCGCCACCGGCTTGCGGTTCGGGAGCGCGTCCGCCTGTTCCTCGAGGTCGGCCGCACGGTAGCGGATGCCCACCGCAGACTCATCGTTCATCGCGACATAAAGCCTTCCAACATCCTGGTCTCGGCTTCGGGCTTTCCCAAGCTGCTGGACTTCGGCATCGCCAAGCTGCTCGAAGACGAGAGCGATCACACCCGGACCGGTTGGCTCCTGACGCCCGCCTATGCCGCTCCGGAGCAATTCTCCGGAGGCGAAATCACCACCGCGACCGATGTCTACCAGCTCGGATTGTTGCTCTATGCACTCTTGGTGGGCACCCCCCCCTACCCAGTCGACGGCCCTCCCGCCGAGGTCCTCCGACACGTGTGCCGTACTCCGCCGGAGCGGCCAGCGGTTGCAGCCGCCCGGGCCCAGCCCCTCGACGACGACGGCGCGACCGGATCGGCGCTGCGGGCGCGGTCGGTTTCGAGCCCTCGCCAGCTCCGGAGCCAAGTCGCCGGCGATCTCGAGGCGATCTTGCTCAAGGCCCTGCGCAAGGAGCCCGAGCGACGCTACCGCTCCGTCGAGGCGATGCTCGACGACCTCGAGCGCTATCTCGAAGGACGCCCGGTACGGGCCCGGGCCGGAACGATCGCCTACCGGCTCGGCAAACTCGCGGACCGGCACCGAGCGGCGGTGCTCAGCGGCATCGGCGGCGTGCTGGCACTGGTCGGGTGGGCGACCAGTGCCTCGTGGCATGCCACGCGGCTGGGCGAAGAGCGCGACCGAGCCAACCGCGAAGCCGAAACGGCGACGGCGGTTTCCAGCTTCCTCACCGAACTGTTCGTCTGTGCGGATCCCACCGCCGGGGCCACCGGAGACCTCACGGCGCACGATCTGCTGGCACGAGGGAGCTCGAGGCTGGCAGCTGGAAAGATCGCAGATCCCCTCGTGCGGGCCCGACTCGAAGTCGCCATTGGCAGGGTCTGGTACCGCCTTTCCCGCTACGACGACGCCATCCCGCTCCTGCAGCGCGGCGCGGCAGGCCTGGAGGCGGCCATCGGTGCAGCCCACCGCGAAACCGCCGCTGCCCGGCGGTTCCTGATCGGAGCGATCCACCTGGCGGGACGGATGGACGAAGCCGAGGCGCTGGCCACGACACTCCTCGCCGAAGAGCGCCAGCGCGGCGCGCCGCCGTGGGATCTGGCCGAGATCCTCGATCGCCTCGGTGAGATCGCTCACACCAAGGGGAAGCTCGAGGTTGCCACCCAACACCTGCGCGAAGCAGCGTCCCTGCGCGAGAGTCATCACGGTCGCGCCGCCGCCGCGGTATCGCTCGACAAGCTGGCCCGAGTGGCAGTCGATCAAGGCGACTTGGCTGGAGCCGAGCGGCTGTTCGAAGAGGTGCTCGGCTACTACATCGATCGCGAGGGACCTGACCACCCGAAGGTTCTGGTCACGATGCGCCGGCGTGCGAACCTGCTGCGCCGCATCGGACGCCTCGAGGAGGCCAGGTCTGCGTACGACAACGTCATCGAGCAGCACCGCGCGGTACTCGGCGATGGTCATCCGATGACCTGGATTGCGGTGCAGGAGGCAATGTTCGTCGCTCGCGACCTCGGCGACCTCGAGGGGGCGTGGCGGTTGATCGACCAAGCCCGCCTGGGGCTGCTTCGGACCGCCGGCGCGAGCCACCCCATGACCTTGCAGGCGCACGCCGACGCTGCCGCAGTCTTGATCCGCCGGGGTGAGCTCGATGCCGCCAGAGCGATCCTGCTCGAAGCACATCGCACCCTCGTCGCCGTCCTCGGCGACCAGGCACCGATGACGATTTCGGCAGAGTTGCAGCTCCTTGCCCTCGAAGCTCGCCGGGGGTTGGACGTGCTGGAGCAGGTCGAGAGCCTGGCCGAGCGGGCGCACACGGCCCTCGGCCCGACCCATGCCCACACGGCGGCGGCCTGCCACCGAGCCGCCGTGCTCACCCTCGAGCGCGGCGATCGCGACCGCGCCACGAGATGGCTACGACGAGCTCTCGCGGGCGACTACCGTTCCCGACTCGAGCACGTGGGCCTCCTCGCCCTGGCGCGCGAAGACCTGGCTGCCGAGTTTGGCGCCTGGCGCGAACGCCGGACAACCCGAGGCGTCGACGACGGCAGCGGTTGAGCGTGTCGGGATCTGAGACCGCCTTTCGCATTCCTCGGCAGGGCACTCCTGAACCGCCCGACGAGGAGCTTGACCATGATCGATCGTCTCAGAACTTCGATACCCCTCCAGCAGCGTTTCGCTGCCACTTTGCTGGCGGCACCTCTCGCCCTGGCCTGGACCCACGGCCTCGCTGCGCTGCTGCGCGCGGTCTCCGGCTCGAACCAACCACCACTGGCACTCGAGCTGACCGCTGCGAGCCTCATTGCGGTGACCGCTGCCGCCGGCTTCGAGGCTCGTTCGGCGTGGCAGGTTGCGGGCCTGAGCTCCCTACTCGCAGGCCTGCTCGTGGGGGTTGTCGGCGGCGGCGACTGGGTCGCGGCAATCGCCCCGCTGGCCGCAGTCCCGGCCGTGTGGGCCGGCCGACGTCTCGCCGCGGACCCGGCTTGCCTCGGTCTCAGCCGTTCGGTGCTGGCCGGCTGCCTTCTTCTCGGAGGCCTCGGCGTTGCCCAAACCGCCCGCTTGCTGACCACCACCCACCCCTTCTGGTTCGGCCACCAGTGCCTCCCGGCCTACCTGCACGGGGCGGAGCTCGCCGCCCGTGGCGACGAGAACCCCTACGCGAGTCATCACTATCCGGCTCTCGACCCCGCAGCAAGCCCGAAGACCGCCCTTGCCATGACGGTCGACGATCCGTTCCAGTACCCGCCTCAATTCCTGTTGCTGCCACACCTGGCGCTGCGTTTGACGCAGGACTTCGACACCCTGAGAGTCGTCTGGTTTGCGCTCCAGCTAACGCTCTACTGCGGTGTCTTCCTGTGGATCGCGCGCTGGATCGGGGGTCGCGCGGGAACGCTGGCTTCGCTCCTGCTGCCCGCGACCCTCGCCGCCTTCCCGCTGCTCCACAACTTCCAATTCGGACAGTTTCACCTCCCCGCCATCGCCCTCTCGCTCGCGGCTCTCCTGTGCTTCTCACGTCGACGCTTTGCGATCGGTGGCCTGCTGCTGGCGACGGCGGTCCTGGCGAAGATCTTCCCGATCGTGCTGGTCGTCCTGCTGGCCTGTGCGCGCCGGTGGAAGGCCGTGTTCGCTACCGCCGCCGCCGGCCTTGCGGTGACGGCGCTGACCCTGACCCTGCTCGGCCCTCAACCCTTCGTCGCGTTCTTCCAGGACCACCTGCCCAAACTGGCCGACGGTTCGGCCTTCGCCTTCGACGAAGCCTGGCCCGAGCTCGCCGGCCTCGTGCTCGCCGACAACCAGGGGGCCTTCGGCCTTGCGCGCAAGCTCGGCGCCGACAAGCCCCTGGCGGGGTGGCTCAACCGCCTGTTCCTGATCGGAGTTCTCGGCCTGGCAGCCTGGATCGGCTCGAGAGCAAGGGACGTCTCGCGGTGGAGCCGGGTCAACCTCTGGCTCGGCCTCCTCGGCCTCGCCTCCCTCGGGAGCGCCGGAGCCTGGGGAGACTACGTACCCGCGACCGCCGTCTGGCTCCTCGCACTCAACGCCAGAATCGCCGTCGAGGTCCGCGCCGCCCGTCCTGTCTTCTTCGTCCTGGCAGCATTCCAGGCCCTGTTGCTTGGAACCATGCCGATCGGTGACTGGGCCGACCCGCGAGTCATGCTGCCGCTGGCCACGCTCGGGAGCGTCGGCCTGTTTGCGACCTTTGCCGCCGCGGCCTGGTACCGGCCGGAACAGCTGGTCGGGCGCAGCCACGATCAGGCAGTCCTTGCGGATCCGGGCCCCGTGGCGCCGATCGAGGGGTACTGAGACTGGTACAGCAAGCTCCGGTGGCGGGCGAGCCGGCCGCCACCGGAGGGTGCACTCCTCACCGGGGCACTCATCGGAGCCCCGAAATCGATCCGGTCGGTAGCCGTCCCACCCGCTACACCTCCTCCCCATCCTCCTCCACCGGAAGATCCAACAGCTCGTTGGCTGCGGCAATCGCGAGCTCGGTCTCCTCGGCGATGAATCGCAGCGCCTTGGCCACCTTGGTCGGCAGCTCGGACAGCGGGATCTGGCCGAGAGTGCGATCGACGAGAGCGACCGCGGCCTGCACGTGGCTCTCGGCGACCGCCGCTGCACCGGCCTCGGCCGCCAGCGCCTTGGCGGTCCAGATGGTCATTGGATAGGTGAGGAGGAACAGCGGCAGGGCTTCGGTCACCGGCATCTCGCTGCTGCCGGCGCTCAACCAGCGCTGCCCCAGGATCTTCGCCTTCAGGAAGCTCTCGATCGCTCGGCACCCTGGCTCGGCCAGCACTCCGGGGTCGACAGCCGCGACTTGGGCAAACCCGACCGACAATTCTCGGTTGTCGATCACCGGCGGGTCGAGGTTCTGAGAGAACCGGCGAGCCTGTGCCAGGCGACCCTCGCGCTCACGACGCGCCACGGCGGGCGGCAGGCGATCGAAGCCCACCGGAAGTGGGTTGAGCACGAAGAACAACCACTGGAAGAAAAAAGATCGCTGCCCGGCGTCCATGTGGCCCCCGCGCACGATCGCGCGGATCTGGCGCGGCAGGCCCTTCGCGATGGCCTGGCGCAGGGCTTCAGCCGCTGCCGTGCTGGGGTCGCCACTCGTCGCCAGCCGGCCGAACTGCAGACAGCAACGGACCCGGTCGTACAGCGTCAGCTCGGGCCTCGACAGCAACTCGAGCAGGTGGTGCTCGATCTTCCACAAGACTTCCCCGCTCAGTGGTCGCCCCGCGGCGATCGCATGGCGCGGCTCCTGGGGCGTGTCCAGATCGGACAGGAGCCGGCTCCACTCAGGGATTCTTTCGCCCAGAGGTGCGCCGCGATCCTCCCGAATCGACCGACAGAACAGCGAGGTGTCGACCGCCCATCGGGATCCGATCCGGGAGAAACCGAAGGGGTAGAGGCGACACATGAGGGGTTTCGCATCAGCCCCGAAGTGCCGGTGGATGCGACAGAGGTTGTCGGGGCCGAGGTAGACGCAAGCGCCGTCCGAGCCCCGTGCGAGGCGGCGCACGCTCCTGCCGCTGCCGGGCAAGGTCGACGAAACCGCCGTGGTGACCTCGACCAGAGAGGGATCAGCCTCGGACCAGTCGAGTGCGGCGAGCCGCTCCTCCTCGCCCGGACCGAGCATGACGTTCCAGCTGCGGCAGCAGTCGCCGCAGCGCGAACAGGTGAAGTGGGCTTGGGGCGGGAACGCGAATTCAGTGGTCACGGGCGAATCCTGGCATGATCTGGCAAGGAGGTATCGGGTACTGGGTACTGGGTACTGGGTACTGGGTACTGGGTACTGGGTACTGGGTACTGGGAAGAAAGTATCGGGGATCGGGGGTCGGGGGTCGGGGATGTGGCAAGGGGCCGGCAGGCAGCTGGTAGTCTTGGATGATGTCGCTTCCCGTCGTCACCCTGCGCGCCGGTCATGTGCAGCCGGTTTGGGCCGGACACCCCTGGATCTACCGCCAAGCGATTGCATCGCTGACCGGGGCCCCCGCGATCGGCGACGAGGTCGAGGTCCGCGACGCGCGCGGCAATCGGCTCGGGCGCGGCTTCTACTCGCCGGACTCGGCGATTCCGGTCAAACTCGCCACTCGCGATCCCGATCAGGCCCTCGACCAGGCCTGGTTCGAGCGGCGGATCGCGCGAGCGGTGGCGCGGCGGCGAGCGCACCACCTCCCGGCCGAGGACACGACCGCATTTCGACTGGTCAATAGCGAGGGAGACGGCATCCCCGGTCTCACCGTCGACTGCTACGGCGACATCGCCCTGGTCCAACTGACCACCGCCGGCGTCGAGCGGCGAGCCGACCTGGTGGCCGGGGCCCTGCGCTCCGCGGCCGGCACAACGACTGTCGTGGCCCTCCCGGTTGGCGGACCAACACGCGCGGAGCGCCTCGCCTCCGAGCTGAGGGTGCTCTGCGGCACCGCTCCGGAGGTGCTCGTCGCCCGCGAGCGCGGTTTCGACTGGCACATTCCCTTCGGCACCGGCCAGAAGACCGGATTCTTCGCGGATCAGCGCCCGAACCGAGCACGGGTCGAGGACCTCGCGGCAGGCCGACGAGTGCTCGACCTGTGCTGCTACGCCGGCGGATTCGCCCTGGCAGCCGCCCGCGGCGGCGCGAGTCGGGTCCTCGCCCTCGACAGCTCGGAACCTGCCCTGGAGCTCGGCCGGGAAGCCGCCCAGCGCGCCCAGTTGGAGCTGATCGAGTGGTCTCGCGGAGACGTCCGCGAGGTCTTGCACTCGCTCGCGGCGCACGGCGAGTCGTTCGACTTGGTGATCCTCGACCCACCCAAGCTGGCTCGGGGCGCGCGCGACCTCCAGGGCGCCCTCGGACGCTACGCCGAGCTCAACCGTCTCGCACTGGGGGTGCTGGCCGAGGATGGCCTGCTGGTCAGCTGCTCCTGTTCGGGCGCGGTCACCCTCGACCTCTTCCTGCGAACGCTGGCTCGTGCCGGTGCCGAGGTCGGCATCGGCACGACTGTCGTCGACATCAGCAGCGCCGGCCCCGACCACCCGGCTCCGCCGGCCTTTGCCGAAGGCCGCTATCTCAAAGTCGTCTCCCTGGAGCGCCTGTGAACCGCCCTGCCCTGCGCCTCGGTCTGATCTTTGCGGCCGCGACCGCCCTGGGATGCAGTCGCCCACCGGTGCCGCCACACCAAAACGTCTTGCTGATCGTGATCGACACGTTGCGGGCAGACCACCTGCCGACCTACGGCTACGAACGCAACACCGCTCCGTTTCTGGCCGAGCTCGCGACCGAAGGCATCGCGCTCGACGGCTACGCCGCGTCGTCCTGGACCCGTCCCTCGATCGCGACCATGTTGACCGGCTTGGTACCGCAGCGACACCAGGTCATCGCCCGCAGCGACGAGCTGCCGGCCGACGCCCCATGGCTGCCCGAAGTCCTCCATCGACAGGGTTTCGCCACCCTGGGCTACAGCGCCAATCCGAACGCCGGACGCCGCTGGGGTTTTGCCCGCGGCTTTGCCTCCTGGAAGCAGAACAACCTCGGCAAGAAGGCCGACGGCAGCAAGGTCACCAACCAATTCGTGCGCCTGACCGAAGGCGTCGCGTCCCGCTTCTTCGGCTACGTCCTCTACGTCGACCCGCACGCCCCCTACGTTCCGCCCGAGCCCTGGCTCGATCCTGGAATGTCGACGTGGGACTACGTCCAGCCTCAGGGACTGGCACGCGAGAAGACTGCGCCCGACGCCACCGACCTCGACCGCATGCGTCGCCAGTACGACGGCGAGATCCGCGACGTCGACCAGCAGATCCGCTACCTCCTCGACGAGCTGCGTACCCGCGGGCTGTTGGCAGGAACCCTGGTCGTCATCACCGCGGATCACGGCGAGGAGTTCGGCGAACGTGGCCAGCTCTCGCACGGCAAGACGCTCTTCGAGGAAAGCGTGCACGTTCCCTTGATTTTCTGGAGCGAGGCGTTGGCGGCAACCCGCCGCACCCACCCGGGCGGACGCTTCCACCTCGTCGACCTCGCTCCAACCCTCGCCGAGGCCCTCGCCATCCCTCTCGATGGCGACTTGGACGGGGTCTCGAGGTGGGCCGACCTCAGCCGCAACCGCCGCCCCGAGACCTCTCCGATGCACTTCCACCTCGACCTCGATCAATGGTCTGCGCTGGCGCTGCGCAGTGACGACCTCAAACTGATCGAGTCGGTGGAGCGCAGCCATCGCGGGCTCTTCGACCTCGCCAAGGACCCCGGTGAGCAGACGCCACTGAGCGACGCCAAGGCGACCAGCGATCTGCGCAACGAGCTCGTCGTCTTCCACAACGAACGCTCCGCCGCTCGACTCGGACGTACGTCGAAGGACGAGCTCGACGCCGAAACCCGGGCGCAGCTGGCCGCCCTCGGCTACCTCGGCTCGGAGACCACTGCCGAGGATCTACGCCGCCGCACCATCCCCGACCAGCTCGACCCGGCAGCGGGCCTCCCCGTTCGCCGCGACCGCTGATCCAGCCGGCTTTGCCGGCTGACGGACCAGGGATCGGGATCCGGGACCATCGGAGCGCGAGAGGCATTTCTGAGAGTTCCCCATGTTGCCGGTCCAAAGTGGCTACCATGTCGCCGGCCGTCCCGTCCCTGGTCCCTGGTCCCTGGTCCCTGAATGCCCATCATTCCACCTGCTAGGCTCCCGAACATGGATGCCGCCACCCTCGCCCTGCTGACGGATCGCGCCCAGGCGGTGCGCGATCAGGCCTACGCCCCGTTCTCGCAATTCCGGGTCGGCGCCGCTGTGCTCAGCGCCAATGGTTCGGTCCACGTCGGCTGTAACGTCGAGAACCGCTCCTACGGTCTCACCATCTGCGCCGAACGCCATGCCGTCGGCGCCATGGTCGCAAGCGGCGGTCCGGCGCAGCGCATCACCGGGGTCGTGGTCGTCACCGACTCTCACCCGCCAGCACCGCCTTGTGGCGCCTGCCGGGAGGTGCTGCAAGAGCTCGCCGCACCGGGCTGTGAAGTGATCTCGAGCAATCTCGCCGGCGAACAGCGCCGATGGTCGATGGCCGAGCTGCTCCCCGACGCCTTCGAGCTCGCACCCCGCGCCTGAGCCCGATGGCCACGACGCCCCCATCGCCGCCACCGCGCAAAGCCGCGATGGCCTTCATCTTCGTGACGATCTTCCTGGACGTCTTGGGGATCGGCATCATCATCCCCATCCTGCCCGAGCTGGTGAAGAGTTTCGTCGGCGGGTCGACCTCCGACGCCAGCCGCTGGTACGGCGCCCTGGCTGCCACCTACGCCTGCATGCAGTTCCTGTGTGCACCGATTCTGGGGGCCCTGTCGGACCGCTTCGGCCGTCGGCCGGTCCTTCTCGGGTCTCTCTTCGGGCTCGGAATCGACTATCTGATCCAGGGCTTCGCGCCGTCGATCTGGTGGTTGTTCATCGGACGGCTGCTCGCCGGCGTGATGGGTGCCAGCCTGACTACCGCCAACGCCTACATCGCCGACATCTCGACGCCCGAGAATCGGGCGCGAAACTATGGCTTGATGGGCGTGGCGTTCGGCCTCGGCTTCATCATCGGGCCGGCGAGCGGCGGCCTGCTCGGTTCGATCGACCTGCGCCTGCCCTTCTTCGTTTCCGCCGCTCTGGCGCTGCTCAACTGGTGCTACGGCCTCTTCGTGTTGCCCGAGTCCCTCGATCCCGCCCACCGCAACGCCTTTTCGTGGCGCAAGGCCAACCCGGTCGGCTCCGTGGCGGTGCTGCGCCGGTATCCCTTGGTCGCCGGCCTGGGCCTGGCGTTCGCCTTCATCACCCTGGCCCAGCGTGGTCTCGAGACCACCTGGGTGCTCTACACCGGCCACCGCTACGGCTGGGACGAACGCACCAACGGGCTGACCCTCGCCCTGGTGGGGGTGATGGCGGTCATCGTGCAAGGTGGGCTGGTCCGGCCGGTGGTCAAGCGCCTCGGCGAACGGCGCACGCTGGTCGGGGGCCTGTCCGTGGCAATCTGCAGCCACATCGGCTACGGGCTTGCGCCCGAAGGCTGGATGATCCCCGTGATCATCGTCTTCGGTTCCCTCTCGGGCCTTGCCGGCCCGGCGATCCAGGGGCTGATTGCCGGCGAAGCCCCTCCGGCCGACCAGGGCAAGATCCAGGGCGCCCTGACCTCGATCATGAGCTTCACCAGCATTCTCGCGCCGCTGCTCTTCGTCGCCGGGACCTTCAGCTACTTCACCTCGCCCGAGGCCCCGATCCAGCTGCCTGGGGCGCCCTTCTTCCTCGGCTCGGTGCTCGCGGCGACCTCGATGCTGCTGATGCACCGGCTGTTTCGGCGCTACCCCGAAACGCCATCCACGGGCAACCCCAGCCCGACGGTGCCGTAGTCTCCGCAATCGGAGGGCTCCATGGACGCTGAACGCTGGTTGCGGGTGATGTTGCGAGTCGGCGCGGTGGCCACGCTGGCCGCCTTTCCCACCGCTCTGCTCCCAACCGACACGATGGTGGCCGTGCACGCCAAGCTCGGCCTCGGCGAGCTCGACGCGGGACCGATCCACCAGTACATGGCGCGGTCGTTGTCGCTGCTCTACGGTTTCCACGGCGCGCTGCTGATGTTGCTCTCGTTCCGGGTACGGCAGCTCCTTCCAGTGGTCACCTATGTCGGCTGGATGAACGTGCTCTTCGGCGCCGGAATGCTCGCGATCGACCTCCACGCCGGCCTGCCGTGGTGGTGGACCGCGGGCGAAGGCCCGGGAATCGCCGCCATGGGCCTGGTACTGTTGTGCCTGCGAGCGAAGGTCTCGGCAGCAGATTGAGCCGGATTGCCCCAGGACGGTGAAGGAGAACGGAGATGTTCGGGATCATGATTGCTGCGGCCGCGCTCTCGAGCACACCCACTGCCCTGCCCTTGTTCGTCGACACCCGAGCCGGAGGCGGCGAGCGGTACTCGCCCGCGACCGTCGCCCAACACGAGGTCGACCTGGCAGCAGGCTTGCTCGACGCCGACTCGCTGCGCATCGACCTCCCCACCGGGACCAGCTTGGTGGCTCGTCGAACGCGGGAGTTCCGTCACGGCGAGGCCGGTCGCAGCTGGGTCGGCTCCTCGCCGGACGGCGATGTGGTGATCGCGCGACGGGGCGACGCCGTCGCCGGCCTGATCTACGCCGGCGGTGAGGCTTGGGAGCTGCTCGGTGTCGAGGGCCGGGCCACCTTGGCTCGCCTCGACCAAGCGCAATTCCCGGAATGTGCCGAGACGCTCGAGGCGCTCGCCCCACGTGCGGGCGCCATTCCCAGCAGCTCCTCATGCACCCCTCCGTGGTGCAACCCTGGGGATCAACATCGGGCCCGTCGTCCGGTCTCCGTTCCGGATCCCGGGTCCCGGGTCCCTGGTCCCGGGTCCCTGGTCGCGGGTCCCCGTCCCCCGAGCAGGTCGGAGCTTGGGGCAACCCCCCGGGCGGACGTGATGGTGCTCTACACCGCGCAGGCACAGGCCGGCGCGGGCGGCCAGGCTCAGGTGGAGGCGCTGGCGCAGGCCGCCGTCGACCTCACCAACGTCGCCTACGTCAACAGCGAGATCGACCTCGAGCTCGCGTTGGTCCACGTTGGGCTTGCGACCGGCAACGACACGGGGGACCTCAGCGACGATCTCGCGTGGCTTGCGGGAGACGCCGGCGTGGCCGCGCAACGAAACGCCGTCGGCGCCGACCTCACCGCGCTGCTGGTCGAAGACGGCGGCGGCTTCTGCGGCGTCGGCTATGTGCAGCGCAGCCCCGGGCCCGGCTTCGCCTCGTCCGCCTTCCAGGTGACCGTGCGCGGCTGCGCCGTCGGCAACCTCTCCTTGGCCCACGAGTTCGGTCACAACATGGGAGCCGAGCACAACCCCGAGAGCACCAGCGCCTGGCCCAGCGGCGGCTCATTCCCATGGTCCTTCGGTCACTGGCACAACGGGGCCTACCGCACCGTCATGTCGTACTCGAGCCCCTGTGCCTCGGGCTGCACCCGCCACCCCTACTTCTCCAACGCCGCGGTGTCCTTCCAGAACCTGCCTACGGGAGTCGCCGATCTGCGCGAGAACGCACGCACGCTCGGCGCCACCGCGATCTACGTCACCAACTTCCGGCCCAGTCTGCTCTTCGGCGATGGATTCGAGACCGGTGACACCTCGGCGTGGAGCGTGCCGTAGTAGCAACGTGTCGGGTATCGGGTATCAGGTACTCGTCGGAGCGCCGCTATGGCATTCTGAGAAGGCTCCCGATGGACTTGGGTGGCCCACCCGGTGATGAGGCTCCGGTCGGTCCCGAGTCCCGGGTCCCGGGTCCCTGCCTCACCCCATCACCGCTCGCGCTCGCAGCACGAGTCGCGCGAGCTCGCGCCGACCGTCGATCGCGGCCCGACCTTCGGCCTCAGCCGGGGTGATGCCTTTGGTCAACACCAACCAGGCTGTTTCGCTGTCGAGCCCAACACAGGCGTCGGCCTCGGGATCGAGACCCGCGAAGACTTGCCATGAGGACGAGTCCCGGACCATGGTGTAGATCCGGCTGGCCACCCCCGCGATCGACACGGCGACCCGCTGCCCCTCGGTCCCGGCATCGCCAAGCGCCCGGGGCCACACTCGTGCAAAGGTGTCGAAGACCGCGCCGTCGATCCCCGGATCGCCGAGGGGTGGCGCCTGCACCGCCAAGCGGATCTGCTGCTGGTGCAGCCAGCGTTCGGTGAGCTCGCGAGCGATGTCCATCCAGGCCTGATCGGCGTCGGCGCCGGCCCAGGCGACCTCGAACAGGGCCGGACCGTCGATCGGCGCACTTTCGACCCACGAGGCGAGCCGGTCTTCCACGAGGGCCAGCAGCTCGATCAACAACGCCGGGCTCAGACGGCGGGATGCCTCGACCCAGGTGGCATTGAGCCCATCGAGGAACGCGAGGAGGTCGGCGTAGGACCCGATCGCGCCGGGGGGAGGCGGCGGCGTGTGGTGGTCGCGATCGAACGAGAGCCGACGACACCCGGTATCGAGCAGATGCGCTGCGATGTCCCTGGCACGCCACAGCCGACACACGGTCGGACGCTCCCAAGCCTCGGCGTCGAGCGAGCGCAACAGGCCAACCAGTGCCTCACCGAGCGGGCGAAACAGCGGGCGGACATCGAGGACAGGAAGAGGTTGGAGCACCGGGCGACGATACCACTCGCCGCCCGGCCACCAGCTGCCTCCGCTTCAGCTGCCTGCAAGCGCAGACATTTCCATCACCCAGTTGGTTTCCCAGGTGGCTCCACCGTCACCCGAGAACGCCTGCTCCCAGGTCGGCCGCTCCGGGTCCGCCCGGGACCAGGTGAAGCGCACCCGGACCGGACGGCCATCGAGCCGGTCGTCACCCTCGAACCGTCCGATCGCACCCGAGAACGAGCCAACCACCGGCGGCTGCAGAATGCCGGTGCGATTGTCGACCCAGTACAAGGACCACCGCTGCGTCGTCGAGTCGTAGAAGCGAAGCGTCATTCCGACAAACCCTTCCCAGAAGTCGGTCGAGAACACGTCCATGTTGCCGATACCCCCAGCCAAGGGACGGCAATCGCTCAGCGCCTCGAAGGAACGCCACGTCGTCGAGCCGGCGAGGCGCCCCTCGAGGCGTCGGTTGGCGACGTGCCAGCGGCCGTGAATGAAGTCGAAGGCGTTGGCGCCGTCCGATCCTGGTTTGGCGACTCGGGCAGGCAGTCTGCTCATTGGGATGCTCCTCGGTTGCTTTGCGCTCCTGCAGTGGAGCAGCGACGCCACAGTACGACCATATGCGGCTGATTTCCGCCCTAGTTTCGTGAGACGCTTGTCGTCACGATGGCGCGACCCACCGCTCGCTTGTTGGCTGCACTCGAGATCCTCCAGGCCCGCGGCACCGTCTCCGGCTCGGAGCTCGCCGGCCGCCTCGGCGTGCACCCACGTACTGTGCGCCGTTACATCAGCGGCCTCGAGGAGCTCGGCATTCCGGTCACCGCGGAACCAGGCAGGGCCGGTGGCTATTCCCTCGTGGCCGGCTTCAAGCTGCCGCCGATGATGTTGACGCCCGACGAGGCCTTGGCCGTGGCAGTTGGCCTGGCAGCGACTCAACGACTCGGCATCGAAGACGCACAGGCGGGCACCGAAAGCGCCCGGGGGAAACTCGAACGGGTGTTGCCGACGGCGTTGCGCGACCGGGTCAGGGCCATCGCCGACACCCTCCAAATCGGCCTTGCCCCGACCTTGCGACCAATTCCGGCTTCACTCTTGGGTGAGCTCGCCGCCGCGGTGCAACGTGGCCGTCGGCTCGCTCTGCAGTACCGCGCGGCAGGTGCAGAGGCGACGACCACCCGGAAAGTCGACCCCTACGGCCTCGCGTATCGCGGTCGGCATTGGTACGCCGCGGGCCACTGCCACCTGCGGCACGACGTGCGCACCTTCCGCGTCGATCGGATCGACGCGATCGAGGTGCTGGCAGAAGACTTTCGACGCCCGCCCGGCTTCGACCTACTGGCACACCTCGAGGCTGGCCTCGCCACCCTACCGAGGCGCCATCGCGCGGAAGTGACCTGCCACTGTGACCTCGAATCCGCCCAGCGGCTCATCTTCGGCAGCCTCGGCACCCTCGAGTCGACCGAAGCGGGGGCTCGACTCGTGGCGCAAGTCGACGACCTCGACTGGCTGGCGCGGCAACTGGCGGCCCTCCCCATCGGCTTCACCGTGACGGGGCCTCCGGAGCTTCGCGCGCGACTCCACGAGCACGCCGCAAGGCTGATGGCCGCGGCCTGTCCGCCCACCGATAGAGTATGAGCCGGAGGTCCTCGTGAGCGACGTCTTCTCTCCCGCCTTCGCCGAACACTGGCAATCCTGCCTTCGCACGAGCGCACGGTGGCAAGCCGCCGCCCGCGAGTGGGAAGGTGACCTTCTCGTCGGCGACCCGGATCACGGCGCAGCGATCTACCTCGACCTCCACCGTGGCGAGTGTCGAGCGGTACGGCTCGCAAGGCCCGCCGACTCCGAAACGGCGGCCTTCGTCCTCGAGGCCCCCCTCGCGATCTGGCAGCGGATCCTCGGCGGGGACCTGGCGCCGATCTGGGCGATTGCGAGCGGCCGAGTCAAGGTTCGCCGCGGCAGCATCGCAACGCTGGCGCGATTTCGCAAGGCGGCCGAGGCCATGGTCGCCGCCGGGGGAGGGTTCGTGAGGGTGGACCCTGATGTCCGCACGCTCCCGATCACCTTGCCGCCCCCCTCCGCGGCGGCCCCTCGGACCGGTTTCAAGAGCACTTCGGCCGGTGGCCTCGACTTCGACAGCTTTCCGATGCGCCTGTTCGCCAAGGCCAAGCGCATGGGAATCTGGAACCCGGAGGATCTCGGGCTCGATGGCGACCGGGCCGACTGGTCGACGCTCTCTGCCGACGAGCAGCGGGTCCTACTCCACCTCGCGGCCCTGTTCGAGGGCGGCGAAGAAGCCGTCACCCTCGACCTGCTGCCCCTGATCGAGGTGGTGGCCCACGAAGGTCGCCTCGAGGAAGAGATCTACCTCACGTCGTTCCTGTGGGAAGAGGCCAAACACGTCGAGTTCTTCCGTCGCTTCTTCGATCAGGTGTGCGAGGAGAGGGGCGACCTGTCATCGTTCCATGGAGACAGCTGGAAGCGCCTGTTCCACCACGAGTTGCCCGAGGCCCTGCGGCGGCTGCGGCGCGACCCGAGCCCGATTGCAGTCGCCGAGGCCTCGGTGACCTACAACCTCGTCGTCGAGGGCGTTCTGGCCGAAACCGGCTACGCCGCCTGGTACGACGTCCTCGAACGTCGCGGGATCCTGCCGGCCACCCTTGCCGGAGTTGGACACCTCAAAGCCGACGAGTCTCGCCATCTGGCGTATGGCGTCTTTCTGCTCTCACGCCTGGTCGCCGAATACGGCGATCCGGTGTGGAACGCGATCGAGGCTCGCATGGAGCTGCTGCTGCCGCTGGCCCTCGGCGTCGTCGACGACATCTTCGACGCCTACCCGGACGGCATGCCTTTCGGCCTCGAGCGCGAACCGTTCCTCGACCTCGCCACCCGCAATTTCCAGAATCGCCTACGGCGGGTCGGGCAGGCGCGCGGTCGCACCCTGGCGGAGATCGTCGGCACTCGCGACCTCGGCGATTGAGGGAAGGGACCGCCGGGTATTGGGTATTGGGTATTGGGTATTGGGTATTGGGTATTGGGTATTGGGTATCGGACCAAGAATAGGGTACCGGGTGCCAAGAAGAGAGCCCGGGTGAAACCCGGGCCCTGAGGAGAGGCAACGACTCGAAGCAAGTAGCGTCAGTTCGCGACGGCGACCTTGGCGGCCTTCGACCCGGCGCTCTTGGCGGCTGCAGCCGCCTTCTTGGCGTGGGTGTCGGCGAGGCCACGCAGGACACTCTCGAGCCACAGGTGCTCGCCGTTGAGGACCGACACGCCGACCTTGTACTTGAGAGTGTCGTCGTTTGACCACAGGTCGGCGAAGAACCGGCGCACCTTGCGGCGGCTGGTGCGGCAGAACAGGTCGGCCAGGCGCATCGCCGAACGCGCCTCGGGGATGCCGGCCTCGGCCATCGCGTGGGCCCGGCACACGGCCGCCGTCATGGCGAAGATCTCGTTGGCGATGTCGACCACGCGGAACAGGAAGGCCTGCTTGTGCTGCATCTTGGCCTGGTGGACCATCATGCCGTGGAAGATCTCGCGAGCGAGCTTGCGGGTCGAACGCTCGCAGAAGCGCAGGTGGCGCGCCATCGATCCGAACTCATCGAAGCGCGGCCAATGCCCCCACCCGAACCAACGCGTCGGGTACCAGGCCGCGTAGAACGCACCGCTCGACACCAGCGCTTCGAGCTTCTCCTGCGGACCCTTCTTGGGGTCGATCAACGCGCCGGCGACCTCGAGGTGCTTGTCGACCGCCTCGCGCGCCATGAACAGATGCATGATCTCCGAGGAGCCCTCGAAGATCTTGTTGATGCGGAAGTCGCGCATCATGCGCTCGACCGGAATCGGCAGCTCGCCGCGGTTGGCGAGCGACTGAGCCGTCTCGTAGCCCCGCCCTCCACGGATCTGCATGGTGTCGTCGACGATCTCCCAGCCGCGGCAGGTGACCCACTCCTTCGCCGCAGCCGCCTCGAGGCGAATGTCGAAGCGCCCGCTGTCGGCCATCGACGTGGCGAGCTTGGTCATCGACTCGATGGCGTACACCGTCGCCGCCATGTCGGCGATCTTGTGAGTGATGGCCTCGTGTTTGCCGACCGGCTTGCCCCACTGCTCACGTTCGGCCGCCCATTGGCGCACCGTCGACAACGCCGCCTTGACGCCGCCGACACAGCCGTTGGGGATCGACAGGCGACCGTCGTTGAGCGTGGTCAGAGCGATCTTGAGGCCGCGGCCTTCCTTGCCGATGAGGTTTTCTTTCGGCACCCGCACGTTGGTAAACGAGATCACCGCGTTGGCCAGCGCCCTCAGGCCCATGAAGTGACAGCGGGTCTCGACCTTGACGCCGGGCCAGCTCGACTCGACGACGAAGGCCGAGATCTTGCGCGTCTCCGGGTCGACCGCCATCACCACCAGCAGCTTCGCCAAGGTGCCGTTGGTACACCACAGCTTGGTGCCGTTGAGTACGTAGGCATCACCGTCCTGCGAGAGGACCGCGGTGGTTTCCATCCGCGCCGGGTCGGAGCCGACTCCGAGCTCGGTCAGCGCAAAGGCGGAGATCTCACCGGCGGCACAGCGCGGCAAGTACTTCTTCTTGAGGTAGTCCGAGCCGAAGACCTTGAGCGGTTGCGGCACGCCGATCGACTGATGCGCCGACAGCAGGGCCGAGAGGTTGGCGTCCCACGTGCCGAGCAGCTCCATCACCTTCTGGTACTCGAGCTGCGAGAAGCCGAGGCCGCCATACTCCTTGGGAATCTTCATGCCGAAGGCGCCGAGCTTGGCCAAGCCGTCGATGACGCTCTGGCCGTATTCGCCGCTGGCATCGATCTCGTCGGGGTTGGTGTGCTCGCGCAGGAACTCCTTCATGGCGTTGTAGAACGCCACGAACTCGGGCCGCTGCGGCTCCTCGATCGGGAACGGCGCCACCAGGTCGAGACGGTAGTTGCCGAGGAACAGCTCGCGCATGAAGCTCGGCTGAATCCACTCCTTCTGGCGCGATGCCTCGGCGACCTCCATCGCTTCGGCCTCGCTGACGTGACGCTTACTCATTCCGCGGCTCCTTTCCGGATCATGGTCCGTGATGACGGTTTCCACCCCTGGCCGCGGGCGTGCGGCGCCACACCCTCCCTTCCATCAACCATTGTAGCAACCGCACCCTTTTGCCGCAACGCGGAAAAGGCGCCGCCGAAGAGGTCAGGAGGCCGGTCGATAGGACACCGCGGCCGGCCCGTCGGACGGCCCGGAACGTCGGCGCAGGGCGCCGTCGCGCCCGCGCTCGACGACCCATGGCGACGCCCCACATTCGAGCTCGAGACCTTCGATCTCCAGCCGCGGAGAACCCGCTCGAGGACTCAGAATCACCCGTGCCTGCCGGCCCGGGTCGACCTCGAGCTCGACCCGCCGCCCGCCCTCGGCCAACCGCCCATAGACCTCCCCGTCGACTCCGAAGACACGGTCCGGGCCGAGATCCGAACCCCGCAGAATCAGCGACATCCGTCGCTCTCCAGCGTCGATGTCGAGGCGGGACCCGACCAGCTGCGTCGATGCGAGGCGCTGCAGCCGGCGCGCCAACGCAGTGTCGCCCTCCAGCCGCGGAGCCGGGCTGCCCCAGGGCAGCACCGCGACCCTGGCGGTACGCCCGGACCCGGCCCACCCGAGGATCCGGCCGCGCCGGTCGAGCTCCTCGGAGACGCCCAATGCGGCAGCCCCGACCTCGCCGCCTCCGAAGGGGCCGGAGCCTTCGCCGCGTCGCGGCAGGCCGACCCCGGCGGCGACGGTCTCGCTCCACGCCTCCAGGCTCAGGAATGTGTCGGCCGGCGGGGCCAGGCGCGAGTCGAGCGCGACGAAACCGGGCCCGGCTCCGACGTCCGCACCCACCACCATCAATGACCATGGCGCAGGCGATGCGCGGACCGCATGCCACACCTCGGCCAGGCCGCGATCGAGCTGCGCCGCGACTGCCTCCCCGACCGCGACGGCTTCGATCACGTCCACCGGTCGCCCGCTGCGGTTCCAGCGCAGCTGCTCGCGCACGAGAAATCCGGGAGGCGGTCGCAGCGACGCCAAGGCCAGCGTTTCGTCGGCGCGCCACCGCCACGGCGGGCCGGCCGACATCGCTGCCACCGCCAGGGTGCCGGCGGCAGGGTCGTCGACCAGGAACAGCGAGAGATCGCGCAGCAGACGCATCGGCGCCAGCTGCAGCCACCCGCCCGGGTACTGCGACCACCGAGCGAAACCCGACGGCAGGCCCTGCGCCACGTGGCGCTCCGTCCAAGCCAGAGCACTCCCGCCCGCCACCTCGACGCGGGTAAGCAACTCGAGAGTGCCGGACGGATCGCCGTAGCCGAGAGCATGCTCCAGAGGGTCGCGGCCCGTCAGCAAGGAACCGAGCAGCGGAGTCGTCTCGACAGGGAAGGGCGCCAGGGGAACCACCGTCATCGAGCTCAGCTGCTCTCGCAGCCGCGGCATCGGGCCAGATTGGTCGAGAGCCCGTGGAGGCAGCCGCTCGAGGATCAGGACGAGAGCTCTCGGGCGATTGCCGCTGCGAGGCCCCACGACCCGGGGTCGGGCCAATCCGACGCCGACGTCACCATCGACCTCGACGCCGATCTCGACCGCCCCCCGACCAAGCGGGCCCAGATCGATCTCGACTTCGCCGAACCCCTCGCGCGGCTGTCGCACTCCGACCCAACTCTGCCGGCCGTGTCGCCCTCGCACGGTCACTGCCAGGGTGGTCGTCGCGTCGGGTGGCCCGAGTGCGGTCCAGGCCAGCCGCAGCCGCTGGGCGAGGTCCGAGACCTCAACCGACGCCAGCCGATGATCGCCGGGAGGGAGGACCTCGACCAACCGCTCCTCGTCGCCGGCGACGACTCGCCGCTTCTCCACCCGGATCCGCGATGCCGCCGGCTCCCAGCGGATCAGGCCTACCGCTTCGATCCGGATCCCGGCATCGAGCAGCGGCCGCGGCGCCCACACGGTCAGCTCCGCCGCCCGGGGCTCGTGGACGTCGACCGCGACCTGGTAACTGCGCCTCGTCCCGGCTCTGTCGACCTGCACGGCCACCAGGCGTTCGCCGGCGAGCCCAACGACCAGTGGATGCTCGTCCGGCTCGAAACCTTCACCGGGCGGCACCGTCGCCTCGATCTCGATCCGGTGCACGCTACCCGGGGTGAGCGCCACCCGCGCTCGCGCACGCAGCCCCGGAGCGCCGCCGGGGCGCTCGAACGGCAGGGACAGGGTCCGGGGCTCGGTGCCGACCTCGAAGACTGACACTGGCTCCTCTTCGATCGAACCGAAGCTCGACCGTTCCATCGATCCGGCACCGCCCATCGGCTCGCCCGCGTCACACCCCCAGGCCGCCAGGAGGGCAACGGCCAAGATCGACCGCGGCAGGGTTCGGCAGGCCTGCCCTCGAGCGCTCAAGCTCATCCCCGGCGCGAAGCCGCCGAGGTGATCGCCACCCCGGCGATGACTCCGACTCCTCCGAGGATCAACCGCGCGGTGATCGGCTCGCCGAATGCGAGCGATCCGATCGTCACCGCCACCACCGGGATCGCGTACGCGATGGTCGACAGCCGAGTCGCCGTGGTGTGGCGCAACGCCCAAAAGTACAGACTGAAGGCCAGGGCCGAGCCACACAGGGCGAGGTAGATCGTCGCGAGCACCGGCGCCGGAGCGAGGTTCCAGGCGCGGTCGCTTTCGGTCGCCCAGGCAACCGCCCCCATCAGCGGCGCGGTGATCAGCATGCCGGCGGCATTGAGGGTGACCGGATGGTGCCCACCGCCATAGCGTTTGACCAGCACCGAATCGAGCGCGGCCGACAACGGCGCGATCAACAACACCAGCGCCGGGAACAACACGTCCCCCTCACCCAGCCGCGCGAAGTCCTCCGAGAAGATCACCGCCACGCCGAGGAAACCGGTCAACGTGCCGAGCGCGACACGCGGCCGCAGCTTCTCCTCGGGTAAGAGGAACTGCGCCAGGATCACGACCCACAGGGAATACGTCGCAAACAACACCGACGTGAGCCCCGACGGCACCCACTGCTCGGCCCAGTAGGTCACGCCGTAGGAGATGCAGAAACACAACAACCCATGCGCAAGCCAGCGCACCCAGGTACCGGGCCCGGCCCACCACGGCGCCCCCATGATCCGCGCCACGACCGCCAGCGCCAGTCCTGCCAGCAGGAACCGCACCGCCACCCCGCTGAGGGGCGGGATGCCGGTCAAGCCGACCCGAATCGCCGACCACGTCGTCCCCCAGATCAGGATCATCAACGCCATGGCGGCGGTGAGAAGTCGTGGGCTGGGAGACGACATGCAGATCCGCCGTTCGGCGGCCCTCAGGGGTAGAGGCGGTGCAACAGCCGCGGGTAGGGAATCGACTCGCGCACGTGCGAGAGCCCACACATCCACGACACGAAACGCTCGAGGCCCATACCGAAGCCGCTGTGCGGGAAGGTGCCGTACTTGCGCACGTCGAGGTACCACTGGAAGGCCTCGCGCGGCAGGTCGTGCTCCTCGATGCGCTGCAGCAGCAGGTCGTGATCGTGGATGCGCTGGCTGCCGCCGATGATCTCACCGTAGCCTTCGGGCGCGATCAGATCGAGAGCAAGGGCAAGGTCGGGATTCTCGGGAGCCGGCTGCATGTAGAACGCCTTGATCGCGGCCGGGTAGCGGGTGATCAACACCGGCACCCCCCCGAAGGCGTTGCCGATGTCGGTCTCGTGCTCGGCACCGAAGTCGTCGCCGAAGGAGACCTCGTGACCGAGCTCGCGCAGCTTGTCGATCGCATCGGTGTAGGTGATGCGGGCAAAGGGCGCGGCGACGATCGCCTCGAGCTTGCTGACGTCGCGTTCGAGCACCGCGAGCTCCGGCTTGCAGCGCTCGAGCACCCGTTCGACCAGGCTGCGCACGAACTCTTCGGCCAAGGCACACAATCCGTCGAACTCGAGGAAAGCGACCTCGGGCTCCACCATCCAGAACTCCTGGAGGTGACGCCTGGTCTTCGACTTCTCGGCGCGGAAGGTCGGCCCGAAGCAGTAGACCTTGCCGAGCGCCGCGGCCGCCGGCTCGAGGTAGAGCTGGCCCGACTGCGACAGGTAGGCCTTCGAATCGAAGTACTGCGTTTCGAACAGGGTCGAGGTGCCCTCACACGCCGCCGGCGTCAGGATCGGCGAGTCGATCAGCACGAACCCGCGCTGATAGTAGAAGTCGCGGATCGCCTGTTCGATCTCCGAGCGCACGCGCAACGCCGCCACCTGCCGCGACGACCGCAACCACAGGTGCCGATGATCCATCAAGAACGCGGTGCCGTGGTCCTTGGGTGTGATCGGGAACTCGTCGGTCAGGTGGTCGACGCGGAAGTCGAGCACGTGGAGCTCGACCCCGCTGGGCGAGCGCGCATCGGCGACCACCGAGCCCCGCAGCCATACCGTCGACTCCTGCGTCACCTGCTCGGCGGCAGTCCAGGCAGCTTCGGTCACATCACGCTTGTTGACGACTGCTTGGACCTGGCCGCTGCCGTCCCGCACCTGCAGGAAGGCCAGCTTGCCGCTCGAACGCTTGTTGGCGAGCCACCCCTGCAGCTCGACCTCAGAACCGACGTGATCTCTCAGCTGACGAATACTCGGACCGCTCACACCAAACCTCCTCGCGCCGCATCGCGGC
>CAZRFU010000078.1:0-23634 GCA_964599475.1 uncultured Thermoanaerobaculia bacterium
AGCCACGGCGACGGCGAGCAGGGGTGGCAGATTCACCGCTTCAAGGGTACAGGATTCCCGGTGCTTGGTACCTCTCCCTCCCATATGCAACTTCCTGCAAAATAGTCCATTTGGATCATGCGCGGCCGGCACCGGTTTCGGTAACGTGGCGACACTGTCCGTCCCACAGGTGAACCGAGTCGTCCGGAGGTTGGCCCATGATCCGAGTCCCGAGTCTCTTCGTCCTTGGAATGGTGACGTTCCCGCTGGTGGCTGCGGCCGCCGGGGGGCCGGAGCGGGATGCGCTGCTGAGCGCCACCTGGCTCGGGCAGGTGGGCGAGGAGGAAGGCGCGAAGGTCGCGGTGAGCTGGAAGGGCGACGCCCCGGCGTGGATCGAGATCTTCGAGGATGCCGACGGGGACGGGCAGTTGGGCCGGGGCGAGCGGGTCGTGCTCGAGCGGGCGGTCGAGAGGGGGATGGAGGTCGTGCCGGTGGCGGACGGCGAGGTGGGAGCGCTCGGTCTGCGTTGGCGGGGCGACGGTGTCGAGGGGGCGGAGCGGTTGCGGTCGGCGCAGAAGGGATCGACGTGTGCCTGGCAGGGAGGCTTCGAGCTCGCCGACCTCGACGGCGACGTGCAGACGATGGCTGTGTGGGACGACGGCTCAGGCCCAGCGCTCTTCGTCGGCGGCGAGTTCGTCCACGCTGGCGGGTTGATGGTCAACAGAATTGCAAAGTGGGATGGGATCTCCTGGTCGGCGTTGTCGGGGCCTTCGGGAACAGGGATGGACAACCATGTCTATGCCCTGACGGTGTATGACGATGGCAGTGGTGCGGCTCTCTACGCCGGAGGCGGCTTTGTGACGGCTGGCGGTGTGAGCGTGAACCATGTCGCGAGGTGGGACGGCAGTATGTGGTCGACGCTATCGGGCCCATCGGGAACCGGGACGAACAGCTGGGTGTTGGCGCTAGCGCCATTCGATGACGGGGGCGGCGAGGCGCTGTTCGCAGGCGGGTTCTTCACGACAGCGGGCGGTGTGACCGTGAACCGAGTTGCGAAGTGGGACGGGGTTGGCTGGTCGGCGTTGACGGGACCGTTGGGGACGGGAGTGAACGGCGGTGGTAATGATGTTCGAGTGCTGACGGTCTACGACGACGGCGATGGTGCAGCTCTGTACGCCGGGGGCGGCTTCGCAACGGCTGGCGGCGTGAGTGTCAACCGGATCGCGAAGTGGGATGGGACTGGCTGGTCGGCATTGTCGGGGCCGGCGGGAACGGGGGTGAACAACACGGTGTGGGCACTCACGGTGTGGGACGATGGCGGCGGCTCGGCGCTGTACGCTGGTGGGAGTTTCACGACGGCGGGTGGGGTGACGGTGAACCGGGTGGCGAAGTGGGACGGGAGTGGCTGGTCGGCGCTGTCGGGCCCGGCGGGGACGGGGATGGATAGCACTGTGCTGGCACTCGCGGTGTGGGACGGCGGCGGCGGCGCGGCGCTGTTCGCGGGCGGGGAGTTTGCAGCGGCGGGTGGGGTGACGGTGAACCGGGTGGCGAAGTGGGAGGGGAGTGGCTGGTCGGCGTTGTCAGGCCCGTCGGGGACTGGGGTAAGCGACTTCGTGCGTGCGCTTTCGGTGTGGGACGAGGGTGGCGGCGCAGCGTTGTACGCGGGAGGGCGATTCTGGACGGCGGGTGGAGTGGCCGTGGACCAGGTGGCGAAGTGGGACGGGAGTAGCTGGTCGGCGTTGTCGAGCCCGTCAGGGACTGGGGTAAGCGACTTCGTGCGTGCGATTTCAGTGTGGGACGACGGTGGCGGCGAGGCGTTGTACGCCGGCGGTTCTTTCGTGACGGCGGGTGGAGTGGTGGTGAACCGTGTGGCGAAGTGGGACGGGAGTAGCTGGTCGGCGCTGTCGGGCCCGTCAGGAACTGGGATGGACCAGCAGGTGTATGCGCTCGCCGTGTGGGACGACGGCAGTGGTCCTGCTCTGTACGCGGGCGGGTCTTTCGGGAGAGCAGGTGGAGTGGTGGTGAACCGTGTGGCGAAGTGGGATGGGAGTGGCTGGTCGGCGTTGTCAGGGGGGGTGAGCGGCACGGTTTGGGTGCTGGCGGTCTGGGACGACGGGGGTGGCGAGGCCTTGTACGCAGGAGGTCAGTTCACCAACGCGGATGGACTGGGCGTCAACCGGGTAGCGAAGTGGGACGGGACCAGCTGGTCGGCGTTGTCCGGCCCGTCGGGGACGGGGGTGGACAACGCGGTGTTTGCATTCGCGGTGTGGGACGACGGCAGCGGGCCGGGGCTGTACGCGGGAGGGGCGTTTACAACGGCGGCTGGAGTGCTGGTGAACCGTGTGGCGAGGTGGGACGGGAGTGGCTGGTCGGCGTTGTCGGGCTCGTCGGGGACGGGGACGGACAGCGTGGTGCGGGCTCTCACGGTGTGGGACGACGGTAGCGGCGCGGCGCTGTACGCGGGCGGGGATTTCTTTGCGGCGGGGGGTGTGATCGTGAACCGGGTGGCGAAGTGGGACGGGAGTGCGTGGTCGGCATTGTCGGGCCCGTCGGGGGCAGGCATGGCTGACCCGGTGCTGGCTGTCGCTGTGTGGGACGACGGTGGCGGTGCGGCGCTCTACGCCGGGGGGCAGTTCACGAGTGCGGGTGGTGTGACCGTGAACCGGGTAGCGAAGTGGGACGGGAGCGGCTGGTCGGCGCTGTCGGGCCCGTCGGGGACGGGAGTGAACAGCACGGTGAATGCGCTCGCTGTGTGGGACGAGGGTGGCGGCGCGGCGCTGTACGCGGGCGGGGATTTCACGACGGCGGGCGGGTTGAGCTCACATCGACTCGCCCGCTACGAAGGCCCGTGCCCAGACACGAGCCCTCCTTCCGACCCCACGTCGGTCGCCTCGACCAGCCACACGATCTCGGCGTACACGGCCGATCCCACCATCGACATGAGCTGGTCCGGCGCCGCCGACGAGCCCGGTGGCTCGGGCCTCGATCAATACCGAGTGCTCTTCGACGATCAGCCGACGACGGTGCCGGACGACACCACGACTGTTTCGCACACCTCTGACCCACACTCGACCACGAGTGCAGCCCTCGCCGACGGGAATTGGTACTTCCACCTGTCGACCTGCGACGTCGCGGGAAACTGCACCTCGACGGTGCACCGCGGCCCATACGGCATCGACACCACCGCGCCGAGTGCACCGGGGACCGTCAGCTCCTCGTCGCACTCCTCTACGCCGGTGGCGGATACGACGATCTCGCTGCAGTGGGTCGCCGCTACCGATGCGCTTGCCGGAATCATCGGTTACCGCTTTGGCTTCACCAACTCGGCAACACCTCCAACGTGCCTTGCCCTTCCGGCGATGAGCTTCCAGACACACGCGACGTCGACTGCGCTGGCCGATGGAACCTGGTACGGCCACACTTGTGCTGTCGATTTTGCTGGCAACCTTGGGCCGGTTGCGACGGGAGGGCCCTTCGTCATCGACACTGCCGCGCCGACCGGACTGCTGCTCGCCTCACCGAGCCACACGGTCTCGACCTGGGACGACGACAACACCATCGGCGTCACGCTCTCCGGTGCGAGCGACGCCAATGGCGTCACCGGCTACGCCATCGCCTTCGACCAGAACGCGATGACCGATCCCGGCACGACACCGACCCAGGCCGGCACCAGCTACGTCGGCACCGCAAGCTCCGACGGCAGCAGCTGGTACGCCCACGCCCGTGCCTGTGACCAGGCGGGCAACTGTGGCCCGGTGGTGCACCTCGGTCCCTTCTGGATCGACACCAGCGCACCCACGGCTCCGGGTGCGGTTTCGTCGTCCTCGCACGATGGCGGCGCGACCAACGACACCACCGTCGACGCGAGCTGGGGCGCTTCCTCTGATTCCTCGTCAGGTGTGGCGAGCTACCGCTACGACTTCACCGGCTCGGCGACGCCGGGCACGTGCGCGTCCCTCGGCTCGACGACGGCGTCGACCTCGGCGACGTCGGCAGCGCTCGCGGCCGGCACCTGGTACGTGCACGTCTGCGCCCGCGACGGTGTGGGGCTCGACAGTGGGGTGACGACCGGAGGCCCGTACACGATCGACCTCGGCGCTCCAAGTGTGACCGCGATCGATTCGGTCGCCTCCTCGGGTGGCGAGATCACCGAGGCCGAAATCGTCAACGTGGCGATCACGCAGCTGCTCGTCGCCTTCGACGAAGCGATGGGCGAGGCGAGTGCCGAATCCCTCGGCAACTTCGTGTTGGTGGGAGCGGCGGGCAACGGGACCCTCGACAGCAGCGGTTGCAGCGTCGGTGGGGATGACATCGGGATCACGATCGACTCTGCCGACTACGCCGCGCAGGTCACGACCCTCGGGGTCAACGGCGGTGTGGCCCTCGGTGACGGGCTCTACCTCCTGGGGGTGTGTGCCTCGGTGACGGATGAGGCCGGCAACGCGATGGGAGGGGACTTCTCACGGACCTTCCGCGTCGACCTGACGGCGCCCAAGGTGACCGCAGTCGATTCGACGGCAAACACCGGCGACGGCTCGCTCGATGCGGGTGAAGCGACCAACGCGGCGATCACCGACCTGCACATCACCTTCGATGAAGCGCTCTTCGACCCACCGGGTGACGGCACCGCAGGCGACGTCAGCAACCCGGCGAGTTACTTGCTGGTCGAGTCCGGTGTCGACGGCACCCTCGAGACCACCACCTGCGGCGCAGTGGCCGGGACCGACACGACGGTGGGCATCGACTCGGCGACCTGGGACGGGCCTTCCACCACCGTATCGCTCCAGATCGACGGCGGCGCGCTCGCGGAAGGGCTCTACCGGCTCTTCGCGTGTGCCTCGCTGACCGACCTCGGCGGCAGCGCCTTGGACGGCAACGGCGATCACACCGGCGGCGACGACTTCAGCCGCGACTTCCGCGTCGACCAGACCGATCCGAGTGACCCGAGCACGGTCGAGTCGAGCAGCCACACCTCGGGAGGGTGGAGCTCGTCGACCACCATCGCCATGACCTGGATGGGCGCAAGCGACGATGCCGCGGGGCTCGACCGGTACCGCGTGCGCTTCGATCAGCTGACCACGACCATCCCCGACGACACCACCACCGTTGCCCACGCCGCGGATCCCCACGGCACGTCCGGCGGGCCGCTGGCGGAGGGGCTGTGGTACTTCCACCTTTCGACCTGCGACATCGCGGGCAACTGCACCTCGACGGTGCACCGCGGGCCTTACGGAATCGACACCACGGCGCCGAGTGCCCCGGGCACGGTCAGCTCCTCGTCGCATTCGGCGACGCCGGTGGCCGACACCACGATCGACGCCTCGTGGATCGCGGCAACCGACGCGCTGTCGGGGGTCGCGAGCTACCGCTACGACTTCACCACCACGGCGACGCCGCCGGCCTGCGCGGCACTGACCCAGACCACCGCCTCGACCTCTGCCAGCTCTGCAGCTGTCGCCGACGGCACCTGGTACGCGCACGTCTGTGCGGTCGACAACGCCGGCAACACGGGCGCCGTGGCAACCGGCGGTCCGTACGCGATCGACACCGCGCCGCCGACCGGACTGCTGCTCGCCTCGCCGAGCCACGCGGTCTCGACCTGGAGCAACGACGCCACCATCGACGTCACCCTTTCGGGCGCAACCGACGCCACCGGCGTCACCGGCTACGCCATCACCTTCGACCAGAACGCGATGACCGACCCGGGCACCACACCCACCCAGGCCGGCACCAGCTACGTCGGCACCGCGACGAGTGACGGCAACAGCTGGTACGCCCATGCGCGGGCGTGTGACGGTGCCGGCAACTGCGGGCTGGTGGTGCACGTCGGGCCGTTCTGGATCGACACCACGGCACCGTCAACTCCCAGCGGGGTCGATTCGAGCAGCCACACGGTCGGCACCCCGAGCAGCGATGCCACCATCGACACCGAGTGGGATGCGTCGAGTGACACGACCTCGGGGGTTGCCGGCTACGCCTGGACCTTCCTCGGCGCCGACTCGTGGAGTTGTGACGGCGTGATCGACGGCACCGACCTGTCGACCACCTCGGTGGCGCTGTCGACGGGGGAGTACTGGTTCCATGTCTGCAGTGTCGACGAGGCCGGCAACCAGTCGGCCGTGACGACGATCGGACCGTTCGAGCTCGACCTGGTCGGCCCGGTGCTGACCACCGTCGACACGGTAGCCGACACCGGCAACGGTGAGCTCGAGGACGGCGAGGTGACCGAAAGCTCGATCACCCAGCTGTTGGTCTCCTTCGACCAGGAGCTCGCCCAGCCGGCGGCCGAAGACCTCGCCAACTGGGTGCTGGTCGAAGCCGGTGCCGGCGGCACGATCGAAACCGCCGGCTGCACGGTGGCCCCAACCGACGTCGAGGTCGCCCCGACCTCGGCGAGTCTGCTCGGCGATCAGCAGAGCGTGCGCCTCGATGTCGGCGCAGGCTTCGCACTGCCGGCGGGGAGCTACCGCCTGTGGGCCTGCAGTGGGATCACCGACGAGCTCGGCAACGAGGCGGGGGCCTCGAGCCTCGACTTCGAAGTCACGGCGGGCAACCTGGTGCCCAACCCCAACTTCGACGACGGCATCCTGCCGTGGGTGGCAGGTGGCACCCGGCCGGGTGACCTCGGCTGGCAGGGCGTCGACGCCCAGGGCAAGGCGACCTCGGGATCCGTCGTGGTGGCGACCACGGCCGGGACCGGTGCCACGACGACGGCCGAGGCGTGCCTCGCGCTCGAGCCCGGCATTCCCTTCGTGCTCGGCGGAGCGATCGAGGTGACGGGTGGCAGCGGGGCAGACCCGGCAGTGACCGTCGACCTGGTCGGCTCGACCAACACCACCTGCCAGGCGTCGGGCGACACCGGCGGCGCGGTCACCCTCGCGACCGGTCCGACGGCAGGATGGGTCCCGTTCTCCGCCGCCCGCGCGGGCAGTTGGGGCTCGGTGCTGGCGCGCTTCACCGTAGCCGGCGGAGCGTCGTCGACGCACAGCGTGCGGATCGACCTGCTGCGCCTCGACGGGCCGCTCTTCGCCGACGGCTTCGAGAGTGGCGACACCGGCGCCTGGTCCGCACAGGTGCCATAGAGGCGAGGGAACCGCTCCGGCCGGCCGGTGGCGCCGGCCGGTCTTGACCGGTGGCGGCCGGGCCGGGTTCACGGAGCGAAGCCCGTCGCTGTCAGCCGTCCAGGACCTGGTGCCCCACGCTTCGCAACGCGCCGAGCGCCTGGGCAAGGCGGGCCTCGGCGACCAAGAGGACGTCGGTTGCCCAGCTCGAGATCGCGAGCAGCGGTACGTCGGCGTCGGCGAGTGCGGAGGAGAGTGCAGCGAGCACGCCGACCGCCTCGAAGTCGAAACTCGCCTCGATCACGAGGGCGCGCCAGGCCGAGGAGGTCTCGACGATCTCGATCTCGTCGGGCGCCGGGCCTTCGGGGCGAATGCGGGTCACCTCGGAGCCGCGACGGACGACGGTCGCAAACGGGCCGGGCGGCACCACGATCGCGCCGTCTGCACCGAGACGTTCGACGACGAAGCGCTCAGGCAGCAGGCGCAGAGTGAAGTGTTGGGTCGCAGCCATGATGCCGGAGACGTTACCAGCACCCGGTCGTCCGTTTGCGGATGCAGCCGAGCGAGGTTCCCCTCGGCCGTTCCGATCTGCCACAATCTGCCGGTGTCCCGTCGACGTCGTCCGCTCCTCGTCTTCATTCGTTCGAGGTTTCGATGAAACCCGCCGCTTTCGACTACCACCGCGCCACCGGCCTCGACCACGCGCTGGCTCTCCTGGCCGAATACGGCGATGGGGCCAAGGTTCTGGCCGGGGGCCAGAGTCTGATTCCGGCGATGAACTTTCGCCTCGCCGCGCCGGCGATGTTGATCGACGTCAACCGGCTGGCGGCGCTCGACTTCGTCGTGGCGGACGATGACGGCGCTCTGTGCATCGGTGCGTTGACGCGCCAACGGCGCCTCGAGCGTGAGGGGATCGTTGCCGAGCGCGCACCACTGCTGGCGGAGACCGTGCCGTTCGTCGCCCACCCGCAGATCCGCAACCGCGGCACGGTGGGTGGCAGCCTCGCCCACGCCGATCCCGCTGCGGAACTGCCGGCGGTGATGGTAGCCCTCGACGCCACGTTCGAGCTCGCCAGTGTGCGCGGCCGCCGCAGTATCGCAGCGCGTGACTTTTTCGTCGGCTTTTTTGCCACCGCCCTCGAGCCGGACGAGTTGTTGGTCGGCGTGATGATTCCACCGCCGCATCCGCGCGTCGGGTTCGCTTTCGAAGAGATTTCGCGGCGGCTCGGCGACTACGCGATGGCTGGGCTGGCGACTGTGCTCGAGCTGGACGAGCGTGGCCGTATCGCTGCTGCGCGGATGGTGGCGATGAGTGTCGGCGACGGCCCGGTCGAGCTGGCGGGTGCGGCCGGCCTCGTCGGTGAGTTGCCGTCGTCCGAGCTGTTCGAAGCGGCTGCGGGCGCGTCGATGGCGGCGCTCGAGACCAACGGCGACATTCACGCCAGCGCCGAGTACCGTCGGCATCTGGTTGGAGTGTTGGTGCGGCGCACCTTGCGGCGAGCGGCGGAGCGTGCGGGAGCAGTGGCATGATCACGGTGCGCGCGACGATCAACGGAGTGGAGCAGACGTTTGAGGTCGAGCCGCGGGAGTTGCTCTCGGACGTGCTGCGCCACACCCTGGGCTTGACCGGCACCCACGTTGGGTGTGAGCACGGCGTGTGTGGGGCGTGCACCATCCTGGTCGACGGAGCTCCGGTGCGTTCGTGCCTGATGCTCGGCGTTCAGGCTGACGCAGCGGTGATCACCACCGTCGAAGGGCTGAGTCCGGATCCCGCCACGCTGCACCCACTGCAGGAGGCGTTTCGCGAGGCCCACGGTCTGCAGTGCGGTTTCTGCACGCCAGGCTTTCTGATGACCTTGGTGCCGTACCTCGAGGAGCATCCGGATCCGTCTGAAGCCGAGATTCGCCACGCGATCTCGGGCAACCTCTGTCGCTGCACCGGCTACCAGCACATCGTCGATGCGGTGCTGCTCGCGGCGCGTCGCGCCCGGGGCGCAGAGGGGGCGTGATGGCGGAGCCGATCGCCGACCTGCGAGCCCCGGGGGCCTTCGAGCGATGGCGCCAGTGGTTCGAGGAGGTCGAGCCGCGGGTCCATGGGTTCGTCGACGAGCCGGATCGTTGGTCGCGGATGGCCGACGAAAGCGCGCGGGCAGCGGGCCCACTGGCCGGTGTGTCGCTGGCCGTCAAGGACGTGTTTCACGTCGACGGGCTGCCCACTCGCGCCGGCAGTGCCTTGGCGCCGGAGGAGCTCGCCGGTTCCGAGGCGGTTGCGGTAACGCGCCTGCGCCGGGCAGGTGCGGTGATCGCGGGCAAGGCCAACACCACCGAGTTCGCCTACTTCGCCCCGGGGCCGACCCGCAATCCTCACGACCTCGAGCACACCCCCGGTGGCTCGAGCAGCGGGTCGGCGGCGGCAGTGGCGGCCGGTCAGGCGGTATTGGCGCTCGGAACCCAGACGATCGGCTCGGTGGGTCGACCGGCGTCATTTTGTGGGGTCGTTGGCTTCAAGCCCAGCCGCAAACGCATCCCGCGCAACGGCTTGATCCCTCTGGCTCCATCCTTCGATCACGTTGGAGTGTTCGGGCCGAGTGTCGCATGGGTGGAACGAGCCGCGGCAGTATTGTGCGACGACTGGAAGAGTGGTGCCTCGGCACCCTCGGGTGCACTCGCGATTCCAACCGGCCCCTTGCTCGAGGCCGCTGATCCACCCGGTCGGGAGCACTTCGCCGCGGTGTGTGCGCGGCTGCGGGCGGCTGGGTGGGAGTTGCTCGAGGCTCCAGCCTTGGGCGACTTCGCGCGCGTGGTCGAGCGTCATCGTCGGGTGGTGGCTGCTGAAGCCGCCCGCGTCCATCGCCCCTGGGCCTCTCGGTTCCGAGCCTTGTACCGCCGGCCGACGCTCGAGCTCATCGACCGCGGCGAGACGATCACCGATGCCGAGCTCGAGGCGCTGCTCGAAGAGTGTGGCGAGCTGCGCGGCCAGCTCGAGACCGCGCGACAGCGTGCGGGGGCGATCGCCTGGTTGTGCCCGGCGGCCAAGGGGCCGGCGCCGCGTGGACTCGAATCGACCGGCGATCCGGTGATGAACTTGCCGTGGACGCAGTCGGGTCTGCCGGCGATCGTCGTTCCGGCGGGCTTCGTCGGCCATCTGCCGGTGGGCGTCCAGATCGTCGGCGAGTGGTGGGGCGACGAGGCGCTCCTCGCGCTCGCGACTCAGCTTGCCGCGGCGGTCGACCCCGCCGATCACGACCCGAACGAGGCCAGCGGACCATGATCCAACGTTTCGTTACCCATCCGGCGACCTACTGCGACTCGGTGGTGTTGATGCGGCTGCAGCAGGCGCTCGCCCGCGAGCCCGGGGTGGCTGAAGCGGCAGCGATGATGGCGACGCCCGCCAATCGGGAGATCCTCGAAGAGGGAGGGTGGTGGCCGGACGATCTTGCGGCTATCCGCGCCGACGACCTGCTGGTGGTCGTACGGGCCGAGAGCGAGACGGCTGCCGAGTGGGCGCTGGCCAAGGTCGAGGAGCTCCTGCGCGCACGGGCCGAGTCCCATGTCGGCGAACGGCGGTTCCGAGGGCTGGCCGGTGCGATGGCCGAACGCACCGACGCTCGGTGGGTGGCGATTTCGGTGCCGGGCGCCTACGCGGCCGAAGTGGCCGAAGACGCCCTGTTGGGCGGTCGTCACGTGTTCTTGTACAGCGACAACGTCGAGCTGGCTGACGAGCTGCGGCTCAAACGGCTGGCGGCGGAACGGGGACTGCTGTTGCTCGGCCCCGACTGCGGCACCGCTGTGATCGGAGGAGTAGGCTTGGGTTTCGCCAATCGGCTGGGTCGCGGCTCGGTCGGGCTGGTGGGCGCGTCCGGCACCGGGCTGCAGGTGGTGTCGAGTCGCATCGATGCCTTGGGCGGTGGCGTGACCCAAGTCATCGGCACCGGGGGGCGCGATCTCTCCGAGGCGATTGGGGCGCTGTCGACGCTGGCGGCAATCGACGCCCTCGACCGCGATCCCGACACCCGCGTCATCGTGGTGGTGTCGAAACCGCCGTCGCCGAAGGTTGCTGCCCGGGTCTTGCGGCAGGTGCGCGGACTGACGACCCCCGTGGTCGTGTGTTTCGTCGGTGCCGGCGCCCGCAATCCCGATCTTGGGTCGGTGCATTTCGCCGCGAGTCTCGAGGAAGCGGCGGAAACGGCGGTCGAGCTCGCCGGCGCGCCGACGGTGCGCAGTGCCTCGGCGCGGAGCGCAGGATACGTTCGTGGACTGTTTTCCGGAGGCACCCTTGCGCTCGAAGTCGGGCACCGCCTGGCGGGTTGGCTCGCGCCGCTCGCGACCAACCTCGGCGTCGGCCAGGAGCTCGAGGATCCGGAGGACAGCGTTGGCCACACCATCGTCGACCTCGGTGCCGACGAGCTCACCCTCGGTCGGCCGCATCCGATGATCGACCCAAGCCCGCTGTACGAGCGTCTGCGCCGCGAGGGCACGGATCGCGAAGTGGGCATCGTGGTGCTCGACGTGGTCCTGGGTGACGGCGCTCACCCCGATCCGGCCACCGGTCTGGCTCCGGTGATCCAGGAGGTCTTGGGCCAGGCTCACGCCGCCGGCAGGATTCTCGAGGTCGTCTGCCTGGTGGTCGGCACGCGGCGTGATCCGCAGAACCTCGGCCAGCAGATCGCCCGCCTCGAGTCTGCGGGCGCGAGAGTCGTGCGCTCCCTCGACGATGTCGTGCGCCTTGCCGCCGACCGGGCGCTGTCGAGCTGGGAGAGCCATCCGGCCTTGCCGGTACCGCTGGCGGCGCTCGAACGGCCGGTGGTGATCAACGTCGGCCTCGAGTCCTTTGCCGACAGCCTCGTCGCCCAAGAGGCCGAGGTGGTGCGGGTCGACTGGCGTCCACCCGCCGGGGGAGATCCGGAGCTCGCGGCGATCCTGCGCCGCATGAAGGGGAGACGGTCATGATCGACATCGAAGCGGCAAACCAGCTGGCGGTCGAACGCCTCATGGCCTCGAGGCCGATGCTGCGAGGGGTGGCGACGGCGCGCGACGTGATCCCGGGGCTCGAGCCCCACATGGTGTTGCACGCCGGCCCGCCGATCAACTGGGAGCGGATGTCGGGGCCTATGCGGGGCGCGGTGATCGGCGCCTTGATCTTCGAAGGCCGAGCCCAGAACGAGGCCGAGGCCGTGGCCTTGGTCGAAGCCGGCGAGGTGGCCTTCGAGCCCTGCCATCACCATGCGACCGTGGGCCCGATGGCAGGTGTCACCTCACCGTCGATGGCGGTGTGGGTGGTCGAAGACCAGGTCCACGGTCACCAGACCTTCTCGAACCTCAACGAAGGCTACGGCAAGGTGTTGCGCTACGGCGCCTACGCCGACGACGTACTCGACAAGCTGCGCTGGATGAACCGCGAGATGGCGCCGGTGTTGGCGCGTGCTCTGGGTGACGGGATCGACCTGCGCGCGTTGCTGGCCGAGGCGCTGCACATGGGCGATGAAGGCCACAACCGCAACAAGGCGGGATCGTTGCTGCTCCTGCGCCAGCTCGCTCCGGCGGTGGCGGCGGCAGGTGGGGCCGAGGCGAGCAGGATTCTCGAATTCCTCGGAGGCAATGCGCTGTCGGTGCTCAATCCGGTGATGGCCGCGTGCAAGGCGATGGCGGACGCTGCGCACGGCATCGAGGGCTCGACGGTGGTCTCGACCATGGCGCGCAACGGCACCGACTTCGGCATCCGCGTCAGTGGCCTCGGCAACCGCTGGTTCACCGCGCCTTCGCAGGTGCCGCACGGGCTGTTCTTCGCGGGATTCTCCGCAGCCGACGCCAACCGCGACATCGGCGATTCCACCATCACCGAAACCGCCGGCATCGGCGCGTTTGCGATGGCGGCGGCTCCGGCCATCGTGACCTTCATCGGCGGCAATCCTCAGGACGCCATCGATGCAACGCTCGAGATGTACGAGATCACCGTCGCGGAGCACCAACACTTCACCATCCCGACCCTCGGTTTCCGTGGCAGCCCGGTTGGGATCGACCTGCGCAAGGTGGTCGAGCTCGGGGTGACGCCGCGAGTCAACACCGGCATCGCCCATCGCGAGGCCGGGGTTGGCCAGATCGGTGCCGGCCTGGTGCGACCGCCACTCGAGATCTTCGAGGAGGCGCTCCGGGCGTGGGCGGGGCGGTATTTGGTGGGGGCTGAGGGTGGGAGTGGGGAGTGAGGGTTGGGGCGTGAGGGGTTGGGGAGTGAGGGAGAAAGGAACTGAGACTGGCGGTCCGGTTCCGTGAGTACCCGGTACCCGGTACCTTCCCCGGGTACCCAATACCCAATACCCAATCCCGTCAAAGCCCCCGTTCCTGCAGGGCTTCGCGCAGTGCCGGGCCGGCAGCCGCCCTGACCCAACCCTGAGCGAGGAGGCGCTCGGCCGTGCGTCCGGCGCCTTGGCGGTCGCCGGAAAGCAGCTCGGCAAAGAGGCGGCTTTCGAGGAGGATCAGTGAGGGCGGCTCGGGTTCCCCGGTTGGGACGAGGGCGAAGATTTGGTCGAGATCGCTCCGGAAGGCGTCGTCGCTGCCGAGCAGGCGTGCGGCCCGAGCGGTCGCGACCAGGCTCGGGGCAACCGTCTCCTGCAGGAGCACGTTGTCGGCGAGGCGATCGGAGAGCTGGCCGCGGTGGGAGCGAATCTGGGGCAGCAGCGTCTCGATGGCTGCAGGGTCGCTCGTTTCCAGCAGCGCCTCGAGCAACTCGGTACGGACTCCGAGCAGGTCCATGGCGGCGAAGAGGTTGTCGCCGCGGGCGCCTGCAGCGCGCGAGTGGATCTGCTCGGCACGTCGCAGGTGGACGAGGGCTTGGGCCCACCGACCATCGTCGGCCAGAACCTCCGCCAGACTGCGCAAGGCGTAGGCGAAAGTTCCCTGCCACTGTGTGGGCCGGTTGGGCCCCGAGAACATGTGCTCGGCGAGCTCCACGGCGGCGTTCGCGGCCAACAGCGCCTCGGCGTGATCGCCGCGCAGGCCGGCGATATCGGCGCGACGCAGGTCTTCCCACACCAGGGCGTTGCCATAGCGGCCGTTGGTCGGATCTTCGCGATGCAACCGAGTGAGCTCGGCCAAGGCTCGTTGGTTGGCGAGGGCGGCGGCTTCGACCTGACCGCGGTCGAGAGCGGTCTGGCACAGGCCCTGCCCGTGGAGCACGGCGAGGCGGTAACGGTGTCCGGCGTCGTCGTGGTGATCGTCGATCAGGCTCTCGAGCAGGGCCACGGCATCGCGGTAGCGGGTCTCGGCAGCTGTTGGGTCGTTGCGCTCGAAATGGGCGATCAGACCGGCGCTGTAATGAAGCTCGGCGAGGGCGGCCGTCGTCTCGCGATCGTCGGGATTGCTGCGATGCAGCTCGTCGAGGGTCTTCAGGCCTTCGTCGAGCAGCCGGCCGGCGGCATCGGTGTCGCCCCGATGGCGGGCCAGGTCCGCTTCGGCGGCGAGCACCCGAGTGAGCTCTCGTCGCAACCGCGCGCTCCGGTCGCGGTGCAGGGCTCGCTCGAGAGCACTCCGCGCGAGGCCGATCTCGTGGGCGGCTGCGAGGGCGTCGCCGGTGTCGAAGATCGCCAGTCCGATGAGGCGGTGATCCTCGGCGACGGCGGACAGGGCCTCGACGCTCGGGTCTCGATCGAGGATCTCTTGGTCGATCGTGAGGGCTTCGCGCAGCAGCGCCAGGGCTGGTTCGATCTCTCCCCGCTTTGCCAACACACCGCCGATTTGGCGTCGGGCGAGCGCCGCATGGGGACCGTTGCTGACCCCCTCCAAGTTGGCGAGACTGCGAAAATGCTCGAGGGCTCGCTGCGCGACACCTTCGATCAGGTCGAGCCGGCCGAGCGGCTCGAGTTGACCCTGGAGGTCCTCGAGCAGGAAGCCCACCAGGGCCTCGGCGCGGTCCTGAGCGGCGTGGGCGGCCTGCTCCGAGCGGCGCAGATCGAGGGTGTACTTCAGGGCGCCGAGCGCAACCAGCATCGCAGCCAGAGCACCGGTGACCCGCAAAGCCATGCGCCGCGGACGTTCGCGCTCGCGCCGCAGGCCGGCCAGCAGCTCGGCGGCAGTAGGGCGCTCGCTCGGTTCGAGGGCGCCACAGCGGGCGATCAGTCGCGCGAGCTTGCGCGGGAGGCGCTTGAGCCGCAGTGGGCGGCGGGTGGCGATCGCGTGGACCGCCTCGACCGCGCTCGTACCCTCGGGCTCCCCGACCGGGCCCAGCCACAGCTCTTCGATCAGCAGCCCGGTCGAGTAGATGTCGCTTGCGGTCGACACCGGTTCGCCGCGCGCCTGCTCGGGACTCATGTACCGCGTGGTGCCGAGGACCGTGCCGGCGATGGTCTCGAGCCCGGTGCCGGCCGTGGGGTCCCGAGTCGGCAGGACCTGGCCGTCGGGATCCTCGAGGTCGGCGCGGGCAATGCCGAAGTCGAGGATCTTGATGCCGCCCTGCTCCGGCAGCATGATGTTCTCGGCCTTGAGGTCGCGGTGGACGATGCCGTGGCGGTGGGCAACGGCCAGGGCTTCGACGATGTCCTCGGCGATAGAGAATCGCTCGGCCCGCGCGAGGGAGCCGCGTTCGATCACCGTGCGCAGGCTACGCCCGGTGACCAGCTCGAGGACCAGCCAGTCGCGGTGTTCGGTTTCGAGCAGCTCGTAGAGCTGGCAGATCCCGGGGTGATTCAGCTTGGAGAGGATCCGCGCCTCGCGCCGCAAACGTTCGCGAGCGGTACCACTTTCGCCGTCGCGAAGGCGCACCGTCTTGACCGCGACCTGCCGGCCGAGCTGTTGGTCGAAGCCGCGGTAGACCTCGCCCATGCCACCCCGGCCGATCACTGCCTCGAGGCGCACCGCGCCGATGGTGCGGCCAACCTCGGGCGTATCGTCCTCGGGGGCCGGCAGGGCCCGCTGATCACGCGGTAGGCGACCCGAGATCGGGCGTTCGACCCGCGTCGGTTCGGTCACCGCCTCGGCCGGTTGGGTGTCGCGGGGGAGAAAGGAGTCGGAGTCGCTCACGGAACCTCGATCTCAGCATAGAACACGGGATTGTGGGCGTGATACGGTCCAGTGATGGGTTCGCCCGAACGAAGTCGGATGCAGCTACAGATTCACGATTCCTTTTCCGCTGCCGAGGCAGCGGACGCACACTGGTATGCGGGTCTGGCCCCGCAGCGGCGTCTCGAGCTCGTGCTCGAGATCTCACGACGGCAGTGGACGCGTGGCGATGGTGGAGCTTCCAGCAGACTGGAACGAGTTTGTCGCGTTGCTGATCTCCCACGGGGTTGAGTTCGTCGTGATCGGCGGACACGCCGTTGGCTATCACGGCTACCCCCGCTACACCGGCGACATCGACTTCTTGGTTCGGGCGACCGAAGGGAACGCAGCAGCAATCGCTGCGGTGGTCGAAGAATTCGGGTTCACCGGGAACGGCTCCCGACTGCGCACGGTGCTGACGCAGGCCGGCAAGGTCGTTCAGCTCGGGCTCCCGCCGAACCGAATCGATCTGCTGACGTCCATTGCAGGTGTCAACTGGGAGCAGGTCACCGCAAGGTCACTGGTCGCAGAGCTTGGATGCCACCAAGTGAGAATCATCGGTCTCGAGGAGCTCCTCGCCAACAAGAGGGCGAGCGGTCGACCCAAGGACCTCGCCGATGTCGAGGAACTGGAGCGAGTGCGGGACGTCAGCGCTCGCGAACCTTGACGCCGTCCACCACCCTGTCGGTCGGGTGGAGCACGACCTGATCGCCGAGCTCGAGGCCACCGAGGACCTCGGCTGAGAAGGGCGCGCGGTCGCCGAGGGTCACCACCTGCTGCCGGGCGGTCCCATCTTCGACCACGAAGACGGACCAGCTGTCGCCCTGGCGCACCAACGCGCCGGTGGGGACGAGCAGCACGGCGTCGCGGTCGACCAGCACCACGCGGGTCTCGACGCGGTAGCCGTCTCCCAGCCCAGGGCGAAGCTCGAGCGCGGAAGTGAGCTCGACGACGACCCACACGCGTTGCTCCTCGACTCCGAGGGCCGAGATCTTGACGAACCCTCCCGGCTCGACCCTTTCGACCCGGCCTTGGAGGGGCTGTTCGCCGCCCCACCGTTCGATCGACACCGGCATCCCAGGGCGGATCCGTACTGCGTCGCTCGAGAGGTAGTCCGCCATCACCTCGAGCTCGCCGAGATCGCCGATCTCGAGCAGGGGCTCTCCGGCGGCCACCACCGACTCGCTCTCGCGGTGGCGGGCGAGGACGACGCCGGTCGCCGGAGCGCGCAGCGGCACCGAACGGGGTGTGGACACTTCACCCTCGCCGACGAGGGCGGCTTCGGCGACGGCGACCTCCGCAACGGCGGTTCGTTCTGCGGCCTCGGCAGCCAGAACCAGCTCCCGAGCTCGGACCGCCGCGGTGGTCGCGGCGTCGACCACGTCCGGCGCCACGACGCCGGCTTCGGCCAGGCGGCGTTGGTGCTGAAGCTCACGATCGGCTCGTTCGGCGGCAGCGACCGCCGCCCCGCGTTCGGCCTGAGCCCGAGACCACATCGCGCGGGCGGCCTGGAGCCGGGCCTCGGCGGTGCGGCGGCTGCGATGATCGAGGATCGGTGCTGCCGCCGGAGCAAAGGTCGCGACGACCTCACCGGCCTCCACCGAGTCGCCGGGCTCGAGCTCGATCCGCAGCAGCCTTCCGGCGGCAGGGGCAGTGAGCACGAAACGCTCCCGCACCCGCGTGCGGCCCTCCTGGTCGAGGGTGACGCGCAGAGGCCCACGGGCCACCTCGGCGAGATCGACCGGGGCCGGGTCGGGCCGGTTGGCGAGTACCACCAAGGCCACCGCGACGATGGCGGCGAGGATCCAGAAGAGCAGGCGGCGAGAGATGGTCATGGTGGCTCACTCCCGATTCTTGAGGACGGCGATCAGGTCGAGGCGATCGAGGCGGCGACGGACGATCAGGCCAGAAACCGCGGCGGCGATCGCGACCCAACCCACCGACAGTGCCAGGGTTCGTTGGCTGATCACCAGAGGCAGGCGATAGAGCTCGGTGTCACCCATGGTCGCCACCACCCACCAGGCGAAGGCACTGCCGAGTGCGGCTCCGAGCGGCGCCGCGATCGCGGTGACGATCGCGAGCTCGCCCAGCAGGATCGAGGAGATCTCCGCGCGCGTGAAACCGATCACCCGCAGCGTCGCGAGCTCGCGTTCGCACTCGGCGAGCGAGATCCGGGCGGCGTTGTACACCACCCCGAAGGCGATGATCGACGCGAACATGATGTTGAGGTTGCGGGTGATCGCGACGTTCTCCGCGAGAGTCGCGCGGAAGCTCTCGATCGCCGCGCGCTTGATCGCGACCGCGGCGATCAGAGGGGTTGCCTCGAGGCGGCGGTAGAGCGCCGGGGCCGCGCCCTGGTCGACCAGCAGGGAAGCACCTGACAGCACCTCCCCCTCACCGAGGAGCCGCTGCAGCGCTGCCAGGTCCATCCACGCCTCGGCGCCCATCAGCGTGTCGACCTGTGCTACGACCTCGATCTCGGCGCGCGCTCGACGCCCTTCGAGGACCTCGACCTGCAGCTGGTCACCGGGCCCGACCGCAAGGATCTCCGCGAGCTTGGCCGAGAGCACGAGGCCCGCCGGCGGCAGCGACAGTGCGCCCAGCTCGCGGTCGACGACGCGGGACAGCGAACTGTCCGCAGGCAGCCCGACCAACCCGGCGAGGTGGCTTCGCTGTCCGTTCACCAGGCGCACGCCGACGCTGCGTTGAGGCTCGACGCGCAATACCCCCGGTGCGCGGGCGAGCTCGTGGGCCGCGGCGGCGCTGCGGGGTTCGGCGAAGCTGACCGCCTGATCCCATCGTTGGGTGACGCCGAACTGCTGGTCGAGCAGATACTCGACCGCGTCGAGCGAAAACATGCCCACCACCAACAGCGCGCCGCCGGCGGCGATGCCGAGGACCGACACCGCGGTGCGTCCGCGGTGGCGACCGAGGTGCCGCAGCACCATGCGTGAGGTCTGCGGCAGGTGCCGTTTCAGCCCGAGCCGTTCGGGCCAGCTCTCGCGATAGGAGGCGGGCGCCTCCGGCCGCATCGCTTCGGCCGGGGCGAGCTTCAGCACCGTGCGGGCGGCACCGAGGGCCCCGGCGCCGGCCGCCAGCAGGGCGACCAGGCCGCCTTGGATCGCGATTCCAGGTCGCAGGCGGTATTCGAGCGTCGGGATGTGGAAGAACTCGGTGTAGAGCGCGGTCATGCCTCGTCCGAGCCAGGCTCCGGCGGCGATCCCGATCGCGGCCCCTACCAGGGCCACCAGCAGCGCCCAGGCGAGGGTGTGCAAGGCGAGCTCGAGGTCGGTGCGCCCCATCGCCTTCATCGCCGCGATCTGTCCGCGGTCGACCTGTACCATCCGGCTCAGCACGACGTTGAGCAGGAAGGCAGCAACGCCGAGGAAGATCACCGGGATCACGGTCGCCGATCCGCGCAGCTGGGCGAGCTCGTTGGCGAGGAACCAGTGGGACAGCTGGCGAGCCCGCGGGATCGCGCCGGTGCCGCCGTAGGGGGCGAGCAGTCGGTCGACCCGCGCAATCACCTCCGCTTCGACCGCGCCGCGTTCGAGCGCCAGCGCCACGTCGTTGAAGCCACCTTCCATGCGAAAGGCGGCGCCGAGGGCGCGTCGTTGCATCCACACGATGCCGAAGCGACGCTGGTCCGGGATCATCTCGCCGGGACGCACGGTGTAGGTGTACTCCGGCGAAAGCCCCAGGCCAGTGATCTCGAGGGTGCGACGGCGGCCGTTCATCAGCACCAAGATCGAGTCGCCAGGCGCCAGCGCATTCGCGCCGGCGAAGCTTTCGCTGACGATCACCTCGTGGTCGCGACGTGGGTCGGGCTCTCGACCCTGCCGCAGTACCACCGCGTTCAGTCGGGCGACGCCGCCGTCCTCCGGCAGGGACTGGAGGCGTACGGTGGCCGGCTCGTCGAGCCCCGGAACCTCGGCGATGACCCCGGCGACGACGCGGGATTCGACCGCCAGCACCCCAGGGATCTCTGCCAACTCGGCCTCGAGCGACCGGGGGGCGCGAACCGCCCCGGCAAACACGTCGGCGAAACGGCTGCGGGCGTACCAGGTCTCGAGCGACAGGTCGAGGGAGTCCATAGTCGAGCGCAACACCACGAACAGGGCAATCCCCGAGGCGATTACCGCGGCGATTGCCAGCGCCTGCCCACGGGCACGCCACACCTCGCGCACCAGCCGTCGGGTCAACACGCTCACCACGAGATGTCCCGCGGCGACAGTTTGGTCGACGGCCGACGTTCGTCGGCGATGCGGCCATCCGCCATCGACAGCACGCGGTCGGCGAGGGAGGCGATCGCGGCATTGTGGGTGATCACGATGGTCGACGTGCCGAGGTCGCGGTTGGCGGCGACGATCGCCTCGAGCACCACGATGCCGGTCGAGATGTCGAGCGCTCCGGTGGGCTCGTCGCAGAGCAACAGGTCGGGGCGTTTGGCGATCGCGCGGGCGATCGCAACGCGTTGTTGTTCACCGCCCGAGAGCTGCGAAGGGAACGAATCGAGGCGCGCACCGAGCCCAACCATCGTCAGGGCTTCGGCGGGAGACATCGGCGCCGTTGCCACCTCGGTCACCAGCTCGACGTTCTCCCGCGCCGTCAGGCTCGGGATCAGGTTGTAGAACTGGAACACGAAGCCGACGGCATGGCGGCGGTACTGCGTCAGCTCCGAGTCACTCGCCTGGGCGAGATCCTGGTCACGCCAGCGGATCGAGCCGCTGGTCGGCCGATCGAGGCCCCCGAGCAGGTTCAGCAGCGTCGACTTGCCCGAGCCCGACGGCCCCAGCAGTACGATCAACTCCCCTTCGACCAGGTCGAGATCGACCCCCCGCAGTGCCTGTACCTCCACCTCGCCCATGCGGTAGGTACGCGTCAACCCCCGCGCCGAAAGGTGGAGCGCCTGGGGAGCGGTGGCCATGAGGGTATGGTGTCACGAAGGAAGGACCGCTGGAGCACCAACCACGAACCCAACGTCGCCGCGGCACTGCACCCGCTGCGCGATAGAGTCTCGCCGTGGCATCGTCCGTCAAGTCTCGCCGGCCGATTCCGAGTCGCAGCACCGGCTGGGCTCGGGCGATTGCGGCGTCCCTCGTGCGGCTCGGGATTCACCCCAACCTGATCTCCGCCTCGAGTGTGGTGTGGGCTTTGGCCACCACGGTGCTGACGCTGTGGGCGGCTCGGCAGGGTGGAGCCGCGGCGGCCGTGGCCTATGTCCTCGCCGCGGTGGCGATCCTGCTGCGCCTGTTGGCCAATCTCTTCGACGGCATGGTGGCGGTCGAGGGCGGCAAGGGCTCGAAGAGCGGGGAGGTGTGGAACGAGCTGCCCGATCGCGTATCGGATGCTGTGGTGTTGGTGGCGGCCGGATACGCCGTGGGCGGACGGGGGGAAGCGCTCGGCTGGCTGGCGGCGGTGTTGGCGGTGTCGACAGCGTACGTGCGGGTCCTGGGGACCTCGGCCGGAGCGCCGGCGGACTTTCGCGGGCCGATGGCCAAGCAGCAGCGAATGGCCGTCCTCGGAGCCGGCCTGGTCGCGGCGGCGATCGAAGTGCTGGCCGTCAGCCCACCCCGAGCTCTCGAGATCGCCCTCGCCGTGATCGTGGTGGGCAGCTTCGTGACGGTGTGGAGGCGCACTCGCGGCATCGTGCGCGCGCTGGAGGCCCGGTGAGCCGGTCGGCGAGCCATCCCCTCGGCGGGATCCTGGCAACAGTGGTGCGATTGTGGTGTGGGGCTTCGTCGCGGTGGATCGGGGTCACACCCGAGCCGCGGCAACGCATCTACTGCGCCAACCACACGAGCCACCTCGATGCCCTGGTGATCTGGGCGGCGCTGCCGCCGAATCTGCGCCGCACGACGCGGCCCGTGGCGGCGGCGGACTACTGGCGGGGCGGCGTCAAACAGTGGCTCGCCACTCGGGTGTTTCGCGCCATCCTGATCGAACGCGGCAAGCGGGACGGTGATGCGCAAGCCCGGCGCGCGGCCGCTCGCGAGGCGGTGGAGCACACTCGCCGCGAGATGGGGACGGACTCGTTGATTCTCTTTCCCGAAGGCACCCGCAGCGAAACCGGCGCGATGGGACCGTTCAAGCCCGGAGTGTTCCACCTGGTTCAAGCCTGCCCCGAGGTCGAGATCGTGCCGACCTACCTGCACAATCTCGGCCGAGTGTTGCCGCGAGGGGAGTTCGCCCCGGTGCCACTGCTCGCGAGTGTCACCTTTGGGCGGCCGATTCTGCTCGAGCCCGGCGAGGAGCGTGACCACTTTCTCGACCGCCTGCGCACCACCATCGAGGAGCTCTCTCGCGCATGATCGAAACGCTGTTGGCAGATCGTGCCCTGGTCCGAGCCTTCGTCGGGATCCTGGCGCTGTTGGTGGTGGCGAGTGTCACCGTCCGCATCCTCCGCGGAGTGGTCGAGTCGGAGCGAGCCAGGGCGACCGTCGACGACGCCGCCACGCGGATTCGCTCGTGGTGGATGATGTGCTTGGTCTTCGCCAGCTCGATGGCGCTCGGCAAGGCCTTTTCGGTGGTGCTCTTCGGCCTGCTGTCGTTCCTGGCTCTGCGTGAGTTCGTCACGCTGACCCCGACCATTCGCGCCGACCACGCCGCGGTGTTCTGGGCGTTCTATCTGCTGACGCCGCTGCAATACCTGCTAGTCGGGATCGGGTGGTACGGGATGTTCACGATCTTCCTGCCGGTCTACGCCTTTCTGTTCGTGCCGATTCGTACGGCACTCGCGGGTGAGCCGGTCGGGTTCCTCGAGCGCACCGCCAAGCTGCAGTGGGGCCTGATGGTGGCGGTCTATTGCGTCAGCCACGCTCCCGCCCTGCTCTACCTCGAGCTCGATGGCTTCGACGGCAACGCCAAGTTGCTGCTCTTCCTGGTGGTGGTGGTGCAGGCCTCGGACGTGTTGCAGTACCTCTGGGGCAAAACCGTCGGACGGCGCAAGATCGCCCCGACGATCAGCCCCAACAAGACCTGGGAGGGATTCGTCGGCGGCGTGGCGTCGGCAACGGCCCTCGGCGCCGGATTGTGGTGGTTGACTCCCTTCTCGCCGGTGCAGGCGGCTGCGATGGCGCTGCTGATTTGCCTGCTCGGCTTCGCCGGTGGTCTGACCATGTCGGCGATCAAACGCGACCGCGGTGTCAAGGACTTCGGGACGGTGCTCGCGGGCCACGGCGGCATTCTCGATCGCATCGACTCCCTGTGCTTCGCCGCACCGGTGTTCTTCCACCTGACGCGCTACTTCTTCCGCGCCGCCGACTGACGGCTCGGGAGCCCTCGCCACAGCCGCAGTTTTCCTTTCCTAAGTTTTAGTCCCTCAGTTCCTTAGTGACTCACGCTCGGCTCAGTGGTCTGCGTCGAAGCGGCCTCGCTGCACGCGCGCGCGGCGGATCGGTGGTGGTCACCGGGTCGCCCTCGACTGCGCGACGCGCGACGCCGCTCCACACACGACCTCACGCCTGGGCGCCCGGGCTCGACGAGCGCTGCGGAGCCCGGCGTCATCCAGATCCCAGATCCTGGCTGCGGCGCCAACGTACACACCCGAGATGCAGCGAAGAGG
>CAZRFU010000079.1:0-22893 GCA_964599475.1 uncultured Thermoanaerobaculia bacterium
ATTGACCTAAAAGAGAATGATATTCCGGGGTTCGAAGTGTATTCAATAGCCCCAGCCATATCCTCTTTGCTTTATTTCCAGAAATTTCAATTAGATCATGAGCCCTGGATGTTGTGGAGAGTGCTGTAGTTGCAGTCGGATTTATGATTCGGTAGCCAGGTGATTGAATTATTGTCCTGAGACGCTTACTTTCATGGTCGTCAGTAGTAATTTGCTATCAAGGTTCTTTTCATCTATCGCCGCTATAACGACCATTGTGGAAGGCGACATCGGACCGCGAGTCAGAAAACGAAGATCGTAAGTTTTAAGTTCAATCAGATCGAGGATCGATACCCTTAGCACAAAAAGCCCTAAAACCAGCAGGATCGAGCAAGCCGTGAGAGTAATAGGGTTTGTCGATAATAGAGATTTAAATCTAATCTCATAGGCACAAACATCCCCGAATCCGTATCTGTCATTGAGAACGGAGTATCAAAATATAACTATCTTAGACAGCATTAACTTACGGTATCAGAATGCCTGGACCTGTTACCTATTGCGGGAGATCGACGCAATCATACGGTAAGCTCCGTCCCGGCTTGTATCCGTCCAAATTAGCCGTACACTGCTGTACAATACAGACCTCTTCCCCTGCAGTCGCGCAGCTACCGCCAAGCAATCTTTCCGTATCTCCGCAACATTCCCCATCTGTCGAATATCCGCCGGGGCATACGCAGACCTCTCCATTAAATTTGGTGGCGGTAAATGTTTTAAATTGCCAATTCGGATTAATACAGCACCCCGGGCAGTCATCCGGATTGACCTCAATCGACTTTTGACATTTGCCGTTCTTGTCGCATCTATCGATACTGGCTGTTGCACTGAGAGTAGTCTCCAAAGTGAATGGATTCCCATTAGCTTTTGATGAATTACCCGCAGGATTTACACAGTAAGCGATACCCTCGATGCCGCAGTCGGGGTCCAGGGTATCAGGGTTACATGACCCGTCCCCCAAATCGGCCGTGCCGTAGACGGAACATGTCACGACAGGGCAATTAACACCGGGGATGCAATTCTTGATGTTACCCAACCCTGTGACTTCAGTATCACAAATTTCGCTTCCTGTCCTCCAGCATGTACAGCATTTGGTCCCTCCAATGATAGGACATTTGTACGTGTACCCGGAAGGACATGTGGCAGCACCTGCCCCGATCCCCGTCACCGACAATACAACCAATGCCAACAGGCAAATCTGAGTTATTCTCTCCAACATAATGACAACCTCCTTATATGTTTTTACAAATTTTAGTTTTAAAAAATTTCCTGTCGGAGCTCATATTCTTTCCTCGATTTATTTCCGTTCAGGGCAGCGCCAATGTAACTCGGGCATAGAACATCCTGTCCGGTTGAAAACGCGGATTGTCCACATCTACCTCAAAATAGTTGAACTTTTGGTCAAAGAGATTCGTTGCCCCCACAGTGATGAAGCCGTGCCTCTTCGGTAGTCGATAATAGACAGCCGCATCGACGATCCAGAAGTTGTCATCGCCGGACTCAAACCCGCCTCCTTCGGGTGACAGGAAATCTCCGTCCTGATTAAGATATGTCACCGTCACATTAGAGCCCAAACCGGAAGGATGGAAGAAATTGACGCCTAAAGGAATGCGATTTGTCGTGAGCTCCTTGGGCTGATCGGTCAATCCCTGAGTCTCGAATCGCTCGAATATATACTGTGCTCGTAGAGCAAACCACGGATGCGGTGCCCAGAAGAGGTAGGCAAGCCCCAGATATTCGTCAACATCTTCATTCCGGAGCTGAGGATTTTCGGGGTCAACTACAAAATCCAGGAACGGAACTTCCAGATTTCTCTTCGAGAATTGCACGCCTCCGAAAATATCCTTCGGGAATTTCTGATCGACGGCCCCGCCGAAGACCCAGGATTCCGTTCCGTTAACATCGTCAAAGAATTGGTTGAAGCCGGCAACCTGGGTGGGCTCCAAAGTCTGGTCGGTAATCAGAGTCCTTTTTAAAACCCTGAAGGCCGCCGCGCGTAATGTCGTAGACGAAATCGGATTCCAGGTAATGCCGAATTTAGGGTTGAACTTGTCCTTGTCACCGACATCGGGGCTGTCTCCGCTCAGGAAATCCGCGCTCGCCCCGAGAGTGAAAGTCACGTTGTTCAGTGGATTGATATAGGTATAGGCGTAAGCGTTTACGTGTTGGAGGTCCGTGCTTGTGGTGGATTGAACGATGATCGGCCCGTCGGGCGGTGGTATATCAATCGTGATGGTCGTATCGATCCTTCCGTTGATATCGAAATAGCCTGCTCCGCCGACAACATTAATATATTGCGAACGGAAAAGGTATTGTGCTTCGGCGCTATAGGCATCTTCCGGCCTTTTTGCATCAAACGAGCTGAGTTTATCCGTTAATTTGAAGTCCGCATTTTGATATGTGAAATTGCCGATGAGGATAGAGGACGGAGAAAATGCGTGCTTCCCGCCGATTCTGAAATAGTTTCTTTCTTCCTTGTTTCTAAGACCGGGGAGGAAGTCATTGGGATCGAATCTGAGCGCGAGATCCCCCAAGTCTGTATTTCTATAACGGTACTCCGCTTGAATGCTGGTTTTATAAGTAAGCTCCAATTGGAGATAGGCTGTTACAATTTGATCTTTCTGATCGTAGTTTTCCCGAAAACCGTCCGTGCCGAAATAAGAGTAGCCGCCGCTGAAGCTGGCTTTATTGTATATGGCTGATACGATGCCTTCCCCGGCCCATGTCTCATTCTCACCGACCAGCCCGCTCGACAGCAGGGTTACCTGGTTACGGTTGAAAAGCGGATTGAACTCATCGAAAGAACCGGCTCCTGGGCCTTCGGATGAGATCAGAAAGAGATTGCTCTCGGCAAGCCGGGGCTGAATCGGAGTGATGTTTATCGGCTGAAGCAATTGCGATTGCAACAGCTCGCTCACCCTGGCTATCTCGTGTCGGGGCAAGGCGGCATATGAATCCGCCAGGAACCGGTGTGAGGAGAAGCTCGAGGGATCGACGTTGACCGACTTCCATCCTTCAACAAGCGCAAGCTGCTGGAATCCGAGGTCTGTGTAGATACGGGCAAGACCGGCGCTTCTCGCGGCCAGATCGGAATCGAGAAGCAGTTTCGACCTATAGACAGCCCTGTTGTCGTTCAGCTCTATCGATTTTTCCACGTTATGCAAAGCTTCTACGGGCCTGTTTGTAGTCTGTTTCGCAATCGCATCATAGAACCACGGTGTCGGGTCACGGGGGTCCAGTTCTTTAGCGATCTCGTATTCACGCTCATCCATCTTGGTGCGTTTTTCTTCAAAGTACGTCTTTCCCAGATAGCTGCGGACAATGGAGTTGTTCGGGTTAAGGCTAGCGGCGATTTCGATCTCCCTTCCTCCGCCATGCAGATTGCCGTCTCTTATCATTGCCAGACCGAGTCCGAGCCTCGGGAGATAATCCGCCTCATCGAGGGAAATAGCTTTGGTAAAAGCTTCTTTGGCCTGCTTTGTGTCAACCTGCGTCAGATAGGCGAAGCCAAGGACGGTCTGCGTCCGCGAGAGATTGGGCTCCAGGGCTACAGCCTCTTGCGCTGCTTTTAGTGCCTGACCCAGTTCGCCGAAAGAGGACCATATTTCAGCCAGCCGGGCCCATGCGAGCGCGTTTTGAGGATCCAGCTGGACAGCTTTTTCGAGGCTTGTCCGGGCGCCTTTGAGGTCAAACATTGCCTGCTGCGCATAGGAAAGGGCGATCTCTGCCGTGGCAGATTCCGGATTTGTTTCAACCGCCTTCTCTGCAACTTCAAGCGCTTTGTCCTGCTCGTTCAGAACAATATAAATTATTGTTTCAAGGGCCAGTGCATCACTATAATTTGGGTCAATACTCAGAGCATGCTTAATATCCACGCCCGCTTCATCAACTTGCCCCACAGCCAGAAGGAGCGAGGCCCTATATGCAAAAAAGCGCGGATCGCGTATATCTTCGGGGACTTGTTCGAGACTTTCGAAAGCTTTCTGAATATCCCCGCCCATGTAATGCTCTATGGACGTGCGGACCATGCCCTCCCAATCCGCTCCGGATTGAAAATCTTCCGGACGAATATACAGGACAGGCGGATAATAAAGTGTCCATTGAACGGCATCACGGGGCCGCGCTATTACGCTCAGGACCGGAGCCTTCCCCGCCTCGGCAATTGCCGATTGGCCTCCTGATAGGGTTACGCTGCCGGCATCGTTGGATGCTACTACCGTTCCCTCAAAAGTCGACAGTAAGGTTTTATCGTCTTCGACATTTACAAGAAATTCCGTTCCCCTGACGCCGGCTGTGGTAAAAGGAGTATGCACTTCAAGGCTGCTGGGGCCTCTGCTGAAGAAGTGCGCGGCTCCTTTTATCATGTCTACAACGCTGGTCCGTTCGTCCTTTACTTCCTGGATTGTGATGGTTGTATTTGCATTGAGGCGTATTACTGATTTCTCAAGCAAGGCTACGTCGGCGCGGCTTTTGTCCTCTACACGAATCTTGTCTCCGGGACAGAACGTGTCATTTAATTTGACGGGGAGCCATTCTGTTTCACCCGCTTTTTGTACCTCTACGGCACCTTGCACCGAGACCGCTTTTGCGACTGACTTCTCACACGTTTCCGCGAAAGCGGCAAAGGAATACAGATATGGGTATAAAAAACTTACACCTATTATGAAGCGTATTATATAGGAACGCCTGCTCTTCATTCTCTATCCCCCTCTCTTAATTACTGCAACTTATCTATTCAAGCAAAAGCCAAACGGTCCTTCCACAATTCACTTCTCACCACGCCAGTGCAGTGACTTCCCGCTCAACCATCGTAAGCATTCGAGAGAAATTCCGTAGCAGATTTTGAAGAAGCGTCATCTTGATCATGGGGTGCGTTTCACCCAGCTCCTCGAAAGCAGCTGTTGATAGCAGATAGCACTCCACTCGTTTATCAGCATGTACATCCGCCGACCTTACCGAACTGTTTATGACGGCGATCTCGCCGAAGGCCATACCGGGAGAAAGCGTCGAAAGCCGTTTGATCTGACCATTGGGCAGATCGATTCTGACACTAACTTCTCCACTCATAAGCAAGTAGATTTCATCAGCCGGCTCTCCCTTTCGAACTATAAGATCGCCGGGTTCGTAACGCCTGCTCGTTAATAGGGTTTCGAGGAGTATAACGGCCTCCGGTTCGAGCCCCCGGCAGAGATCATGCTCAGCGAGTGTGACTGACTTATGTGAGCCATCGCCAGGACGCTTGCTTTCAATCAAGCGGTTCTCACTCCACTCGATCGCTAGATCCATGTCGGGGAAAACGTGTAACCATTTCTTTTCTTCGTCGTTGTTTGTAAGCTGCTCTTCCAGGAATCTTCTGAAAGCCGAGTGCCTCTCCTGCAGGTTTACCAACAGAATGTGCTTTTCACAGCTCCCGTATGTCTTGATCAAATCAAGTAGCAATTGCGCGGAAGAATCCTCGATATTCGTAACTCGCTTGAAATCGATGGCAGCTATATCCACAGCATCGCTTACTTCGACTATCTTGCGGATCGTCACTTCTACGGTCGAAAAAACAAGATCTCCATTTAGCTCATAAACTTTTGCCCTAGTGCCGGATTTATCGAGAATTTCGGCATCATGCTCATTTCGTAAACGTTTGGACCGAATCTTGGAAACGTCGTACTGGGCCCGGATCGTCGAGCGGGAGGAACGCGGTACTCGAAGACAGTGGAGATTGAAATCCCTAGAAATATTTTTGCAAACCTCGATTCCGCGGACGCTGTTTCCACGTGCATCGAGAGGCGGGGAAAAAACTCCGATGCCTGCTTGGCCGGGCATAACCGCCATGATCCCGCCCGCGACACCGCTCTTTGCGGGGATCCCTATCCAATACATCCATTCTCCCGCGTAGTCATACATACCGCACGTGGTCATGATACTCATGATGTTTTCAAGGTAATCCATACTTATAGCGCGCTCCTTTGTAAGCGGATTCACTCCGCCGTTCGCCAAAGTGGCCGCCATGATGCCGAGATCGCGGGAATCGATTGATATTGAGCACTGCTGAAAATACAGGTCGAGAGCGAGATCCGGATCCTCGCTCAGTATGTCGAAGTTACGCAGCATATGACCGATTGCCCTGTTACGATGACCCGTCTCTTTTTCAGACTTGTATACGGTCGTGTCTATGGAAAGCTCGCGGCCGGCATATGCTGAGAAAACCCTCAATATTCGCTGCATCTTCTCCTCGCTGGAATTACCTACAACGAGAGACGTAGCGGCGATAGCCCCAGCATTGATCATCGGATTGAAGGGACAGCCGGTTTCAGGAGCGAGGCTGATCGAGTTAAATGCATCGCCCGTAGGCTCGACACCTATTTTACGGAGCACTGCATCAAGCCCCCTGTCTTCAAGAGCTATTCCATATACGAACGGTTTTGATATCGACTGAATTGTGAATGACCGACGAGTATCGCCGACTTCATAAACATAACCATCGGTGGTTGCGATACTTATACCGAACCAGTTTGGATCTGCTTTGGAAAGCTCCGGGATGTAAGTTGCTACTTCACCATCTTGCAACGTCGAGTACTTTGCGTGCAGCTGATCTAAGTAGGCAATTATAGGTGATTTGACCGGCCCAACATCTTCTAGTTTCCGAGCGGCATGCCGTATTTGCAAGTTTGACCTGTTTTTTTTGCGATGAGAATACAGTGCAACATACATGCCAGACGGGTCATTTTAGAACTTATTATTGCGACTGGACCAAAGAAGTGTGCTAACAATGTTTACTGCCTGTTATTATTAAACAAATGAGACTCAAAGATTCTAGAAAAGATAGCAATTAATGTATATTTGCACATACAAGAATACAGAATGAGACTAAGAATAAAGCATGCATGCTCAATTATTGTGCATGCATGTTATGTATATACATCAATAGATGCTTCTTCAAAAGAGAGCTTCGGATTAATCAACCTTGAACCAGGACATAAAATCATCATCCTAACTGCTGTTTGCGTTCATCTAAATAACGCATCCGGTTACCGAGCATCAACCTCTAGAAAGATGCTCGGGAGACCGAGCTGTTCGCAGGATGTTCAAATCTTCACTTCAATGACAGTAGGCAGAGATGTGAGATAATAAGACTCTCAAACTGGGCGAAAATTTGTATCGAGGACAGATTAAGACATAGGATTACAAAGCATGACAGCAATCTGAAGAGGAGAAATAGTAGTGATATTGATTTCACAATACACTCATATATGATATCAATCCATCCTAGTTAATAAGGTACGAACTCAGAATTAATATTATTGGATAGAATTAATTCCACATACCAAATAATCATTTTTTATCTTAACCAGCACACGGTTATAAGATGAAAGTACATATACTAGGATCCGGAACATGCGTCCCCTATAATAGAAGAGGATCGTCGGGCTATGCATTAGAGCTTGACGAAACAACGATTCTGCTTGATTGCGGCAGCGGCACTACATGGAAATTAGGAATGGTCGGCATAGACTATCTTACGATCGACCATGTATTCATAAGCCATTTTCATCCGGACCATACAGCGGATTTAATTACATTACTGTTCGCTACAAAATATCCTCATCCTACAAGAAACAGGGAAAAGCCTCTTTCGATTTGGGGCCCAAAGGGGTTCGCCGATTTCTATTCATCTTTAAAGATAGCGTATGGCGACTGGATTGCTCCGGATATGCTAACCGTAAAAGAAATACCTGAAGAGCCGGTGAAAATAGACGATTTTCTTCTGATAACAAAACATACCTATCATACCGACAACAGTGTCGCATACAGGATTGAGTCTCAGGGAAAGTCAATAGTTTATTCCGGGGACACTGGATATACGGAATCATTAATTGAACTTGCTAAAGGTTCCGATTTGTTGATAATCGAATGCTCTTTTCCCGATGAACTCAAATACAAACTTCATCTAACGCCTACTGAAGTTGGAAAGATAGCAAACGCTTCTCACGCTAAAAAAATTATTCTGACTCACCTGTACTCAGACTGTGATGAAATAGACATTATCAATCAAGTCAAAAAATATGTAGATGTCGAAGTCATTGTCGCTGAGGATTTGATGGGTGTTGAAATCTGAAAACACTCCATCGGATATGATTAGGCATAGTTGTCACTTTCAATTTCTCTTTCCGATTCCCCGCAAGAGACTGATGGACAAACAATACCTATCAGAGCATTATGGCGTACGACTTGACCATTACGCCTGTCCCATTCGCCGGTATGACCTACAATCATGCATCAGATTTTCTAAATAAAGCCCGCCTATCCGCACTTGGTATGGCGATTTACCTTGCCGGGCGACTTGCTTGCGTTCCGGCTGGGACAACGAGCGGCATCCTTTCAAACCGTCTGCCTGTTTTGGAAGTTTTGCAAAAACACTGAAAAAATCTATTATCAATAACATCATGAAAAAACTCTGCGCCGACTGCTACTACATCGGAAGCGAGAAAAATAAAACTCCCGGCAATGTTGTTGTAGAGCTCTTTCTCTGGGCGGCTTTCTTCGTGTCGTTCTTTGCCATCCTGGCTTTCGGCATTCTGCCGCCCATTGTCCTGTTTATTTTAAGCATAGGATATTCCCTGCACAGATTGGCAGGAGGGAAGAAGGTGTGTCCGAATTGCAAGCATTCTTCAATGATCCCCACCGACTCTCTCAGGGCAAAAGAGATTATCGAATCCAGGGGGATAAATGTCGGCGAGGCGGATTACTCCGAATCTTATGCCCCACAGATATCTAAATATGTGAGGCTGGGGTGGATCATTTTAGTATGTAGCGTGCTGGCAATCTGGGTATTAACTTAGATGTCCCGGGCTAGAAATGCTCTTGAATTGGCACGCTCCGGTCTCGAGGACGGGCTTAAAAATACAGAACTCAAAAAAGATGCCCCTCACCCAAAAGCCGTACCGGGCAGAGTAGAGAGTTCCGACGTTTTTAAATGTTTTTTCGCATACTCTTCAGGCGTCATGTTCTCCAGAGCCGAATGGGGTATGAAATGAAGCTGAATTTGCCATTGTCATCCAAAGAGATTTATGACACGTCCCTCCATTCTTTGGTGCTGCCTCAGAATTGGATAAACGCCCGCCCGGACTTTACGTCAATAGAATCAAACTACGAAAACACTGCTTCTTGTGTGACCCCTCAGCATAAATTAACCTTCAGGTATAAACTTGGAAGATACTCGCTGTCTACTTAATGTTTTAGTTACACAGGGGCGAAGAGAAAAGAATTGCCAAATAATTCCCACCTTAAAGTCCTGATTGTGGATGACGAAGCGAATATAAGAAGAACGCTTACCGTCTGCCTTGAGTCCCGAGGACATCAAGTTACAGCTGTTACCAACTCCCGTGACGCAATTGCCGAGGTTGAAAGCCGTGTCTTCGATCTTGCATTTTTGGATATAAGGCTTGGAACTGAAAACGGGCTCGATTTGATACGCTCACTTCTGAATATTTCTCCCTGGCTGAAAATAGTAGTGATAACCGCTTATGCTTCGATCGACACCGCGGTCGAAGCTATGAAACGCGGCGCCGACGATTATATTCCTAAACCGTTTACACCGGAACAGGTAGACCTAGTGACGCAGCGCCTGGCGGAAATCAGGGGAATGGAGCGGCGTATCGCCTCACTTGAGGATAAATTGAAAAAGCTCCATCCGGAGATAGTCCTGGAATCTTGTCATCCGCAAGTCGAGCGTGCAATCAAACTTGCGCAGCAAGTCGCTTCCTCCGATGCCGCAGTCATAATCAGGGGGCCGAGCGGCACCGGAAAATCGATTCTGGCCCGCTCGATACATGACTGGAGCTCAAGAAAAGAAAGTCCGTTTGGCGTTATATCTTGTCCGACGTTGAGCCCGGAGCTTCTGGAAAGCGAGCTCTTCGGACACGTTAAAGGAGCATTCACCGGGGCTCTCAGCGATAATCCGGGCAGAATAGCCGTATGTGAAGGAGGGACCCTCTTTCTCGACGAGATAGGGGATCTGCCTATAGCCATTCAACCCAAGTTGCTACGTTTCTTGCAGGATATGGAGTACGAACGTGTGGGCGATCAACGCACACGTAAGGCAAATGTACGCATAATAACCGCTACGAATACCGATCTCGAGAAAGCTATAGAACAGGGGCGCTTTCGTGAAGACTTATACTACCGTCTTAATGTCATCCAGATCGAGCTGCCTCCACTTTCCGAACGCCCGGAGGACATACAACCGCTTGCGGAGAATATGCTCGGCTTCTTCGCTGCTCAAAACCACAAGCTCTTCACAGGCTTCAGTGAAGAAGCCATGAATGCGTTACGCAATTATTCATGGCCGGGCAATATACGCGAGCTCAGAAACGTAGTAGAGCGGGCGGCGATACTTTGTCCCGACGATACCGTGGGTATCGAGCATCTTCCCGACACTATATCTCCCCAAACCCCACCGGTCAGGATCGGCGATCCTGTGTCGCTGGACCTGATAGAAGAGGATCATATAAGGCGAGTCCTGGCGGCCTCGAAAACGCTCCAGGAAGCTGCGGATACACTCGGCATTGACCAAGCCACTCTCTGGCGCAAGCGCAAGCAGTACGGCATCTGACCTTAAACAAACCCGACAGTAGACCTTGCAGAATTCAAGGCTTATCCGGCCTCTTCTTGCCGAATGCAAGGACGGCAAGCGCCGGACGCCTGTAATCATTCAATATTTTACAAACCTCGGCCTGGCACGCCGATTGCCCATAATACATCTCATGAGCAAGATCGTGATGGGCATCCGCCAGAAACTGATATTGGGGTTCGCTGGGCTTCTGGCTATCGTCGTCGTAATCGGGCTGCTTACGATGTCCCAGATAAAACAGCTCGGATATGCGATAGACATCATACTCAAGGAGAATTATCGAAGTGTTGTCGCCTGCCAAAATATGAAGGAAGCGATTGAGCGCATCGATAGCGGGGTGCTTTTTACACTCGCGGGGAATCAGCGGGAAGGGATCGATCTAATAAATGACAACACCGCAAATTTCAAATCTGCGCTCGAGTCCGAGCTTGGGAATGTCACAATTCCTCTCGAGCACGATAAGGCCGAGCAGATAGTCAGGTTATTTGATGAATACACGAAAAGTATCCCTTTGGTAACGGATACTTCCCGATCACTGGAATCCAGGCACGAGGCATATTTTTCTACTCTTCTGCCGTCGTTTCAAAGAATAAAGAGCCTGGCTCACGAAATCCTGGAGATGAATCAGGCGAATATGAACGAGGCAAATGATAATGCCCGCAGGCTGGCCGATTCGGCATACCGTCAAATGCTTACCGCCATAATAGCCTGCGCGATAATTGCAGTACTTTTTGGTTATCTCACCCACCGTTGGATATTGACGCCTATCAGCAAGCTTACGGAATCCGCCGAGGAGATACGCCGTGGAAATCTGGACATAGTGCTTGAAACCGGGTCGCGGGACGAAATAGGGAGGCTCTCCGAATCATTTAACGAGATGACGGAGGCTTTACGCCAGGTCCGCAAGAGCGAGCGGTTAAATTTGATTCGTACACGCAGGGCGATGGAAGAGGTTTTGAAGGCTCTCCCAACCGCCATCGCCGTTCTCGATCTCGACGGACGGGTTGAAGTCTCTACTGACGCCGCAGTAAGGCTATTCGGTCTCAATCCCGGCGTGCTTATTAAAGAGCTTAATTATGAATGGCTTCCTGAATTGGTGGGAAAGGCGCTGGATCAGGACAAGATAACGGAGCTCGATACGAAAAACGGGTATATACAGCACTTCACCGACGGCCGCGAATACTTCTTTAAACCCGTTGTCGTACCGATACCGGTCAGGCCCACCGTCAGGGAGCATACAGGGGTTGCCCTGATACTCAATGACGTCACACAGGTATATGAACAGGAGGAAATGAAACGGGGGGTTATATCGACGGTGTCTCACCAATTAAAAACCCCGCTCACATCACTCCAGATGTCTATACACCTTCTCCTCGAAGAGAAGCTCGGCTCTCTTAATGAGAAGCAGATAGACCTTTTAATGGGAGCGAGGGAAGACAGCGACAGGCTTGTGAGCATAATTACCGACCTTCTCGACCTTAGCCGCATCGAGTCCGAGAGGGCCGGGCTCGATTTCGCTATCCATTCACCGAGTACCCTGGTTCGGGACTCTATCGATCCCTTCCTTATCGAAGCAAAAGACAAGGGGATTACCATTGAATATGAAGTTCCCGATAGCCTGCCGGATGTGCTCGTCGATTCCGTAAGGATCAAGAATGTATTTGACAATCTCTTGTCTAACGCTCTCAGGTTTACGATGCCCGGCGGCAAAGTGACCATTCGGGCGTACGAGGATGGGGGATTTGTCCGGTTTTCGGTTGAAGATACGGGCGCAGGAATACCAGCTGAACACATCACGAATCTGTTCGACCGATTCTTCCGGGTGCCCGGACAAGAAAAACAGTCAGGTGTAGGACTGGGACTGTCTATCGTCAAAGAGATAGTCGAGGCTCACGGAGGAGAAGTGAGCGCGAGGAGTGAGCAGGGAAGGGGCTCCGCCTTCGAATTTACACTGCCACCGGCACATTCTTCAACTGTGAATGCACGTGACGATGCGTGAGAAGAGTACTGCAATGTTGAACTCAACCGTGTTTTAGAAAAGTTACAGGAGGCTCGAATGCTTTGGATAGCTGCAATTGTTTTTCTGTTTAGTTTTCTTTACCTCGCGTACGCGATCATCGACCCGGAGCGTTTTTAGAGGAGTATGAAGATGCAGCTACTGTTTATAGGAATTTTTATCGGCATTCCGGCTCTGCTCTCATGGCCTTTGGGAAAAGCCATGACGTGGGCAATGGACCCGGGGAAGCACGAAACCGGATTAAGGGGACGTTTTACAAGGTTGTTCCGCACTGTTTGCGGAGGTTTTATCGACAAGGGGCAGGACTGGAAACGGTACAGCCTCTCTTTACTCCTCTTTAATGCGGTGATGTTCGCACTGGTGTATTCGATCATGGCGTCTCAGGAGTATCTGCCGCTTAATCCCGATGGAAAGGGTGCTCTCGAGCCGAGTCTGATATTCCATACCGCGGCTTCATTTACGTCTAATACGAATCTCCAGCACTACTCGGGCGAAGTTTCGATGAGCTATTTTACGCAGCTGTTCGCGCTCATGTGGCTCCAGTTCGTCTCCGCAGCGACGGGAATCGCTGCGCTGACGGCGCTTTCGAGAGGACTCTCCGGAAAGCCCGATCTCGGGAATTTTTACCGTGACCTGCTGAATGCGGCCTTTCTGGTGCTTCTGCCCGTTGCTATTATCGTTGCGGTCCTGCTGGTCCTGAGCGGAGTACCTATGACTTTCGGAGGCTCCGTAACGGCAGAAACGCTCGAAGGTTTCACACAGACGATTGCAAGGGGACCTGTTGCGGCGTTTGTTGCGATCAAGCAGATCGGCACGAACGGAGGAGGGTTTTTCGGACCCAATTCTACACATCCCTTCGAGAACCCGACGTTCTTCACCAACATCGTCGAGTGCGTGAGCATTTTACTCATACCCATGGCATGCGTGTGGATGTTCGGAAAAATAACGAACAGGATGCGTCATGCCGGAGTAATCTTCGTCGTCATGACCGCAGTACTGGTTTCTACCGCCGGGCTTGCCGTCTATTTCGAAACTTCACCCACCGCAGCTTTTTCAGATCTCGCCGTCGAGTCCTCAAACAACCTGGAGGGAAAAGAGCTCCGCTTCGGAAGCGCGGCGGGCCCGCTCTGGGCGACGTTCACGACCGCTACTAGTAACGGCTCGGTAAACAGCATGCACGATAGCCTGAACCCGCTGACGGGACTTATTCCTCTCACCGGCATGTGGCTTAACGTGACCTTTGGCGGTGTGGGAGTAGGCCTTATCAATATGTTCATTTACATCATAATCGGCGTATTCATAGCCGGGATGATGGTGGGCCGTACGCCCGAATACCTAACGAAAAAAGTCGAGACGGGTGAGATGAAGCTCGCTCTCCTTGCGCTTCTGATCCACCCGCTCTTTATACTCGGCGGGACCGCTTTATTCGCTATGACCTCATGGGGGGCTTCGACCGTGCTTAATCCGGGGGCGCACGGCTTTTCCGAGATACTCTATGAGTTTAGCTCCGCTGCCGCGAATAACGGCTCCGGCTTCGAAGGTCTCGGAGACAATACGGTCCCCTGGAACCTCGCTACAGGCGTATTCATGCTGCTCGCCCGCTATATTCCTATAATACTGCCCTTAGCTATAGCGGGGTCACTTGCTGTGAAGAAAGCTGCCCCCGAAACGAGCGGAACACTTCGTACGGATACGCCAATTTTCGGGATTGTACTTCTGGGAACGGTAATCCTGGTAGGGGCGTTGTTGTTCATGCCGGTTGCAGTTTTGGGACCAATCGCCGAGCACCTGACAACTGCCGGGATGTAGTGCGTTGAGGGCACCTGAAGAATTTTCAAAGAGGAATCAAAATGACAGATTCGCAAAAGATAAACGAACTGGCAAAGCTTGAACGGCGAAAGGTGAGGAAGGCTTCTCTTTTCGCGTCGGAGCTGGTCAAAAGCGCAATAAAAAGATCATTCTTAATGCTTAATCCCGTTACAATGGCGCGTAACCCCGTTATGTTCGTTACCGAGATCGGTGCGGCAACGACTACCCTTGTGCTCATCTTGAACATCTATGGAGGCAACAATCCCGTCTTTTACACCCTCTGGGTCACCATGATACTATGGGCGACCGTGCTGTTTGCCAATTTCGCCGAAGCCCTAGCCGAAGCGCGGGGTAAGGCTCAGGCCGACACACTAAGGAAGACCAGGCGAAAAACGCTCGCTCGCAGGATTATAAACGGCCGTACGGAGGAAGTTAGCTCGGATGAGCTCGGGCAAGGGGACGTCGTGGTCGTATCCGCGGGCGAAGTGATACCCAACGACGGCGAGATAATAGAAGGTGTGGCAACCGTCGACGAATCCGCCATAACCGGAGAATCCGCCCCGGTTGTGAGGGAGGCGGGGGGCGACCGATCGGGCGTTACGGGCGGTACGCGCGTCCTGTCGGACAGCATTAAAGTTTGCATAACCGCTGGCGCGGGCGAGTCGTTCCTCGACCGTATGATAGCCCTCGTCGAGGGAGCGGTGCGCCAGAAGACCCCTAACGAGCTTGCGCTTACCGTAACCCTCGCCGGTCTTACGCTCGCTTTTCTCATGGTGACGGGGGCGCTCTATCCCATGGGTAAATACTTTGGGGTTGAAATTCCGATCCCCACGTTGATTGCGCTCCTCGTATGCCTGATACCGACAACTATCGGCGCTCTCCTCGCAGCTATCGGCCTTGCGGGAATGGATAGAGCGCTTTCCGCAAATGTGCTGGCAAAGAGCGGCAAGGCCGTCGAGCTTGCGGGAGACATCGATACGCTGCTTCTCGATAAGACGGGCACTATCACGGTGGGCGACAGACAGGCGACAGAGTATCACCCCATGCCTCACGAAAGCCGTGAGCGGCTCGCGGTAGCGGCTATGTATGCATCGTTCGGCGACCTCACGCCGGAGGGCAAATCGATAGTAGAGTTGGGCGAGGATACATTAGGCAGCACAGCTCCGGGAGAAGCTTCGGGTGACGTTATACCCTTCACCGCCCAGACACGCCTTAGCGGACTCGATACAGAAGACGGGCGGCACTTCAGAAAGGGCGCGCCGGACGCGATCAGGACCTTTGTTACAGAGGCGGGAGGCTCAGTTCCCGATTCGTTCCAGGAGATCGTTGACACGGTCGCTCGCGAGGGCAGCACGCCCATTGCCGTTGCGGAAGGCAGCGAGATTTTAGGCGTCATTTCGCTATCGGATGTGTTAAAGCCCGGAATCAGGGATCGAATTATCCGCCTGAGGGCAATCGGCCTTCGGGTGGTAATGGTTACGGGGGACAACCCTCTCACCGCAGCGGCGATAGCGAAAGAAGCCGGCGTGGACGACTTCATTGCCGAGGCAAAGCCCGAGGACAAGCTCGAATATATTCGCCGGGAGCAGCGTGAGGGCAGGCTCATAGCCATGATGGGGGACGGCACGAATGACGCCCCCGCCCTGGCACAGGCTGACATCGGCGTAGCGATGAACTCAGGCACCCAGGCGGCCAAGGAAGCGGGTAATATGGTCGATCTCGACAGCGACCCGACCAAGCTTATCGAAGTGATAGAGATCGGAAAGCAGCTACTCATTACAAGGGGAGCGATAACGACCTTCTCCATCGCGAACGACATGGCTAAATATTTTGCGATCATCCCCGCCATTTTTATATTGGCAATACCAGGGCTTGGAGCGCTGAACATTATGGGGCTGAGCACCCCAGAGAGCGCCATTCTATCGGCGCTGATATTCAATGCCGTGATCATACCGATCCTGATACCAATAGCGATAAAGGGAGTTAAATACAGACCGGCGCGAGCAGAAATTCTCTTGAGGAATAATCTCCTGGTATACGGGCTTGGAGGTGTTATCGTCCCATTTATCGGAATAAAATTAATCGACATGGCTCTGGGCGTAACGGGGCTTTTTTAGGAGACGCGATCATGAAAGAAAATGTTGGATTAGCCGGGCAGCTTGTTACCTCTGTGAGGATCGTGATCTTCACGATGGCGGTGTGCTGCGTTCTCTACACACTGCTGATATTTGCAATCGGCCAAACCATCATACCCCACACGGCGGAGGGCTCGCTCATGACCGACGCGCGAGGAAAGATTATAGGGAGCGAGCTGATAGCTCAGAAATTCACGCGCCCCGAGTACTTCCGGCCGAGACCTTCGGCGGTCGACTATAACGCAGCAGCTACCGGCGGAAGCAATCTTTCTCCGACTAATCCCGAGCTTACCGAGAGAGCCCAAGACATAATTAACGCTATGGGAGCCACGGTGAATAATCCCATACCTGCCGAACTCGTAACGGCATCGGGGAGCGGGCTCGACCCGCACATAACCCTCAAAGCTGCGCGGTATCAGGCGGAACGGGTTGCGAAGGCTAGAGGTGTGCCGGTTGAAACAGTTATCAGCATGCTAGAGAAACATGCTGTAAAGACCGGGGGTCCGCTCACTCCCGAGCCGCTCGTAAACGTGCTTCTTGTAAACAAGCAGCTCGATGAGACGAAACGATGATGATCCGGTGTAATTTAGCTATAAGGGGTGATTCGTTAGCATGAACGAGAATCGGCCGGACAGCTTCCTTCGCATGATCCGCAGGTCTCAGCGCGGAAAGCTCAAGGTTTATCTTGGGTATGCCGCGGGCGTGGGTAAGACATATGAGATGCTTCTTGAGGCCCGCCACTTGAAAGACGACGGCATCGACGTCGCGGTCGGACTGGTCGAGACCCACGGAAGAAAGGAAACGAAAGCACTTCTCGAAGGACTCGAGATCATCCCTCGAAGGAAAATTACCTATAGAGGTATCGAAATTGAAGAAATGGATCTGGATGCAATACTCGAGCGCCGGCCGGCAGTGGTACTCGTAGACGAGCTTGCTCATACCAATGTGCCCGGGAGCAGGAACGCCAAGCGTTACCAGGATGTGGAGGAGATTCTTTCAGCCGGTATCCACGTAATCTCCACTCTCAACATACAGCATCTCGAAAGTCTCTACGAAACAGTTGAAAGAGCTACAGGTGTCAGGGTTAAAGAACGTATACCCGACCATGTAGTCGCCGAAGCCGATCAACTGGTTAACGTGGACGTCACTACAGAGGACCTCCGCCAGCGTCTGGCCGATGGAAAGGTATATACTAAGGAAAGGATTGAGACCGCGCTTAGCCATTTCTTCAAACCTTCCAATCTCGAACAGCTCCGCGAGCTCACGTTGAGAGAGCTCGCTGCACAGATCGATTACCGAAGGCGTGAAGCCCTGGACGAGGACACTTCCCTGAATCCCGACCAGGTAATGGTTTGCCTGAGCTCGCGGGGACCCAACAGCGAAGCGCTTCTCCGTTATACCTCCCGGTTCGCAGGGCGCCTCAACCGAAACTGGTATGCCGTCTACGTCCAGACATCCCATGAAAAACCCACGGTAATCGATGCCGAAACCCAGCGCATTTTATCGAATACCCTTACGCTTGCACAGGAGCTGGGAGCGACCGTCTTCACTTACAAAGGCGATGATATAGTGAAAACGATACTCCAGTTCGCGAAGGAATATAGGGTCGGGCATATCGTAGTAGGTTCGACAAAAGGGAAGTATCCCTACTGGCGGAGGCTGCTGGGACAGAAAAGCATTGTCGAAAGGCTTATAACCGAGAGTGATGGGATAAATATTGTAGTGCTCGACACAAGCTCAATACACAAGGCCGTGATTCATACACCGAAAGAACCAGCGTCTCCCGAAGCACTGAACGATTCAGATTGGAACAAGGACGTAGAACCCGGCGAGACGGACTCTCCTCTAGCAAATATCGAGACAATTATTTGGGAGAAACCGATCGAAAAAGAACCTGCGATGAAGGAGCTTCTCGATGTATGCTTGCGTGATCTTGCCGACATCAAAGAAGCCGCATGGAGGGCAATCATAGAGCGGGAGAAACAGGGAGGGACGTTCGTTGGAGAAGACGTTTTGATACCCCATGCCCGTATACACGGGATAGTTCAGCCGAGAGTCGCACTTGGAGTGTGCAGGTCCGGGATACTCGACCGGGAGGCTGGCAGGACGGCAAAAATAATGTTCCTGATACTTTCCCCTGTGGAGCAGCCTAACAGCCACGTCGAGCTTCTTGGAACGCTAGCACGTATGAGTTGTGATAGTGGGTGGCTTAAGAATGTGATGATCGCCGAGAGGCCCTCCAAAATAAAGCAGATAATCGCATCATGGCCAAATACTGTCGAATGAAACCTCCTCCAAGTTTTTAAATTTAGCTTGGCATTAATGCGTTTGGTCCAATGCAAAGTTAGAATATTGACCTAAAAGAGAATGATATTCCGGGGTTCGAAGTGTATTCAATAGCCCCAGGCATCTTTTCCTTTAATCTTTCCCTATGTAATAATAATCCGGCGAGAGAGCCGTAGATTACTTCGATAAATGAGATTATATTAAAATTAGTGAAAAAAATCCTGGCCGGATTGAATAACCATCCAAACTGGTCCCATCTGACAGTGGGTTTTTTTCTGTCCGTTCTCTCCCTTATCTCATTAGATTTCGCCTGGTATTACTTGCCCATGATCATTCTGATTATCACTGATCTTTACATCATTTCTCTGCTTGTAGAAGGCGCGTCCAGAAGCGCCAAAATCGAGCGAAGGAAGGTGGACGTACGGATCGGGACGGAATATTATTCGCTTTCGCCGTCCACGAAAAAGGCCGACAGCGGCGGAGGGGATAATAACACCAAGGATTATTGTTTTCTCCAGTTCCCTGACAGGCACGCAGGCCTGCTGCAGATAGTCTTCCTCTTTTTTATCGTGATAACCTCGTACGCCAGCATGTATCTTGCGAGCGGGGGCGTCGTTCATAATACAAAGGACGTCGTTTGCCTCGAGCTTCCCTATGATTACTGCACAAGCAATCCGGGGGATTCCTGCTGCGCCGAGCCCGTCGTCGATACGAAAACCAAGGCCGTCTATTTCAGCATCGTGACGCTTTCAACGCTCGGATACGGCGACTTCGCGCCCGCATCGGAAATGGCCCGCACGATCGTAGTCTGGGAAATCGTTACGTCGATACTGCTGATCATCGGGGTGCTCCAGTTCCTCGTATCGAGAATCACGAATTTTTAAGAGCGTGTTTATGAATTAACAGCCAGACGCTTTCCGGCCCGGAGGTAGCGGAGCTCGAATGCCTATCGTTATCGCTGCCGCCCCCGCTAACCATCGGATCGATTCCGTCCATGTCGGAATGTGGGATAATTATATTTGTGGCATGATTATTTTTTCGGTTCTCATGGGAATAGCTTCACTTTATGCTATTCGGAGAAGAGTCGCTTAGTCGCCGGTAGAAATCCTCTGGGGGTGTATCACTTCCTTGCCATGATGAGCCAGGTGCTCGAAGGCATGTACACGCCTCCATCACGCACGTATTTCTCCATCGACTTCCTCATATCCTCGCGCACTTCGGGGAGCTTCTCCTGACCGAGCTCCGCAGCCTCGCGGATTATCTCGCCGGACGGCCCCACGAGTATCTGGAAATCGATCGCCTCTTCGAGGCTGGTTCCTATGCACACATCGGCGTCGTTCCTCCGAAAGAGGTCTACCTTCTCGAAGCCGGCGGCCCGGAGCATAGCCCTGTCGGTTTCCTCGTCGGCCAGCGCGAACGGGCCGGGACCGCACGTCTGTGCGCTGTCGCCAGGGGGCGGCAGGTGCTTGAGCGCAATTTCTTTAGCCATCCCCCAGCAGGGGTTGTCGCCTATCGTGCGCCAGACGATCATGCACAGCTTGCCGCCCGGCTTAAGCGTCTTGTGCGCGTTCTTAAGGGCGTAGACTATGTTCTGGAAGAACATCACGCCGAAACGCGAGTAGACGACGTCGTAGTAATTTTCAGGGAGCTCATAAGTCTGGGCGTCGCCGAGGACGAACTTTACGTTATCGAGCCCCGCCTCGTCCCTCTCCTTATTCGCTATGTCGAGGAATGTCTCCGTGCAGTCGAGCCCCAGCACCTCGCCCCCTGGCCCGACCATTTTGCCCATCTCGAGGCATGTCTCGCCGTAGCCGCAGCCTATATCGAGCACCTTGTCGCCCGGCTGTATATCGAAATATTCGTAGGCCATCGAGCTGTGCACTGCGCCGTTACCCGAGAGCAGGTGACGGAACCTGTTCCATTTTGGGACCAGTATCTCATTCCAGCAGCTTATGAAATCATCGTTACTGTTCATAGCATGCCTCCCTCGACAAATGATTAAGGATTATCTTTCTTTGCATCAACCGTGTCAAGCCGGAAGCGACGGTTGAGCGCCTGCGCCGCGCTAACTTTTCTCTTGGCGAGAAGAACATAAATATGAAACCCGCATTTCCGGTCTTATATATGCCGTAATGCCTAGTGTGCACAAGCTTTACAGTCTCCTCTCTTTCCTGAAATTCTTGCAAAAACTGTTACTGCGCTGCGAAAAAATAGCCAAGGCTGACAAATTTTGTTTCTTAACTCTATAGAATTGATTAGCCATGATAAGATTTGACTCTCGATTTTTGTTGGGGTTATAATTGGCTAGATAGTGAATGAGCTAATGTAATCTCTAAATAGATGAAGACCACTAACAGAGGAGGATGAGATGAAAACGCTAAAGACGTATGGCGCAAGCCTAGTATTTCCAATTCTCATAGTTGTCTCGTTTTTTTCGTTTACGGCGAGCTCCCTCGCCCAGACCGAAGGTAATAGCTCGGCATACGGCGTATTCGTTGATTTGGACCTCGTTCCTCTTTTGGGCGGCGGCATAGGAATAAGCGCAGGACCGGTGCCGACCGCTTCGGGAACGGCCCCGCCCGATTATATCGACGGGGATAACGTTGACGAGCTGGACGTAACCAATCCGAATACCGGAAACATATTATCGACCGACATAATAACCGTAAACGCCAGCTCCGATATAGCCAACGACAACACATCGTCTGATGCGACAGTAGACGGCCTGGGCGTGTCGATTGTCGGCGTACTGCCATTGTTGACAATCGGAGCCGACACAGTGGTATCTACAGCGGACGTAAGCGGGGACTGCTCCGGCGGTACGCTAACGGCTACAGGTACCACTACGATAGAAGGGGCGGGAGTCGGCGGCACGCTGGGTCTCGGGCTCACGATCGATGTAAGCCCGACGCCTAATTTCGAGCTTATAAACCTGCTCGGCATAAGGGTCATACTGAACGAGCAGATAGTCACAGGGGACGGGGTAAACAGCCGCGGCATCACGGTGAACGCGATTCACATCGACCTATCGAATACTATTCTGTCGCTCATAGGCGCGCTGAGCGGGGACATTGTAATCGCGCAGTCGCAGGCCCAGGTACAGTGTAACGAGGTTACGACGTCCGCAAACCTGTCCATGGTTAAAGAGGACAGCGTGGATCCGGCTACCGTCGGAGTACCGTTTAATTACACGCTTACGGTATCAAACGCCGGACCCGACGACGCTACTAACGTGATTGTTACGGACATAATTCCGTCGAGCTTTACGGTCGGCACGATAACCCCGAGCCAGGGAAGCTGCGATCCGCTGGCGGGAAACACCCTGACGTGTAATCTCGGAACCATCGGAAACGGCGGCAGCGCCACCGTTACCATTGAAGTGACTCCTACCCAGGCCGGCAACATTTCGAACACCGCCGTGGCGTCGAGCGATCAGCCGGATCCGGATCCGAGCAATAATTCGGATACCGAATCTACGACGGTGGAAGGCGACGGGGAGCCGAGCGCTAACCTTTCAATATTAAAAGAGAGCAGCCCGGACCCTGTTATCGTAAACCAGATACTAACCTATACGGTAACAGTGACGAATCTGGGCCCGTCGGACGCAACGAACACGGTAGTGACCGATACCCTGCCCGCGGGCGCTATTTTCGGATCGGCTGTGCCGGATCAGGGCACCTGTGATGAATCCCTCGGCGTCGTAACCTGCCAGCTTGGTACCGTTTCTGGCGGAGAGAGCGTCGTCATTGTCATCACGGTAACGCCTACGGTTGTAGGGACGGCCGTCAATAACGTGACGGTAGTAAGCGATGTGGACGACCCGGATTCGAACAACAATTCCGATACGGAAGATACGGACGTGGACCCGGCTCCGGCTCCTCCGAGCCCGTCGCCTTCCGGACCTCCGACGGAGCCTACGGACAGCCCGTTCCCTCCGCCGGGCGGGCCTGGCGGGGTGACCGCCATACCGACCCTTTCCGGGTGGGCGA